>AAZW01000005.1 GCA_000169995.1 Vibrionales bacterium SWAT-3 | reverse complement strand
ATTATTTAGTTGTTAGCTGAGCTCTCAGTTTTTTCTGAGGCTCCTTGCTTGCTTCGGGGCGAACCTTAAGGCTTTTCGTTCAACTAAGAAAACGAATTAAATTTGTCGAGTCGACAATGGAAATTTATCGATTGTGTGAGCTATTGGTACAGCAGGCTTGAGAGGGGAATGGGAATGGAAAAGCGAGTTGAGACCTAACTTGATGTATGGAATCCACTCCCTCCTCTGCCGAACTAGGCTTAGGAGAACGAGATAAAAAGAGGGTTCCAATATGTTGACTAGTAATGTTATCGCTATCGACTTAGCAAAAAATGTTCTTCAAGCCTGTCATATCAGCATTCATGGTGAGTTGCTGTCCAATAAGCCTCTAAGTCGCCAAAAAATGAAAGAGTTTCTCGCCAAAGCCAAGCCTTCAATTGTCGCTATGGAGGGGTGTTGCGGCTGCCATTATTGGGGGCAGTTGGCCGAAAAATTTGGACACGAAGTACGGATCATCAATCCTAAGAAAGTAAAAGGGTACTTGGAAGGCCATAAAACTGATCACAATGATGCTCTTGCTATCGCTAACGCAGCTATCCAAATCGGTATCAAATATAGTCGTCCAAAATCGCTTGAACAGCAATCTATGCAATCCATGGAAAGTAGTCGTCGTTTCTTATCTCGCAGTGTGGTTTCTTTGGGGCAGCATATTCGAGGCACCATTTTAGGCTATGGTATTGCTAACCCTAAAGGTGAAAAAGGATTAAAAACATCGGTTCAAACAGTGCTTGATGGAGAGACATCAATACCAGCAAATGTTGTATCCGTTCTGTCCACGCTGTGGGATCAATATAAAGAACTGAAAGCAAAACTCATCGTGTTCGAAAAAGAGAAAAATGCTTTAACCCGTCAGATAGAACCATGCCAACGATTAATGGAAATTGAAGGTGTTGGTGAAACAACTGCTGCGATGCTCTATACAACTCTTGGTGATGGAAAGCAGTTCAAGAATGGAAGACAAGCTTCAGCGTTTGTTGGTCTTACGCCGAAACAACACAGTTCAGGTGGCAAAGTCTTTATGATTGGGATCGATAAATGCGGTGGTGTGAAGGAGCTACGCTCGCTTCTTTATCTTGGTGCAATGTCTTACGTTGGACGACTACCCGAAAAACCGAAGACTCAAAAGGATGCTTGGTTGAGAAGCATCATAGATCGTATCGGCTTCAAGAAGGCCTGCATTGCACTGGCTAACAAAGTGGTACGGACTGCGTGGGCAATGCTTCGGTATGAGACTGAATATAAACCAGTATTACTCACTAATTAATCACTAACAAATTCTAAAATCTTACAAAATGATGATGCATAAAAGGTAAGACCAACCTACTGAAAACCTGACCAAAATGTGACGCTTTAAGAGGCTGATAACTCGATGAGGACGGTAGGTGCGCAAACATCAAAGGCTAGAAGGTAGCTCCTTCACCAAGAAGCCGAATATACGTACGCATCTTAACTTTTATTAATTATTTCACTTTGTAAATACGTGGATTCCATATACATATTGGGGGTAGGAGCATATTAGATCGTGCTCAACTCGCGTTTACTCGGTGCTAAAAAGTGTACTAATAACGCCAGTTACATAGATCTAAAAGTGTTCGTAGTGCTTCTCTTTCGAGCTTACTGCAGGTGCTTTTTAGCTTGTTAAGATAGTATTTTCTCATGGTCATTACTCTCTCTAGTTAGGCTTTATTGACAACCTATGGTTTGTTGCTGACCCGTTCATTATGGTTAATTAAGAGGAACTAAAAAACAGATGGTATTTTTATTTGTTGTTCCTGTTTTGGTCATATCGCACTACTTTTTTATGATTGTGTTTTATAATGGGCTTAATTAGGAAGAGCTACGTTTAAAAGGTTCATTATTTGTCTGATCTAAACATGATGCGTTACTACACGCGGCTAGAATCGTTCGAGCCAAACATTTCTCACTCCGTGACCTTAACGGAAGTGGCAGATAAGTTGTTTACAAGCTTGCGCCATGCTCGAACCTTGTTAGGCAAAATGCATCAAGTTGAATGGGTAGTGTGGGAACCAAAAGTTGGCAGGAATCAACGCTCTAACTTAACACTGCGTTTTAGCAATCCAGAACTGGCTCAGCATATCGCGAGTAAGCTGATAGAGCAGGGCAAATATGAAAAAGCACTCTCGATATTAGATAATGATCGCGCTGTGTTTGGCTCTTTACTGCAAGAAACCTCCGGCGCAACCATGCGTGAAGGACTCTTGCATGTTCAATTAACCTATAAACGCAAGTTTGAGGAGCTGTTTCCACATCATATACATCGCAGTAGTGAACGATTTTTGATCAGACAAGTCTTTAGCTGCTTAGTGACATGTAACGGTAAGGGCGAACTGAAGCCAGAGTTAGCTCACCACTGGGAATATGATACTGAGCAATTGGTTTGGACTTTCTATCTGCGCCCCGGTTTGAGGTTCCATGATGGGCAGCCTGTTGATGCCAAACAGCTAGTTGCTTTGTTTACTGCTTTACAAGCTCTGCCTTTTTATCAAGCTGAGTTAGCTCATGTCTCTTCCATTTACAGTGAGCAGCCATTAAGGATCAGTTTTAAGTTAACCCAAGCGGATACTGGCTTTGCGGGTTTGTTAGCTGGCGTTAAGTATTCGATTCAACCGGCAGCACAGGTAACCCGTGAACCTTCATCACTAAACTCAGCTTCTCATGCTGTGATTGGTACGGGCCCTTTCAGAGTGGTTGAAACCAACAGCGAGCGCATCAAGCTCTCGGCATTCGAACACTTTTATGGTTGTCGCTCGTTAACCGATGAGGTGACTATTTGGCAGTTTGAGGAATCGATGACTGGTAGCGCTCGATTCGATGACAGCCAAATGCAGGTGTCACCGTATGAAGATTCGGCCTGTTTTCATCAATTAGGAAAGAGCGACACTGAGTTGGTGTCTGCTGAAACAGACGGGCTCCGCAGTCGAATCGAAGACGGTTGTTTGTTTATTCTATTTAACCAAAACTCAGCGGTTAACTCGTTAAGTGATGAGCAACGTAAGTATCTATCATCACTTGCAAACCCACAGGCTATTTTGACGCAGCTGGAGCAAAACCAAGGCTTATTCAGTGTCTCTTTGGCTCAGAACATATTGCCCAGTTGGCAGAAGCTTTATCGAACGCCCTCTAAAGAGAGTGAGTTGCCTAAGAAATTGAGCATTGCGGTTTATAACTACTATGCCCTCTATCGATGCGCTATTTCGGTGTCAGATATTCTCAAACGACATGGTGTGGAAGTTGAGGTCAATACTTACAGTTTTCGAGAATTAGCTCAGCTTTCTCAGCGGGGCGATTTAAAAGAAGATTTGGTATTGTGTAACCTGAATCTCGATGATAATGCGCCATCTTCGCTGTTCTCGTGGTTGATGAATGACCCTGTATTGCATTCCGCGCTTGGAGAGATGAACAGTGATTGGCTCAAGCAACGATTAGATCAGCACAAAGCAACGGTTGAATTGCCGAATTACTTGGCTGAGCTGGAGCCTATTGCATCGACATTGATTTCTGATTATTGGTTAGTGCCGATGTTCCATCACTTACAAACCGTGCGTTTCCAAGGCATTCTGAAAAACGTAGCCATCACCAACTGGGGATGGCCAGATTTCAAGAATGTATGGTCCGCTGATTAACTTGAATGGGAGTGGTCAGCGTATTTCGTGTTCCATTGAACCTAGCATTTGAATTGAGAAACCAAACTCGTTAAATGCATTGCTTTGGCACGTAGGTGCTGACACTCTTGCGCCGTTTTCTCTATCATATTGTCGCTCTCTCTGGCTATTTCAGAAATTCCAGAGATATGCGGTGAGATCTCGTTGATGACGTTCGATTGCTGACCCGTTGCTGAGGCGATCTGCATGTTCATGGCATTCATCTCGTCGACACTATGAGAAATACTCGAGAGTTGTTGCTCTGAGTTGGAGGCTTCAACCTGACAATTACTGCCAAGGGTAGTACTGGTCTCGATAGCTGTCACGGCTTGTTGAGTGCGTTGCTGAAGCTTTTCAATAATACCTCGAATCTCTTCGGTCGATGCTTGGCTTCGTGAGGCGAGAGTCCTTACTTCGTCTGCTACCACTGCAAAACCTCTACCTTGTTCGCCGGCTCGAGCGGCCTCTATCGCGGCATTCAGAGCTAATAAGTTCGTTTGCTCAGAGACACTGTTGATGACATCTAACACGGTATCAATGGAGTTCGCATCTTGAGCGAGTTGATTGATAATCTCCGTTGTGTCATCGAGCTGCTTGTTCATATGCTCGATGCTTTCTGAAGTGACAGAAACGGACTTTTGACCAATGCTAATCGCACTCGCTGCATGTTGTGCGCTATCGGCGGCACCATTGGCATTTTGGGCGATTTCGTCAGAACTGGCTCCCATCTCGTGAATGGCTGTTGCAACTTGTTCTATCTGGCTGGTTTGTTGCTTGATGTCTTGCTCCATCGACTGCGCCATGTGATCGACACCTTGAATAGATTCAGATATTTGGATACCCGTGTTTGAGACATCTTTGAGTAAATCACTTAGATATTGCACGAACTGATTGTAGCCTTTCGCGATTTGTCCTATTTCATCATGTCGCGAATCATCTAAGCGAAAGGTGAGGTCACCACCACCTTTCCCTATCTGTTGTAATCGCTCGGCTACTTCCACAAACGGAAGCAAGAGCTTGTTGGTCGCCCATGCTGCGATCGGCGTATAAATGGCAGCAATGAGCAGCGCCATAAAGATGATGGTTTGGCTGAAGCCATTTAATTCACCTAGTACGTCTTGTTTAGGAATTTGCGTAATCAGAGTCCAACCAATACCCGGCATCGCTTTAGATCCCAGGATCAGCGGCTGACCTTCGACAATAGCTTCATGAACGACAGTTTGTTTACTGCCGATTAACTGACTAGCTTCAATGCCTACAGAGTCTAGTGAACGTCCAATCAGGTTCTTATCTGGGTGAACCTTGATGATCCCTTGTCGATCGACAAGAAAAACAATACCGCTTTCTCCGACGCTATAGTTGCTGATCAATTGAGTAATACTTTCCAACGTTAAGCCAATGCCAGTCACGCCAATACGTTCGCCATTGCGAGTGACTGCATAGTTAACAAACAGTGCCGGGATTCCGGTGGCTGCATCAATATCTAAAGAGAGCTCAAATGGCTGATTTGACTCGATGAATCGGTAGAACCATTGGTCGCTTTGTTCATTGGTAGAGATCGTTTTTAGCACGCCGTTATGGGTGTAGTAAGTGCTTGCTTCGTTGGAAACGTAATAGGCACTGATCGCGTTGAACTCATTTTTAACAGATTGAAGATAGGTTTGAAGCTCTTCTTGCGAAAGTCTGGTTTGTTGCATTAAAGGTGAAAGCGTCATCATCTTTGATGCAAGAATAGGCGTTTCCAGCTTGAGATTGATTTCATTGCTCACCTCGCCAAGTGACGCGGGAAGCTCTCTTTCAAAGGTTCTGTCAATCAGGATGGTTCGGCTTGATTGAAATGAATATATCCCCATCAGGCTAATAATGGCCAGCGCAGCGATGATCGTCGCCAATATTGCTTTAGTTCGTATCGTAAAGTGCAATTTAGATTCCCTTCTAAAAACATTCAACTCCATTTGTAAATGTAATGTTAATTAAAACCTGACTTTCTGGTCAATAAATGAAGTCTAGAAATGAGTGCTGTGCGATATTTGTACAGATTTAATATGTCCACATTGGTCTTTGCTCGGCATACGTAGCGTTTCAGATCCAAATTCAATGAATAGAAAATTACACTGATTGGTTTACTTTTGTTTTTTGGTATGTAAACTATCCAGTGTAGTTTTTGGGTTGGGCTTTCCCAACGGTTGAAGAGAGACTAATGAAAAAATATTTATTACCGATTTTAGGAGTACTTGCCGTGGTCGCTATCGTAAGCACAGGTTCACAATCAAATGACAATCTAGATAAGCTTCCGAAGAAGTTTGTTAACAGTGAACTGGAATACAAATCGGGTATGTCTGATATTTTTTCAATCTTGAAGGCGTATGTAACTGTAGAAAGAAATGAGCCAGTACCACGCGCAGCACTGCCTCTAATACCGATGACAGCAGAACAGCTTATTCAAGAGCAAGAAGACGTTGCGTACCGCTTAGGTCACTCAAGCGTGATGATGAAACTGGATGGCAAGTTAGTGATGACCGATCCTGTATTCAGTGATCGTGCATCACCCGTGCAATGGATGGGACCAAAGCGTTTCCACCCAACACCAATTTCACTACAAGAATTACCTGATATTGATGTGGTAGTGATCAGCCATGATCATTACGACCATTTAGATAAAGGTGCGGTTAAAGTATTAGCCGACAAAGTAGGGACATTCTTAGTGCCATTAAGAGTGGGCGCACTGTTGGAAAAGTGGGGCGTGGATAAAGCAAAGATCATTGAGTTGAACTGGTGGGAATCAGCAATAGCTGCCGACATCGAGTTTACTTTGACTCCAACCCAACATTTCTCTGGTCGTGGCTTGCTCGACCGTGACCAAACCCTATGGGGTAGCTGGGTGATTAACGCTTCAGATAAGAAAGTATTCTTTAGTGGTGACTCTGGTTACTTCAATGGCTTCAAAGAGATTGGTGAACGTTTCGGGCCGTTTGATTTGACCATGGTAGAAACGGGTGCGTACAACTCACTTTGGGCCGATATTCATATGTTCCCAGAGCAAAGTGTTCAAGCGCACATCGACCTTCAAGGTAAGGTGATGATGCCAATCCACAACAGTACATTTGACCTTTCTATGCACGACTGGCAAGACCCAATGGAACAAGCTCTTACGATAAGCAAAGAGCGAGATGTGCAAATGGTAAGCCCTGTCATGGGCGAACGTTTAGTGATTTCAGAACCAGTACCTGTTCAAGCATGGTGGAAACTGGCATCGAATTAGAGCTGTCATCTAATTAGAACGGCTATCTAATCTGATGCAGCCATACTACTAATCTGTATCAAACCTGCTCATATACAAAACGCCACCAATCGTAAGATTCGGTGGCGTTTTTGCTTTTTGAAACGAGTGACTTGTTCGAAAGGGCTTATTCTACTTAGCGTAATCTTCCAGATTCTTAGCCATTTTGTTAGCGACTTTTCGGAATTGTTCTAGTTCATCTTCGGCCATGCCTTTAGTCATTCTCTGTAGCATCTCTCGATCAATATTCGAAACCTTAGTCATGATCTCTTCACCTTTATTAGTCAGCACCAACAACTGGCTACGTTTGTCTTCGGGGTTTGGAGACTTCTTCACAAGTTCTTGATTGATCAACGCATTAACTAATCTCGTGACCTGTGCTTTATCGCGGTTTAGGAAGTGCGCGATATCGATAGCCGTACATGGAGATTTCTTAGTAATGATCTTCATGACACGAATATTCATAGGTGCGATCTCAGAATCCAAGCTCTCGATCTGTTCGCTCATTTGACGTTTCAAAGAGTGCACTAAGCGGAAGATGGATTCTAGCGATGTGTTATCAGACATAAACGATCCTCAGAAAAGTGGTTGACAATGTCAACTACTATATTTATGGTTGACATTATCAACTTAATTGTTCGTAAATTCAAGTTAGGAGACAGTAATGGCGATGCAAACAATCACAGGCAAACACAATCACTACCGTATCACTATCGAAGAAGTGAACATCAAGGAAGATCGTGAACTGCAAACCATGCAGTTTGAAATTGAAGACAGAGAAAATATGTTCGCGATTGTTGAAAAGATCAAGCAGGACAGTGGCTTAGACGAGCAATCCGCAACGAGACTAGGTGTAAGTATTCGCTTACTGGGACCGTTGATGATGCAAGATAGAAAACACCCTCTGTTTGTAGATTTCATGCCTCACTTCAGAAACTTCATACAAAATCTTAAGAAGACACTGAAAGGCGCGTAGCGCTTGTCCGCAATGACATATTCAAAAAGCCAGCAATCTGAACTGACCCCCAATAGTTGGACACCAATTATTGGGGGTCTTTTTATGTCCAAATATAACCGAGAGCTAAAATGTATCATTGCTAAGCAATACTTAGATGGCACATCATCTCTCTACTTAGCAAAACAATATTCAATTTCTTCAAGACAGATACGGTATTGGGCTCAAGTCTTTGCCATCCATGGTGCTAACTCATTTTTACCAACTAAGCATGCTGCTACTGCTCAGGAAAAACGAAAAGCATTGAATTTAATGTGGACGAATGATTGGTCTCTCACGCACACTAGCGCAATATTAAACCTCTCATCCCCTGGGATACTCTCTGTCTGGCTCAAAAGATTTAATGAGCTCGGTATCAAAGGGCTCAAAATGCGCCAGAAAGGAAGACCTCCAATGAAACAGCACCCTCAACGTACCACTAAGCCTGATGATGAAATGACGCTTGAGGAGCTAAAAGAGGAGTTGCTCTACTTGCGAACCGAGAATGCCGTTCTAAAAAAGTTGGAAGAGTTGGAGCAGGAAAAAAACCGTCGAACAAAGAAAAAGCGGTCATAGCTCTAACTCTTAAAGGCAAGTACCCGTTAAAGCACTTACTGCACACTCTACAGCTGGCAAAAAGTGTCTTTTATTATCAGGCTCAAACGAGCAAGCGCCCAAATAGCTACGAACGTGAGCTGCGGTTGATAAAGTCAATTTATCATGAACATAAGGGACGATACGGCTACCGCCGTATTCACTTGGAACTAAAAAATCGGGGGTTCGTGCTTAATCACAAAACGGTTCAAAGGCTTATGGCTCAGCTCAACCTTAAATCGACGGTCAGGATTAAAAAGTATCGTTCATACCGAGGAGAGTCTGGAACAGCTGCTCCCAACGTGCTTGAAAGAGATTTTAGTGCGACTCAACCCGATGAAAAATGGGTAACTGATGTCACGGAGTTTAAAGTCAAAGAGCAGAAAGTATACTTATCTCCCGTTGTCGACTTGTTTACTCAGGAGGTGGTTGCTTATAGAGTGGCCAAGAATGCCTGCTTGCCGCTTGTCACGGATATGCTAACGGAGGCTATATCAACGCTTAAACCCAACTCAAAGCCAATTATACATAGCGACCAAGGTTGGCAATATCGTCATCGACAGTATCAGAAAAAGGTAGCGGAGAGTGGGTTAACGCAAAGCATGTCGAGAAAAGGTAACTGCTTGGATAATGCTGTTGCTGAAAATTTTTTTGCTTTACTCAAAACAGAGATGTATCACAACCAAAGCTTTGAAGATGCAGATGCTCTGATAGCGCAAATCAAAGAGTATATCGAGTACTACAATACCAATCGTATAAAAGTGAAACTAAAAGGCCTGACTCCGATAGAATATCGAACTCAGGCCTTGAAAGCCGCTTAACAGAAATGTCCAACTTTACGGGGTCACTTCAATCTGATCATCAGGTGCTGGCTTTTCTTTTAATATATTGACTTAGCGGTATGTGTTCACTTGCGGGACATGTGACAATAGGCCTTTGAACACTTTATGGTGCAACCATCGCATGAGTGATGCCATTGCCCAAGCCTATTTCTAATCGTTCTAAATTAAACGGTATATTATGACAAGTGTATTTGAGCAGGCGGCTAAAGAGTTATTAAGCCGTCGCACTGCGGGAACTAAAGCGCCAAGATTAATCGAACCATATCGCCCAACCAGTTTAGATGATGCGTTAGCCATTCAAGAGTCCATGATTGAAATTCGCGCAGATAAAGTGGGGGGCTGGAAGTGTCTGTTACCTTTTGCAGAAAACAAATTTATCGTAGCACCTATTTTCGCTGAAAACGTACAGCAAGGTGAAGTTTGTGAACTGTTCGCAGACACAGGTTCAGTATCAGGTAAAGAGGTAGCCCGAGTGGAGCCAGAAATCGCTTTTGTATTGGCTAAGCCTTTGCCTGCGAACTCAAATGGTTACAGCGAAGCACACATCAATGATGCCATTGGATCTTGCCATATGGCACTTGAGCTAATTCAATCTCGCTTTGCTGATGACAGTGGTGCGGAGTTTTACGAGGTTTTAGCCGATTGTTTGGCAAACCAAGGCCTGTTTCTTGGTCCTAAGATAGAGAAAGATAAAGCGTTTGCTGCGGCCAAGGTAGAAGTGGCCATAACGCAAGCTGGAAAAGTACAGGCATTTTCTGGTACTCACCCTAACGCATTAGCTCAAAATCCCGTTTACTGGTTGATCGATACCATGACCAAGCGTGGAGTCAGTTTTGAAGCGGGTGAGGCAATCATTACAGGGTCTTACTGTGGTGTGGTTGAGCTTGATTTCGACGATCTTATAACTGTTGCTTATGATGGTATTGGAGAGTACCAAGTGACGTTCAAACAAAAAAGCTAAACTAGCAAGCGCACTAAATAAGCAAAAGCGAGTTTCTGTGTAAACGCTATCTATTCTCGAAAAGCAATCTGTTCTCAAAAGGCTATTTACTGGTGAGTAAATAGCCTTTTCTATTATGTGATCTTCAATAGAGTTCTTATTACTTTGCATTATATTGGGTGTTTAGACGTCTAGACGTTGACAAGTCCTAAGTGTGACATTAGTCTGCTCTCCTTCCTGTTCTATAGTGTTGTCGTTCCATGTCCAATTCGAAAAATTCTAATGCGGTAATTGCCCCTTCGGCAGTGGCACTTATCCCTCTGATCGTGTTCCTAGCGCTGTTTATTGGCGTAGGTACGTACTTGTCACTGCAAGGCGTCGATTTTGCTTTCTATCAGCTTCCAGCTCCAATTGCGGCTCTACCTGCTGTGATGTTGGCGCTGCTGTTGAGCAAAGATAAATTGAACCGTGCTATTGAACAGTTCTTAAGTGGAGTAGGTCACAAAGACATTATCGCAATGTGTATGATCTACCTATTGGCAGGTGCCTTCGCGGCGGTTGCTAAGGCTTCTGGTGGTGTTGATGCGACGGTAAATCTTGGTCTATCTGCAATTCCGACAAGCATGATCCTACCGGGTATCTTCCTAATTTCTGCGTTCATCGCGACAGCAATGGGTACTTCGATGGGTACCATCGCAGCGGTAGCGCCTGTTGCATTGGGCATTGCTGACTCAGCAGGCATGAGCATTCCACTGACTGCAGGCGT
The DNA here is from genome assembly GCA_000169995.1 of Vibrionales bacterium SWAT-3. Taxonomy (GTDB): domain Bacteria; phylum Pseudomonadota; class Gammaproteobacteria; order Enterobacterales; family Vibrionaceae; genus Vibrio. The sequence continues at coordinate 144,267 of AAZW01000005.1, read as the reverse complement.
TGTTTTAAGTGGCGCGATGTTTGGTGACAACCTTTCGATCATCTCTGATACCACGATTGCCGCGACACGTTCGCAAGGCTGTGAGATGAGAGACAAGTTTAAAGAGAACATCCGTATTGCACTTCCTGCTGCATTGATTGCGATTGTTATCTTTGCTTTCAACAGCACCGCAACTCAAGTGCCTGAAACGGGTCCAATCGAGTGGCTGAAAGTTCTGCCGTACATCACTATTTTGATTCTTGCAGTATCGGGCATGAATGTGTTCGTTGTGCTAACAATCGGTATCTTGCTGGCGGGTGGTGTGAGCCTAGGTTCTGTTGAGAACTATGGTTTGACGGATTACGCTCAAGATATCTATGCAGGTTTCGGTAACATGCAGGAAATCTTCTTACTGTCGATGCTGATCGGTGGTTTGAGTGAGCTGATGCGTCGCCAAGGTGGACTTGCGTTCCTGACTAACCTTGTAAGTGGTGTGATTCGTGCGTTTGGTTCTTCACACTCTAAGCAAGCGAATGGCCGTGCAAGTGAGTTGGGTATTGCTGGCTTGGTGTCTATGGTGAATATGTGCACGGCAAACAACACAGTAGCGATCATTGTCTCTGGTAGTGTTGCTCGTCAATTAGCAGAAGAGAACGATGTATCTCCACGTCGCTCGGCGAGCTTATTGGATATCTTCTCTTGTGTGATTCAAGGTGTGTTGCCTTATGGTGCACAGGTATTGCTACTAGGTTCTGTATTTAACCTATCGCCGTTAGAGATCGTTTCTAACTCATACTACTGTTTCGCATTGGCTATTGTTGCTATCGTTGCTGTGTTTATTAAGCATCCTGCGCGTCAAACTGCCGCAGCTTAATCTGAAATTGTTTCTAGTCAGAAGGCGCCTTAATCGGCGCCTTTTTTGTGCTTTTAATATGTAGACCGTCAGTTTAGGTGGCAATCACGAATCTGAGTGCTTACCACATAGGCGGATCTTGATTAAAGCAGCTTCTCTAGCTCGTTTGCTGTGGCAACGTTGCTATAACCAAAGCTAAGTGCTGCCATGAATGCCGCGTGAACATGTTCTGCCGGTACTTTAACGCCATTGAACTCCATATCCAGTGTGGTGCAAGCATCGTGGGCGACGTGACATTCATAACCCAAGTCAGTTGCTGCGCGAGTCACTGCGTCAATACACATGTGGCTCATCGCGCCGACAATGATTAGCCTTTCAACGCCTTGTTCCTTCAATACTTTGTCCAGTTCTGTATCTCTAAAGCTATTGATCTGCTGTTTCACAATCACTCGCTCATCTTGCAGAGGTGCCACGCTGCTATGGATTTGAGCACCATCGGAATGTGGCAAGAAGAACGGTGCTTCATTGGTTGGAAATTCATGGCGTACATGAACAATTGGTAGTTTCTTATTGCGGAATGTATCGAGTAATTGCGCGCCTTTTTCTGCCGCTTTTTCTGTTTCAGAGAGTGCCCATTTCGCGCCTTCGTATGAAGGAAAGTAGTCGTTTTGGAAATCAATAAGTAGTAGTGCAGTATTGCTCATAATCCATACCTTTGTTGTTAATGTCTTGTGGTGTAGGGATATTATGACTACTCTCTGTTTTTTAACGCACGTCAAAAATGACAGACTCTATGGCAATAGTGACAAAATCAGTAAAGGTCGAAATCATCGATTACCCAGGCTCTCTGCAGAGCGCTGTGTTTGGAGTAAAAGAATTTCTTCAGATGGCGAATAGCCTTGATTCTGAAAGTGAAACGGTTCGGTTCCAGGTTGAGATTAAGCCTTGTGGTGACTTATCGGTTTTATCGGCTAACTCAAATGAAGAATCTAAAGCCGATATCATTTTATTGCCGCCAAACTTAGATGGCAGTTACTACCTAGAGCGTGATGATAGGCTAACGGATTATCTGATTGAGTCTCATCAAAAGGGTTCAATATTGTGCTCAGCATGCGCAGGCGTGTTCATTCTTGCTCAAACCGGATTACTGGAAGGGCGAACCGTAACAACGCACTGGCAAGCTCAACAATTGTTTTCGGAGTTACATACTGGAATCGATGTGGATATAGACAAAATCCTGATCGATGACGATGACATCATTACTGCTGGTGGGTTGATGTCGTGGATGGATTTGGCGCTGTTTATCCTGACTAAATACACGACGCCGACCAAGACGCGTAATTTGGGTAAGTATCTGGTGTTGGATACGGGACTGAGAGAGCAGCGCTACTACCAAAGTTTTGTGCCTAACTTTGCTCATGGGAATGACAAGATTGTCTCTGTACAGCGCTTTATTCAAAAGAATCACCACCTTCCTCTGACACTTGATCAATTGGCGGAGGAAGCCTTCATGACGCGACGAACCTTCATTCGACAATTTACCAAAGCGACGACCTTGACTCCGATTAACTGTATTCAACATGTGCGTGTTCAAAGTGCGTGTGAGCTACTGGAAAGCTCACACAAACCAGTAGAACAAATCAGCTACTTAGTTGGTTATGAAGATGTAAACAGCTTCAGAAAAGTCTTTATGAAAATCATTGGCTTAACGCCATCAAGGTTTCGCTCTAGATTTTTATCAGAGGAATGACTTACCATAGATTGATATTCAATATGTATCACTGGTTCGCTCACTTACTTCGATAATGAAGTGCTTGAAGGGGAAGTGATCTTTTCTCGAACTTAAACGGACTTTTGATGCTTGCCATTCCTTTACCATTTGTCGCTGCGCTGTTGTTATTGATGACAGGCGTCCTGCTTCGATGCAGTTACCCACAAACCAGTCAAAAGCCATTTTGGTTTATCATTCTCTGCGCGTTAATGATTACGGTGGTGGGCCTGCGATGGACCGTAGATATTGCGCTGTTTCGCTTCTTACAACCCATTCTCGGAGCCAGTGTTCCTGCGGCGGCTTGGCTGTGCTTTGCGGGAGCTCATCGAAGTCAATCCAGCACACATTTGCATTGGTTAGGTCCGATTGCTGTTTTAGTTGGCTCACTTTTCTACACGCACCTCTGGGCGGGAACCCTTGATGTATTGCTGATATTGCTCTATCTCGGCTATGGTGGTTTGCTGTTGAAGTCGTCGAGCACCTTGCCGGAACAAGTGCGGCTAACCGATATCTCGAAAGTGTTGGTTGCTGAACGGGTTGCAGGTGTAATGCTACTATTCTCCGCTTTGGTAGACAGTGTGCTCTCTTACGATATCTTGCTGTTGAACGCGCAGCACACCAACCTGATTTTATCGATTAGCTACCTTGTTCTTATTCCAGCCATTGTGTCCGCTGTGATGGTGGTCAGTATTAGCACGCCTGCCGAAGAAAAAAATCAGCAAGCGCAGGCTTTCTCTCCCATGTCACAACGCTCGCCAGAAGAGGCGAGCAGCTTAGATAAAGGCCAAGCTGAAGAAACTGCTCAGATCATGGCTAAGTTCGATGCATTGATGAGTGAGCATCAACTGTTTAAAGATCCTGACCTGTCTCTCAATCGCTTGGCACGAAAGCTAGGCATTCCTGCTCGCAAGATCTCGTCAGCAGTTAATCAAACTCACCAACAGAACATCTCGAAGGTGATTAATGCCTATCGAGTTGAGTACGCTAAGGCGCTCCTGAAGCAAACGGATGAAGCGATAACTGACATCTTCCTTAGTTCAGGCTTTTAGACTAAGTCTAACTTCAATAGGGAGTTTTCAAGGATTACTGGGCAAACTCCAAGTGAGTTTCGAAGTTCACCACAAGTGTTAGATTGAGTGTGTTTGCTTTTTGTTTATCGATTCAGAAAGCGAGCGATGTCATTGAAGAAGAGTTTATGTAACTGGTCGCGTGATGTGCCAATGCCATCTTTACAAATAATGCCATCCCCTGGCACCTCTTCATTAAGCAAAGGTATAGCTCCGGGTTTACAGCCTTGAATGAAGCTGAAATGGGTGGCGTTTTCATAGACCTTGTAGCGTCTTGAGTTCAGTGGCATGTGCTCGGCAATATAGCCAGACTCCAATGTCTGAGGAAGATCTCCTATATCGATCCCAGCAGCCAGTATTAAAGTTGGTACTGTGATGCGATTTAAGCTGCCGACTGAAAAGCTACGAGCAAGCCCTAAATCAAGGCTGACCACACGTTGAATTCTTGGATCTGAAAGATCTTTATTGTTTGATTCTTTAGCTTGGACTTTGGATAGCCCTAACTCTTCGGCAAGCCCACAAGTTCTCGGATTGTTATATTGCTTACATTCCGATTCAAACGTTGATCTATCTATTTTTGCTCCCGCCAATTGCATCACAGTCCAACCACCCAATGAATGCCCGATCGCGGTAATATTGTCGACGTTAGCAGACTGCTTCCACGAGGTTTCGGATAACAAGTAGTCCAGCATACGTGATACATCTCTTGGTCTTTCCCACCACTTTGCTGCTTGTTCTGGGGACTGGTCGAAAGAGGTGGTACCCGGATGACCGGCGGCTGCTACGATGTAGCCACGACTCGCAAGTTTGGTCGCCAACCAGTTTTGGTTTCGCCAATTTCCTCGATAGCCATGCGATAAAAGCACCACAGGAAAGGTACCTGATTGAACCTCCCCATCCCTGATGATTTGCGTACCGATGAAGGCGGGGTTATCGCCAATCAAGGTTGTGTCTGATTTATCTGATGTGGGATACCAAATGGCAGTATTTAGCGGGCGATTAGGGTCGTCAGTTAAGGTGACTTGAGTGAATCCGACATCGAACGCGACGGCAGAATTACAAAGAAGAAGTAGGGGGGTGAACAGTAAATGTGTCCACTTCATGGTATTAACTCCAATTGAGGTGATTGGAGTTAATATGCGCTAAGGCTCGGTATCACGAGACCTCGAACACGATCGAGGACGCCCTAAATCGTGTTTTAGTACCTAAGCTAGTGACTTGGTTCTAGTTACTTTCTTCTAGGACGCTTCTCTACCAAGCCATTGCGCTCTAAGCCGCGTCTTACGCTGCTGCATAGTTTACCGAAGCGACGTAGTTCTTCGAAGTTTGGTCCTTGTCCCATTGAGATGCTGTGTTCCCAGTACATCAATTCTGTGTCGACCATCTCTAGCAACTTCTTAGAGCAACCAGAGCAGTTTCCTTTTGGCCCACAAATGAATGTCTCTGACTCATAGAGCGGGAGTTCATTTTTAACTTCTTCGATGAGATTCAGCATTGCCGAATTCAGATCCGGTTTTTTCGTTGTGATTGGCTTTACGTTTGCTGGTGTTTGCGCAGTAACCAAAGAAGATGTTTGTGTATTGGCATGTAGATTCAAAGCAGCTGATGACATATCAAAGGCCTCAAGGAAAGAAGAAGAGGGGCATCCTACTCTTCATAAGAAAGTGAACTTTGATGTAATGCAATAAGCGTAGAGATATATCCGAAAGAGGTAGGATAAATAAGGGAGTGAGAATGATGGGGAACGTGAGAAGGGGAGCCACAAACGGCGTGGCTCCCTCAATTAAAGCTTACTATTAACGAGAACCCTTAGAATTCAGCGTCGAACTGGAACTCCATCCACTCTTTGGTGATTGGGTGATGCAGCGCAAGCCTTTCAGCGTGTAGGTGAAGACGGTCAGCTTTGTTGCCATACAGACCATCACCGACGATTGGCATATACAGCCCCTCTTCATGTGAACAGTGAACGCGTAGCTGGTGTGTGCGTCCTGTTTTAGGGTGCAGATAAACTTTGGTGGTCTCTTGATTGCGTTCAATCACTTCCCATTTAGTTTCTGCAGGTTTGCCGTGCTCGTAGCAGACAATTTGACGAGGACGATCGTACAGGTCACCACGCAGCGGTAATCGAACATAACCTTCATCTTCAGCCAGAACACCTTCAATCATTGCGACGTATCGCTTCTCGACTTCACGAGTAATGAACTGCTTTTGCAAGCTTTTGTTTGCACGTCGAGTGAGGGCGAATATCAGAATGCCAGAGGTCGCCATGTCCAAACGGTGGATCACGAACGGCCCTTCCACATCGGGATGCATTTCCTGAACGCGAGTGTAGGCAGAATCTTTGATGGTTTTACCCGGTACCGAAAGAAACCCTGCCGGCTTATGAACCACAACAATGTGCTCATCTTGGAACAGAATATCGAGCTCTTTGCCTTCCGCTGGGTTCTCTAATAGTGGCTTTGGATCCACTTCAAGACCTTTCATCATATGACCAAGGATCGGTACACATTTGCTTTGGCAAGAGGCGTAGTACTTCTTGTGCTTACGGATTTCCGACTTTGGAGAGCGCCCCCACCAAAACTCAGCCAATGCCAATGGTGTGTAACCGTTCAAGTACGCGTATTGCAGCAATTTAGGGGCAGCACATTCGCCAGAGCCTGCTGGCGGTATCTTGTTTGGCGTGTTTTCAAAGATTTGGTTAAGGTCTTCAACGTTTCCTTCCGCATTTTGGAAAGCGTACTGTGAAAACAACTTGTGTTGGAGCTGATGAGAAATGTGTGCTCTTTGCTCTTTGAGTTCAGCCAATTGAGTTTTAAAGACATCAACTTTTCCTTGAAGCTCATTTAGGGTCTGTTCCCAGTTGAGTTTAAGGTACTTCTGCTGATTCTTGTCGGCTACACTGGCTTTGTTTAGTTCGTTATTTAGCTGCTCGAAAGCCTGCTCATCAAGGTTTGCTCTGCCTTGTTCACGTTGCGCTTTACGTGTTTTACGGCCTTCTATGATCAACAAGCGTTGAGTTTCAATCTCTTGTTCTGCCTGCGCTTTTTGCTGTGTTAATTGTTCACACAACTCTAGATATTCTGCGTTAGCTTGCAGTGCTTTGAATTTTGCATTCACAGCCATCATGTCGGCTGTATCTTGATGGAAAAAACTGTCGCTGCTTAGCATGTCAAATACTGGTGGCACAAAGTGGGGCAGTAGATTTTGGTCGGCGATTTTCCCAGAGAAAGCAGAGAAGTAACCAAGTTCACCTTCAGGGCTTTTCACTAGTAATACACCAAACATTTTGCCGCGACCTTCATCAGAATCTAGCCCGAAGTCGTGTTGCCAGTCGGTTTGTGTTTCTAGATGCTGTTGAAGCTGTTGAGATGCGATTTCACATAGTGGGTGTGGTTCGTAATAAAATGGAAAGGTGAAACGCTCTGGCAACGAATATGACTCGATCGGCTGTTGAAAGCGAGTGAAGCAATGCTCAGGTGTGTGGCTGTTTTCTGAGTCGTGTGCGGAGTTTGATGAGTGCATATAGTTGTCTTACTTTATGTTGATAAATGACTGTGGGCCTATGGCCGATGCTTTGAGAGCATAAATACAGTATAAGGCGGCGATTCTACTCTTTATCGAAAAGCGCCTCAAATAAGAAATAGCGCCTTCGCTTGTAAGAAGTGACATGATTACCTACGCAATGCTCAAGTGTTCAGGCAAACAATACAAATTAATGATTGGTCTCTCGTTTTTCATTCCAAGAGACGTTTTTGATAAACGAAGGGTGCTAGGCTTGCACGTTTGGTGTTCAAGATAAGGTAACGTTATGATTCCACTCAATACTTCGATTGTGGCTGGTGTCGCTCTTTCTGAGATCGACGGGCAAACAAAAATGCTATTGATGAAGCGTGTGAAAGGTGGGTATTGGTGCCATGTTGCAGGCTCTATCGAAGCGGGTGAAACTGGCTGGCAGGCAATCGTGCGTGAGTTTGAAGAAGAAACCAAGATTGAGGCAAAAGCGCTGTATAACGCTCAATTTCTAGAGCAGTTTTACGAGGCTAACGTCAATGTGATTCAACTCATTCCAATATTTGCCGTGTTGTGCCCACCTAACCAAGCGGTAGAGTTGAACCATGAGCACACTGAGTATCGTTGGTGCAGTTTAGAGGAAGCGAAAGCGTTGGCACCATTCCCTAACCAACATGCGGTTTACGAACATATCTGGTCATACTTTGTTGATAAGCCTGCAAATCCACTCTATCGAGTTAAAGTGGATTAGGTTCCGCTTGTTTAGCGATAAGTCGGTCGTTGTCTAGGTAGTCAATAAATTAGCTGATAGCTGTTATGACTTACCAAGGTACGGGGTTAAAAAGGCACTCACTTGTGCTTGGCATAACCCCACATCGACTTTGACGCCATGGGATTCCAGTATTGCTACACCGCGTCCGTTATTGCGTGGGTCTGGGTCTAACATAGCAACGACAACGTGTTTTACGCCTGCTTTCACCAATGTGTTAGCACAAGCCGGTGTCCTACCGACAAAAGAACAAGGCTCCAATGTCACATAGGCTGTTACGCCTTCCATGTCGCCATCATAGTGATTGAGCGCTTCCACTTCAGCGTGGTTGCCACCGACTTTTTGTGTGTACCCAACAGACACAACCTTATCGTTTTTCACCAAAATGCAACCCACCGGAGGGTTTGGTTGGCAATCAGGCAGGGCTTGGTGCGAAGCTTGAAGTGCTTGCAACATGTATTGTTGGTTCATGGTCGTTACTCAGTCAGATGATAGGGCGCACTGTCAGTGAAAGGCGCGTTTGATTTGAGAAAGGCGAGCATGTTCGATCTGATTGGACTTTTAGTCAATCGTTTTAGCTTTGAATTCGATTGTCAGTTAATTGGTGCCAGAGCTAACTTTGGTTAGTCGTTAGCTGTTTTCAATCGTTAACTTTGGCCAATGAGTTAACCAGTTTTTAGATTGGACTCTTTGGTCGAACGTATCACGACTACGATTTGGGTTAGGCGTGATCTTCAAATCAAATAGGCTTTCTAAGCCAAAAGCCGATATACATTCGATATGCCCGCTGAGGTTTTGTTTTACGGCGATGGCTGTTTCTTTCTCGGGCCAGTAGCCCATGGCATTTAATGTGCTTTGATAAGGAGTATCGTTATTTCGAGTGTGCATCTTGGCTTGATTACGAACCTGCCAATTGAGTTCAGGTAGCCACTCTAGAAGTTGAGCTTCGTATTGAAGGTTTAATTCGTAGTCACTATCACTGCGTTCAAAATAGATCACATCAATGTCGTTGAGCGGTGTTGGGACGTCAAAGCCATGCAGGTGATCCCAGACGAGATTCCGAACAAAGCCGGCTGCCACATAGCATTGCGGCAGCTCGAGTTGAGACACGCACTCTAAAACCTTCATCCGCAGAGGATCTTGTGAGATCAAGGCTGCGATTTGGTTGGCTAATGCTTGGGTCATGATGGTGTGGTCACATCGGTCACTTGATAGTGACGTGTCACGTTCTTGGTTATCTTGCCCCAGTCGGAGGATCTAACTCTACTTTGGTGGGCTTGAAATGCCTCACGACTGGTGAACTCTTCATAAACTTCGAAACGTTTAGGCTGAAGTGTGCTTTGGCTGACACGAAATACAATACAACCAGGTTCTGCCAGTGTGAGTTCCTTATGAACGACTAGCGCTTGTGTTACCAACTCTAGTTCGTTGTCTGGCACGAGAATATGTCCTTGTAGAATGACCTTGCTCATTATTACGTCCATTTAAATTTACTATTACTCGCTTTTTTACTAAAAGCGCCATCCGTGACAAACATAATCCCATTTTGAGTTTGTATCGTATAGACCGGTGTGAATGAAAAACAGCGAGATCCCATTGGATTTAAGTTACAGTGTAACTTGTTGTGAGTTACCAACAAATTTTGGGAACTAAACTTGAGGTAATCCGGTCTATTAAATAGGTATCATAGAACTGTATTGATACTGAAATGAGTTTGTCATCTGAGATATTTAACCTTAAATTCGTAAAACGGCTCATACGATGAAATTGAGCCACAGTTGATATCTAGGTCATACTTTGATGTAAATGTTACTCAGAACTCTTTATATTTTGTGATTTGTATCATTGAACTAGCCGTCAAACACCGTTAGATTCGAATGGTTGGCAATAAAAATAGCTCATGAAGAGCAGCTAAATGAGAAGGAAATATACCTTATGAAAAAAATGAGAAGAGCACAGCTTCATCGCGTTCGTATCCAATACTGGAAAGACACATCGAAAGAAGCTTCAAAGAAATAAGCTTTATATCTCAAACGATAAAGCGACAAACTTGAAAAGCTGATAGCTTTTCAAACAAAGCCATTTACTGGCGCTAAAAACGCAACAAACCGATTTCAATAGTGCTCTCAAGGACCTTCATCTGGTCGGCGACTAAAGAAATCATCCCTCAAAGAGCTGGCAGGCATTCGTTACGATGCAATTTAATGTCAGCTCATTAATACTCTCCTAATTCATCTTCTCCTCGGCTCACTCTCTATTTCCTCAAACTATTTCAGATCAAACTACTACCTGAAACTAATTGGTAATAAAAAAGCTCCCGATTTCTCAGAAGCTTTGATTTCATTGTTTACGCATCACGCGATAGGTTTTGTAACCAGTTATTGGAATAGTGTCTTTAGGCTTACATCGTCCGTTCTGTTTAATTTAAGGCTCAGTAGATAGCCACCAATACCAAGCAAGACGTAAATACTCAAAGATAAGGCAGATACGTCAGAGAGCGCACTGAACGGGTTACTTGCCGTAAGTACTTTCATCGGTAGTGAAGCGATAACAGAAAAGAAGTCATTGATACCATAGAAACCGAATAGTGCGATAGCCAGCCATTTGATTGCAAAGCTTGAAACAAAGATGACAAGCAATGGAGAGTTAACAAGCTGCGAGATCGCCAGTGTCATTGTCGCTAACGGTAACAGCACCAAGGCCACTAACAACATACGGCCAAAGAACACCACCCAATTACTCAGTACGTAAAACAGTGATTGTTGCTCGACTAACAACGCCAATTGCTGCTCGCTAGACACGTTGAGAACCCAAAATAGAACGTCGGCAAATAGAACCAATAGCGCACAGATAGCTGGGATCACCACTAAACCGAACCCTAGCTTCACGCCGTGAGTCAGGGCATTTGACACAGGCATGCTTCTCCAAAACATCGAACTGCCTTCTTGGCGCTCTTTACGTAGAGTTTTAGGGATATAAAGCGTTGAAAGTAGGAGTGAAATTAAGCCTGCGCCAAAGTAGATGACGGAGTTTAGGTCTTTTGCGAACTCTCTATGAATATCGCTTACATCACCGTTCACTTCCATCTGGAAGAAAAACTCATGCTGTGCCGCGCCATTAAAGAACAGGCTAACGAAGAGTAAGAAACCACACAGTGCGACGAATAGAGGCAATCGAGTATTGATTTTGTGCTCGATAAGTTCTTTTTCTAGCATGTAAAAACTTGGGTGCATTATGCCTTCTCCGTTTGTGTTGCAAGGAATAGGTCAGCCAGACCAACTTTGTAGATGTTACCTAGTGATTCAACCTGTGGTCTGTACTGACCTTCCAATAACCATTTCGTTGTGCCTAAGCCCGGTTGTGAGGTCAGTGGTTTCAATTTTTGGATGTCGCTTGAGTGGCCGTTTGCTACTTCGATGATGAAATAATCATTCTCGATCGCTTCCATGCTTTTCTGCAGCACGCAGTGGCCTTGTTTGAGAATAAGTACATCTGTCAGTAGATGTTCGATCTCAGAAACTTCATGGCTAGCAATGATCATCGCGCGCTCACCATCGTGGAACCACTCCAACAAGTGACGGTAGAAGGTATCACGGTAAATCAAATCTAGTCCGAGTGTTGGTTCATCCAAAATCAACACTTGAGTGTCGGTGGCAATGATGATCGCCAGATGAACTTGTACTTTCATCCCCTTAGAGAGCTGCTTGATCGTGGAAGAGAGTTTAATGTTCGTGCGACTCAGAGTTTGCTCGGCTTTTTGTCGGTTGAAACTCGGGTGGACACCTTTAGTGTAACGAAGCAGCTGTTTGATGGTCATCCATTCAGGCAGCACATTGACATCAGAGATATACGATAAGTGCTGCATGAGCTCTGCGTGCTGGTGGATTGGGTGGTAGTCGTTGACTTCGATTTCACCCTGATAGTTATGCCCACCAAGCAGTGATTTGATGAGAGTCGATTTACCAGCGCCATTGTGACCAAGTAAACCTAGTACTTGTCCTGGCTTTAGCTCAAAGCTGATGTTCTCTACACCCACTTGATTCGAATACGTTTTGGTTACGTTTTTTACGGAAAGTAAAGTACTCATGACTTGTCCTTGATGTGTTGTTCTAGCTGTTTCACGAGTTCTTCGACACTCATATCAATGATGCCTAGCGTCTCAGCGATGGCTGGGATCTGTGTGTTAATAAACGTTTGGTGTGCAGACTCTTTCAACTTTTGCAGTGCGCCTTCGGCTACATACATGCCTTGGCCTCGTTTCTTTTCAACCAAGCCTTCATCAACCAGTAACTGGTAGCTTTTCATGACGGTAAGGTGGTTGATTTTAAGATCAGCAGCAACAGCGCGCACAGAGGGCAGGGCCTGTTGCTCTAGCCAAATACCTTGCAGAATCTGGTCGCTGATCTTAGTGGCAAGCTGCCTAAAGATCGGTTGGTCGTCTTTCCATTCGGTCATAATTAAAACTGCATGGTGATATACATGTGTATAACACTAACCTTTTTATTCGTATTGGCAAGACTTTTATAAAAATTAATAGAATATTTTTATGGTTGGATGTTCAGTAAAAACAACGTTACTATATAGCACTCCGTACTGTATTGTTGAGTTCGTATGTTGCACATTAATGACAAAAAATTGGTCTGGTTTACCAAGTATTTGCCAATAACCATCATCATCTTTTCTGCGATCATCTTGAATATGGCGATGTTCAAGAGTGTGAATCAAAAGGTTAAGGCGTTGGTTGAGTTAATTCGAACCGACTATATTGCTGCCCAAAAAGGCTCCATTGAGGCTCAGGTGCTTCAGGTTTCTCAGCAAATTACACATACTCAACGCCTTGTTGAAGATGAAGTAAAAAAGCGTATTACTCGACGGTTAGACAGGGCATACACTGCGGCTCAAAATATCTACTCTTCGAACCCTCACCTGCCAGAAGACAAACTTAAACAACTGATTTTAAATGAGATCAGAAAACTGAGTTATGCTGAAAAGCAAGAGTACATCTACGCCTATGACATGCAGGGCACATCACTCGTTCATCCACGGCTTCCGGAAATTGAAAACACCAACCAGCTAGAAACTACTGACAGGCGAGGTGTAGCGGTAATTAAGGAGCAAATTGAACTTCTTAAGCAGAGTAATGGGGCTTTTTCTCGATATTTCGTTCCGCGCCCAGAGCTAGAGGGGCGAGACTTAGATAAGCCATATATCGAAAGTACTCATTATGAGAAGTTGACCTATATTCGCCGATTCGAGCCCTTTGACTGGTACTTTGGTACGGGGGTGTCTTTGGATGATGTGAAACGAGCCAGCTATCAAAGGATTCTAGAGATATTGTCGAGAGTCACGGTGGGCGACAATGGCTACCTGTTTGTTTTTGAACAAAATGGTGACAGCTTACTCCACGCAAATCGAATCCTTATTGGTCAGGAGCTCAATGTTTATGAGGATCTGGGAGATATCTTTCAACATGATGTGCTCACTCAGTCTGAAGCGGGTGGATTCGTTGATTATGTCACCGCTGACAAAAATGGTGTGGTCGGGCCTAAAAGTAGCTTCGTCAAAAAGGTAGGTGATTGGAATTGGATTGTTGGAACTGGCGTTTATTTGAATAACGTCAACGCTTCGATAGAGAAACGTAAGGATGAGCTATTGGCTGAGTCTCGTAACGAGTTTGGGTTGGTCCTTGTTTTAAGTGTGTTAGTCACCATGAGTTGTATTTTTATCAGTGCTCTTATCAGCCGAAGAATATCGACACGCTTTTCTCAAATGGAGCAGAGGATTGCGGATGATTTCAACCGAATCCAAAGCAGCCGCCGTCGATTACAGCATATGGCAAAGCACGACTCGTTGACGGCACTCCCCAATCGTTCTGAACTAGAGCTTCAAGTTAGCCGTGCCATTGCTCACTCAAAACTTGAGGGTAAGCTGGTGGCGTTAGTCTTTGTTGATTTAGATAACTTTAAGCGTATCAATGATCAATTTGGTCATGCGAGTGGAGACGAACTGCTCAAGCAGATAGGTCAGCGCTTTGAAGAGATTTTAGGAGAGAACGATGTTGTTTCACGTTTTGGAGGGGATGAGTTCGTTTTCTGTTTACCAAGCATTCATGATCTTATTGAAGCTGAGCGGAAGGTTCAACAAATACAAGATGTCTTCAAGCCATCCTTTAATCTCAACGGGACAAGTGTTTCTACACGGTGTTCGGCAGGCGTGTCTATATACCCTTATGATGGTACGGAAGTCGAAGAGTTACTGACCAAAGCGGACATTGTTCTCTACAAGGCAAAGGAGTCGAACAAAGGTGATGCGGTGTTTTACGATGATGTGATCAATCGAAAGGTGAAGTATGACTATTCGGTTGAAAAGCAGTTAGAAACCGCCTTAGAACGCGGCGAGTTCAGCGTGTTCTATCAACCTCAAGTGGACTCTCACTCCAAACAGCTCAAAGGGGTTGAAGCGCTGTGTCGTTGGAACAATAGCTTACTTGGTTTTGTGTCTCCGTTAGACTTTATTCCTGCGGCAGAGCGAGTCGGAAAAATTCACGAGATTGGTGAATTTGTGTTGAGGAAAGCATGCGAAGACACCCTTAACTTGATGCCAAACGGACCTGGGGCTGTGTGTGTATCGGTGAATGTGTCCCCCAAGCAGGTATTCGAACTTGGTTTTGAGGAGAAGGTGATTTGTCTAGTGGAACAAGTCGGCATTGCTCCTCAGCGAGTGACTCTTGAGCTGACTGAAAATATCCTAATTAAAGACCTGCATATCGTCGAGCCGATACTGAGAAGGCTCCGAGATTATGGGTTTGGTATCTCGCTTGACGACTTTGGTACCGGTTTTTCATCGCTCAACTACCTTAATACTCTGCCAATCACAGAGATAAAGATCGACCGATCTTTCATCGGCAAACTAAATTCCAGTCAGCACAGTGAGACTTTAGTGAAAGCCATTATTGATATTGGCGCCTCTTGCCAGATGAAAGTCGTTGCCGAGGGGGTCGAAACCCCAGAGCAGATGGCGAAGCTACAGCAATACCATTGTGATTTACTACAAGGTTATTACTTTGATAAACCACTGACTGCTAAAGGGTTACTAGACGCTTATTTTCCTGTGAACTCTGAAAGCCTTAAGTGCAATAACGCTTAATTTAATCGTTGCCTTTGAGCTCACCGGAACCTGATAAAAAGGATTAGCTGGATGTACTTTGAGGGCGGCTATAAAGGTAGCCCTGATGTAAGTTGTAGCCCAACTGACATAAGATGTATTGTTGTCTGCGCGTCTCAACACCTTCATAGATCATCGTAATATTGGATAGGCGTCCGATCTCCGAGATATTGAGTAGCACGCCCTGGTGATGCTCCCCTGATTCAATGTCTTTTACAAAACAGCGGTCCAACTTTAAATAAGTAGGGGAGATAACGCTGATGATTTCGATGTTGTTGTTTCCTGTACCAAAGTCATCCAGCGCGATGGTGATACCCAGTTTCTTGATTGCTTTGATGTTGTCGATGACTTCGCAACCATAGCCAATGTTTGAGTATTCCGTTATCTCGACGACAAACTCATTAGCCTCCATTGCGTCTAAGTGCTCTTTAAGCTTCGAAAAGTTGTTACCTACCAAGGCGCTTGGACACACGTTAACCCCGTATATCTCATGGCTGTTGTGTAACTTGGCGTTTCTTACCGTTTCAATAAGCAAAATGGTATGAAAAGTCAGTAGGTTGGTGCGTCTCATCGTATTAATAAAGCTAAGAACACCGACATTACGTACTCGAGACAACAACTCGTAGTATAAAACGGTGTTGTCTTCTGTATTGATGATTGGTTCTTCTTCAAACGAGATGTGCTTCCAGCGAAAGAGATAGATAAAGAACCCTAGAATATAAGAGCGATAGAGTAGGGTTGCGAGCAATAGTGACAGCACGCCCCATAGTGCAATGATATCGTCACTATAGAAGGTGATGGTAGCACCGCTTGGTAGTGGTGAGGTGTAAATTGACTGGCTGTTATTGCCAAGGTTGAGAATGTAGTAGCCATTCTTTTGAATAGAGACGGAATCAACCAGCAGAGGCAGTAATGAGTTTCTGTAACGCGCTTCAATAGAACCTTTGGAAATACGAACCGTTAGCTTGGTATTATTTTCAGGGTTACTGAAACGAGAATAAACAAAATCAGCACTATCGTAAAAATCATCAATCTGATCGAGCTCAACATACTGAGAACGACTCTTAGAGATGTAGCATGAACCATAAGGTGTAGTCATAACCACCGAATCGAGGTTAAGCGAGTGCCTTAACGAGTGTACCGCGCCTGCACTATCACAGCCGTAATCCATTACCTCTTCTGCTATGTGCTTGGTGTTCTCGCTGTATTCATTAGCAATTTTCGTTGTATAAAGGATTTGGAAAAAGTAGACAACGAATAGAGAGAGTGAAGTCACAGTGAGTACGGTTATCAGAGACCTGATCAACTCCTTGTAATAAGTGTTGAGCATCAACTTTAGCATCATTATCTGGCTAGGTTTGAACTGGTTGATGTTGTGCTTGGGGGCGATGCGGTTTTCTGAGCTTTTGTCGAGATCAATGAAGTACCCTACTTTATAGAGATTGGAAATGAGTTCGCTATTATTATCAACCTTTGCCTTCTTACATAGGTTTCGGTACTTCTTTCTTATAGAAGCGATAATGTTTTTTAATGCATATAAACTAAACTCTTCATCAAAATGTAATTTAAATGACTCCTCAACATCTCGGGCAGATTGAGGATTTGAAATTGAAGCATTTTCAATTAAATACTTGAAGACAAAACTCTCTTTACTATTAAGAGTTTCCTCTGATATCTTATTACTGTCTCTCTTTATATATTTTTTTTCTTCATTATAGATTAGTTGCAAGCTTTCGTTATTGTTATTTATATTGAAAGAACAGTGCATAGCTCAACTCCTAAGCGATAGTTATTATATTTGTGTGATTGATATGTGTGGCTGGGATTGTCATTCAACCCAAGAGTCCGTTCTAAATAACATAACTAAAATGTCACCATTTCTCTCAAGATGTTGATACTAATCGCAGAATTCGGGCTGTAATGAAAGGTTGTAGAGATGTTCACCCAAAAGTTGAATTTATAAATGAAAGCCGTGGTTTTACAAGAGACAAGGGGGATTTATCCATTTGTTTTGGTATTTATCCATTTGTCAGCTTCTATATCGTCGGTTTCAGCTGCAATTTTAGGTAGTGCTAATATTGATGGGCGTGGTGTTTTTGATGTCTACTTATGAGGTAGATTTATCATAAATTTTCAGGATAAAGTTTAATAACTAGGTTTAGGATGATATTAATATCATTTAATTTCTGGTTTATATCTATTTATTTTTCAAATTAACTTTATTAATAAGAATATCATTAGTGGGTTTTTTTATAGGCTTTAAATCATGGCTACTAATTTTTATTGATTAAAAATAAATCTTAATTTGATTTTTCAGGAACGTGGCTAATTTTAGGTCTAGATGCAAGTATAAATTGTGATATTGATTCCATGATTGTTCTGATTTTGGTTAGTGTTTGCACTCTATTTTGTTAGGACATATTTTGAATCGATATGAGTCAGGTTCGTATAATATCTAGCACTCAAATTAAACCTTGTTATATTAACGGTTTAAATCAAATTTCACCCTTATTGATTGCTTTACAAACAGAAAGCCCCTAATTAGGCAGGCTAATAGGAGCTTTTGTCGACTTTCTTTTGCGGACTTCCTTGTTAGGCTTTCTTTTAAGCCATTTTTTGACAGCTTTTCTTTTTACATAAGTGGAAAGCTAAAGGTTAGAAGTTGAAGCTTGCTGTAACACGTACGACATCTTCTTCGAATGGTTTGGTGCTACCTGAACCGTCGGGTACCATTGCTGAATCATTGATCTTTCCGTAATCCACCGTAAGACCTATCATACGCCAGTTCACTGTGGCGCCCACTGAACCATAAACATTATCGATATTGATGTCGTTGAAAGAAGCGTTTCCCGATTCCACATCGGCATTTAAGTAGTTGATACCAACCTTAGGGATGATATCAAACTCGGCAATTTCAAATCTGTAGCCGATGTTGGAATATAAGCCCCATGCATCTTGTGAGTTTGGCTCGTCTAAATCTACCGCTTCCGTACCTAATGAAAAGCCACCACCTACGACAATATTATTCGATAGGGCTTTACTATAGCCAAAGGTTGCTAGCTCTTGATTCCCAATAAATGTCACACCGGCCTCAATAGAGTTGTCGCGGTCACTTGCGAGTGCAGACAATGGTAAGCAAGCTGTAACGACAGCGACGGCTGGTAAGACTAAGTGGTTCTTTTTCATGATTCTCTTTCTCATTTTGTATAGACGAAATCAGTCTACAAAATATCGAAGCTCAAATATGAGTCGCCAAAAGGTCACATTTGAGCTGAACAAGAATTGACATAAAGAGCGGGTAGATAACTGAAATATTGAGATGAAGGCTAGATTTTATGAGTTAGAAACATACTGTTGTCGAGTGTTAAAAGATCGACATGTTCAAGCAGGTTGTTAGGCCAAATACACGATGCTTGAACCTATACTCACCACTATTGTTTACTCGCTATTTCAAGTGAATAGCACCGACTTATCAAAGGAATAAGAACTGGCTTTCGACTTCATTTGAAGGGATAGGCTCACTAAACAAGAACCCCTGAAGGTAATGGTATCCAGAGTCGATCAAGAATTCCTTTTGTGTTTCTGTTTCAACACCTTCCGCTACTACTTTTAGACCTAATTTATCGCAGATAGCGCGGGTTGCTTGCACGATCGCTTTGCTGCCTTTGTGTGAGCCATGGACGAAGCTTTTATCGAGCTTAACGGTGCTGATTGGTAGGTCGTGCAACATCGAAAGAGAAGAGTAACCAGTACCAAAATCATCAAGGTGGAGTTCAACGCCTAGTTTGGAAATATCGGTTAGAGCTTGTCGCACTTCACCGTGTTTGAAGAGCATTGAGGATTCGGTGATTTCTAGAGCGATATTTTTCGGCTGGATGTGGTAGAAATTGAGCATCGCAGATAGCTGCTCTGCAAAAGTTGCATGCATCTGACTACCGGAGATATTAATGCTCATCATGAGTTGGCTATCAAACTCTCGATGCCATAGCGCTAGCTGTTTAAGGGCGGAGTTAAGCACCCATTTCCCTAGTGGCACTATCTGTCCAGTTTCTTCTGCCAAGGCAATAAACTCATCGGGCTCAATCATGCCTAAGTCTTTGTCAGACCACCGAAGCAGTGCCTCGAAGCCTTTCACTTTATCGCCACAGGTATCCATGATCGGCTGGTAATGGAGTGCGAGAGCTTCGCTTTCTAAAGCTTGGGTTAAGCGGTGACGAATCTCCACTTTTCGGTGGAGTGCTTGTGCCAAACTGGGAGTAAAGGTTTGAAAACGGTTTCGCCCATTGTCCTTGGCGGTGTGCATCGCCATTCCAGCCTGTTTCAGTAAGGACTCTTGATCCATAGCGTTATCGGGAAAATGTGCGGTACCAATGCTGCAACCTACCGATAGGGATCCAATACCAGAGATATGGAAACTCTGATTTATGGCATCAATAATTCGCGTGCAAAGCAGGGGGATGTTTTGATTTCGGCAAGAGTGAGCAATTACGATGAACTCATCACCACCAAATCGGCCGATCATGCAGGTTTCATTTATAAGCTGTTTGAGACGCTCGCCCACTTGTTTCAGCAGTTGATCACCAACACTGTGCCCGTAAGTGTCATTCACCAACTTAAAACCATCAAGGTCAACGAACATCAACTCAAAGGGAGAACGATAGGCAATACTGGTTTCTAGAAGGTTGGTGATTCCACGGCGGTTGTACAGTTCGGTTAAACAGTCGTGCTCTGCGTGGTATCTGGCCTTGATGAGTTTCTCTTTCTGTTTGGTGGTACAAGTTAGGTTTAACAGAAGCTGACTCTTATCAAATAGCCACTTTCCCTGCACATCAAAGTGGTGGGTTTTATTGCCAATATGGCAGCTGACCTCTTCGAGGATCTCTCGACCTTTGTGAGCCGAAAACAACCATTGATCCGCCGTCTCTTGACTAGAAACAAACTCGGAAAGCGTGGTAAATGGTGACCCATAGGCTTGGCTAAAAGCAGAGTTCGCACTGACAACGTTTCCTGAACGGTCAAAAAGCAAGGAGAGGTTCGCACCGTCAGAACAAGCGAGATCATGCTTTAAGCTACCTTCTTCTGCGACGACTTGTACTAACATGCCGGTTCGACCATCAGGCAAAGGGATTCCTGAAAACTGACATAATGCTCGTTTGGCTATGTATTTGGGCGTGAAATTCCACCATGTTTTGATGCTTTCACTGCGTACAAATTGCCTTTGATACTCTTCGAGTGTCGCCTCAATTGCCTTTGACATCTCAATACTAAAATCGCGCGAAGTGAGTTCGAACAAAGACTCAGCCTCCCATAGCGGAAGGGCGCTGCGGTTTGCCCAAGTGATTCGCTTGTTATCAATGTCATATATCCAAATAGGGCACTTTAGGTACTCGAAAGATTGATAACTTGTCATCATGCTGGACTCTACGTGAGGAAGTTTTAGTTGGATGCCACCGAGCAGGTAGCCCTACTTCGGTGACTTATTAATACAAATCAAACCCTCTCCATATTAGTGAGAAAGGTGTGCTTATAGGTTTAATGAGCGGATGATCTTGGTCACTTTCCCTTGCGGAGTTGTCTCGATGATATAGCCTTTTTTATCATCGAAGATTTCACCATCAATAAAATGCCATCCATTTGGTTTCTTTATGATTTCCTTAGGGAAGTTCTCATCAAACATAGAATGATTTGGATAGACCGTTTCGATAGCTTCGAATAGGAGCTGTGCTTGGTCTTGGTTCGCTAGGGTGAAGTCTTCCTTTAAGCACATGGTTAATTCAGGCAGTGGTTGAGTCGTAAACGGTTCAGTGACGGTACCTAATACACCTTTTTGTGAGTAGAAACGGTATGAGCCTGAACTGCTTTCACTGCCATCTGGAGACTTTATATAAGGCGTTGCGCTATAAAATTCACAGTCAAAGACCATTTTTTGAATAATGCTGCTTTGCGGAGCGACCTGAATATCAATCCAAGAATTCACTTGAGATTGAATCTTTTTTATCGTTTCTTGCTTATCGGTATCAGCAAGTAATGGTGCTGAAAATAAAGCAGACGCAGCCAGTAACAGTGAAAGCGGTTTATTCATTTTAAGAGGGTCCCTCTAAGGAGTGATTAAATGACAGATTACAAAGCGAGCTATTGATGTGGTGAATGTTACTTGAAGTGGTAATGACTTTATAGGAAGGAATGGTGGAGCAGAAAAGGAAAGTGCTGATGAGTGATGCAGGTAATCGGTTTCCTTTAATGGTCAGTCGAACTTTCTGGTTTTTTTATCTAAATGGAGTTTATTCCTTGGTTTTATAAGCTGCGGTGTAACAGGTTAAAAGATGGTTGATTTGATTGTTTTTTGTAAACAATTTTAATGTAAGTGTGGGTAAGAAAATAAAGCAAGTGTAAGCGATTAGGATGGGATACGCCATTAAATGCAATCGGTGTCATTTTGCGGAGCCTATATAAATCGGAGCTTACAGACGACCTGGTGTCTGATTTTGTAAACGTAGATGTACAAATATGATTACTATGTTTTGCGTACGGTAAAGTCTTGACTCTACTAACAATATTGATGATATATGATCAGTATATATACTGCCCACGCTTTTAATAAATACTGGTGATAGATATGTCGAAAACCAAAGTACTCATTGTCGAAGATGACCAAGAGATCGCTCGCTTAACCACACTCTACCTAGAAGCAGAAGGGTATGAAGTGAGCGTCGTTCATGAGGGAAACTTGGCACTTGAAGCTATCCGAAGTATTGAACCTGATTTAGTGCTGTTGGACCTTATGCTACCAGGTATGAGTGGCGCACAAATCTGCCGAGAGGCGCGTGAGTTTTACAATGGAATGATCTTAGTGCTGACTGCTTCTGCAGATGAAATGAGTGAAGTAAGCTTATTTAAGTTTGGTGCCGATGATTATGTGGCTAAGCCGATACGAGGGCATGCATTGCTGGCCCGAATCGAAGCTCTCTTGAGACGTGCAACGCCGGTTACAACAACGGTAGAAACGGTGTCAGAAAACCAGTGTGAGATCGTCATCAATAGCGCAGCCCAAAGTGCCACTTTATACGGACAAAACTTGAAACTCACATCCGCAGAGTTTGAGATTTTGAACCTTCTTGTTAAGAATGTTTGCCAAGTCGTTACCCGAGACCAATGTTGCCAGCTATTCCGAGGAATAGATTACGCGTTTAACGATCGTTCGATTGATATGCGTGTATCAGGTTTACGCCGAAAGCTGCGCGTTCACGCAAAAGACAAACAGTTAATACGCACGGTACGTAATAAGGGGTATATGCTGGTTGCTTAAATTTATTAAAGAGAAGCTTCGTTCTGTTTCGATGTTTGCTCGGCTCTACCTTGGTATTGTTACAGGGATGTCGACGACAATCTTTTTGTTCCTACACCTGGGTGAAGGACATATGCGAAGAACAGACATTGAGACTTTTCTCAATGATGGGTTGTACTTTGTTGAACAGTATATCCAGCATCGCGACAAAGAAGATTCGCTCTACAAGGAACTCGATAGAACAGGTCACCAACAGTTTTTTATTTTCAATTTACGCCTGTTAGAGAATTGGTCGGGAGAACCTCCTTGTCAACGATGTGAGTTACATACCATCTTAAACGGTGTGCCTATTTACCTCAGCGAAAACAATTTGTATTCGGCTGTGTACCAACTGCCTAATTCCAAGTTTAGCTTTGCATTCTGTGAAGTCGGGGATTTCTTTTCTCCTGAAATTGAATGGTATGAGGATTCAGAGCGGCATTTTTTACTTGGACTTCTGCTTGCGGTCATCATTGCGATTGGAGCTAGTGTTTACTTACCGGTTAGGGGCTTTCAAGAGAGGATTGAGTCGTTAGTTGAGAAGCAGAAACAGTTTGGTAAAGGTAAACTGAGTACGCGTTCTGAGACTGAATATATTCATCCTGTTTCAGATTTGGCTAGCAGTTTTAACTGCATGGCTGAAGAGATAGAAAGCAAGGTGAAAGAGAGCCATATATTTGCTCAAGCCATTCCCCATGAAGTTCGTACGCCGTTGAGCCGAATACAGTTAGCGACTGACATACTGAGACGAGGAGCGCCTGAGCAGCATCAAGCACTTTTTGATGATATCGATACCTATGTCGACGATATCAACGAACTCACATCAGAGATCATTATGCTCTCGAAGTTGAATGTTATGGACAATTCCTTCTTCGAGTTGGTGAAAGTAAGAGCGAGCTTACTTGAATATTGTTTAGACCGGATTCGCTATTCTGAGTTGGACAATGTGACCTTTGAATCAAAGGTGAATCAAGACAGCACGATTAAGTGTGATTGCTCAATGGCTCGCTTGGTGTTTGATAACATCCTTAAGAATGCTGGCAACTATACTAAAGACCATGTTTGGCTGACTTTAGATGAAAACTCAGAAAGCTGGCTAGTAGTCGTTGAGGACAATGGGCCTGGTATTCCTGAGGAGCGTCGTGATGAAGTCTTTGTTCCATTTTCTCGCTTAGACTCGAGCAGAAGCGCTTCAACCGGTGGTTTTGGATTGGGGCTTGCCATTGCAAACTCTGCGGCGAAGAAGTTAGGTTGGAGTATCAAGATCGATGGTAGCATTCATGGTGGGGCTAAGTTCACGATTGTGATTGCTAAGGCGGTTTAACCGTTATTTATCTTTATTGAGCCTACACTCGCTTAGGAAAAACAAAAGCCATGGTTTGAACTGACACCGATTAGTTCAAACCATGGCTTTTTTTTAACCGGAAACGGCTACTGTTTTGAACGGTGGAGACCATAGATTGCGTGGTCAACGATACGACCGTTTAAGTTCTCGCTGCGTGTAATGATGCCTTCTAAATTGAATTGTAAGCGCTCACAAACCTTGCGGCTGCTTTGGTTCTCAACAGCGGCAGATATTTCAACTTTCTCCATATCTAACTCATTGAAAGCCATATCAATCAGCTTTTTAACTACACGCGTTACAATTCCCCTTCCTTGGTATGGTTCAGACAGCCAATAACCTATCGTTACTTTTTGCATATCATGATCAATGGTATTGAAACTACAGTTACCAACGATGTTGTCTTGGTACACGATGGCACAGGTCATACTTTTACCTTCTACGTAATCGTGTAATGAGCGCTGCACGAAGAGCCTAAAATCTTGTTCGGTTTTACAATGTGGCGGCCATGCAAGCCACTGACTTAAATACTCATTTTGACTTTGTGAGATTTCCGCATAGTGAGAGGCGAAACGCTCTTCAACCAAAGCAATAGACAATTCGTCATCGATAACTGTTTTAAACATGCATTTCCTTTTTTGACTTTTCAGTTGAGTGGATTTTAGTCGGCAAAACATGATGTCGCATGTTTTTTAATATGCAACCATTTGTAGCACGATTTTTCCGTGATACGTTAGATCTATCACGAAACTCATTAAACCTTACATTAGTTGTGTATATAAACATTAACTATGCATTAGTATTGGCAGCCTAAATATATAAGAACAATAAAAATTCTAGGCTTAAGTAATGAATCAACATTGCCAAGACGTAACCGTAGACCTTAGAAAGGCTCTATTTGGTATAGCTAAGGCGCTTGATAACGTAGGTTTTGAAAGCAAAAATCATGGGCAACGAGTCGGTTATATCGCTTACCGCTGTGCCCTGAGTGTGGGCTGGGAAGAGGAACAAGCACAGCTTGCGTTCTCGTTAGGGCTTATTCACGATTGTGGTGTATCCCAAGTTGATGAACAGCTCAGTTTGGTCTCAGGTTTTGTTCCTGATTCCACCCACCACCATTGTCAGAAAGGCTATCAAATATTAAAAGAGTGTCCTGTACTTTCGATATTCTCTAAACCAGTGCTTTATCATCATACTCCTTGGGTGGAGCTTAAAGCGTTACCTATTAGTGAATTAGAGAAAGAACTGGCCGCGATTATCATGCTTGCCGATAGGGTTGACTATCTCTATGGCATTACCTCTTCCGATCGTTATGGCAACCTCACCCCAGATGGAAAAGCGAGCATTATCGAACGTTTGACTGAGCAAGCGGACGAGATGTTCGAAACTAACCTTGTGCAACATATGTGTGAGCTTGTCGACTTGGCCGATTTCTGGTTTTCGATGGAGATCCCTTACATTGAAAACATGAGGGACAATTTTGAGCCCGTGCCATTCTTTTCTCAACAGATGTCGTTGGATGAAACGGTCGCTTTTGCAGAGTTTATTGCCAATGTGGTGGATACCAAGAGCTCGTTTACCTTTAAGCATTCGTTGAAGGTAGGGCAGCTTTCAGAGTATCTAGCTAAGCAACTGGGTTACTCATATACAACGCAGCGTAAGCTCTATCTAGCAGGGTTAGTACATGATATCGGTAAGCTGCAAACGCCAAGTGATATCCTCCACAAACCAGACCTACTCAATGATGAGGAGTATTGCTGTATTAAGCGCCATGCAACGGATACAAGGTTCGCACTGCAAGAGCTGTTCAGTTCACCTCAGATTTGTGAGTGGGCGTCGAATCATCATGAAAGACTAGACGGTTCTGGCTATCCAATGGGTAAAACAACAGAAGAACTGGATCAGCCCAGTCGAATTGTAGCGGTTGTCGACGTGTTCCAAGCATTGACACAATCTCGTCCGTATCGAAAAGGAATGACACTGGAGGAGACAATGGAGATTTTGACTGAGCATGTTGAGAACCATAAGCTCGACCGTGAAGTGTTTGAGTGTTTGAAGAAGCACGCTCAGTATTGTTTTGAGCTATCGACTGACAAGTGGGCTTATCCGATTTACGAAACGTGATCATCTTAGAGCCGTTCTAATTCTCCCTCTTTTCATTCGCGGCGCTTACAAAGACTTACAGTGATTGAGCAAGGCTACTGATATGTTTGTAAAAACCATTAAAGGAATAAGATGTTGAGAACGAAAATCATAGTGCTAGCTTTGGTTGCCGCTTTGTCAGGTTGTATGGATGAAGATGGTTACGATGAAGCGGTTTTAGAACAACTTGTCGATCGACAAGCGACTATTGAAGATGTGACGAAGAAACTGGGGCAGCCCGACCGCATTATCAATAACGATGGCTCTGTGGCTTATATTTATGAATATGAGCGCGATCTTCTCGCTTTTACGTTTTATAACGGGGAGTTGTTGTTCAAAGAAAGAGCCGCCAACGACGGTCTTTATGATTTTAAGATGATCAAACCAAACGTTCAGTAATCGGTAAGTACAATCAATCGAGTTTGATGAACAGCGGGCATTGATTAAAGTGAGACAGAAAAGCGATAGCCGAGGCTATCGCTTTTTATTTGGGGGCTTATTCGCTCAGGAGCAATATAGCGAGGTTAGTATCGCTTTAAGATCTCGATGATCTCTTGCTCTGTTTCTGCAGCGATAATGGCATCAATGTCATCATCATTTTGGAACAGCTCTGATAGCGCCATGATGGTATGGATATGGCTATCTGAATCCATTGCCGCCAGAGTGATTGAAAGGTAAACGTCGCCGTTATCTTCCGACTCTAAATCAACACCTTTTTTGAATACTGTCACCTGTAGTGATGCTTCGTTTACGCCGTCTTCAGGACGAGCATGAGGCATTGCAATCTTTGGCGCTAGAACATAGTACGCGCCAATGTCCTTGTGCTTTTGTTTGATAGCTTCAACGTAGCTTGCTTCAATCTTGTTGCTCGCTAGCAGTGTTGAACATGTCACATCAATCGCAGCATCAACCGTTAGGTTTTCTTCAGAGTTGATGATAACGCCTTGGTTACCGACTAAATCGAATAAACTCATGAAACAATCCACCCTAGAATTAGACCAACCACACCGAAGTCGAAGTCAGCAAATGTTGTTGCTTCAAGGCCAAGTCCACCAAGAACAGGAAGCAGTAGCATAGGCAAGAAAGAGATACATAGGCCTTGAGTGAATGAACCTAGAATCGCACCACGTAGACCGCCAGTTGCGTTACCGTAAACGCCCGCTGCACCACCTACGAAGAAGTGAGGAACAACGCCCGCTACAATGATTGTCCAGCCAAGTGCGCCTTGTACTGCCATTGCTAGTAGGCCAGCAGCGAACGAACAAAGGAAGCCGATTAGTACCGCGTTTGGCGCTACAGGGAATACCATTGGGCAGTCTAGAGCAGGTTTTGCGCCTGGTACTAGCTTGTCAGAGATACCTTTAAATGCGGGAACGATTTCAGCAATCAACATCTTCACACCTTGCAGTACGATGTAAACACCGCCGGCAAACACAAGAGACTGCATGAATGTGAACACTACCCAGTTTTGACCATTTGAAACGGTTTCTACGAACTCACCGCCAGCCACAATCGAAGCAAACATGAAGAAGATTGCCATGGTTGTTGCTACTGCGACAGGCGTGTCACGCAGGAACATTAGGCTCTTAGGCACATTGATGTCTTCAGTTGTTTTTGAGGTGTCACCGAACTTGCTGCCAATGAAACCTGACACTAGGTATGAGAATGTTGAGAAGTGACCCATCGCTAGTTGATCGGTACCCATTACTTTCTCTGTGTATTTCTGAGCAAGTGCAGGCATGATAACCATCAGTGAACCCACAATGATCGAACCAATTGCGACTAGAGCCGTGCCCTGAATGTTCGCTGTAGACAGGATAACTGCAACTAGCATAGACATGAACATTGTGTGGTGACCCGTTAAGAAAATATATTTTAGAGGTGTTAAACGAGCCAATAAAATATTCACAACGAATGCGAAGAACATAATTAGAGCCATTTCATAACCGAATGCTTCTTGTGCTAATGCCACAATTGCTTCGTTATTTGGAATAACACCACTTACGCCGAATGCTTCAGTAAATACTACTGAGAAATTATTTAGTGCACCAACTAGGGCACCAGCACCAAAACCTAAAATTAGGAAACCCATTACGGTTTTAATTGTGCCTTTAAGAATGGTAGAAATATCTGCTTTCTGTGCAACCAAGCCAATGAAAGCAATTAAACCCACCATGATTGCTGGCTCTTTTAATAAGCCAAGCATAAACTCGAAAAAGTTTTGCATAAATTTGACCTTACATGAAAGTTTTTAGTTGTTCTTCGATTGATGCTTTGTCAAAAATATTTTGTAGACTGATGATGTTTTCTTTACCGGCTTCTTTTAGTTGATTCGCAACGTCAGTTGCAGCAACCCAGATATCCGCAGTGCTTGATGCTGCAGAAGATAGATCTTCGTGATCAACTTCAGCTTCAAAACCAATTTTCTTAGCCACATCTTTCACTGCCATTTCCATCATTAGAGAAGTACCAAGGCCGTTACCGCAAACTACAAGAATCTTTTTCATAATATTTGTCTCGATTGGATTTTAAGGTTTGAGAAACTTCGTTCTCTTATTGTGTGGGAGCATATTAATGGAAATATTGAGATTTCAATAAGACTTGCGTCACAAAGTTAAAATGAGATTGTGACGCAGATCTCGTTAAGTTGCGCGAGAAATTCAGAGTGGGATCTTGATCAAATTAAGTTCTCACTTGAATATGCAACGTCTTTTATTTAGATAGGGAGGAGGATCTTTATTTGGATATTAGAATATGAATCTTGAAAGGTTTAGCTGAGATTAAATATTGAATTAATCGTATCTTCCGTAATCGGTAAGCATTTTCTTAAGCATGCTATTAACGTCTTTAGTCTTTTTACTTCTTTTAGTTAGCTGGCTTAGAGAGGTTGGCTTTGATGCTTCAAGTTTATCTTCATCAATATCTTCAACTTTGTCTTTCATTTTTTGTACTGCTGGCAAAAGCATTCTAATTTCTTCATTGTCAGCATTTGTTAACACAACAATATTTTCAGACTCAACTTGAGTAATGGTTAATATTCCGTGTTTAACCGATTCAACCTGTTCGCCAATCATTATTGATTCAGGAGCAACCGAACGATCAGTCAGTTGACCTGTACGTAATTTAGCCGCACTGATAGCTCGAATATTTCCGGTGTTTTCAAACGCGACGATAACAGTATGAGTATTATAATATTCAACTACTGTCACATAACCGTGTCTATTTGTTTTGAATTTAGCTCCAATGTTCATATCGTGCGGAGCTTCCATTTTCTTCACGTGTTTCCTCTCTTAGTCTCAAAGGCTGTTATATCTGATCAGCTCTATTAGTATTTTATAGATATTATTTGGTGAGATACCTACAAAGTATATACGCATCTAAACTTAAGATGAATCTTGAAGTCACGCTAAATGAGGTAGAGCACAGAAAACTGCTAATAATCACACAGAATTAACTAAGCGCTTACTTGGTGATCTACATGGGTTGAACATATTTCGTTCATTTCATAACTCTCATTTACAAGGCTTGTTACTTAGCGTTGTATTGACTGACGACTCAATAAATTCAACCCGATGTGTGAGCTAATTTATAGAAATAAAGATTACACAAACTATTGATATGCTGAATATTTACGGAGGGAGGGAATGTTTGTTAGAACAACCTATTCAAAACAATAAGATAGGTAAATCTAATGAAAAAACTCGTCAGTTTGCTGCTCGCTGCAGTATCTCTAGGGCTTTCTGGCTGTGCAACAGTATTAACCGCAGAGCAGAGTGCGCCTCAACTCAACGAAGTCCCACAAGAAAAAGCACTGACTATCGCTGTGATCGACAAGCGCCCGTACGTTCTTGATCACGATAAAGAACCAAAGTTCGAGGGCATCATTCGTAGCTCATTAGGTATTCCTTATACCTACAACACGGCGACACAGCAGCCCATGTCTCAGTTTTTAACGGATAGATTAGTAGCAGGCTTGAAAAAACAGCAAGTAGTCGTTGAGTCTGTTGAGACGACACCGGAAGAGGATATCACCAAGGTCGCTGAGCAGATGAAAGCGTTCAACAATAAATCAATGATGTTCGTCTTGAATGAATGGAAGTATGACTTCCACGCGTTCACGGACAACTCTTGGTACAACGTTAATGTGATTATTTATGATGAAGCGGGCAAAAAGCTACTCAGCAAAAACTTCCAAGGGGAGAATGATGTGCCTGATGGCGGTGCAATCATCAATGAGATGCAACTGATCTACAAACAGCGCTTTGAAGAGATATTTCGAGATGCTGAAGTGAAAAGTGCACTACTAAACTAGTCATTCCTACTTTCTAACATATTTTGAAAAAGCCACTTCATGTGGCTTTTTGTTTTAATGGCGTTTTTATTTTTCTTATTTATTGCTGGTAAAATGAATTATCACGGTAAATAGTTCGATTTGTGTGTTTTTTGACCGCGCGATCGTTTGCGTTAAAAAATGTGATGAAAGTCTCAATCAACTGTTTATACTTCTCTTCCGGTTTTAAGCCGGTGCTTAGCCAATACAAGCCGTCACATGGATATGTGAATGACCCCACGGACCGGACCAGCTACGTTCCACTGCTTGTATAAGGTGATTTTTTACATGAACAACTCGTTGTTACAGTCGCTAACTTTGTTAGCCCCTTCATCGCGTAGCGTTTTGCTTGCGGTTCTTTGTCCTGTTCCTTTGATGTCATTCGCTTGGCTCATGTTCACTCTATAAGGATTACTAGGACACATTATGAATATTCTATTTGGTTTTGTCGGTGTTATTGCACTGATTGCTTGCGCGTACCTGCTATCTGAAAGTCGTTCTTCGATCAACTGGAAAACCGTCTCTCGTGCTCTTTTACTTCAGATTGGCTTTGCTGCTCTAGTATTGTATTTCCCATGGGGACAGTTGGCGTTAACAAGCCTAAGTAATGGCGTTTCTAGCCTGCTTGGTTTTGCTGATGCGGGTATTGCTTTCCTTTTCGGCGACCTTGCTACTGAAGGCTTCATTTTCGCGGTTCGCGTACTTCCAATCATTATCTTCTTCAGTGCTTTGATCTCTGCGCTTTATTACTTAGGCATCATGCAAAAAGTGATTCAAATCTTAGGCGGAGCGGTGCAAAAACTGCTTGGCACAAGTAAAGCTGAATCTCTGGTTGCGACCGGTAATATCTTCCTTTCTCAGGGTGAGTCACCTCTTCTTATTAGTCCTTTTTTAAAGTCTATGACTCGTTCTGAACTGTTTGCTGTAATGGCTGGTGGTATGGCGTCGGTAGCTGGCAGTGTGCTTGGTGGTTATGCAGGCTTTGGTGTTGAACTTAAATACCTTATTGCTGCGAGCTTCATGGCGGCTCCGGGTAGTTTGTTAATGGCGAAGATCATCGTTCCTGAACGCAGCACACCGAGTGACTACGACCACATTGAGCTAGATAAAGCTGACCAAAGCAACGTGATTGATGCGCTGGCTAGCGGCGCGATGAACGGTATGAAAGTCGCAGTGGCGGTTGGTACGATGTTGATTGCATTTGTGAGTGTGATTGCCATGGTAAACACTGGCTTAGAAAGCCTAGGTGATACGTTCGGCTTTGCGGGTATCACGCTACAAGCTATCTTCGGTTACCTATTCTCACCACTAGCATGGCTAATCGGTATTCCGAGTGATGAAGTATTAATGGCGGGTTCTTACATTGGTCAGAAGATCGTAATGAACGAGTTTGTTGCTTTCATCGACTTCGTTGAAAATAAAGCGCTACTGTCTGAACACAGCCAAGTGATTGTGACATTTGCACTGTGTGGCTTTGCTAACATCGGCTCTATTGCGATTCAACTGGGTTCTATTGGTGTAATGGCACCAGAGCGTCGCGCTGAAGTAGCGAATCTAGGTTTGAAAGCAGTCGCTGCTGGTACGCTAGCAAACCTAATGAGTGCATGTTTAGCGGGTATCTTCATCCTGCTTTAATCTAGATTGAGCAAAAGCCGCTAGATTCAGTCAAAGCGGAGACCTTGTTTACGGGGTTTACGTAAGGAAGGTCTCCGCTTTTTTGTGGCTGTTACAAAGTCGAATGAGATGAGGACTAGGTTTTTCGTGCTGTTATAGTGAGTGAAGCTTCACTCTGAAGAGTAATAGAGCAAGCCTCTTTTATCCTATATACTTGAATATTATTAGGTTGCGATTAGTGGTATGCGGTTTCGAGTAGCGATATTTGGTACCGATGAACAATAGTGGCAACCAAATTCAACAAATCAAAGGTCTTCCCATGAACATGCGCGTTCTTATTGGTCTTATCACCACCTTGATTGGCTTATTTGCAATGGTTTATCTTATTGCTGGTGGTGAACAGTTTCCTATATCTCAGTGGCCAAAAGAAGCTTATCTCGGTTTGGTATTTAGCGTTGTCTGGGGCGCAGGTGTAGCAGCATCGGCAGCGTACTTCTTCTCAGCACTGGTGTTCGTGACCGTTGCCGCGGTTTGCTATGCAATTGGCTACAAGATCGGTGGTTTATTTACTAACGACTCTGAAGTCTAACTAGCCTGACTATGTCGTTGAGTTGCGTGTAATGCATTGGCGCGATCGTTTTAAGGTGTATTGGTATCACCGAAAGCAAACCCATCGTTGGAAAGGGGACAAAGCAAAGTCTCTAGGTTGGACCAACGAAGAGAGCCAGTTGTGTCGCTTCGAAGTGATCGCGCGCGCGACAGACTTTGAGAAAAAAAGTGTTTTGGACTTAGGGTGTGGTTACGGAGATCTGTTTGAACTACTCGACAGCATTTATCGTCTCCAATCATACACAGGTGTTGATCAGCATTCTGGCTTCCTTAAAACGGCCAAGCAAAAGTACACAGAAGCTCGCTGCCAATTTATTCCGGGTGACATGAGCAAGATGCCTCTCGAAACCCATGACGTGGTTATCGCTAGCGGTTCATTGAATTACATTTGTCGAGATTCTGATTACCTGACGAATATGATTACTCGGATGTTTGACCTAGCAAATCAAACCGTCATATTTAACCTTCTTAACTCTAGCCAGTACCCTTCGCGCAATACCTTGATGAGTTATCACCCCCAGGGCGTCTATCGCTTCTGTAAAACGCTGTGTGACGATGTCTCTTTGATTGAGGGTTACACCGAAGGTGATTTCACTATAGTGATGAACAAGGCTGTCTGAGCGTTTTAGCGTTATGCTTTGTCCGCGCTATTGATATGTTTCAGGTATTAAAAAGCCGCATGCCTTCATAAAGGTGTGAAGTGACCCCGTAAAGTTGGACATTTCTGTTAAGCGGCTTTCAAGGCCTGAGTTCGATATTCTATCGGAGTCAGGCCTTTTAGTTTCACTTTTATACGTTTGGTATTGTAGTACTCGATATACTCTTTGATTTGCGCTATCAGAGCATCTGCATCTTCAAAGCTTTGGTTGTGATACATCTCTGTTTTGAGTAAAGCAAAAAAATTTTCAGCAACAGCATTATCCAAGCAGTTACCTTTTCTCGACATGCTTTGCGTTAACCCACTCTCCGCTACCTTTTTCTGATACTGTCGATGACGATATTGCCAACCTTGGTCGCTATGTATAATTGGCTTTGAGTTGGGTTTAAGCGTTGATATAGCCTCCGTTAGCATATCCGTGACAAGCGGCAAGCAGGCATTCTTGGCCACTCTATAAGCAACCACCTCCTGAGTAAACAAGTCGACAACGGGAGATAAGTATACTTTCTGCTCTTTGACTTTAAACTCCGTGACATCAGTTACCCATTTTTCATCGGGTTGAGTCGCACTAAAATCTCTTTCAAGCACGTTGGGAGCAGCTGTTCCAGACTCTCCTCGGTATGAACGATACTTTTTAATCCTGACCGTCGATTTAAGGTTGAGCTGAGCCATAAGCCTTTGAACCGTTTTGTGATTAAGCACGAACCCCCGATTTTTTAGTTCCAAGTGAATACGGCGGTAGCCGTATCGTCCCTTATGTTCATGATAAATTGACTTTATCAACCGCAGCTCACGTTCGTAGCTATTTGGGCGCTTGCTCGTTTGAACTTGATAATAAAAGACACTTTTTGCCAGCTGTAGAGTGTGCAGTAAGTGCTTTAACGGGTACTTGCCTTTAAGAGTTAGAGCTATGACCGCTTTTTCTTTGTTCGACGGTTTTTTTCCTGCTCCAACTCTTCCAACTTTTTTAGAACGGCATTCTCGGTTCGCAAGTAGAGCAACTCCTCTTTTAGCTCCTCAAGCGTCATTTCATCATCAGGCTTAGTGGTACGTTGAGGGTGCTGTTTCATTGGAGGTCTTCCTTTCTGGCGCATTTTGAGCCCTTTGATACCGAGCTCATTAAATCTTTTGAGCCAGACAGAGAGTATCCCAGGGGATGAGAGGTTTAATACTGCGCTAGTGTGCGTGAGAGACCAATCATTCGTCCACATTAAATTCAATGCTTTTCGTTTTTCCTGAGCAGTAGCAGCATGCTTAGTTGGTAAAAATGAGTTAGCACCATGGATGGCAAAGACTTGAGCCCAATACCGTATCTGTCTTGAAGAAATTGAATATTGTTTTGCTAAGTAGAGAGATGATGTGCCATCTAAGTATTGCTTAGCAATGATACATTTTAGCTCTCGGTTATATTTGGACATAAAAAGACCCCCAATAATTGGTGTCCAACTATTGGGGGTCAGTTCAGTGTGCGGCTTTTTGGTTTTTGTCGTCTGGCTTAAGTGTTCTATTTATTCTCAACGAGCCCGTAAGGAATCGTTTTAAATACCTTTGGGTTGCCCTTGAACGTTGGCGCTTCGTTCACTTGTTGCCAATCGAGTAGCATGATTGCCAATACGTTGCGATGTTCGCCGTACTCAAGGTCAAAGTCACCCGTGATAGAAGGGATCATCCCGTGTTTCTTATCAATAGAGGCTTGGATTGCAAGGCGGGTCTTCTCTACTACTGGATCATCTTCCAAGCCAGCAAGTAGGAAGGTCAAGCCAACTTCGGCAATCACATCTTCTTTTGCACGCAGTAGGATGGTATCGATGTTTTCTCTAAAGTAATCGTAGATCCATTGGTGCTCTTGCTCGCTTACTTGATGTTGGTAGTATTCGGAATCACCAAAGATGACATGTGTCATGCCATAGATCTTATTACCGTATTGTTGGCTTGAAAGCTTCTTGTCCTTGTCGTCGGGATACGCTTTTTTGAAGGTATCGACGAACTCATCAACCACATCTTGTTCACCCAACTGACGTAGCCAGTAAACTTGATTCGCTAGTTGAGCCGCCCACGCTTTCACCATGTCTTCATTGGTTACATAACGAGAAAAGTCATAGCGACGAATGATTTCGCGTAGCTTGGCATCGTTCTTATGCTCTAAACCGTATTCATTGGCACGTGACATAGAGCCAAGAAGATCAACGCCTAGATATAGATATTCGGGCATATGCTTGGTGATATTGTAACGTCGTACACTGCGTTCATCGTCATCACCGACGTAAGAAGCCACACGTTTCTCTGAATAAAGGACGATTTGCTCCATGGTGTGAACATCATTCGACAGGCTGCTGAGCTTACTTGCGACGCGAGCCATATCGCTCCATACCGCTGCTGCGTATTTATCATCTAATGTTTGACGATACATGCGCAGTCCGTAATGACCCTCTTTAAAGGCCGGGAGTGTGTACAGCTGGCTTTCATAGGTATGTCGAATCAAGTCGGCTGATTGTTTGAAAGATTGGTGATGAGCATCGAGAGAATCAGCTTGTGATTGGAGGTTTGGTACGTTTTTTTCCTGCTTATTCTGTTGTACGTCAACAGCCTCATATGTATCAGAGGAAGCTTGTGCTTGAAACGCAACGGCTACAGAGGCAGATAATAAAGTGCACAGAGTGAAGGTCTTTAACTTCATTTTTTAAGGTACCAAGCTGATTGATCGTAAGTATAAAATAACACCGATGAATCCTTTAATGTAAGGTTTGGGTCAATACAATGTAAGCTTTATAAGGTTCATTTAGGTTTTTTGATTGAATAATCAGTGTAGTTAACTGGCTATCAGTGATGAATGACTCAATAATGAATGTAGACCAGACTCAAAGTGTGGATTTTTAATAACATGTCGGCATACTGACACAACAAGCCAGAAATGAGCCGATTCAAGGCAGTAAACAGAACAAAAGTGTTAGAGGTTCTCGAATGCCAAGTCGTTTTAGCAAGCAGTGGCCTGCCAAATTATTATCGTTGTTATTTTTCTTTATTGTCGCGAGTGCGATTGAGTATTTTCACGCCAAGCAATTAACCTTCCTCAAGAACGAATCCTATTCAGTCGCTAAAAAGCAGTTATCGATTATTCGCTCCCGCATAGAAGCGACGATCGTGTCTGATATGTATATCCTTAATAACTTCTCAACCCTTGTAACGATCAATCCTAATGGCGATCAAAAAGGTTGGGATCAGATAGCTCAGAACATTATTCGAGATGGCTTCCACATTCGATTGATTGGTCTTGCTGAAAACGATGTACTTAATTTTGTTTATCCATTGGATGGCAATGAGCAGATCCTTGGCATTGATTATCGAGACCATCCCATCCAATGGGAGTCAGTTGAGATTGCTCGCAACATAGGTAACACCTTTATTGCAGGTCCTTTTGATCTGTTCCAAGGTGGGCAAGCCTTAATAACAAGAACCCCTATTTTTAGAGATCCTCCTTTTAACCAAAACTATTGGGGCGTATCGAGCGCGGTTATCGACTTAGATGCACTGTTAGAAGATGTAGGTGTTGGCAAGATTGAAAACAAATACAACCTAGCCATTCGAGGGGCTAATAGTGCTGGTAAAGATGGCGAGGTTTTCTACGGATCAGAAGATGTGTTCACTAATGCCTTTACAACTGAACAGGTAAACTTTCCTTACGGAGGTTGGTATTTGGCGTTATCGGGTAACGACCATGTACTGATGGATGTGCCTTGGTATCGAATCCATAGTGTTAGGCTGATTGGGTATGGGTTGATGCTGATTCTTATGGGCGCCTACTTCATGATCTATCGCCTTTATCGGATTGCTGATAGCCGCTCGATGCATGACGAGCTAACGATGCTGCCAAACCGCCGTTACTTTATGTATAGCCTTAAGCAAGCATTCAGAACCGTTCAGAAACAGCGAACGAAAACTTTTGCAGTGGTGAACATCGATCTCGATGGCTTTAAAGCGATCAACGACACCTATGGACATGCTGCGGGTGATAAGGTGTTAGTTGAGTGTGCGAAGCGAGTTAAGGGTAAGCTACGTACTTCTGATATTGTCGCGCGAATTGGTGGGGATGAGTTCTTGGTTCTGCTACCGCGTATTATTGATGAGCAACATGTGGCATCGATTACCAAAAAACTACAAGATGCGATCTGCGAAACGCCGGTTGTTTACGAGGCGCACTCAATTTATCTCAGAATCAGTGTTGGTTGGGTGATTTATAACGACAGCTACAGTGACGTCGATGGTCTCTTGAAAGCTGCTGATGAAAAAATGTACGACCAGAAGCGTCAGATAACCTAGAGATAATCTCAGTCGCGATTAGAATTTAGTTGCTGAATGTGGGGAAAAGCCTCAGAATACCGCGCTTTGCTCCGTATCAATGATTTGATCAGCAAAAGCTGCAGCGACACCCTTTTATCATTTGTCGCTCGTACTAAATGTTATTCAACTGAGAAAATAATCTATGAGTTTTACCTCCCTTGGCCTTTCAGAACCAATCCTTAAAGCTATTGAAGCACAAGGTTACGATAAGCCATCACCAATCCAAGAGAAAGCCGTGCCAGCTGTCCTGACGGGCAAAGATGTTATGGCCGCTGCTCAAACAGGGACAGGTAAAACTGCTGGCTTCACGCTACCTATTCTTGAATTACTATCAAAAGGCCCTCGTGTTCGTCAGAACCAAGTGCGCGCATTGGTATTAACACCGACTCGTGAACTTGCTGCTCAGGTGAATGGCAGTGTAGTTAAGTACGGTCTCAATCTACCTTTGACTTCGAGTGTTGTATTCGGTGGCGTAAAAATTAACCCTCAGATGCAAAAACTACGTAAAGGCAGTGATGTGCTGGTGGCAACACCGGGTCGCTTGCTTGATCTATACAACCAAAATGCAGTGCGTTTCGATCAACTAGAGATCCTAGTGTTAGACGAAGCGGACCGTATGCTAGACATGGGTTTCATCCGTGACATCCGTAAGATCTTGGCTTTCTTACCTAAGAAACGTCAGAACTTACTGTTTTCTGCAACCTTCTCTGACGATATCCGTAGCCTAGCGAAAGGCTTGGTTAATAACCCGGTTGAAATCTCAGTAAGCCCTGCAAACTCGACGGCGAAAACGGTTGAACAGAGTATCTACCCAGTAGATAAGAAGAAAAAGAGCCCAATGCTTGCGAAGCTTATCAAAGACAATGATTGGCGTCAGGTGTTGGTATTTAGCAAAACTAAGCACGGTGCTAATAAGCTGGCTCGTTTCCTTGATGAGCAAGGCATTACCGCTGCACCTATTCATGGCAACAAGAGCCAAGGTGCTCGTACTAAAGCGCTAGAGAACTTCAAAACGGGTAAGGTACGCGTATTAGTTGCAACTGATATCGCGGCTCGTGGTATTGATATCCCACAACTGCCTCAAGTGGTTAACTTCGACCTTCCACATGTTTCAGAAGACTATGTACACCGTATCGGTCGTACAGGCCGTGCGGGTGAAGTAGGTAAAGCAATCTCATTGGTTTGTGCGGATGAAGTTGGTGAGCTGTTCGGTATTGAACGTCTAATCCAACAAGTGCTAGAGCGCCGTGAACTTGAAGGTTTCTCGCCAGTAAACAAGCTTCCGGAGTCGCGTTTGGATACGCGTCCAATCAAACCTAAGAAGCCGAAGAAAGCAAAACAACCACGTGAACACTCGGATGGTCAACGTTCGGGTGATAATGCTCGCGGTCACAAGCCTGCAGGTAAGAACAAGCGCCATGTACCAGGCACAGGGTCTGCACCAAAACGCAAACCGACACAGGGTAGAAAGCCTGCTGAAAACAACCCAGCCGCTATGGGTGAAGAGAAGTCAGTAAGAAACAATGGCAGTAACTTCAAGCGCGGTAATTCAGGTAAAAAACCAGCATCGAATAACTCTGGTTCACAAAGTAATCCTGGTTCACAAAATAATTCTGGTTCGCAACGCAAGCCTGGCTCACAAAACAGTCAGGGTAAAGTGGGCGGCACGGGTAAGGCTAAGAAATCTGGATACGGTGGCAGCTACGGCCCAGGTAAGTCATCGAATAAGCCTTCAGGAAACAGACCTTCGGCGAACAAACCGTCTCGATCTCGCTCGAAGCCTGCGCCTCAGAAGTAAGAATTTCTGCTGCTAGCGCCATAAGCAGAGTGTTGCTTTCTTGAAAGCCTAAATCGCTCTGCAACAGCACTGAGATAAACGCGAATATTGATGATCAATGTTCGCGTTTTTTTATGCGTGTGGTATCGAAAAGGGATAGGCCGAAAGGGATGTTAAACTTATTGAATCTATTGAAAAAGAGTAATTTAACTCAAGGTTAATCTGTCTTTAATAAGTTTTTAATAACAACATCATCACTAGCGTTTTTGTTGATATTTGCAATTTGCAATTCCAGTTTGCAAAACAAACAAGAATTTACGGCTAATACGTGTCCAGATGCGTAGTAAATAGGGGTTTTTAAAGTTGGCACGCATGCTGCACTAGTGACGGTGACCCTTCTTAAGCCGAGGGTCACCTAGCCAACTGACGTTGTTAGTGAACCTTTATTGTTCACACAAAATATATGACCAATCACACGTTGTGATTGGTTTTTTTTGCCTGAATTTGGGGTTCTGTATTGGTTTTACTCGTTCTCGAAACGGAATAAACCTAATCAACTGAATTCTTCAATTAACTACGTAAAATCAGCTTCGTTAAGCAAAACAAGCAGAGCATGAGTGTTCAGTCCCATGCTCCACCGGTTTCGCTATTAACTCTCACCGCACTTTGAATAACAGCTTGGTTGGCGTGGGCACTCTCCGCCTCTTGAGCAGATAAGCCTCGCCTCTGTTTCTATCCCACGTTCAATCCAATTTATATTTAGAATCTTGGCTATGGTCGTGAGATCTTTCTTGATGTTACGTGGGATCGCTACAGAGCCGCCATTGTCAACGCACGAAGCTTTTAGCTGCTCTGCTATTTCTCTTGAATTACCGCCTTGGGCATCAATCGCAGGGTTGAGGTCTATACCTGCACACAATACGCGATTGTTACCCGCTGGATCCGTCATATTGATGGATTCACAACAGTAGATTCTTGGCTCATCTCCCACATTCAAAATGGAGATTTGAGCCGAGCTACCCGCACGGGGCTCAGATAATCGACGGAACACAGCCCAATGTTGACATGGGTCGGCGACCGTTCTCATATTTCCCCAAGGCAGTGGAATCCCGTTCCCGCGGTATACAGCCTTGAGTTTGCCCGGTCCATAAGCATCAAAATAGTGCCAGTGAGGGTAGGGCGATACTACCGTCATTCGACGCATCGCAACAGAGGGGGAAACCCCTGCTCTTTTGTGAACGTCGATTTCATAACCGGTGCGGTCAAGCAACTGTCTGAATGGAACTTTAGGGCACAGCAGCGCTCCAGCAAAGAAGCTCGATTCAAAATCTCGCCACGCTTGCAAAATATCTTGAGAGTTGAGTTGAGAAGACCCTGATACTTGGTTGTCGTCCCATGTGTTGTTATTTCCCACCGATAACACACTCTTTAGCCCTTCTTTGCTATGCAAAATGCAATGGCCGATGTAAACCGACAAGTCGTATTTCAAACGCGTTGGATACTCTTTGAGGATTTCATTCAAGAAGATAGTGCCAGGAGGTTCAAAGAACGACGTCACTAACTGCTTGGCATTGATTCCTAGCTCATCGACCACGTCTTGTGGTGTGCGTGTTACCCAGCGGATATTGATTCCAAGGCTTCTAGCGATGTCTATCAGGTCTTCTATGCTAAGGTTGAGTCGTTTTAGGCCTACCTCTTCAGCGGCGCGCTCAAGGTCAGGGAAGTGGTTCTGGTGGCTCTCTTGATGCGCTCTAATCAATAGATGTGCGAACTGACGGCCCGATATACCGGTCTGTGACAACATCTCTGGTATCGCGATTTGCAGGATGTCGTTGGAGAAAAGAAAGCTAGGCTCAAGTGCCATGCCACTAATCCCACCTCGGTTGCCTTTATCTGGGGCGATGGCTTGCTGTTCGGATTCGTCGTCGAGAAACCACGTTGG
Source organism: Vibrionales bacterium SWAT-3 (assembly GCA_000169995.1). GTDB lineage: Bacteria > Pseudomonadota > Gammaproteobacteria > Enterobacterales > Vibrionaceae > Vibrio. Next base: position 103,078 of record AAZW01000005.1, on the reverse strand, counting down.
GTTTTTCTGAAAGACCTGCGCGATCACTTCAAGCATATCGATGCTTGGCACCCGCTTTCCACGTTCAATCATTGAGAGGTAAGAAACGGAAGGGGCGTATTCTGGGTTGATTCTAATACAACGCGCAGACAGGTCTTCCATCGTTAAATGGTTACGCTTCCTAAGATTTCGGATTTTCGTACCTAGGAAATGTGACTGACGAACTAAACTTTTTGACAAGGCCATATTTGTAAAATTCACATTGTAAAATTTTTGTTGTGAAATTGTATGTAAAAAAGCGCTAATCTACAAACTAAGCAATTCACAAAATGACAAATAAATTAAACGTTAGTTTGGAATAATTGCTCTATAACACATTTTTGCGCTACAAATCGGTGGTTTTCACCGGACTGGTCAAGAGGGAAAGACTATGAATATGCTGACATTCGATAAAACAGAAATCCAAAAACAATCAAAGCCATTTATCGCTGAAGCTGTCTTTGCCGTGGAGACAATCAGTGCAAACCAACAAAATGAGAAACAAGTGAAAGCGAAGCAACTGCTTGACCGCCTGTTTCCTCTAGAGCATGGTTCGCATCAAGATGTGACGAGCTACGTAGTCGATTACCGCCATATTATGGCTTACTTTAAAGATGGCCAGCACAGCGGCCTTAAGCACCCTAAGCACTTCGTGGCTTACATGGGGGAGAAAAGTGACCCGGATTCAATCCTGTTCCGCGATGGCAGCGGCAGTCACCTAGAAGTGATGTTTGGTTGCCATAAAGGGACGGGGTGCATTGAGCTAGTTGAGATTGATGATATCCAACTGGAGTCGTGTACGACCTTTGGTCAATCTCCAGCTGAATCAGCAAATACTACCTTACACCAAGAAACTATTGCTGCGATGCGACACTGGATCAGCCTAGTTAAAGGTGATGAAAAGGGTAAACCAAAGGCGTGTAGTGAAGATAAAGAATTTAGAGCAAAAAGTGGTGAGGACTACTGCCTAAATTACTGTTTCCAGATTTAAAGCCGAGCCTGCAGCGCTCTGAATCAAGGGCACAATAAACTAAAAGCCCCAAAGGTAATGCCTTTGGGGCTTTCTAACTTCAATAAAGGCGAACCACTCGTAATCCGCTTAAATAGCCCAGACCAATGATGGTCCTTATAGAGGCATAACTCGATTACGGCCAAGTGTTTTGGCTTCGTAAAGCAGCCTATCGGCGCGTTCGATCAGCGATTGAGGGGATTCCCCAGGTTCAAGCTCGGCCACACCAAAAGAGGCGGTAATATTACCGACTTGTTCACCACTGCGACGATCTTTAATCGACAGCTTTTCTAACGAACGACGGTTCGTATCAGCCAGTTGACGTGCGATACGCACGGATTTATTTGGCACAATAAGTGCGAACTCTTCACCGCCAAATCGATATGCTGAAATACCCTCACGACAACTTAGCTTAAGCTTGCGAGCAATACCTTTTAGAACCATATCACCAAACAAGTGGCCGTAGGTGTCGTTGAAGTTCTTAAAGTGGTCGATGTCGAGCAAGATCAAACATAGAGACTGGTTAGCTTCGCAAAGTGTCTCTAAATCTCGGTCGAAAGAGCGACGGTTATACAGTGTAGTGGTGCTGTCAAAAAGTGCGTCTTTTTGAACTTCAACAAGCTGGCTCTTCAGCTTAGAGATTTCAGAAGTGGCCGAGTTCAGTTGAGAATTTAAGAATTGGGTCGAGTGGCGAATGTTTCGAGACTCAGAAACAAGCTGACGTACCAGTGACATCACTTCGTCGATAGATAGGCTTTCATTTTCTAAGCGAGACAGGTCTTCAAAACTTTTGTCGATCATGTCGGAGAAAGCCGAAGTATCTGTCAGGGTGTCGTTCATTGAGTTCGACACTTCAGAGACCAACAGCTCTAAGTTAGCGCGGAGGTCATTAATATTGGTTTCAGATTTGCTGGCAACGTAGTTGTTGTAAAGTTGCTCACCGACTGCCGGGGGGCAGATACCATAATGCTCCAGTACCCCATCCATATCTTTAGTCAGTTGCGGGATCGCATTATCGACATAGGTGTACCAAAGTGCGTAATTTGCAGGTGTGGTGGACACCCTGTTCTTCATCATAAGAGGCACCGCTTTTTTTAGATTAGCGGTGGATTTCTGGAATTCGTCTTTGTTCATTATTTTTACTGCAGATATCAAACCAACTAAAGCCACTAGTGGACAAGGTTAGCGGATTTCGAAGTGCTTTGCTTTAAAAATTATATAATTAATGGATGAGGGTTTGATAAATCACTCATTTTTATTATGAATATCGATTGCGTACTTATAATGCCCATCTAATGGATTGTTCTTTAAACATATTTCTGGTTATTCACTTTGTCGCCAAAGTCGATATTGGTGTGAGAACTAGTTGAAAAGATGAACGCTTAGGATGAGTTATGACTTCTAGAAAGTGGTGAATGAAATTATGAGCTGAAGCGGTGTTGCTTACACTGGAACTGTTTGAACGGGAACATTGAGTCTATGAGATACAGTTATGTAAAGTAACTTTGAATCTTAATCTAGTGGGTATTGAATGATGTGACGATTGTTGGAGTCGGGACGGGCTAAGGTGTAGATGCGTGTAATAGAGAAAGCGCTTGATGGCAGAAGGGGTAGGTAAATATTTTTTCGACAGATAGAAAAAAGCGCCGATAAAAATCAGCGCTTTAAAATTCTTTTTAGCTAAATGCTAATTATTGAGCAACAACGTTTGCTGCTTGTAGGCCTTTTTGACCGTTTTCAACTTCGAAAGAAACCTTTTGGCCTTCTTTCAGAGTTTTGAAGCCTTCAGAAACGATAGCACGGAAGTGTACGAATACGTCAGCGCCGCCGTTGTCTTGAGAAATGAAGCCGAAACCTTTCTCTTCGTTAAACCATTTTACAGTGCCAGTATTTGTGTTAGACATAATTTGTCCCTTATTCATAAATTTTCTAAATTGTTGATTGCATTCAATGCAATGCGCTGATAATTGAATTATTTAATATTGCTAAGAAATAAGGAAAAACTACTTACAAAAACGGGTAACGATTTTACATGTCAATTTTTTACTATTCATCTAACTTAAATAACTCCGGCTAACAGAGCGAGTGCATGTTAACACAGTCTTTCGAGATGTACACACATTGATTGCGAAATCAGTGTTTTTTTTGTCATACCGTGCGAATTAACAAGAAACACACTGAATTAGTGATAGTTTTGTCTCTTCGCCAACATAACAAAAGGAAGCATCTCAGCTTCCTTTAATTCGATAGTAATTATAGACGATATTAGCGTTTAAAGCTTACATCTTCCGTCTTATCTAGATTAATTTTTGTTTTCGCCGGCTGAGTCTCCGCGATCACTTTACCGTGACGCACAGAGTACTGCACAGGAACTTGGCGGCGCACAGCATCAAAGCCATTCTCTGCAGGAAGAATCAGTAGGCTACCAGGCTTACCTTCTTCGATACCATAGTTGTTTTGAATGTTCAGCGTGCGAGCCGAGTTTTTGCTAATTAAATCAAGCGAGTTATTGATTTGGTCATAGCCCATTACTTGAGTCACATGTAGCCCCATATGGAGTACTTGAAGCATGTTTGCAGTGCCTAATGGGTACCATGGGTCGAACACATCATCGTGACCAAAACAGACGTTGATGTTCGCTGCTAGCATCTCTTTAACGCGAGTCACGCCACGACGTTTAGGGTAGTCATCGAAGCGGCCTTGTAAGTGAATGTTCACTAACGGGTTTGCAACGAAGTTGATGCCAGACATTTTCAATAGGCGGAATAGGCGAGATGCGTAAGCACCATTGTAAGAGCCCATCGCTGTCGTATGGCTTGCTGTTACCTTTTCGCCCATTTCGAACTTATGAGCTAGGGCTGCCAGTGTCTCAACAAAACGAGATTGTTCGTCGTCGATTTCGTCACAGTGAACGTCGATGAGACAGTCGTATTTACGTGCAAGTTCAAATACATAGTGCAGCGATTCAACACCGTATTCACGAGTGAATTCGAAGTGAGGGATAGCACCGATAACGTCAGCACCGATCTTCACAGCTTCTTCAAGAAGTTCTTTGCCGTTAGGGTATGAAAGAATGCCTTCTTGAGGGAATGCAACGATCTGGATGTCGACCCACTCTTTCATCTCTTCACGAACTTCAACCATTGCTTTTAGCGCAACCAGCGTAGGGTCAGACACATCCACGTGAGTTCGAACGTGTTGAACACCGTTAGCAATTTGCCATTTCAATGTTTGCTTAGCACGAGATTTAACGTCTTCAATCGACAGCAGCTCTTTACGCTCAGCCCAGCGCTCAATGCCTTCAAACAAAGTGCCAGAGATGTTCCAGTTTGGCTCACCAGCAGTTTGAGTCGTATCAAGGTGAATGTGCGGTTCACAGAAAGGAGAAACCGCAATACCGCCTTCTGCATCAAGGATATCGCCTTGATGATTGATTTGCGCGTCATTATCGAGAATGCGAGAAAATTGACCATTTTCAATCAGAATCTGTTTCAAGCCTTCTTGGTCTTGAAGTTTCGCGTTCTTGATTAATAAGGTTGTCATAGTGTGTCCTTAAGCGGCCTGAGATTTCAGAGCTTTTTTATTCAATAGAGGGTTTAGCACTAGGTAACTGATTGCACCACCTAACACGGCGTTCAAAGGAACAACGCCAGGGAGGAAGTGACCTGCTGCTACGCCTGTTGCAACCGCGATAATGCCAGCCCAGTTAACGGTTTGGAACTCCGCATTTGCAAAATCTTTGTAACGTTTACGGTTCGCGAAGAAGTCGGCGATGATAACGCCACCAATTGGTGGAATAGCTAGCGAAAGGAAGGTTAACCAGCCAACAAAGTTGTTGTATAACCACAGCGCGAAAATCGTACCGATAATGCCGTTAATGATAGACATTGTAGTACTTGAGCGGCCTGTGATGTTAGAGAAGCCTAGGCCTGATGCGTAAAGCGCGTTTTCGTTGGTCGTCCAGATATTTAAACCTAGTACGATAATCGCAGGCAGTAGTAGACCTTGAGCGATCATCACATCTGAAATGTCCGCTTGACCTGTTGCTGCTGCACCAGCCGCACCGAAGATGAACATCAGCGAGTTACCGATGAAAAACGCGACCATGGTAATCAGTACCGCGCTCGCTGGTTTCTTACCGAAGCGCACGAAGTCAGCCGTTAATGTACCTGCACTAACAAATGAACCGACAACCATAGCTAAGGCCATTGAGAAGTCCATTGGCGTTTCTGGCTTGATAAGTTGTAGCTGCTCTAAACCACCAACACTGTCTACGGCTGTCAGTACTGAGTAACCACCCAGAATCGCAATAGCAGGAACCGCGACCGCTGACAGCACCATGAGCGCTTTAATACCGAAGTACACAGTACCTGTCATTAGCAAACCAGATACGATGATTAAGGTGTTGGTATCAATGCCTGTCGCTTTTTGTACTGGAATCGCAAACATCGCTACACCTACGCCAAACCAACCGACTTGTGTGCCACCAAGTAGAGCAGAAGGAAGCCATGAGCCTTTAGTACCGAAAGAGAAACGAGCAAGGAGGTGAGTAGAGAGGCCAGTAGATGAGCCGATGTAGCCAAGAAAAGAAGTGTAAATACCGAGAATTAGGTTACCGATGAGAACGGCGAGGAAGAAATCGTTGAATGAAAGGCCTGTCCCGAGTGAACCACCTGTCCACATACTTGCAGAGAAGAAAGTGAGTCCAAGCATTACCATGGTGAGTGAAGCAACTCCTTTCCTAGCCGATGTTGGAACCGGCCCTAGACTGTAGTTATTATCAGCAGCCATTTTTTAACCTCCGCAAATGATCAAAATTAAAATTAACGGTCGCCGTATTGCAGGCAAACGTGCGCATTATGGTGATATAAATCACATAGTCAATGCTAATTTTGTCAATAGGGCTGAATTAAAATCAGTTTTCTTATCAATTTCTATATAAAACATACGGTTATTTTTATGATTTATTTCGTAGAAATTAATAGAAAACGTTTTCTATAGCGTGTTGGGTATCTACTAGCGATGGTTGGCTATGAATGTTGATTGTTATGCGATTGAATGGGTGTCTGTATCGAGAGGGGAATGGTTAGCCAAACGACAGGTAAAAAAATAGCCAACCGCAATAATCGCGATTGGCTTATATATTTTGTGAACAAGAATAGGTTCACTAACAACGTCAGTTGGCTAGGTGACCCTCGGCTTAAGAAGGGTCACTAGTTACATTGCAGTTAGTGTGCCAACTCTAAAACTCTTATTTATTGGCTGTTTTATAGCAATTTGGTGCGTATTTGAGCGATATGTTCGCATTTTAACATCTTGCTCTTGCGTTTTGCGAATGCATTTTGCGAATTATCATTGGTTTGACGATAAATAGTAGGAGAGTTCAAGCTGTTGGTTCTTCTTTCCCATTTAAACTTATCGGTTTGTACTCAAGAAATAAAAAGCCCGAGTGATCAATGAGCACTCGGGCTTGTATTTCTAATCCAGAAAGGTGGCTAGATAGAGTAGAAGAAGTATAGCTGAGACTTCATTCTGATGATGATGCCACGAATAACATCGAGGAATGCCATAAAACTAATCGGCTTTTCACCACTGACCCAAGCTAGTCCAACAGAACCGACAGGAATATCGTAGCCCTCTGTTTCATCAATCTTCAAACGAACGAAGTGGTGCTTGTTCTGAAGGTTTCGACCTGTGGTTACCCGTACTTGTTCATCCATACCTAATAAGCTGCCTTGCGCTTCGCCAGTGGCTTCTACGATCCCTTCTACTGTCGCTGAGAATATTTTTCCTGGGTATACCGCTGTTGCGAACTCTGCGGGTTGGCCTACTTTGATGTTGCGAATCGCTTGGTGGTTCACTCGCATTAACACGTATTTCTCTTCGGTATACATTTGGATACGAGGCATCATTGAGACGCGTTGCCCTTCACGAAGAATAAAGTTTGTCACAAAGCCATCAGATGGTGCCGTCACTTTGGTGCTATTTAAGTCCCATTGCGCTTGTGCCAGTGTCGCTTTTGCAGATTCGACTTCCGTTTTTTGCTTACTTACGTTGGTCTCTGCTTTATGGATGTTTAACTTTGCGTTTTCCGCATCCACTTCTTTTTTGCTCAACTGAGATTCAAGCGTCGTAACATTGTGTGTTGCTAACTCTACTTTAGCCGTTTGCTGATCGATATCGGACTCAGTAATGGTATGTTCAACGACACTGTTCTGCTTTTGGTAGCGATCAAGCGTCTTAGATTGCAAAACTAGGTCGGTTTTTGCTGACTCAATCTGCGCAATAGAGGCTTTGATGTCTTGAAGCGCAGACTGATAGCTGACTTTTGCAATACTGACTTCTTGACGAGCGGTATCTAGAGCGACCTCTGCTGACTCTAACTGAACCTGTGCCTTGTCTCGAGCGATCACATATTTGGTGTCGTCGATCTCATAGATCAATTGTCCTTCTGCCACGTCTTGGTTCGGGTGAATATGTACCTTCGTGGTTTTCCCAGACACATTGGTTGAATCTGGACGCAATTGAATGTGTGGCGATTGAACCACAGAGCCTCCAGACAAATCCATTGGCGTGAAGTTAATCAGTCCGACCCATACAAACATCAGCCATGATGTACCTCCAAGGTAAGCAAACGCTTTTGTGCCTTTGTTCCAAGGCATACCAATCAGTCTCAATAAATAGATGAACAGAGCCCAAATTGCTAAACCTTCTAACATGTTTGGTTCTCCTCATCTTTAGTTTTAGTTGTCGTTGAATCTTTTGGTGTTGGTGGTGCTTTCCATGTATCTCTGAGGTTAATGATGGCTTTCTCCATATCAACGAATGCTAAGATCACGGCGAGTACCCATACCCAGTGCCATAAAAATCCAATCCATGTGAGTGCAGTGATCAAACCGAGTTGTTGATGCCCTTTACTGTGAGCTTTATTGATTGGTAATTCATGTACACGCCAGAACCCGTAACATGCGGCGGCAATGGTTGCGACCAATACAACCCCCGCAACTACGTGTAGCGCTGTATCAGCGCCAGTTCCGACAAATGGGACACTTACTAAACTCATTGATAAACCCTAAGCTAAATTGAGCGCTGAGTGTGATTGATATCCGATTTATAGGTTGCAAATTTACCAATTACTTCAATAATGGCAGGTAAATGATTTGATCTGTAATTACATTTCAGGGTTTTATCACGAATGAACAATTGTAACTTCTTAAGAGCATTAGGAATTTTAGGTATTTATCAGTATGCGGCGGCTAACCGCGACATAGATATGGATTCTTTAGGCATTCCCAAATCAGTCTTTGCTAACGCTATGAACCTGATTCCTGTCAATGAAGTGGATAAATGGTACGGCTTACTCGAGCAGCAAACGAACGATCCCGATATTATTTTGAAGCTTGCCGATAGGGTAGACATTGAGAGGTTAGGGCCACTTGCTAACTGGTTCTTCTCAGGACACGACTTAGCTTCAACTATTCGTCGAGTCAATATTGGACTGCACTGTTTACAGTCGGGGGCTTTCCTCTATGGAACCCAGGCTGGGAGCTTAATTAAGTGGTGTTACGATAATCCTGAGTATTCTGAAGTTGGTAAGGTTCATGACTCAGTGCGTATCGCAATTTTCATGATGAAGATTATTAGGCGATATTTAGGGCCTGATTTCAAACCAGCGTTCGTTTCTATCGCAGGGTATCGTGAAAACGTTGACCTTTATGAAAAGTACTTCGGCTGCAATATTCAATGGGGCCAACCACGCACCGAGGTTTGGATTCCAAGTAAGTCGAGACTATCGATTAATCAGTCACCGAGTGTTGGGAAAATGGGTTTGGCGATGAATTTTCATGATCTAGACAATTACCTCAATATGCCAGATGCCGGTGATGAACATAAAGTGACGTATGAGATGATCAACTATAGCCGCCACTTTGGGTTGCCGACCTTGTACAAGGTATCGAGTTTACTGGGGTTATCTGAGCAACAGTTTCAACGGCGCTTGCATAAATTGGGTGTCAACTTTTCTACCATTATGGGTTATGCATTAAGCAATGTTGCAGTGGAGTTGTTGAGTTATAAATTGTCCATTGAAGAGGTTGCCAAACGCTTAGGCTATACCAATGTCGCGAGCTTTAATCGAATGTTTAAGAAACATCGAGGCTTAACACCAAAGCAATATGTAGAGAGGTTTAGGAGCGATCTATAGCTGTATGACTAGTCGACGTTCGGGTTTTGTAATTTGCCCGAACAATAAACCATTAGCCAGGTGCTGAGAACGAAAGGCGCCGTTAACGGTAAGAGTTCTAGTCGATGAAAAATAAGGGTGATTAGGCAACTGCAGAGTATACCCGCGATAACCAACTGCCATGTAACTTTTGTTGGGTAGAGAACGAGTGCCAATGTCGCTAAAATGGCGTTGTAGCCATACAACCCTTGAGAAATCAGTGTGTCATCAACACCAATCATGTAGCTAAACAGAGTGCTGATGACTGCAGCCAACACGATCCAAACTGCGTATTTGACGGTGTGGAGCGCGATAGCAATTAAAATAATCAGCCCCGACCATTCGTTGTTGATAAAGCTGACTTGGCTGATCCCTTTAAGTATGGTCAGGATAAAAGTGGGCAGCAGAGTTCCAGAATAGACATCAATATTTATCAACGGTATCAGATTAGAATCTGATGGAGAAAAGACCGAAAGATCCAAGCTCGATTGAATTGCATAAATCAGCCAAGCAATAAGGATAAACGCGCTGGTATAACCTCGATATTTATTAAATCTGAATACGATATTAGCGATAGGTACGGTGAGTAGTGCACCGAATATTGTTACTACCGCCAATAGTGGCGCCACACCAAAAAAGTTTCCGATGAACAGAGCAATCAGCGCTCCGTTTAGCGCATACATTCCACTGTTTATGTGATGATTTGGTTTGCTGTTGGTATGACTAAAGGTATGGACACCACGAGCCAATGTGTAGCTGCAACTCGCGCCAAGTAAGGTGAGTAAAGCCAGCGGAAGTGACTCCATTGAGATCGCAAATAATAGTAGAACCGACGTCACGAGAGAAGGGGTGAAATAGACTTGCCCAATACCATTGAGCAAGCCCTGATGTTGTTGAAAGTCCTTATTCGTCTGCATCGTCTGGCTACGTTATTTACTGATGTTAAAATTTTGATAAACCAGATTGTATACAACTATCCTTTGCTGACCACCCTATCGTGCTAATTCTGATACCAACGTTCACCATAAGCTTGTTGGTAGTCAGGCTTTTCAATGAGCCCCTCTTGCTCGGGTACCGTTTCTAGTGGCCCCACAACGGTTCGATAGGGAAGTACCCCAGCCCATACAGGGATATCCATATCAGCCAGATCGTCATTCACACCATGCTTACCAATTTTCACCGATGCTTCGGTTAGTGGTATCGCGAGTAACTCGGTCGCAGTGAGCTCTTTTTCATTGCTCAGCCTAACCTCGTCGGTTCTACCTGGCGCAATTTGCTCAATAAAGATATTCAGCAAGCGATCCTTTTCTTGATTGTCGTCGATGACTGAAAATGACCCCAGTACAACCGCTGAACGGTAGTGTGCGCTGTGATGAAAGGCTGAACGAGCCAACACCCAGCCTTCAAATAGCGTGAATGTTAAACAGGTTGGTTCGCCCTTTTTAAGCCCTCTAAGCAAGCGACTGTTTTTGGCGCCATGGATATAGACCATGTCATCGACTCGCCACGCGAGCATCGGTATCACCATCGGGCCTTGTTCACCTTGCAATGCAATGTGTGCGATTAAGCTTTCATCAATAATCTGATGCAGTTTCTCTTGTTCAAATACGGCTTTGTGAGCCCCTTTTTTAATCGTAGTTCTTTTCGTGCTGGATAACATAATCGCTCCTTAATCATTGCCTTTTGATTAATGTAGCGATTAACTGGTCTATTAAATAGAGCCACTTTTAAACACTATTTGGATCCAGTTATGCAGCCTATCGATGTCGGTGACCTACAACTTAGTGAGCAACATGACACGCGTCAAACCGCTTTATTCCATGCGATCAGAGAGAAGATCGTTCAAGATTTATGGAGTAAAGGCAGCAAGTTACCTTCAACGCGCAAGTTGGCTGTTGAGTTATCGGTGAGCCGAAATACGGTGATCTATGCGTATGAGCAGTTAGTCACGGAGGGCTATATCGAAAGTCGTAAGGGATCTGGCTTTTATGTGTCGGTCGAACAGCCCGAACATTTCTTGAACTCGTCTCAACCTAACCTTGTTCAAAAGACAATTCAGGTGGCTGCACAGGCTTCGGTAGCACCTAGAACCATAGCGACAACGCATGATATCAATAGCGGCTTTGCCCCCGGAGTGCCTGATCTCAACGCTTTCCCTTTTGCGAAATGGCAAAGGCTACTGCAGCGACATTCAACGCGTCAAAACATTGCAGGTAACCAAGATGTCCAAGGGAGTGTGGCTTTACGAGATGCGCTCAGTGGGTATCTCGCGAGCAGTCGTTCAGTTCGCTGTCACGCTGATCGAATTATTATCACGGCGGGGGCTCAACAAGCGATTTCCATTGGTTTGATGGCAACGTTGATGATGGGGGATGAACTATTGATGGAAGAACCTGGGTATCGACAAGTCCATAAAATCGTTGATCTGTTAAAGCTCAAATTAGACGGTGTGGTGGTGCGAGAAAAGGTTGGGCTTGATATCGATAAAGTCCTCTCCAGCAAAGCCAAGGCTTTGTACGTCACTCCGAGTAATCAATACCCGATGGGGACTACGCTTAATACTGAGCAGCGCCTTAAGCTGATTGATTGGGCGAACCAAAACCAATCTTGGATCATAGAGGATGACTATGACAGCGAGTTTCAGTTCGCTCACCGTCCATATACCAGTATGCAAGGGCTAGCGGGCAAGCTTGGCTTGGATGATCGTATTATCTATGTCGGCTCACTAAGTAAGGTGATGTTCAATGGCCTTCGCTTGGGTTATTTGGTGGTCCCAGAGCACTTGGTTACTAAGTGTCTCGAGATTAAAGATGCGCTCAGTGGAGACACCGCAAGCCATACGCAGGAAGCACTGGCTGATTTTGTTCGTGAAGGCGATTTATTACGACACATTAGGAAGATGCGTCGTTCGTACAAACTCAAGTACGAAGCGATGATCGATGCTATTGAAAGTGAGTTTAACGGCGATCTTGAGGTGATAAGTCAAGCGGCGGGACTGCATGTGACCGTCAAATGGAGTGGTGGCATTTCTGAACATGAATGGAGCCAAAGAGCTGAACTCGACAATATTATTATTCGACCATTTTCTTTTTACGAATATAGCTCTAGCGTTGAGCGTGATTGGAGTGGAGCGTTATTGGGTTTTGGGAATATTCGTTTGGCAGAAATAAAGCCGAAGATCAAAGCGATCGCTCGGCTTTTTTATCAATAAAGGTGTCGATGGTACTTATAACTTATCGATAGAAACGGTGGGTTTACCGAACCACTTTTGCCAAGGGAGTGACAATGTCACAAAAATCGTCACAGCATAGAGCATCGACCAACTTAGGCAGATAAACACGACAGTGCAGATAACCAATGAAAGCATCGCTGTATATCTAGAAGCACCATTCAGAAGTCGGCAAGCGGCTAGCATTGCAAGTAGATAAACCAGAACAAAAATACCGTTAGCGAGCTTTAGAAAGAACTCAAGATCTAGATTGGAAAGCTCGCCAATCACACATGAAATCAGTGCGATAACGCCGATTGCTAACGTTGGGTAGAGTGGCACTCCGCGGCTATTGAGCTGGGCCATTTTGCCATCAGGGCGATGTTGACGAGCCTGAGCCCAGATCATTCGTGACAAGCTTTGTGTGTATAGATTCAGGCTAGCGAAACAGGCAAAGAAACCAAGCACACTAATAACAGCTTTAAATCCATTCCCAAACAGTTGTTCAGTTACCCATGGGATTGATGCGGCGTCAAACTCCGCAGAGCCATACGCACCTAGCTTGAGGATCACCACTGAACAAGCCCAATACACTAAGCCAGCAATGAAACAACCAACTACGATAGCAATAGGGAAATCCCTTTGAGGGTTCTTGAATTCTTCCCCCATATGAGCAAAAGCTTCGATTCCGACAAAACACCAAAACATCACTGCCAGTGCGGCGCCAATAGACCACATGGAGTCAGAGGATAGGCTAGGTAACGCTATATCGGTTACAGTGCTCTCAGCCTTCCAAACGAAAGCACTAACTAAGGCAAAGATCGACAGGGCAATCACGGTTTGTAGGCGGCCGGAAGATTTACTGCCCATAAGATTGACCGCAATCAGTAGCGCTACGGTAAAGAACTGAGCGCCGAGTGTTGTGTCGAGCGGTGCTGGTAATAGCTGTTGGGCAAAGCCGCCAGCTAACGCGATAGCCGCTGGAATACCCACGGGCACTACACTCACAAACAACCAAGCGACACTCGTTTCCAATCTTTCACTAAACGCTTGGCGAACAAAATAGGCAGTGCCTCCCGCGTTCGGGTAGCGTTTACCCAGCGCGGCGAAAGTGAGAGCAATAGGACAAATAGCGATAAACAGGATTAACCAGGCTAACAGTGATAATTGACCTGCAATACCTGCCGCGATAGCGGGAATCATAAATAGCCCAGTACCAAGTAAGGTCGTTGAAAGTTGCCCGATGCCGGACATTAGCGTGATTTCTTGTTTTAGCTGGGTCATTCGCTCTCCTAGCTTGTGACGATTTTGATCTGGGAATGGAAAGAGTGTGAATGAAAGCATACATTGTCGTCATCAATAATACAGCTAGCGAAACGTCGTAAGCCGCCGCCATTTTAACGGTATTTCTTGGATTAAGTGTCAAAGTGTCGGCTGTCGTAAACAGCGACTGTTATAAGTTCAAAAGTTGTGTCAAATTAGGCGTGACAAATAGAACAATAAATGGGAAGAATCAAAAGCATGGATAAATTTGATCGCCAAATTTTAGATATTCTAAAAAGCAATGCTCGTTGCTCAGTGAGCGATATTGCGAGAGAAGTGAACCTCTCTCGTTCGGCGGTGAATGCGCGAATTAAGAAGTTAGAAAGTGACAAAGTCATCAAAGGTTACTGCGCTCTTGTTGATGAGCCCAGCCAAACGAAAAACGTATGCGCCTATATCTCGTTGAAGTTTGACCTGTCGAGCAGTGACCATAGCTGCGAGTCTTACGCGAACCAAATTCATGGTATTGATGGTGTGCAATGGTGCCACTCTATTAGTGGGGAAACAGACATGATGCTGTATGTCGAGGTCGAGAGTATGGAACGTTTAAATCAAGTTCGCGATCAGCTGCAAAGCTATCCAGAGCTTCGCCATCTAATGACTCATACTGTGTTGACCGAGTTTTTTAACAAGCTGAATCCGACGGTACATTCATGCTAGGCAATATCAACTTAAATCTACTGCGTTCACTGCATGTCCTGCTTGAAGAGTGTCATGTGAGCCGAGCCGCGCAACGCCTGTATATCACACAATCAGCGGTGAGCCGCCAACTTAGCCAGCTACGAGAATTATGTGGTGACCCTTTGTTAGTGCGTGATGGCAATAAGCTGGTGCCAACCAATCGAGCTATCTTGCTTAAAGAGAAACTCGATGACCTACTCGGTGAGTTTGACCACTTGCTAGATGACAAACCATTTGAACCGCAAGAGTGGCAGGGTGAGTTTGTATTGTCTTCAAGTGACTATGTTGCTCAGTATATTTTGCCAGTGATTGTTGCCGAGGTATCAGCAGATGCGCCGAACATCAATTTGGCCTACCGTTTGTGGCAGCCAAACTACCTTGAATCACTCAATGAATCGGGAATCCACTTGGCCTCCAGCATGTTTCCTAAAAAGCCGGAACATGTATCGAGTATCAAGCTTGGAGAGGACAAATCGGTATGTTTAATGCGCAAGTCACACCCATTGGCTCAGCAAGAGGCGTTAAGTTCCGAAGATATTGTCCACTACTCTCATATCAAGGTTACCGGGGGAGGAGATAAAGATAGCTACGCCGATATTGCATTGAAAAAGCAAGGGTTAAAACGCAGAGTTGCATTTAAGGTTCCGTTCTTTTCATCGGAAAGTAATGTGTTAATGCAAGACGATTATTTGATGATCGTACCGGAACACATTGCCTATAACCTAGGTAGGCATCTTGAGGTTAAGTACTTCCCATTGCCATTCGAAACTGAAATGCACACCTATTGGTTAATGTGGCACCCGAAGTATGACAACGACTCTGCACATAAATGGGCTCGAGAAAAGGCGTTCCAGGCAATGCAAAAGTCGAGTTACAATATCAGTATGACTTGAAGTCATAGCTATGATGATTATCTTTGATTTCAAATAATACCAAGTGATAATTATGCTAACTATCAATGGTAGAGCGTTCAACAAGAACGCATGGTTTGACTAGGAATGGAATGATGACGGTAACAATTTGGTTTTCTTTATTGGCGATTTGCCTACTAGGAGCAATGTCTCCGGGGCCAAGTTTAGCAATGATCGCTAAACACAGCTTGGCTGGTGGTCGTATTAATGTGCTTATCGCTGCTTGGTCACACGCTGCGGGTATTGGTATTTATGCCTTTGCAACCATCGTAGGCTTGGCAGTGGTATTGGAGC
This sequence comes from Vibrionales bacterium SWAT-3, assembly GCA_000169995.1. GTDB lineage: Bacteria > Pseudomonadota > Gammaproteobacteria > Enterobacterales > Vibrionaceae > Vibrio. The sequence goes on along the minus strand of AAZW01000005.1, from coordinate 87,413 downwards.
AATCTCCAACGTTATTTAAAGCTATTAGCTTGGCGGGTGCAGCTTATCTGTTGTACTTGGGAGTAAATGCTCTGCGTTCGAAAGGTGGTGTAGCTGCCAAATTAGAAGCAGGTGAACAGATGAGCTACATGCAGTCTGCTCGTGAAGCTTTCTTAATCTCTATCTTGAGCCCTAAGATCGCACTGTTCTTCATCGCTCTGTTTAGCCAATTTGTCGCGCTCGGTAATGAGCTGACTAACCAAGTGATTATTGTCTCGACTCCGCTGATTGTTGATGGCCTATGGTACACCTTCATCACCTTGGTGCTATCTAGCCCTCTCATAGTTGAACGAATCCGCTCAAAAGCACAATTGATTGATCGACTGTCAGGTATCGTTTTGATTTTGCTTGCTGTGCGCGTGGTTTGGACCATATAGCGTTAAACAACCGACTCGCAATAAAAGGTATGTATTAAAAAAGCTCACAGCGAATCGCTAGTGAGCTTTTTAGTTTTTATGAGTTTGTCTGGCTAACCTGCCGAGTTCAGCACTGAATCAAGTTTGGCCATTGAGTCGGAAAAGTAAGGGTTATACGTTAGGCGAGCGTGATTTTTACCTTCTTCACGGTATCCCCATGCTGAATACCACACTTCGCTGTTCGCATTACACTTCTCCTCAAAGCCCTCTTCTTGTCCATTCGAACAAATTTTCTCGCTGCCATTGATGCCGTAATACGGATTACTTGGCGAGAATAGTAAACCCATGTGTGAGCCGTTCGAGATACGTTGCTCTGGGATCTTCATGCTGTATTGAACGGCGCGAGGGTCATCGAGCTTAGTTTCCCCTTGCCACACCAACACATTATTTGGGTTTGGCATAGACTCAGTAAATGCCTGCTGAACAAAGCTAGTGTCTATCACACTGTCGCCTTCACTCATCATAATGAACACTGGCTTGTCGAATTGCTGAGCTTCTAAATCTGCACGAACCACTTCTGAGGTCTCGTAGTATACCGATGCTCCGTTCATTGGTAGTGAGTTATAACGCAGTATGTTGTCTTCAGGATCTTGGTCCGCCCAAGTCACGAAGTAGCTCGCTAGCTCAGCGTATTGTACGGCCGATGAATTGGGTTGAAACGCTGGTGAGAATAGCAGTAGCCCCTCGATCTTTGGATCTTTCATGGCTTGTGACGTTACAAGGTTCGCTCCCGTAGAGTAACCCCCAAGCCACACTGAATCGTACTCTTGCTCAAGCAACTTAGTATGATGAGCTACAACGCCTTGCCAGTCTTCGAGGTGTGGTTGCATCAAATCACCGGCGCGACTACCGTGACCGGGAAGCAACACGGTTCTGACCAAGTAACCTTGATCGGCTAAATGTTCTGCAATGTCTCTAAATGAATACGGCGAGTCGCCTAATCCATGAACCAACAAAACCGCTTTACCATTTGGTGAGGTAGGTTGGTACTCGGTGGGTGAATTAAGTTGGACCTCTAATTGCTTGTCTTCGGTGATGAACACACGGTTTTTTAATAGCCACTCTTGTGTTTCAGTCACATAGGCATCGAAGCTTTCTTGTTGATATTCAGGTAGGTTTGGTGAAGCTTCGTAAGCTGGAGTTGTGGTCTCGTTAGAGCAGCCAACGAGACCTAAAGTCGTAATAGCGAGCAGAGTTAGAATGGTCTTTCTGTGCATTGTTTGGTGTAGTCTCTATCGTTGTTGTCTTGAAGCAAAAGCTTAGACTATTTTCTATTTGAAAGGTCTTCGTACTCGCCTTCAATAACACCAGCATCAGATGTCGATGAGTGATGAGTGTTCATATGAGCTGCGAAGCCTTGTTTCTTCATTTGATTCTGAATGCGCTTGCCGGTAATCAAAGCTGCAATAGCCAAAGGAATAGCAAGGATCAAGCTTGTGAATAGCGCCAAAAGGCCAGTAAATAGCGCAACAATCGTAACTAATATATTTTTCATATTCATTCCTCTTTTTCTATGTTGTTACTTTATCGCTCCTTTTCTGAACGAAACATGAACGCCGCAAAATAATTGACGAGAGTCACTATGACACGTGTGTGTTTGCTTTGGCTCGTAAAATGTAGTCATAATCACGCATTAAAAATATGGGTTTGGTTTAATTCCTTAAAAATCAACAAATTAAAAGTTGGCACGCTTGATGCTCTATAGGGTTTGGAATAAGTCACTGTAAGCAAAGTACTTACAGCTAATAAAAATTACTGGAGCCCCTATATGTTCTGTATTCAATGTGAACAAACCATTCAAACACCCACTGTAAAAGGCTGTTCTTTCGCACAAGGTATGTGTGGCAAAACCTCGGAAGTGTCAGACCTTCAAGATGTGTTGGTGTATTCTCTTCAAGGTGTTTCTTTTTGGGCAAGCTTAGGTCGCACTTGCGATGTTATTGATACTGAAATTGACGAGTGGGCACCAAAAGCGTTCTTCGCAACATTGACCAACGTTAACTTCGACCCTGCTCGTATCATCGAATTTGCACAGCAATCTCATGAATTCAAACAGCGTTTAGAGCAAAAAGTTCGCGCTGCCGCGACGCTAATTGGTTTCGAAATTCCAGCGCTTTCTCCTGCCGCGCAGTTCGATCTACCAACAGATTCTTCAGAGCTACTGGCACTTGCACCACAAGCAGCAGTTAACCGTGGTCACGACTCTCAACACGAAGATGTGATTGGTCTTCGTCTTCTTTGCCTATACGGCTTAAAAGGTGCTGCGGCTTACATGGAGCATGCTCGAGTTCTTGGCCAAACGGATGATGCAATCTTTGCTGAATATCACGAAATCATGGCTTTCTTAGGTACTGATCCAACCGACCTAAAACAGTTACTGGATACATCAATGCAGATTGGCTTGATGAACTACAAAGTAATGGAAATGCTAGACAAGGGCGAGACAGATACATTCGGTCACCCACAACCAACAACGGTGAATGTGAAGACTAAGAAGGGGCACTGTATCCTTGTTTCTGGTCATGACCTTCACGATCTAGAAAAGATCCTTCAACAAACCGAAGGCAAGGGCATTAACGTTTACACCAACGGTGAGATGCTACCTGCACACGGTTACCCTGAACTGAACAAGTACCCACACCTTGCGGGTAACTACGGTAGCGCTTGGCAGAACCAGCAGAAAGAGTTCGCTAACTTCCCTGGCGCAATTGTAATGACGTCTAACTGCCTGCTTAACCCAGATGTTGGTGCGTATGCTGATCGTCTATTTACACGTAGCATTGTTGGCTGGCCGGGTGTTGCTCACCTTGAAGGCGACGATTTCAGTGCAGTAATCGATTGTGCACTTGCACAAGAAGGCTTCAAGCATGACGAAATCGAGCAGATGATCACTGTCGGCTTTGGTCGTAATGCATTGATGGAAGCAGCACCTGCGGTTGTTGAACAAGTGAAAGAAGGTAACATCAAACACTTCTTCCTTGTGGGTGGTTGTGACGGTGACAAATCTGAGCGTAGCTACTACACAGACTTCACTGCTCAAGCGCCAGAAGATTCAGTTATCCTAACGCTGGCATGTGGTAAATTCCGTTTCAACAAAAACCAGTTTGGCGACATCAATGGCATTCCGCGTCTATTAGATGTGGGTCAATGTAACGATGCTTACTCGGCGATTCAGCTTGCGCTTGCACTGTCTCAAGAGTTTGACTGTGGCATCAACGAACTACCACTAACGCTGGTTCTATCTTGGTTCGAGCAAAAAGCGATTGTTATCCTTCTTACTCTGTTCGCACTGGGTGTGAAAGGTATCTACACCGGTCCAACAGCACCTGCATTCCTAACAGAGAACCTACTAAAGATTATTCAAGACGAGTTCGACATGCGTTCTATTTCAACGCCAGAGCAAGATCTTAAAACAATCTTAGCGGCTTAATGTAAGCCCACTCCCAAGCCTCGTTGTTGCTGTTCTCTGCGAACGTGCAGCTTCGGGGCTTTTTAGATTTAATTCTTTAGTATCAGTAAGGTGTGTGAACTATGTATGCATGGTCGGATAGCGATTCAATCAATTTAGTATGCTTAAAGAAATGGCACGAGACGCCAGATACGGTCAGCTTCGAGCTTGGCAGTATTCCACAAGACCTACATTTCAATTTTAAGCCGGGCCAGTTCATCACGTTGGGCTTGGATATGCCGACAAAAACCGATTATCGCGCTTACTCGGTGGCTTCTTGTCCAGAAGACAATCGCTTAAAGCTTACGGTTAAGCGTGTTGAAGGTGGCTTGGTGTCTAACTTTATTGTCGACGAGCTTGATGAAGGCGATGAGGTTGCTGTTTTAAAACCTGCTGGTGGCTTTAACTGTATTGATTGCATGCCGACTGAGAGCAAGAAGGTAACGTTAGTCAGTGCAGGTTGCGGTATCACACCTGTTATGGCGATGGTGAAGTATTGGCTGAGTCAAGATAGCGGCGTTGAGATTGACTTCATCCATATGGCGCGTAATAAGCGAGAGACGATTTATTTTGAAGAGCTTCACCAACTTGATGAAACTCACTCTAATTTTAACCTCAAGCTATTACTCAAAGACAATCAAGGCACCACGACCCCTCAAGGTCGATTGGATAAGAATTGGCTGGTCAGTCTAAGCCCTGATATTTTAGCTCGCACCGTCTATCTGTGTGGCCCAGTTGGTTTCATGCAAGACATAGAAAGTTATCTAAAAGAACTTGAGTTCAACATGGATAACTTCTATCAGGAAAGCTTTACACCGGCTACTCAGAACGGTCATTCAGAAGAGCCTGAAACTGAAGTTGCTGACAATGAGAACAGTGCTGTCAAAGTATTTGTCCCAACGTTTGGCAAAGAAGTGGAAGCAGAAGTGGGTACGCCACTTGCTGATTCACTAGAGCAAGCAGGTGTGCCAATTATTATTGCGTGTCGCAGCGGTATTTGTGGCTCTTGCAAATGCAAAGTGACCAAAGGTTCGGTGGAATCAAGTAGCCAAGAAACTCTGACAGCAGAGGAGGTAGAGCAAGGTTATGTACTGGCATGTTCAAGCTCGATTCAGTCGGATGTCGAGGTAGAGCTATAGAAGATATGGTGTATCAGAACTTCTGATATAAAAAGGCCACTCAGATCCGTTAGAGAGAGCAGATCTAAGTGGCAACCCTTCTGTTTATACGGGGGAGTAAAACAAAAGGGGTTGCGAAGCCTGAAACAGGCTTCGCAGATATAGTTATTATGTTGTGGAGCTTGTTGCGCTGAGTTAGTTACAAGAACGAGGTTGTTTAAACCGCTGGGTAAGTCTTGTAGCGAACACCCATCATCTGTTCCATACAGTGAACAACTTGGCAGCTGTAGCCAAACTCGTTGTCGTACCAGATGTAAAGAACAGCGCGGTTGTCTTGCGCGATAGTTGCAACACCGTCAACGACGCCAGGATGGCGAGAGCCAACCAAGTCAGTAGATACAATCTCAGTTGAATCGGTGTAATCAATTTGAGCGGATAGGGCAGAAGACAGCGCCATTTCGCGTAGGTACGCGTTTAGCTCGTCTTTGTTGGTACCTTTCTCAAGATTTAGGTTTGCTACTGCCATTGAAACATTCGGCGTAGGGACACGAATCGCATTACCTGTTAGCTTACCTTCCATCTCTGGCATTGCTTTTGATACTGCTTTTGCAGCACCAGTTGATGTCAGTACCATGTTCAATGAAGCAGCACGACCACGACGATCACCTGAGTGGAAGTTATCAATCAGGTTTTGGTCATTGGTGAATGAGTGAACTGTTTCAATGTGCCCAGATAGAACACCAAACTTATCGTGAACGGCTTTCAGCACAGGTGTAATCGCATTCGTTGTACAGCTTGCTGCAGAAATGATCGTGTCTTCAGGTTGAATCACATCTTCATTCACACCAAACACAACGTTTTTAATGTCGCCTTTGCCAGGTGCAGTAAGCAGTACTTTGCTTGCACCGTTACACGCTACATGTTGGCTTAGGCCTTCCGCGTCACGCCACACACCTGTGTTATCAACAACCAGTGCGTTATCAATGCCGTAAGCGGTGTAATCCACGTCTTCAGGCTTGTTTGCGTAGATAACTTGGATGAAGTTACCGTTAACAATGATCGCTTTACGCTCTTGGTCTACCACGATGCTGCCGTTGAACTGGCCATGAACTGAGTCACGACGTAGCAGGCTTGCGCGTTTCTCTAAATCACCATCTTTACCGCCACGAACCACGATTGCACGTAAACGAAGTGGGTAACCAGGACCGCTTTTCTCTACAAGAATACGAGTGAGTAGACGACCGATACGACCGAAGCCGTATAACACAACGTCGCGTGGCGTAGACATCGCTTCGCCTTCTAATGAACCCATTAGAGCCGTTTGAAGGAAATCATCCATCGCGCTGAGATCTTCGTGGTTTTCCCAGTACTGAGATGCTAGACGACCAACATCCACGCGGCAAGGTGACAAGCGCATTGATAGAAGGTGTTGGATAATGGGTTGAGTTTGTTCTGCGGTTAGCGGTGAACCTGTGTAGCGTTTTGCGATGCGGTGAGCTTTGATGATGTCGATCGTTGTTGCGTTAACTAAGGTCTTACCGAAGAGGATAACTTCTACGCCTTTTTGACGGTATAACTGACCTAAAGTTGGAGCGATGGATTCAGCAATAGTTTGACTAGTTTGCCAGTCTAGGAGGTGCTTTTCGGGACTCATCTTTACTCGGGACCTTTCACGTTAAGTTTCTGCAGTCATGGCAGTTGTAGGGAAGCCAATCAGCATAGGGGTTGAGCTATCAGGCGGTGGTCTTTAATGCCACTTAAATATGCTTGATATGCGTTGTTTGTAACTTGTAATTTTTATGTGGCAGGATTGTAAGGTACGACTGGTTATTCTGCTAGGAAAAATAAATGCAGATAAATTCTCTATCAACTGGCGTGATATTAGCCATAAATCAAGTTTTTCGCGTATGGAATGGCTATTGACTTTAATAATCTGTAGCACTTAATTTTCCCTAAAAAACACTCAAATCAAAATATCATATGTAATGAAGGTCATAGTTAACATTAAAAGTGTGATTAAGGGCTTAACTTACACGTGATTGGTAAACAATAGATGAGCTAATTCGCCGTTTTTGTTGTTCGACTTTTGAATAAGACATGATTGAGTGAAAAAAACGCAGAACGCAAACGATTGGATCTCACAAATTTAACGGAATTTTTGAGTTCGTTGGTCTCTTGGGCGGCTACTGACTGACTTTTGATGTGGACTGCCCAGTTTCTTGGACTTGTTATGCGAGTGATAATAACTCGATTTAGCTGGTTTTAGCTCTTTTCACATTTCTTCCATTCAAACGTCTATTGTTCACTGTGTTCAATGTTATTGCGTATTTTGGGCTCAGAGTATCGTTTGTCCATATCCAATTTGATCAATAACCTTCTGTTAATGTCCTATTCTTAAACTGGGCTAGTTAAAATTACTTTCGGGAAGGGAGTAGTTATAAAAATGATAAACATGTCAATTAGATGGCGTCTTATTTTTCTTTCCACCATTTCTGTACTCATCATGTTTGGGTTTACAGTGAATCAAGTGTTAAAGAATGACAAGAAGATGAATAACCTTGAGACCACACGCATTAAGGTTGAAGCTCTTCAATCTTTTAATACGATTTCAAGTGATGCTTATCGATGGTTGGTGCTGTCTAATGACTCTCCTGATAAAGGTCAGTTACTTTTAACGCTGCAATCCGAGTTGGGTCGGCTTAATCAGTATGGAATAAAACTACAACAGTCTGACTCCCATTGGAGTATTGAATCTCAGTTGATGGAGTTGAAAACGGTGCTGATGAGTTTGGCGAGCTCACCGGAAAACGTGGAAAATAAGCAATTGACTGAGCGCGCTTTTCGTTTGTTGAAAGATGTGTTGATGGAGCTATCTGAATTTCACATCGCTTTAGTCGATGGAAACATAGATCAAACTGAAGCCATGTTTATCCACCTCTCTAACTACGTGTTTTGGACTCAACGAGAGGCGTGGTTAAGCTACAGTTTGTATCGCTCGCCCGAGCTAAAAAATCAATACTTATTGAGCTATGTGGGCGCTCTAGAGAGGCAGCAACAGCTGCTTGATACATTTTTCCGCTCTGATACTCGTTCACCTGAAATTAGGCAACTGCTAAACGCGGTCGCCAAAGATGATTTTCAAGACAAATTTATATCTCGAATCCTCAAAGGCGACTTTTCATCACCTGAAATATACGAACACCTCAAAAGTTTGGAAATCAAAAAGCGAGCAATTTCCAAAGCGATCAGCAGTTATACGAAGCAGTTGCAGTTTGAGCTAACAAACAACATCGCACTACAGAAGCGGCAAACATTGGTTATCTCCCTTCTGATTCTCGTTGTGTCCGGCGTGTTGTTGTGGCTGGGTGCCATGACTTCGATACACTTAAATCGAAACCTATCACTTATCTTAAAAGGGGTATCTGAGTGCGCTGATAGCGATGGTAAGCCCAAGATGATCAAAATTGATGGCAACGATGAGCTGGTTGAGTTTACCGATACGTTAAATCGAGTAATGGAACGTAACTATCAGCACAATCAAGAATTGGTTGAAGCCAAAGAAGATGCGGTTTCAGCGAATAAAGCGAAAAGTGCGTTTCTCGCCAATATGTCCCATGAAATTCGCACACCACTAAATGGGATTATTGGCATGGCGGAGATCCTGTCTCAGAGCAAACTGAGTCCCAACCAACAAGAGGTGCTTGGGGATATTGAGTCGTCATCGCACTCATTACTGGTGCTGCTGAATGACATTCTCGACTTGTCTAAGATTGAGTCGGGTAACCTCATGCTCTCTCCACATAATGCTGACTTACGCGAAGCCGTTTATGACTCTGTGAGCGTGATTTTATCTAAGGCGATCAGTAAAGACATTGAGCTCGATGTAAACATTGATTCTCAAACACCACCGCAACTGTTCTTCGATGAGTACCGTGTTAGGCAAGTGCTGACGAATTTATTGTCGAATGCCATCAAGTTCACCTCTAACGGTACCATCACAACGGACATCGCCTATACGCCAATGTCGATGGGTAGAGGTAAACTCGAGTGCAGTGTTTCGGATACGGGCATTGGTATTGAACCAGAGAAACTAGAGTCCATCTTTGAGCCCTTTACTCAAGAGGATGGCAGTATCACGCGTCAGTTTGGTGGCACAGGGCTTGGGTTAGCAATCTGTAGGCAGCTTGTCGATTTAATGGGTGGATACATCACTGCCCGTTCAGTAAAAGGTGAAGGCTCTACCTTTACGTTTTGTCTGTATGTCGATGTGGTAGAGACGCAAGTTCAAAGCTTCGAAAATTTAAATCGTGCAACGATCATTTCCAACTCTTTTAACTATATCGACCAATTGGCCAAAGAGTGTGAGCGCCTCAATATAAAACCTAAGGTGGTGGGGTCGATATCGTCGCTAGACGAAGAGATCAAAGAGAGCGACTTTGTTCTGTATTGCCATACCTTACATCACTCACTGCAGAGTGATTTAGCGGCGTTGAAAGAACAGTACCCGTTAGACCGTGTGATTGTTTGTCAGCACCACTTATTCAAAACCAATCTGATTACAGAGTCCGTTCATTCAACTCATACACTGCCATTCTTGGGACGGCGTTTCTTGAATAGTCTATTGTCACTTGATGCGAATGAAGAGCCAGTACCCGAAGCCAAATCAGAAAAAGAAGAAGTGCGTCCTCTGAATCGACGTATCTTGATTGTTGAAGATAACTTGATGAATCAGAAGATAGCGAGCTTCTTTCTTGAACAAGCAGGCTACGAGTATCTAATTGCTAGTAATGGACAAGAGGCGGTTGATGTTATTACTCAGGGCGCGCAGTTTGACGCCGTGTTGATGGATTGCATGATGCCAGTCATGGATGGGATAACTGTGACCAGAGCAATCCGGCAGTGGGAGAACGAGCAACAAACGACACCACTGCCCATTATTGCTTTAACTGCAAGTGTGTTAGAAGAAGACATCAAAGATTGCTTTGATGCAGGCATGAATGCGTATTTACCTAAGCCTTACAAATCTCACCAACTCTACGACCTGTTTAGCAGCCTTGATATTGTCTAACTGATACCTGGTTTAAAGCTCAACAAGACAGTTGAGCTTTAAACCATAGTTGGAACAAGCTTGTTAACGCACTTCCATTCCAAGGTTGTATTGCGCAAGGCATCGACCGACATAACTGATTTTGACGAAAGCCGCCACAATGATAGTGCTGATATGCGCAACGATCTGAACCGGTAATGAGAAATGGTCCGCCATTGGGTAAGCGATAATTATGCTGAGTAGCATAAGCAAGGTGGTGATTGCTAGGCTGAAGTTAGATACAGAAAGTAGAGTTTGAAAGCGTTGAGTCATCGTCTTCATATTGAATTCCTAGTTGCTAATAGTTGTTTTGATACTTAACTAATAGCAATTAGTGTGCCAAGGTTTAAATTTAGGCGCTGCTCTTTTGTAGTCAAAAAGACATCTGTAATTTGTGTGTCTTTTTGACCTTTGGGTGTCTTTTTACCACTGCCTAAAGCCACAAGTATCAATATGGAAACGAACACCAGAATACAAACCCAGACCAACGTTATTTTTCTGCCCGTATTCAGCATGAATCTTTTTGAGCTTTACGTGCAGTTGTTCGCGAGTAATGTTATTCGCTGGAACTAAATCCAGTGCGCAAAATTCTAAGTGCTTGCTTCGCAGTGCACCGCCAGCTTGTTGGTTATAGATTTTGGTTCGTTCACCGGACACAGGTATAACAACACCGATTTCAGGCTCAATGTATTGTTGAATGTATTTCAAGGTGTTGATCATGTTCGGCACGTTCTTCTTCTCCGGAAGAGTAAACAAGGTAGTGTTACTCATCGCCCAATCTGTTCCTTGTAGCAGTACCAGATGCAAAGGCATGCTTTGGGTGATTCCAGCATCTTTGAGTTGCTGTCCAATCTCTCTTACTTTGTCCTCTGCGTGATTAAGTAGCATCCAGCCTCGAAAGGCCGAACGAGTCGGAACCTTGTAGCCATGAACGTCGACCACGAGATCATCGTAAGTGATTTCGGTCTCTTCGGTATACAGTCTTTCGAATTCTTCAGGATAGGGTTGAGTGCTTGATAGCGCTAAGGTAATCAGAATGGTTGAGCACATATGGTGACTCCATTGCTTACGTTGGCTAGTGATACTTGATTCAATAAATGCGTAAGCTTAAGTATAGACACTGGAATTTATGTACAAAAAAACCCACTACAATAAGTGGGTTACTTAACAATTCATTCAATTTAATAAGATTACTTCTTACCTTGAATTTGCTTGTCTTCTTCAGTTAGTTCACGGATACGGCGGCTGATGTCGCGACGCGCTTTAGAAATCTCTGCGCTCTTAATGATGTGGTCATCAACACGGTCTTCGTAGTCAGCTTTCATGTTTTTGATAATGCCTAGGATCTCGTCGTGAGTCATCTCTGGCTTGATGTAATCAAGTAGGTTATCAAGAAGGTCAACACGCTTGCGGTTGTCACGAACTTTCTTTTCGTTGTCTAGAAGTTCACGCTTAAGTTTGTTCTTACGTCGTGCTTGGTTAACAATTTCAAATACGCTGCTCATAGATTCCTTTTCCTATTCGTCAAATACGTTGTCTGGTTCTGATTAAAGCACATCAATTGATGATGTAACAGTCTTTAGATCAAAGCAAAAGTAAGGTTGTTTAATTATTCGTCACTCTCGCCGATGTGTGATTGTTTTTATCTTACCGATCAAGTTAGTATCCCATGTAGATACTGCATTGATACGAAATGTGAAATGAATCAACAACAATTGGAAATCGAAGATTCGGGCGATAAAGTGACTGAATCTTCAGCAGAGCAAAACAAGCTTCGTGATGCGTATGTAAAAGAGCGTACTTATTTGGAAGTCGTGGAAATAGAGCTAAACCGCTCTAAGATCATAATGATTGATGAGCAGGGTAGAAAGAAGCGAGTACCAATTTTATCTGAGCACTAAACGTTACATAAATAGGCGCTGAGACGAAATCACCAAAATAATAAAAAGGAATAACGATGAACACAGTACTTTCCCCAATTGAAGCGAGAATCATTGGCTGTTTGATCGAGAAAGAAGTCACGACTCCTGATCACTACCCGCTAACATTAAACAGCTTAACTACGGCTTGTAACCAGAAAAGTAACCGTGAACCTGTTCTCTCGCTGTCTGAATCAGAAGTATTAGATGCCGTTGACGGTTTGATTGCCCGTCGCATGGTGAGTGACGAAAGCAGCTTCAATAGCCGTGTGAATAAGTATCAGCATCGTTTCTGCAATACCGAGTTTGGTGACCTGCAATTTACAGAACAAGAACGCGCTATCATCTGCTGCATGTTATTGCGTGGTGCACAGACCCCGGGCGAATTACGCACACGAACAGGTCGTTTGGCGAACTTCAGTGATGTGAAAGAGGTGGAAGCAACACTTGAGAAACTAGCGACACGTGAAGCTGGCGCTCTTGTGGTTAAATTGCCTCGTGAAGCTGGCAAGCGTGAGTCACGTTATCAGCATTTACTGAGTGGTGAAGTCGATGTTGAAGCGTTTGCGACGGCATCTGCAGGTGTTACAGCACCGTCAGCATCGAATGAGAAGCTGGAAGAGCTAGAGTCTGAAGTTGCAAGTCTAAGAGCTGAAGTAGCCGAGTTGAAAGCTCTGGTTGAATCTCTACTGTAAATGTCTGAATCTGAGAACAAGGCGGATTGGGTCGTGTACCTGATCCGCAATCGTCATAACGCTTTGTATTGTGGTGTCACTAATAATCTACAACGCCGATTCGAACAGCATCAAACTGGTAAAGGCGCTAAAGCCCTAAAAGGTAAGGGGCCGCTAAAGCTAGTTTGGAGCATGAACGTACAGTCAAAAAGTGAGGCACTAAAAACTGAATACGCGATCAAACAATTACCCAAATTGCGTAAAGAAAATTTGGTATCACTAAAACTGATGATTGAGTGGCAAGATGGCAGTATTCAATATAACGAAGTCTCATAATTCATACCTAAAATTGTCGTTATTGATTAAATCTTAATAAGTGAAAGCCCGACACTCAATTTCATTAAATATCTGATTTTTAGGTTGAAAATATAAAATCAATGATGTGTATCTACGCGCTTGATGTTCTAATCTTCCAATCATTAATCTCATTTGACACATTAGTCATTTAGAATGTCATTCTAATTAGTTCTAGCCGCTATCATTTATCCTCGTTGTCCTACATAATATCTTTCAGCCATCCAAAGAGGTGGTGTCATGCTAGGTTAAAAAATGAGCCAAAGTAGCTCATATAAAACGAGAAAAATATGAAACGTTTACTGATGTTGTTTGGACTTGCCGTATTTTCTGCGTCCGCTCTCTCCCATGGTACTCATGTCCTTAATGGATATTGGGAATACCAAGAATATCTTTCTAACTTCCCAGAACAAAAAGCCTTAACCGATAAGATGGTCGAGGCCGTAAAAAAACACCCAGTCCCGCTCGCGAAAGCGCAAGACGAGCCCATCACTATTTCCGTCGTTTATCCTGGGCAACAGATCTCTGATTACTGGGTTCGTAATATTCAAGCCTTTGAAAAGCGACTCGACAAGTTGAGAATAAACTACCAGATTAACCAAGTGTTTACGCGAGTTAATGCGGATCTCACTCAGCAGAGCATCTCGTTGCAAGAAGCCATTGAAAACAAGACGGATTACTTAATTTTCACACTGGATACCACGCGTCACCGCAAGTTTATCGAACATGTATTGACCTCAACAGAGACTAAGTTGATTCTACAGAACATTACGACACCTGTTCGTGCATGGGCTGATAGACAACCGTTTATGTATGTGGGTTTTGACCATGCTACCGGCAGTTTGAAGTTAGCGGATTACTTTAAAACTGCGAGCAAGCCAGGAAGCAAATACTCGGTTCTATACCGCTCAGAAGGCTATATCAGCGATGCGCGAGGTGATACGTTTATCCATGATGTGAATAGCGATACAAACTTTGCGTTAAAGTCGTCGTTTTACACCAAGTCAGATAAAGAGAGCGGTTATCAAGCCGCTAAAATCAGCATTGAGAACGATAAAGACCTAGACTTTATTTATGCCTGTGCAACTGATGTCGCTCTCGGCGCTGCAGATGCCATTCGTGAGTCAGGTCGAGATATCCTAGTGAATGGTTGGGGCGGCGGATCTGCTGAGCTAGAAGCCATTGCTAGAGGTGACCTTGATGTGACGGTTATGCGTATGAACGATGACACAGGCATTGCAATGGCAGAGGCGATTAAGTGGGACCTTGCAGGGCAACAAGTTCCTACAGTGTACTCAGGTGATTTTGAAGTGGTGACTAAGGAAGACTCACCAGAACGTATTTCTGAACTCAAGCAGCGAGCATTTAGATACTCAGGTCAATAATGAAGAAAAGCTACGCCAATACTCCAAGGAACACCCTAGCCAAATTAATTACACGTATCATTATTTTAGTGATCGGGGTGATGGCGCTTGGCGTGCTTATTCATAACTACGAGACCAGTAGCAGTATTGTAAAACAAGAGACCAATAGAACGGTTAAGCAAACCTCTAGCTTGATCCAGAATATGTTTGATTACCGTTTGTCTGTGTTGCAAATTCACCAGGATAGTAGCTCGCACAGTGATACGCTACGTGAGTATTTTAAGACCAATGACGAAGAGGTACTTAGCTACTTTTTCTTTGGTGTCGACCAGCGTGAACCGGATCATGCGCCAGATCTTCGCTTTGTCTCTACTCATGACGGTTTAGCGTGGGAGGACGGTAACGGTCAGTTTTATGGCTTGGATGACAAAAGCCTGAAGCATATTTCTGAAGAGGTTTCGTTCAGTAGCAATTGGCACTTTATTCAACTGATGACGGACATAGGTAAGCGTCACTTGTTAGCTCGTCGTACTCCGATTGTTGACAGTAAAACGGGCGAAGTACTCGGACAGCTGTATATTGCCATTGTCCTTGATAATAATTTTTCTCTCGCAGAGTCTATCCAGCAGGGCAGTAACTGCGAAAATATCGTGATTGAAGCGCACGGTACGCCTGTCACTTCAACCTTCAGTGGTGATGAAAGTTACTCGATAACAGACATCCTCAATTACAGAATCTACGAGCAATTACCTCGTCATTTTGTCACCATCACCACGATTAAAATCAACTCGGTAGAAACGCCTCTTATCATTCGTGCGGTTCAAAAGAACAGTAACTTCATCGCCTTAGAAGAGAACTATGAGCGTGCGATCATCGTTGTCATTGTTGTGATCGTTTTCATGTCTTTCTTTGCCCGTTCTTGGATTCAGAGAAGAGTTTCTGCTGAACTTGATAAGCTCATGGACTTCACTCGCTCAGCCAGTGATAGCGAAGAGTACAACAAATTTGATGGCTCTAATATTTTCGAGTTTCATCACATAGGCTGTACGCTTGAGGATACCTTTGAACGTCTATCTGAACAAAATCAAAAATTCCAAGACCTGTTTAACTTTGCTCATTCTCCCATTTTAGTTTGGTCTGAAAAAGGAGACTTGATCCAAATGAATCCAGCAGCGCGTATGGCGCTGTTTGATGAAGATGATAATTATGGTGCCGTCGCACATGAGTTCGAACATCGCATGCTGCCAAACATACAAATGGTGGTTCAAGGGGCCAAGTTGACGGGCATTAACGTACCGATTGGCGAAAAGGTGTTCCGTTGGAATATGTCGGCGATTCGGGTTGAACATGGCATCACAGGCGTCGTAGTACAAGGACAAGACATAACTAAGTTGGTTGAAGCGGAGAGACAAGCCGATCGTGCCAGAGAAGAGGCAGAGCATCTTGCGAACGTTCGTGCTGATTTCTTAGCAAAGATGAGCCACGAAATTCGTACACCACTTAACGGTATATTAGGCGTTTCTCAACTGCTCAAGCGTTCTGTGCACAGTGAAGATAACCGAGAGCAAGTTGATGTACTTTGTAACAGTGCGGAGCACCTGCTAGCGGTGTTAAACGATATCTTGGATTTTTCAAAGATCGAGCAGGGGCAGTTTAATATTCAGAAGAAAGACTTCCGCTTAGGGGAGTTGATTAACACTCTAGACAGTATTTATCGCCCCCTTTGTGAGGATAAATCGGTCACGTTTTCTATCGTTAATCACCTTGTTGATGACATTGAAATCAATACCGACCAAGTGCGTTTGAACCAAATTATGTTTAATTTGTTGAGTAACGCCCTAAAGTTTACGCATCAAGGTGGTATCTCCGTTAGCTTCGAACTTGAAAGTATCTTCAATACGAATAAAGCCAGCTTGATCGTTCGCGTGAAAGACACCGGCATTGGTATTGATGGGAGTAAAATTGATGCCGTTTTTGAACCCTTTGTCCAAGCCGAAGAAACGACAACACGTGAGTACGGTGGGACTGGGTTAGGGTTAACCATTGTTAAAAACTTGGTCGACATGCTGGAAGGCGATATTCAGGTTCGCAGTGCTAAAGCTCAAGGCTCGGAATTCATCATCGAAATCCCAGTTGAACTGAACTCTAAGCCGCTAATTGATGTTAAGCAGCAAACAGGTATTGAACCTGAGGCGCTATTCGATCGCTCTTTGAAGGTGTTGCTGGTGGAAGATAACCACACCAAGGCTTTCATCGCACAGGCTTTTTGTAAAAAATATGGCATGGTGGTGACCTGGGCGAAAGATGGTCTGGAGGCCATAGAGCTCGCAAAAGCAACCACTTATGACCTCATTCTAATGGATAATCAACTTCCTAACCTTGGCGGCGTTGAAACGACACAACAGATACGAGAGGAAATCGGTGTATTAGCCCCGATTTATGCGTGTACTGCAGATGCTCAAGAATCGACAAGGGATAGTTTTATGGCTGCAGGTGCCAACTATGTGATTGTTAAACCGATTAAAGAAGAGTCGTTGCATCAAGCTTTTGTTCATTTCAAAAAATCATACTGGGATCAAAACAGACTCTAGTTTTTCTTTAACTCTTTGAATGCAAGGCTGTGCCACACCGAGTGGTGTCGAGCTCTGCATTCTGAACATCCGGAACAACTATACAAAGCCAGCAACGAAAGCTTGTTCTAACAGTAATGTTTTAAGCTCATCACTCATGTCTAGGTGTTCAGGGAATTGAATTCCTAGTACCCAACCTTGGCCCTGTCTTTTCTTACTCACGACTTTGTAAACCAATTCACTATCTAAGTGCTCACTCAATATTGAATCCACCTTTACCTTCCATCCCACATCAATATCGGATTGTTGTGTAATGTAGATACCACAGCCGGAAACAGAGAAATCGACTAACACAGCGTTTAGCGTCAAGGTGTCAAAGGTAACTTCGCAGTTGAGGCGCACTTTGTATCTTTCGTGTTCGCGGATTGGTTTTGTTGCAAAGCTCGTTGGCGGACGAAGAAATAGAAGATGCGCAGGGGAGGTGATATGAGCAAGTACATTGGTTTTGAATGCGACGATGTGCCCAAGTTCTGTGTCTGTAATCGCTCGAACGATGATATCGACGTTGATGAGTTTTCTTAACGTCAGTGCCTCGGTCGCTTTTTGTGGCAGCTCTAAGATAAGGTACTGCTCTTCTTTGTGCCCAATATATAGAGTACTGATCTGAATTGAGTCGTCGGGGCCAAACTCTAATACACCTGCTGCTTTTGTACCGGGTTTCAGGTGTCTAAACAGTTCTACGTTTTTATCTTTATGCATGTTCTTCAATGAAAATGTTAACCATCTGTTGAAAATAATATAACGTCCCAATAGAACTATGTCATTACTTTCATTAAGGAAATAAAGATATCTGAGTGAAAAAAGTGGAAATGGTTTGTTACTCAAACAGCGGCTTACTCTGAGCAAAAAACGCGTTACACTGCTACCCATAATCTAATCAAAGGAGAAAGAGTAAATGGAACTAGAAACCTTGTTAAACACCCTGTCTGAATCACCTGAAAGTGTTCAATTTGAAGATACAATGCAGGTAATTGAAGCTCATTATGATTTTTCCGAGTGCGAATTTCGCAATGGAGATGTGGTGAATGAGGCAGGGAAGAACAACGGTTCATGCAAAATTTTTTCGTTCGGCCAAGATCAAGGGCTTTCAGCAGAGCAAACACTAGCGTGCTTTGGACAATACTACCGTAATGATGTACTAGGTTTTCCAGAGAACACTGATCACCAGAACATCCGAAACTTTATGGTTCATGGCTGGAGTGGAGTTGAATTCTCCCAGCCGGCGTTGGTCTTAAAGTCCAAGTAAATAGGTTTCAATGGTGAAGTAAATACTTACTTAAACATTAAGACCATGAAGCGAGATGAGCTTATCTCGCTTCTTTCTTAGATCTTTCAATACCGACAGGTTACTGAATTGGCAATTCAGACAAGCATTTACGACACATACACACTCCAACTTTGGGTATAGATCTCGTGTCTCTTTTCTCTAGCTCAAAGCACCAGCAGGTCTCTTTACCTGCGCTAATATCGCACTGAGCAGGCTCGTTACATTGCGGGCATTGGTGGGTTGAGCTAACACCGCTAAGGTTATTCATCACAGACTCTCTTTCACTCTCAGACAAGCCTTTCCAACCTATAATTTCGTCCATGGTTCTGAAGCAGCCGCTACACATGCCACCATTATTTTTACAAGCCGCTCGGCAAGGTGTTTTCATCTATCTGACCCTTGATTTGTTTGGGCTGAAATGTAACATACTTGTATCTGTTTTAAGAGAAAACTCACTAAAAATTGACTCTGAAAAATAGTAAATGACCTCGTAATTGAAAGGCTTTTCATGTAGCATCTCGCCCCTTTTGTTGAGTGGGGGATATTATGTTTATTGGATTTGATTATGGAACAGCAAACTGTTCTGTGGCTGCAATGGTCAATGGAGAACCAAGCTTGTTACCGTTAGAAGGTAGCAACCACTATATTCCCTCAACCGTATTTGCTCCTACTCGTGAGAGTGTATCTGAACATCTATTTCGCCACCTGAACATCAAGCCGAGCGATGCTGTCGGTGAGCAAGTGCTACGACGTGCAATTGCCTACAACCGCGAAGAGAGTATCGACCTTGTGCCAGAAGACATGGC
Source organism: Vibrionales bacterium SWAT-3 (assembly GCA_000169995.1). Lineage (GTDB taxonomy): Bacteria > Pseudomonadota > Gammaproteobacteria > Enterobacterales > Vibrionaceae > Vibrio. Next base: position 68,292 of record AAZW01000005.1, on the reverse strand, counting down.
ATTTGGTCAGGCAGCGTTAGATCTCTACTTAGAAGATCCGCGTGATGTCTATTATAATGGAATGGTCGCCCCTCCCTCAGCCTTCTACTATGAAGGTAACGATGAGATAGGAGAAAGAGCATGACTGTAACAACGGTAGGTATCGATTTAGCTAAAAATATATTCCAAATCCATGGCGTTGACCAACATGGAAAAAGCATCCTGAAAAAGAAACTTAAACGTGACCAGCTTTTTACATTCTTTGCCAATAAAGAGCCCTGTCTTATCGGAATGGAAGCGTGCAGTGGGGCTCACTTTTGGGCGCGAGTATTGGCGAATCAAGGGCACCACGTGAAGTTAATGGCACCTCAGTTTGTTAAGCCTTACGTAAAAACCAATAAAAATGATGCCGCGGATGCCGAAGCTATTTGTGAAGCCGTTACCCGACCAAACATGCGTTTTGTTGGAATAAAATCCCCCGACCAACAAGCTTTACTCTCTCTTCACCGTGCCCGTTCGGGATTAATCAAAGCCCAAACCGCACAAATTAATCAAGTGAGGGGGCTTCTCACTGAGTTTGGGATCATCATGCCCATCGGAAAAGCGGCCGTTAAACGATATTTACCGCTAATTTTAGAGGATGCTGACAATGGCCTACCCGACATGTTTCGTCAGGTTATATCTCGGCTGTATGAGCATTTAAAGGAGTTGGGGGAACACATTGAGCAATATGACCACCTCCTCAATGAGCACTTTAAACATTGTGAATTAAGCCAACGGATAGCTTCTCTACCGGGTATCGGACTGATCAGTGCCACCGCAATTGTCGGTACGATAGGGGATGCTTCCGAATTCAAGAATGGACGTCAGCTATCCGCGTGGTTGGGTTTGGTACCTCGACAACATTCGAGTGGGGGCAAAAATACTTTACTTGGGATCAGTAAACGGGGAGACGGTTACTTGAGAACGCTACTGATTCATGGCGCACGCTCTGTTTTAATCGCCAGAAAAAACAAAGTTTCTTCGGAAAGTTGGTTAGGGGGACTTATCCATCGACGAAACACCAACGTTGCCGCAGTAGCACTGGCCAACAAAAACGCACGGACACTCTGGGCTATGCTCACACGAGGGGAAGACTACAACCCCAAACAATACCCCGATGCCTTTGCGAGTTAATTTCGCTCAAATGGCTTGTATTTAACATATGATAGCTAATCCGCACCTCAAATTTTATTTGGTACGAAGAAGAGAACGAACAAGGTAAAAACACATGAAGATTGAGCGCATTTAGACACTGATAACACGTTATAAGAATGTTATCAGTGTTACTAAGTACATTTCAGAGAGATCTGACGATGAACCCCGTAAAACGCCCAAAATCGATTGCTAGAGGTAACACAATTTAAAGGCCAAACAGGTAAGACCGTGACTCAATAAGCCTGCATTTAACATGGCATAGTGAAAACACTAATGCGCTATTATGATCAGAATTGAGTCAGCGAAATCCTTTAGGGACAGCGGCAGGTATGCCGAACTAAGTCCGGATGTATGACTGCAATCTTAACCCGTTTGATTTTTTAGAGAGTGAGTACTTGGCAAATAGGGGCGACCATGTATGTTAAGTCTCCTAAGTCTTTCCTTGGCGCAAGCGGGCTACATGACGTTCAGGTCAGCTTCTTTGAAGATCTAGTATGCGCCATGATGGCGAACATCAAGCAGCAAGCTGAGCTCACTACTCAAGAACAAATCAAACAAGCGGTGATTGGTCGACCAATTAACTTCCACGGTCGCGGTGGTGAAGAAGCAAACAGACAAGCTGAAGCTATCTTATCTCGCGCCGCGAAGCGTGCAGGCTTCCTGGATATTGCATTTCAATTTGAACCCGTAGCCGCTGGCTTAGACTATGAAAGCACTCTGACCGAAAACCAAACAGTATTGGTGGTTGATATTGGTGGTGGTACGACCGACTGTTCTTTATTGGAAATGGGCCCGAGTTGGTCTGGGAAAGCGGACCGTAGCCAGAGCTTATTGGCACACAGTGGTCAAAGGGTTGGGGGGAATGACTTAGATATTTACCTGGCTTTCAAACAACTGATGTCACCTTTCGGTATGAGCAGTAAAGCCATTTCCGGTATTGATATGCCATTGACCCAATTCTGGAATCCAATTGCTATCAACAATGTAGAAGCTCAGAAGAATTTTTATTCTCGAGAAAACCTTGCAGCGCTTAAGTTACTTCGTAAAGAAGCCGCAGAGCCACACAAGCTAGACCGTTTACTTAAGGTTTATCACGATACTTTAGGTTACGGCATCGTACGTAGAGCCGAAGAAGCCAAGATTGCATTAGCAGAATCTTCTCAGTATCACGCTGCGATAAATGTTGCCTCCGAGTTGATCGAAGTCGATATCTCAGTTGAACAGATGGTCGATGCTATCGAAACGCCAAAGTCGAAGATGATTGAGTTGGTTAAAGAGGCCATTCAACAAGGTGAGAAAAAGCCAGATGTTATCTATATGACAGGGGGCTCGGCACGTTCGCCTATCCTTCGTGAAGCGGTTCAACAAGCCGTACCGAATGTGCCTATCGTGAGTGGCAACTATTTTGGTTCAGTAACGGCGGGCTTAGCTCGTTGGGCTGAGGTGTGTTTCAAATAAGAGTTCAATGATGAGTTATGAAGGGCAACCAGTCGCTGATTGGTTGCCCTTTTTTGTATTCGCGAAGGCCAAATTAGTTAACGGAGTAGCTTCTCGGAATCTAAAGTCGAAATTAGTTTAGGAGCCTAAATATTTCGACCGAATTCTAGATGTTACAAAGTGTTTCAGTTTTGGGGCTGTGTGATGTATTGGTCTGATGAGTAGTTTTGGTGCTTTGATTTTTAATGCTTTTTTAGTGATTTAAAAAGCAAAAATAAGTTTTATTTTTTGTAAATAAATCACAATGAGGATTTACTTATTCTGAGTTAAGGTTTTGTTTTAAGTTGATTTTTTGTTTTTTATAGCATTGATTTTTTTATTTTATATATTTTAATGCAACTTTTTGTCATTCATCGATTAGTGTTTGCCTACTTGTTAAATGCAGGTAACAACTTCTCCGTAAGCACGAGGTTTTTAGTGAATAACTCACCCAGCTACAAATGGATATGACAATGAATAAGAAACTTTTAGCGCTAGCGATTTCTGGTGCAGTATTTGGTACACAGGCAGTTGCAGTAGAACTTTACAACGAAGACGGCACAACATTCTCAGTTGGCGGCCACGTTTCAGTTGCAGTTGGTGACGTAAACAGCTCTGATCGTCAAAACAGTGACGACATCGGTGTTGAGACTGTTTCTCCACGTATCAACTTCGGTGCAACACACGAACTAGGCAACGGCTTTACTGCTGACGCTAAAGGTGAATGGGCACTGAACATGCTAGACGGTGGTGAAGAGTCATTCACAACTCGTCTTGGCTACGTTGGTGTTTCTCACGACGATTACGGCCGTGCAGCAGTAGGTACTCAATGGGCACCTTACTACAACGTTGCAGGCGTTGCTGATATGCCAATCGCATTCGCGAACGACTTTATCTACGAAGATCACGGTAACCTAGGTACTGGTCGTGGTGAAGAGATGGTGAGCTACTCAAACGCTCTAGATTTCGGCAATGCTGGTTCTCTTGGCGCAGCTGTTGCGTGGCAAGGTCGTAAGGTTGATGGTGCAACTACATACGGTAACCGTGGTCAAGTTGCATTGAACTACGCAATTGCTGGCTTTACTGCAAACTATGCGTACAACACAGGTGACGTTGACTACGCTCTTCGTGGTTCACAAACTGCTGATTCTCACGTAGTAAGTGCAACTTACGGTTCATACGGCGCTGAAGGTCTTTACCTTGCAGGTGTATACGCAATGAACAACTACATGAATTCTGCGAAAGTAGGCTCTGCTAGCATTGTGCTAGAAGAGACAGTAGCAATCGAATTACTAGCATCTTACGCACTTTCTAACAGCTTAAACCTAAGCGTTAACTACGAAGCGGTAGAAGATGACAAGATGAGCGAAACTGTGTACAGCACTACTGCTCTACAAGCTGAATACAACTTTACATCTCAGTTCGTAGGCTTTGCTGGTTACCAGTTCGACCTACAAGGTTCTGGCGTTTACAAAGAGAAAGCTGACGACCAGTGGCTACTTGGTGCTCGTTACTACCTATAAGTCGCAGACTGATTTAGCATAGTGTTTACTCCTTAAGTTTACCTTTTAGGATACTGTCCTAGACACCATGCTAAGCCCTCTCAAACCTTTTGGTTAGAGAGGGCTTTTTTCGTTTTGAATGACCACTGCGAAATGCCCCGATTTCCTTATGAAAATTTCCCAATGAGCGAATTGAGCTAAAGATCAGAATTTAGAGATCAGTAGTCAGCTTGTCGAAGATTCTCTCTTTGGGATGAGGTAAACTCTGCATTCCAAAAATAGTTCAGGGATAAACTATGAGCAGCGTTGTAGATCAGGAACAGTTAATGAATTCGAAACGAACAGCGACACCGACGAAAGTGTTGTGTGTTGGGCGTAACTATGTCGATCATATTGAAGAACTTAACAACGCGATCCCAGATGCTATGGTGGTGTTCAATAAGCCCTGTACTAGCGTAACTTCTTCCCTCTCTTCTTTTCATCAAGAAGCCCTACACTATGAAGCAGAAATTTGTTTCATCGTTGAAAACGGTCAATATTCAGCAGTAGGTTTAGGGTTAGATCTGACCAAGCGCGAGCTGCAAAGTAGCCTGAAATCGAAGGGCTTACCGTGGGAACGTGCTAAAGCGTTTGATGGTTCTGCCGTTCTTAGCCGCTTTGTTCCAATAACAAACTTGGATCTTGCAGACTTAAATTTAGAGCTGTTTATTAACTGTGTTCGTGTTCAGAAAGGACACGTTGAGCAGATGCTATATTCCCCAAAGACAATCCTCGAAGAGCTCTCTTCTTACACGACCTTACTGGATGGCGATGTAGTAATGACGGGTACCCCTAAAGGTGTTGGAGAAGTTCACCGAGGTGATATTTTCCTTGGCCGCCTTAAGTGTGGTGAGACAACATTGATAGAGATTGAGTGGGTAGCGAGTTAATTCTTGTTATCGATTTAGTTAATAATTTGGTCTGATTTTATGATGTTGGTTTTTAATTCGACATTTGGGTTGCGGTACAACTGATTGCATCTGGAAGGGTGTTAGTAATTGATATAAAATCCGCCTCCATTTTTATTAATGCTGAACCCTATGATCGATTTAACCATTCTGCCTGTTTACTTGACTGCCGTCGTCGCTCTTCTTCTTTTACCTGGTCCTGATATGTTGCTGATTGCTAGCTCAAGTATGAGTTATGGTCGCAAGGTTGGTGTCTTTGCGAGCTTAGGTAATGCGACTTCAGGGATCATTCTTACTGTTCTAGCGGCGATGGGGGTATCTGCATTAATTGCAATGAGCCCGGTTGCTTTGAATGCTCTCCACCTATTAGGTGGTACATACTTGCTTAAAATGGGTTGGGACTGCTTGCGAACAGAGCAGGGCAATGCGCCTGAACTGACTGATAATTTCGCTGCAAAGGCTTACTACCAAAGAGCGCTGATCAGTAACCTGCTTAATCCTAAAGCCTTGGTATTCTTTGTGATGTTTTTACCTCAGTTCGTGTCGACAAATATTGAGGCGACATCGGGCGAGCAGATGTTAGTGCTCGGCTTATTACTGAATATTTTAGGCTTAACGTTCAACTTTTTACTGGTGGCGTTGGTAGGTACTATCGGTAAATCACTGGTAGAGAACGCTAAATTTCGCACCTATCAACAAAAAGTTATGGGTGGCGTATTTGTTGTGTTAGCGGTTTGGATGCTGTCTTCTTTCTTCACTTCATAAGTAACAACTAAACGCGATTATCCGCAACCAGATGTTTAAAGAAAAATGGACGCTTAGAGCGTCCATTTTTCATTTAACTGATGCATTCTTAATGCGCTAATCCGTTAAGAGTTCAGCTCTTTCTGGTGTTGTTCGATGAGCTTATCCATATATTCTTCACCTCGCTGATGAGTGTCGTCATAGGTTTCTGTCCCCTCAAACTTAGTCACGGTTTCGTAGTAAACCTTAACCTTTGGCTCTGTGCCTGAAGGGCGGACGATAATGCGAGAACCATCTTCGAGATGATAGATGAGTACGTCGCTCGCAGGGAGGTTTATCGCCTCTGTTGCACCACCAGTAATGAAGCGTAGCGAAGAGTGAAGATCTTCAATCACAGATATCGCAATGCCATTGATTGTTTTTGGTTGTGCTGCGCGAAGCTTAGAGCCAATTGAAGGTGAATCTGGGTCCAGCGCGATACTGCGCTGCGCATTGGTATGAACACCATGTTCAAAGGAAATCTGAGCCAGAAGATCCCACACTGTTCGACCTTGAGATTTTAGCTCCTCGACCAGTTGTGCGAAAACGACAATGGCTGACAAACCATCTTTATCGCGGACTTGAGTTCCAATCGTGTAGCCTAGCGCCTCTTCATAGGCGAATAGGAATTCGTTCTGTTCATCTTCCAACTGCATGCCAATGTTAGCTAGCCACTTAAACCCTGTTAGCGTTTGGAAGTAGGTAGCACCGTGAGAATTAGCGACTTTCTCAAGGAGGGTAGACGATACGATACTGTTACCCACCAATTGATTTTTGTTGTGAGGTTTTGATAATAAGTAATGCGCGAATAGCACACCGACCTGATCGCCAGTCAGCATTTTGTATGAGCCGTCATCTGTTCTTACTGCAGCGGCAAATCGGTCTGCATCTGGATCATTGGCACAAGCGATATCAGCGTCGACACTTTTTGCTAGATTAACCACAAGATCCATTGCCCCTTTTTCTTCTGGGTTAGGGAAGTTCACCGTTGGGAAGTGGCCATCAGGTTCTCTTTGCTCTGCAACGCTGAATACCTTATGGAAACCCGAGTCGTGTAGAAGATCTTCTGCCATCTGCGCACCCACCCCATGCATTGCTGTATAAGCTATGGTGGTATTAGCAGACTCTATATCGTTCTTTACAAATGGGCTTTTGTTGATCGCAGCGCGGTAGGTTTGATAGTAACCCTCGGTGAGCCACACTAACTTGTATTGCGTTTCTGCATCACTGAGGCTCATCAAAGGGATAGGCTTAGTCGCTGCGAAGTCAATTTCAGCGGCAATACCTGCATCATGAGGCGGAATAATTTGTGCGCCATTTTCCCAGTATACCTTGAAGCCGTTATATTCAGGAGGGTTGTGGCTAGCAGTCACCACAACGGCCGCTGCTGCGTTGAAATGCTCGATACCAAAAGCAACGATAGGGGTCGCAGCTACATTCGATGTTAGATAAACCTTGATGCCTAAAGCCGTCAGTACTGAAGCGGTATCAATAGCGAATTGCTTTGAATCTAATCGCCCATCATAGCCCACAACGACACCTCTCATGGTCGCGTTTGCTACATGTTCAATTAGATAGTGACCAAGCCCAGTCGCGGTTTCTTGAATGACTAAGCGGTTCATTCTGTTTGGGCCACATCCTACTTTACCTCGAAGACCCGCTGTTCCGAATTCTAATCGTTGCGTAAAGCGGTCTTCTAATTCGTCGTGCATTCCCTCATCGATAAGGTGTTGTAGCTCTTCACGAGTTCTTGGATCTGGGTCTCTCGCTAACCAATTCATAGCATCTTGCATAATCACTGAACCTTTTTATGTCGGTATGACTTACTGTTGGGATTAATTTAAGTGATATTGATTATCATTTCCATGAAAGCAATCGTAAAACTCGATTAAAAATAAATTCCAACGACAAAGACAAGTGGGCTAAGCCATTCTAAATAATTGACTATTTTGTAAGTAAGCTTACCTTGAACAATTGGATATCACTAACTAGCCTTTTACATAAATATAACAAAATTGAACAATTTCGCCGTTTTTGAATCTTTAGTTGAAACCTCCAGACTTTGCTAAACGTATAAGTCGGTAATTTAAGAGGATCTTGCAGCCCGTTATAGGCTGTGCTCACGAGAGTAGTAGATTGAGATTCAGCCTTTTCATGCGAAGCTGTTACAGCAATGAGTGCTGTTGGGTTCGCAACGACATTTAGGTCGCATGTATCCAATTAGGAAGGATAAGGAGAGATCTTTTGAAAAGATTACTGGTTAGGCTAGCGTGGCTTTTGAACAGTTTTGTTGTGCTGTCGATTTCGCCGTGGGTGAATGCGAGTAGCGAATATAACATGACACAAGGTGTAACAGAGATCAGTGGACAAGTCTACGAGCTCCACATGCTGATCTTCTACATCTGCTGTGCAATCGCCTTCGTTGTGTTCGGTGTTATGTTTTATTCGATTCTGAGGCATCGAAAGTCGAAGGGCGCGGTGGCCGCTCACTTTCACGAAAGCACTAAAGTCGAAATCCTCTGGACCATCATTCCTATTATTATTCTCATCGCAATGGCGATTCCCGCTACTAAAACCTTGATAGCGATGGAAGACACTTCCCAATCTGAACTCACAGTTAAAATTACTGGCTCACAATGGAAATGGCATTACAGTTATTTTGGCGAAGATGTTGAATTCTTCAGCTTGCTGGCAACCAGTGATAAAGAAATCGAAGGCATTGAAGTGAAAGCGCTCATTACTTGCTAGAGGTGATAAACCACTCGTACTTCCTGTCGACGAAAGTCGCTTCTTGATGACTTCAGATGATGTATTCACTCTTGGTGGGTTCCGGCTTTGCCGTTAAAAAAGATACCATTCCGGGTTCATTAACGAGCTTGACAAAATGATGAACCAAGCGTTTACGAGGACAGTGTGCAGAGCTTTGTGGTCGTGCTCACGGCTTCATGCCGATAGTCGTTCACGCTATGGAAGAGAATGAATTTGATGCATGGTTAGCAGAACAGAAAGAGCTAACGATTGCCGCACAACAAGCGGCTCAAGATGCATTAGACGCGTCACTTTCGTTGGAAGAGTTGAATACCATAGGTGAAGAGGTATACAAAACTCGATGCGCGGTTTGTCACCAAGCTAACGGCGAAGGTATCCCTGGAGCGTTTCCTGCAATCAAAGGAAGCCCCATTGCTCTAGGAGATGTCGATGTGCATATCGACACTATTGTTTACGGTCGAGGAGGCACGGCAATGCAAGCCTTCGACAATCAGCTGACTGAGAAAGAGATTGCAGCAGTCGTAACCTACCAACGAAATGCTTGGGGGAATGACACTGGCGATGTGGTTCAAGCTTCAGATGTTAATGCCTATAAGGTCAAACAATCGGGTGGAGCGGAAGGCTCTGCGGATGAAGCACAAAGTGATGCTAAGGAGCAGCTATGAGTTCACCAATCGAAAAGCCGGTGAAATCGGCGCCTGCAGAAGATCAGGCTCTAAGTCATACTTTAGACGGCACCTTAGACAGCCATGACTTACCTATGGATGATCACGATTCCCATGCCGCTCCAAAAGGGTGGGCGCGTTGGCTGTATTCAACCAATCATAAAGACATCGGTACGCTATATCTGTGGTTCAGTTTCGCAATGTTCCTAACTGGCGGTGCGATGGCGATGGTGATCCGTGCGGAGTTATTCCAACCGGGTCTACAGCTTGTTGAGCCTGATTTCTTTAACCAAATGACTACAGTTCATGGTTTGATCATGGTATTTGGCGCGGTAATGCCTGCTTTCACAGGGCTCGCCAACTGGATGATCCCTATGATGATCGGCGCGCCAGATATGGCGTTACCAAGAATGAACAATCTCAGTTTCTGGATTCTACCTTTCGCCTTCCTAATCTTGATTGGATCTTTGTTTACTGAGGGGGGCGGTCCGAGTTTTGGTTGGACATTCTACGCACCGCTTTCAACGACGTATGGCCCAGATAGCACGGCGTTGTTTGTATTCTCTGTTCACATCATGGGTATTAGCTCAATCATGGGCGCGATCAACGTCATCGTGACTATCGTGAACATGAGAGCTCCGGGTATGACTTGGTTTAAATTGCCAATGTTTGTTTGGACTTGGCTGATCACGGCTTTCTTACTTATAGCCGTGATGCCCGTTCTCGCTGGGGCAGTGACCATGGTGTTGACCGATAAATACTTTGGGACGAGCTTCTTCGATGCGGCTGGTGGCGGTGACCCCGTCATGTTCCAGCATATATTCTGGTTCTTTGGGCATCCTGAAGTTTACATCATGATTTTGCCATCCTTTGGTATTGTTTCAGCAATCATTCCGGCATTTAGCGGCAAGCGTTTGTTTGGTTATCACTCAATGGTGTACGCGACCTGTAGTATCGCAATCTTGTCTTTCCTAGTTTGGGCGCACCACATGTTTACCACGGGGATGCCCGTCTTTGCAGAGCTGTTCTTCATGTATTGCACCATGTTGATTGCGGTGCCCACTGGGGTGAAAGTTTTTAACTGGGTCGCGACCATGTGGCGAGGCGCATTGACCTTTGAAACCCCAATGCTGTTTACCATTGCCTTTATTGTTTTGTTTACGATAGGCGGCTTGTCTGGATTGATGCTGGCTATTGTTCCTGCAGATTTCCAATACCACGACACCTATTTTGTAGTGGCTCACTTCCACTACGTTCTGGTGACTGGTGCCGTGTTCTCGATAATGGCCGCCGCTTATTATTGGTTGCCTAAGTGGACTGGTCATATGTACGACCACAAGCTCAGTCTATGGCATTTCTGGACGTCAGTAATCTCAGTGAATGTTCTTTTCTTCCCTATGCACTTCCTAGGTTTAGCGGGAATGCCACGTCGTATTCCAGACTACGCTATCCAGTTCGCTGACGTTAACCAAGTGGTGTCGATAGGGGGCTTTGCCTTTGGTTTGTCTCAGCTGATTTTCCTGTGGCTAGTCATTAAATGTGTAAGAGGTGGTGAGCCTGCACCAAGCAAGCCATGGGAACGTGCTGAAGGGCTAGAATGGACGGTACCAAGCCCTGCACCTCATCATACCTTTACTCATCCACCTAAAATCGATTAGAGGGATGAGCTATGAGTGATAAGCAAAGCGATCTAGATAAAAACCAACCAAAGCGGTCAACCAAGAAGCGATCAACTAAAAAGCTAACGGGTTACTTGGTATTGAGTGTGGTAGCGATGTTTGGTTTCGGTTTCGCTTTGGTGCCGCTTTACGATGTGATGTGCGAGGCTTTGGGAATTAACGGCAAAACTAATACCGTGTCTGCGGTTCAGCCACGTGGGATGCAGCCAGATTACTCTCGCACTGTTCGTGTGGAGTTTATGTCGCACATCAAACCTGATATGCCCTGGCAGTTTGTTCCTGAAGAGCGTGTGTTAGAGGTTCACCCCGGTGAGGTGATTCAAACGAACTATATCGCCAAAAATTTATCAGGAAACCCTCTAGTGGGACAAGCTGTGCCTTCAGTATCCCCGGGGATGGGGGCGACTTACTTCAACAAGATGGAGTGTTTCTGCTTTAACCAGCAACCATTAGATGGGCATAAAAGCGCAGAAATGGGATTGATATTTTATATAGAGCCGGATATTCCAGAATCGATTCACACACTGACGCTCTCTTATACGCTATTTAACATTACGAATGAGGTGGTCGGGGAATCAAGTAGTGCCGAGCCTAATGTAATCGCGAGTAACTAGGAACCAGAATCAACAAAAGGAGTTGAGCGATGAGTTCTAAAAAGGAAGTTTATTTCGTTCCACATCAAAGCCATTGGCCGTTAGTCGGTGCCGTTGCGCTGTTTCTTGTTGCCGTTGGAGCTGGGTTAACCGTGCAACACATGGACACTGATGGTGCTGGTGGTGTGTTCGGTAAGGTTGTGTTGTTCGTCGGATTTGCGGTGTTGCTTTACATGCTTGCGGGTTGGTTTAGCAACGTGATTACAGAATCCTTGAGCGGTCTCTATTCTGAGCAAATATCTCGCTCTTTCAGGCAAGGTATGAGTTGGTTCATCTTTTCTGAAATCATGTTCTTCGGTGCTTTCTTTGGTGCGCTGTTCTACGCTCGTATGATTTCTGTCCCTTGGATTGGCGGGGCGGGCAACAATGAAATGACTCATGAAGTATTGTGGCCAATGTTCCAATCAATGTGGCCGCTGACTACGACACCGGATGGAGTCACAACACAGGCTATGCCGTGGCAAGGTATTCCACTCAAAAACACCATTATCCTATTGCTTTCATCTATCACGCTGCATATGGCTCATCTAAGCCTCGAACAAAATAAGCGCATGGCATTAATCGTTTGGTTAGAGATCACCATCGTTCTGGCTGGATTCTTCCTATTTTTCCAAGTTGAAGAGTATATCCATGCTTATCAAGATATGGGCCTTACCCTTCAATCGGGAATCTATGGCAACACCTTCTTCTTACTGACGGGTTTCCATGGTTTACATGTCTGCTTAGGGACGATCTTTCTAATCATCCTGTTGGCTAGGATTGCCAAAGATCATTTTACACCCAAAGACCATTTTGCATTCCAAGCCGGCAGTTGGTATTGGCACTTTGTTGATGTGGTTTGGTTAGGATTATTCGTGTTTGTATACGTACTTTAGCGAAGCGACTGAGCTAAAGGGCTTAATAAGGACGAGGGTTGGGAGTTATCACTCCTGACCCTAAAGCAAGCAATAGCAGTAACACAGCAACGGCTGACCACATGACTCGACGCCCTAAGAAGTGACTCAGCTTTTTGCCATTGTGTTTGCTAGAAGCTATTTGAATGAGCCCTTTCATTAAGTTGAATGCAATGAAAAACATCAGGGCAACTAACACAATTTTGAATAACAGGATAAAGGTAGGTGACGCCATAGTGATAACTCCAAACCGTTTGAATCATGATGAACGAACGTTCCGCAGTAAAGGTTTTTGGTTTGCGGTTGCTTTAACTTTGGTTTCAGTCGGCACTTTAATCAAGTTGGGTTTATGGCAGTTAGACAGAGGTAACGAGAAACTACGTTATGAACAGCAGTTATCACAGAGAGCTGTGCAACCTTCTAAACCACTAGATGCAGTGCTCAATGAATGGCGAGAGGCAAGCGTTGGAACTCAGCAGCCGGTGCTCCCTTCGACCTTAAATGGCTTGAAAGCTGACGTCGAATTAGTGAAATCGAATGGTTTAATTCTCTTGCTGGACAATCAAATCAATCAAGGAACGGTGGGGTATGTTATTTACATGCTGAGCGAAGTCCAAACTCAAGATGGAAGAAAACAGCTTTTGATCGATCTTGGATTCGTTGCAGCAAGTAATGACAGAAGGGAGTTACCAAAAATAGGAAATATCACGCTACCAATCGAGATGTCTGGGCGCTTGTATACACGTTCGGTGAATCCGTTAAGTCAGGAACTTGGTCTAGAAAACACGACGCCGAAAAGGATTCAAAACATCAACATAGAAGCGTTATCACAATACACAGGACAAGCGGTGTTGCCGTTTATTTTTCAACCTCAGAGCTTGGATTCATGGCCTTATGAAATGTTATGGCGCCCGACAGCGATGAAGTCTGAGAAGCACTTTGGTTACTCTTTTCAATGGTTTGTTATGGCTGCGGTATTGCTTTCGCTGATGCTTTTGATTGGGTTTAGGTACTTGAATAAACACAGTCACATGAAAAAGAAGTAAATGCTTGTAACGACAAAAACACGGTTAGCGATCGGCAGCGACTAATACAGGGAATCAAAATGGATAAGTCTCAAACACAAACTAAAAAGGGCAGTACCGATGCTAATCTTGCGGCGTTTAAACAGCGCCGCTCACGTGGTCGACTTGTACTTATCGGATTGATTTTGGTCTTCGCCTTACCTGCCATTATCGCTAAAACTGTATTAGAGCAAAATTGGTACACATCTGGTGTGACAAATACGGGGGAGTTGGTTGAGCCAAGAGTGACTCTACAAGATTTTGGGCTGACGGCTCCAATGGAAGGAGAAGGATGGTTGGTGGGTTACATTGCGCCAACGGACTGCGATAGCTTATGCGAACAACAACTTCACTACTTGAACCAAAGCTACTTAGCGCTAGGGAAGAACAAAGAGCGAGTGACTGCTGTGGTTTTTGTTTCTGAAGGGGATGCATTACCAGGAGCATTTAACAAACCTGATTTGTCATTTCTGTCTGGTGGGGAGCAGTTAAGCACCAAGTTCGCGCCAGCTTCGATTGTTATCATTGATCCCCTTGGTCAACTCGTTATGGAATACAAAAGTGTCTCAGAACCGTCGCAGTTAGTCGGGCAGTCCAAAGGCATGATTCATGACCTCAGAAAGCTTCTTAAGCTGTCACGTGTTGGGTAGCTGATAAGCGAATCAGTTTGACTGTGGTGACTGAACTCTGTCAGTGAAAGGGAATAAGTATAGGGAGATAAACGATGCAGAACAAAGCCCCTGATTTACTCATGCTCGTGATGCGAGTGACTATCTTACTGACGCTGACAGTGATTGTGCTCGGTGCTTATACCCGATTATCGGACGCTGGGCTTGGTTGCCCTGATTGGCCTGGGTGTTATGGAAAGCTCACAGTACCGTCTGATGCACAAGCGGTAAACCAAGCCAGCCTCCAATTCCCTGAACGTGCTCTTGAGGCTGATAAAGCTTGGATAGAGATGATACATCGCTACTTTGCTGGTTCGTTAGGGCTTCTTATCTTTGTCGTCGTCGCTTGGTGTATTAAAAAGAACATCACTTCTGCTGGGCTACCTTTACTTATTTCGGCAACGGTGATCTTTCAGGCTTTATTGGGTATGTGGACTGTAACCCTCAAGCTGATGCCAGTTGTGGTAATGGCGCATTTGATGGGAGGGTTCACTCTACTGTCTTTGCTCTGCCTGCTCTATTGTCGCCTCTCTAATTTCCAGACTCGGTTCAGTGAAACGACACACTCGGCGACTATCAAGTTTGCTGCACTTTTTGGCTTGTTAATTGTAGTTGGACAGATCTTACTCGGCGGCTGGACGTCTTCAAATTATGCCGCGCTGGTATGTACTCAACTACCTATCTGTGAAGGGAATTGGACAAGCTACTTAGACTTTAAGAATGCGTTCGACTTTGCGCAGCATGGTCATGATAACTATGAGTTTGGTGTACTCGAGTATCCAGCAAGGCTCACCATACATGTTATGCATAGGTTTGGTGCTATTGTGGCAACGATAACGGTGCTAATGGTCGTGTATCAGTTGTGGAAGTTTGGTCAAACAGCACACCAAAAACTGGGTGTCATTGTGGCATTGGTATTAGCCGTGCAAGTCAGTTTAGGGATCAGTAACGTATGGTTCCATCTACCGATTTCAGTGGCTGTGCTGCATAACTTAGTTGCGGCGATGCTGCTTGTCAGTTTGGTTGTGACAAACTTTGTTGTGTGGCAACGAAAACCAAGTGAGCGCTTGGTAAAGAACAGTGTATTACAAGGAGGTAATCATGGTCAGTAGAACTTCAACACAGCATCAAATTGTGGTTCAAGATACCGCTTCAAGTCATGAAGTTGCTGCTCAAAACAAAGCAGCTTGGAAGGTCTATTTAACATTGACCAAGCCTAAAGTGGTCGCTTTGATGTTGTTAACAGCATTAGTAGGCATGTGTTTAGCTGTGCCTAACGGATTGCCTTTACAGCAAGCATTATTTGGCATGATAGGGATAGGGTTGATGGCGGGTTCAGCCGCTGCATTTAATCATTTGATCGACAAGAAGATCGATGGGCAAATGTCTCGCACTAACCGTCGTCCTTTACCATCGGGTGAGCTCAGCAGCGTACGAGTATTCGCCTTTGCAGCAGGTATCGGCTTACTTGGCTTTGTGACGCTAGCCTTGTTAGTTAACCCGCTTACGGCTTGGCTAACCTTTGCGAGCCTATTAGGTTATGCGGTTATCTATACCATGTATTTAAAACGAGCGACGCCACAGAACATTGTTATTGCAGGGATCGCAGGGGCAATGCCACCTTTATTGGGTTGGACAGCTGTGACGAACGAGCTACATTCCAACGCATGGCTGCTGGTGATGATCATCTTCATCTGGACACCGCCTCACTTTTGGGCACTTGCGATTCATCGTCGTGACGAGTATGCCAAGGTGAATATTCCGATGTTGCCTGTGACACATGGGATAGCTTATACCAAAACTTCAATTCTGCTATATACACTACTGCTAAGCATCGTGTGTGTGCTGCCAGTGTTAGTTGGAATGAGTAGTTGGATATACCTGAGCGCGTCTTTGCTGCTCAACGGTGGGTTTGTGTATCATGCCTGGGTATTGAAGTATCGTGATGAGCCTAACATGGCGATGAAGACATTTAAGTTCTCTATTTATCATCTCATGATCTTGTTTGTGGCTTTGTTGGCAGACCACTATCTACTTTGATACCGCATTTCTGCTGTTGCTGAATAAGAAAACGGATGCTCTGGGCATCCGTTTTTGTTTGACTAATTACACAAGCTTACGTACTTGAAAGTAAGTACCTTACTAATAATTAGTCCACTTTGCTCCAAGCATCTTGCCAGTGTGAACCTACGCCAGGTTCGTACTGAGTTGCCGTTGGTGCCCATTGAACACAGTAACCAGAGTATGGGAACTCTTTACACTGATAAACACTACCATCGCTGCTTAGTACTTTCGTACCCGCGGTGTAAGACTCAATGCTTTCAGGGAATACGAAGTCGTAATCGCCCGCTGGTGGCGGTGTTTGTTCGTCCATCAGGTGGAAATCAAGCGTGTTCTGATCCACTAAGTTACCTTGGTCATCTTTGGTCACAACCACAAGCATGTGGTGGCCAGCTTCAGATTTAGACAGAGTCAATTGAACATCTTCAACTTGTCCGTCTTTAAGTTCAGATTTCTGAGACGCCAGTGCTTCACGATGGTGGTTGTATACCGTGAGCTCTGCTTGAACGTCGCCCGTTGCCGCTAGAGTAAGATCAAGTTGAGTCGGTTGATTCTCGTCGATAATGTACTCTGACTCTAAACCTGTTACTTCAACTTCATGCTCTGGCTCTGGAGTATCAATCTTGTAGCCTATTTCGACGCTCTTAAAGCCTGAACCTGCTTTTAAGTAAACCGGGTTTGAGCCGTATACAGGAGCGAAATCACCTTGGTCGTTCAATTGACCCGCTTTGATTTGTGTCTGCTCTTGGTTGATCTTTGATGCTAATGCATAAGACCATTTATTCGCTTTACCTTGCTCGTTGTTCTCAATGACTAGCTCTGTGCTGTATGAAGCGTTCTCACCAGATTGGTCAAAGACACGAGTGTAAACGGCATCACCGATGTTTAGGTCGCGAGTTGGGTTGATTTGACCGCCTTGGTCCCAATCAGGAATGATCGGGCCATCGCCATCGAATTTCACATCAATAACGTTGTAGAAAGCCATTGCAGTATCACCCACATCCCAAACAGCAAGAATCACTTGGTAGCCTTCACGCTCAGGGACATTACACAAGTGGCTTACTTGCATTGGTGGCTGTTCCATATTGCCTTCGACTACACAGAATGGCGTTAGATCAAAAGAACTGCGAGCCAAAGGTTGGTTTGGATTCCAGTCTGGTTTTGTAATGTAGTATTTCCAATCGTGAGTCACGTGGTTTGCTGTGAATGTCCACTCAAAGTATTGAGAGCCAGATTGGATAGGGCGTTTAACCCAACGGTCTGCCGTTTGCTCGTCTAGTGCAGCCGCTAAAGAAGATTGCGCACTAGCGATTTTTCCATCTGCAGGGCCAACCTCAGGGAAGCCTTCAGGACCTTCGACACTTTGCGGTTCGTATTGGATACCACCACAGTTGGTGTTCTTCTCTTGTGTATCACTCGCTGGGAATTTACACAGCGCTACACGGCTTTCAGCGACGCCATTATTGTATGCCGAGACATAACCGTGACCGAAGCTTGCACCACTAACGCTTAGTAGCGACAGAGCGATGAGTGATTTTTTTGGGAGTTGTTTCATTATTTGTCCTTACTGTATTTGGCCGACAAAAAGAGAACACTCCGGCATGCATTTACACTTAAATTCTATTAAGTGGCAGCTCCGCTATCATAGACAGAACATTTGTCGACAGACCGGTGGCTTTGCGTCCTATTCTTTCAAATAGTTTGCCAGAAGTGCGTTTAAGCAAGCGGAATGTAGCCAACGAGTTTTATAAATGCGAATCAATCGATTTAAATGTGGGATGCTAATCTCGAACTTTTAATTCTTAATACAAATTAACTTGCTATATGATTCGTTTGTTAACTCATAAGTAATTGAAATAAATTAAGAAAGTATTTGCTCTAATTGCTTTTGTGAATGGTTTGGGTGCTTAACTTTAGTTGTTGATAACGATTGAGCGCATATCAAAACCAAACCTTTGGTTTCCACTAACCAAACCCTGACACGTTATGTATGAAAAACCGGACAATTAATTGGTATGAATTATATAAAGGAGTCAGTATGGAATTCACTGAACAAGATAGAGAAGCGTTGTACCAAACGTGGATGTCACAAAAATCACGAATGCGAATCACGCAGATGGAGTTTTCAAAGAAGCTTGGAATGAGTCAGCTTGATTTCTCAAATGTGCTGCGAGGGGAGTCGCCGCTGACTATGTCATTTGTGAGCCATTTCTGTCGTCTACTTCATTTGGAACCAAGAAACGTATTCCCGTCACTTAAAGAAGGAAATGACTCTGGTCCTAAAGTGGTCTATCTGAAAAGTAGAATGAGTGTTGATGGAGAGATCCAAAATGCTTACATCGAAGGAAATCAAGTTATCGTAGAGTATGCTCACACTGTTCAACACAACTAATTTTAGAGCTAGCTCTGAGTTATAGCCCCTTTTCGACAAACTTTCCACATATGGTATAGCATACTTGGGTGTTTTTCTTCCAATCTAAGTGTGCTATGAATCCTCTAAAACTATTTTTGCTTGTCGCAACCAGCATCTTTTTGTTTGGTTGTGCAGGCGGCCCAATCAAGACTGCTACAAAATTCACCACTTATGAAGATTTTCAGCCTGGCCCTGACGGGGGAGTTGACCTCGTTTGGGCAAGAATAGGGCTGCGTGACGCCGATCGCTTGAAGAGCAAGTTGGATGATTATGATTCTGTCGTCATTGACCAAATCTTTGTGCTTGCCGAAGAAGGTTCGTTAGATCAAGAAGAAATTCAGGAACTTACCGACCATATGGTGAGTCGATTAGAGGAGAAAATATCACCTCACAAAGTAATCGTCGACGAGCCGTCGGGTAAAACATTACGCCTGAGTATCGCGTTGAGCAACGTTGAAACGCCAAATCCTATCTTAGCCGTTACCAGTAGTGTCTTACCGTTTGGGCTTGCCATGTCAACCATCTCCAAAGTTGCGACAGGAGAGCACACCAATGTTGGTAGTGCGAGTGTCGAACTGTTGGTGAGTGACGCTCAAGATGGCACACCATTGTTCGCAGCGATCGATCGCGAAGCTGGAAATAAGGACTTTTCGACTATGATCGATTCACTTGATGATGCCAAAGATGCAATCAACTATTGGGTTGAACGTTTAGGTGATACTCTACAGAACATCGATGACGCATAGAAAGACCGAACAATGCTAGAGAAAGAGAACCTGATTAAGTTGGCTCGAATGCAGATGCCATTTGGAAAGTACGCCGGCCGCACACTAATTGACTTACCTGAAGAATATTTATTGTGGTTTGACCGCAAGGGTTTTCCAAATGGCGAGCTAGGTGACTTGCTCAAACTGTGCCTAGCGCTAAAAATAGAAGGGCTCGATAGTGTCGTCAAACCATTGAAAAGAATGTAATTAATTTTAAAGCTCACGTTAACAGCGTGGGCTTTTTTGTTTCTGTTGATAGAACAGTTTTGTTGACAAGTGATGGGTGAAAAAACATTCAACGTTATCCTATTGAAATTGCGCAATCGATAGCGTGTAAATAAAGTTATACGGGGTGTTTTAAATATAAAACACAAAAAAAATTGCGTTCTTTTTAAAATAGTGATTGAAACTGGCGTTTTTACTAGTTAAGTTACAGGGAACAAGAAGATATGTGCTGAGGGAAAGTTACGTGAGATAACGTAGATTCAGCCCAAGGTTAGAAAATAGGAAGAAGTAAGCAATGTTCCAGACTGATGATGTAAGAATTAACAAAGTAAAAGAGTTATTACCCCCTGTTGCTGTTTTAGAAAAGTTTCCAGCGACAGAAGTTGCTTCTTCTACAACCTTTGAAAGCCGTAAAGCAATTCACAACATTCTAGAAGAAAGTGACGACCGTTTATTGGTTATCGTTGGCCCATGTTCTATTCATGATCCAGAAGCGGCTCTTGAATACGGCAAGCGTTTGAAAGTACTACGCGATGAGCTAGGCGATAAGCTTGAAATCGTAATGCGTGTTTACTTTGAGAAACCACGTACGACGGTTGGCTGGAAAGGTCTGATCAATGACCCTTACATGGACGACACGTTCAAACTAAACGATGGTCTGCGCCTTGGACGTAAGCTACTTCTTGATCTAACAGACATGGGTATGCCGACAGCAAGTGAATTCCTAGACATGATCACGCCTCAATACGTAGCAGACTTAATTAGCTGGGGTGCAATTGGCGCACGTACTACGGAATCTCAAGTTCACCGTGAGCTAGCTTCTGGTCTTTCATGCCCTGTTGGCTTTAAGAATGGTACCGATGGCAACATCAAGATCGCAACAGACGCAATCCGCTCTGCAAGTGCTTCTCACCACTTCTTATCGGTAACTAAGTACGGTCACTCAGCTATCGTTGAAACGGCTGGTAACCCAGATTGTCATATCATCCTACGTGGTGGTAAAGAGCCAAACTACAGCGCAGAGCACGTTGGTAAGATCAAGCAAGAGCTAGAAGCTTCTGGTCTACCGCAGAAAGTAATGATCGACTTCAGCCATGCAAACAGTTCAAAGCAATTCAAGCGTCAAATGAATGTGTCTGATGACGTAAGTGCACAGATCTCGGGTGGTGATAAAGCTATCTTTGGTGTGATGATCGAATCTCACCTAGTTGAAGGTCGCCAGGATTTGGTTGACGGCAAAGCTCCAACATACGGGCAGTCAATTACTGACGCTTGTATTGGTTGGGAAGATACTGAAACAGTACTTCGTCAACTGGCAGATGCAGTTGAAGCTCGCCGTAACAAGTAAATTAGTGACTTTCATTAGTCTCTAGAACGACTTAGGCAATTGAAGCCCTTACTTGCTTTTGTGAGTAAGGGCTTTTTAATAGTCCCTAATCGCTAATAGGAAGTGACCTGTATTTTTAAACTAGGAAAGACACTAGCTCGTCGACTTTAAGTGACAACAAATCTTTATCTTGCTTGGTTTCTACATTAAGCCGGATTAGTGGCTCGGTATTGGATTTCCTTAAGTTAAAGCGCCAAGTACCCATATCCATGCTAATACCGTCGGTATGATCTATGTTTACAGCACGCTTTTGGTAGCATGAAAGTACACGAGCGATAGCTTGTTCTGGGTCTGCTACCTTGCGATTGATCTCTCCAGAAGAGGGGAATCTTTCTACGCTAGAGCTGATAAGTTGATGAAGCGATTGTTGAGTCTTACTAATCAGTTCGATGACGAGTAGCCAAGGAATCATCCCTGAGTCGCAATATCCAAAATCACGGAAGTAGTGATGTGCGCTCATCTCTCCACCGTACACAGCGTTGAGCTCTCGCATTTTCTCTTTGATCAAAGCATGTCCAGCTTTTACGCCCACTGCATTTCCACCTAGTCTCTCGGCAACCTCTATTGTATTCCATGTCATGCGCATGTCGTGTAGTACAGTTGCATTGGAATCTTTCAGTAAGAAGGCTTCGGTTAGCAGACCGACGATGTAGTAACCCTCAATGTAATTACCTTTTTCATCAAAGAAGAAACAACGATCAAAATCACCATCCCAGGCAATACCAAGGTCTGCGAAGTGCTCTAAAACGGCATCGCGGGTAGCAGTTTGGTTTTCTTTGAGTAAAGGGTTAGGGATGCCATTTGGATACATCCCATCCGGAGTGTGATGAACCTTGATGAAGGTGATTGGAGCATTCAGTTGATTGAACTTGGTCTCAATAGCATCAATGACATGCCCAGCGACGCCATTTCCCGCGTTAACCACAATCTTCATCGGTGATAGCTTTGACGGCTTTATGTAAGAGAGTAGGTGATCCACATAAGGAGCGAGAGTGCTTGTTGTTTTACTGAGATTACTAGCTTGTTCATGGCTGAGCGGTTGTTCGCTGATTCTCTCATGTTCTAGTGCTTCCATCCGCTGTTTAATTACATTTAACCCATTGTTTTTACTGATTGGGCTAGCGTCTAGACCGACTAACTTCATGCCGTTGTAATTGATTGGATTGTGGCTTGCTGTAATCTGGACTCCGCCAATGGCTTGTAGGTGGCGAGTCGCAAAGTAGACTTCTTCTGTGCCTGTCATACCGAGATCTACCACGTAGAGCCCTGATTCAATCAAACCCGTGGTCATCGCTTTCTGCAGTGGCAATGAGGTTTCACGATTATCACGACCAATGACTACTTGAGCCAGCTCATCGAATGACGTTTTAGATGTTTCTGCAAGGACATATTCGCCAAATGCAATACCAAGCAGGTAAGCTAGGCGCTCATTGATTTGTTTACCAATGATTCCTCGGATATCGTTATTTTTAAAGCAGCTGAGATCTAAATTCTGTTTCATTCTATCGTCGCTGCTTTAGTTCGATTTGTTGATTTGAGGTGAGCTAGATTGTTCGCTTCGCCCATAACTATCTTGATATCGAATAATGTCGTCTTCACTCAAATGGCTACCGGTTTGTATTTCGATCATTTCGAGTGAAGCGTCCCCTGGGTTTTCTAGGCTATGTATGTGTCCTAGCGGAATATAAGTGGATTGGTCTTCTTCAACGAGATAGGTGTTCTCATCATTGGTCACCTTCGCAACACCTGCGACAACAACCCAGTGTTCTGCTCTATGGTGATGCATCTGTAGGGATAACTTGTGACCGGGTTTTACAGTGATGCGTTTAACCTTGTCGCGTTTGCCTAGGTCAATTACATCGTATTTACCCCAAGGTCTAAACACTTCGCGGTGATGAACATGTTCTGTGCGATTTGCTTGATTCAGCTGGCTGACTATCGATTTCACGCCTTGAACTTTGTCTTTGTTCGCGACGAGTATGGCGTCTTTTGTTTCGACAACAATTAGATTTTCGACACCTACAGTCGCAACCAGTTTGTTTTCAGCGTGGATGTAGTTGTGCTGAGAATTGACCGTTAACACATCGCCTTCAATCACATTGTTGTGTTCATCTTTATCACTGACATCCCAGATTGCAGACCATGAACCAATGTCATTCCACCCAACATCCATAGGGATTACCGCAGCATCCGACGTTTTTTCCATCACGGCATAGTCGATAGAGTCGCTCGGGCTGCTTTTGAATGCTTCAGCGTCAATACGGATAAAGTCGAGGTCGGTATTTTGTTTTTCGAGCGAGCGTCTACAGGCCTCAAGGATCTGTGGGTGATGTTTTGCCAGTTCTTCTAAGTAGCGTGATGCTTTAAACATAAACATGCCGCTGTTCCAGAGGTATTGCCCCGAATTAACGTATTGTTCTGCGGTGGCTAGATCTGGCTTTTCAACGAAACATTCAATGGCAAAAGCATGATGGGAGAGTGGTTCTCCTTGTTTTATATAACCATAGCCAGTTTCTGGGGCGTTTGGAGTAATACCAAAAGTAACCAGTTTACCTTGTTTTGCGTATTCAACGCCTCTCACCACTGTTTTCTGAAATTCCGCTGTTTTAGCGATGTGATGATCAGCAGCCAGTACCAATAATATTGGATCTGACTCATTTTGTTGGTTACATCTGGTGTGATTTAAAGCCTGTAATGCAGCGAGTGCGATGGCGGGAGCTGTGTTTCTTCCGACAGGTTCTAGCAAAATACCACTGTGTGCAATGTTAGCCGATCGAGCTTGTTCTGCAGCAATGAAGCGGTGCTCTTCATTACAGATAATGAACGGAGCAGCGCATTCTGCATTACTTAAGTGCGCTTCAAGACCTTGTAGGCGTAAAAGGGTTTGCTGAAGCATCGACTGTTCGCCAGCAATATTGAGGAACTGCTTAGGATAAAGCTCGCGAGACAGGGGCCAGAGGCGGCTACCAGAGCCGCCAGCTAGAATGACAGGTAAAATCATAGCGTGGTACAGAGTGCATTAAAATTCTGGCGCCATGTTACCACGCTTCACTCTTTTTAATTATCGATAAGCAACTTACTTGTCGATAAACAGTAGAGCCGTTGTTTTATCGAGGTCCTTCTGCGCTAGGAAGTGCCATATCCTGAACTTCACTCAAACCTTGTGGATCGATTTTTAGTGTTTGAGTTGGGAAAGCGATATCCGCATTGTGTTTGTGAATGATTGCTAGCACCTGCAGTAGCACATCTTGTTTCACTTCATGGTATCTCACCCAGTTGACGGTCTTAGTGAAGGTGTAGATGAAGAAGTTCAGCGTTGATGGGCCAAACTTATCGAAATTCACGATGAGTGTCTGCTTAGCATCGATGTCTGGGTGCGTTTCAAGCATGGCTTTTACGTCATCCACGATAGCAGCTAACTTGCTCGCGTCTTCGTAACGAAGCCCAAAGGTTTCATTAATTCGGCGGTTTAGCATTCGCGATGGGTTTTCCACCACAATGTTACTGAATACCGAGTTTGGCACGTAAAGCGGGCGTTTATCGAATGTACGAATGATGGTCATGCGCCAACCGATACGCTCGACGGTACCTTCAATTTGACGGTCAGGAGAGCGAATCCAATCACCGACTTTAAAAGGTCGGTCGAAGTAGATCATCATGCCACCAAAGAAGTTCGAGAGTAGATCCTTTGCTGCCAAACCGACAATCAAACCACCCACACCACCAAAGGTCAGCAATCCGGATAGGCTGAGACCGAATGCTTGCATGATCGTCAGGCCACCCATGACCATAAAGAATAGGCGCGCTACTTTTGCAATCGCCTGTACTGTCGTTTCATCTCTGTTTTTTTGTTCTAAGACGTACGTTTCAGTATTGGTGATCATTCGCAAGGTGAACCAAACGAAAGTACATATGATTAAAATGTGTTTTAGCGTTTTTAACCAGTTGATTTCGTTACCAAATTGGTCTTGAAGGATCAACCCAATAGAGACAGTCGCCGGCCAACACCAAAGTAGCGTACTGACTGGAGTTTTCAGTGCTGCTAGTAGCAGGTCATCCCAGTGAAAAGGGGTTTTCTGTACCAGAATTTCTAAGCGATTGTGGATAATTCGCCAAGCTACCCAAGCGAGAAAACTCGCAATAGTGATGAATAGGACACTGTTGGCCCAATCACTATGGCTCTGGTTAATGTAGGTTTGTACTTGGGTTAAGAATTCATTCATTGTGTGTGCTGCCGCAGAAATTATGAATTGGAAATTAGCAGAAACTCGAGTTGTTCTCTACCTTTATAAATCAAGCGATTATGACAATAGTATAACCTTATTATTGCAGAACTAACTTTTTTTGAGATAGAAACTAATGTAGGTTTGACTATCCCGTGCTATTAAAATTTCTAAACAGGATTTCAAATGAGCGACAAACAATATGCAGTTATCGGTTTAGGGCGTTTTGGTTTATCTGTGTGTAAAGAACTGCAAAGTTCTGGGGCGCAGGTATTAGCCGTCGATATTGATGAAGAGCGAGTGAAGGAAGCCGCGGCCATTGTTTCACAAGCGATTGTTGCTAACTGTACGAGTGAAGAGACGGTTAAAGAGCTCAGGCTCGACGAGTACGATATGGTAATGGTTTCGATTGGTTCTGATGTGAACTCGAGCATTTTGACTACTCTCGTCGTAAAAGAGTCGGGGGCTAAAACGGTTTGGGTTAAGGCGAACGATAAGTTCCACGGCAAGATCCTTTCTAAAATTGGCGCTGACCACATTATTATGCCGGAGCGAGACATGGGAATCCGGGTCGCGCGTAAGATGCTAGACAGGCGCGTTCTTGAATTTATTGACCTTGGCAGTGATTTGGCGATGACTGAAATTGTTATTGGTTCAAAGCTCTTGGGTAAGCAACTTCGTGATTTGAAGCTTTGCAAAGAGGTAGGTGTCGAAGTTCTTGGATTTAAGCGCGGTCCTAATCTTACTAAAGCACCGGAACTGGATATTAGTTTAGAAATCGGAGATGTGGTGATCATCGCCGGGCCAAAAGAGACCTTATCTAGAAAATTACGTAACTGGTAATGGGAACTTGTAATAGGGTAACAGTATGAATTCGTTTCAGCGAAAAGGTACTTTCTACACACTCACAAGAGATGAAAAGCCGCGTAAAGGCTCTGAACCTAAGATAATCCTGACCAGTTTTTTGGCGGTTCTTATTCCCTCAGCCATCTTACTCACGATGCCGGTTTTTTCTGTCACAGGGCTCAGTTTCACAGATGCATTGTTTACTGCGACTTCTGCAATCAGCGTAACAGGGTTAGGGGTCGTTGATACGGGCGAACACTTTACTTTGGCTGGGAAAATCTTGCTGATGTTCTTGATGCAAGTGGGCGGGTTAGGGCAGATGACCTTATCTGCGGTTCTTCTGTACATGTTTGGTGTCCGGTTAAGCTTAAAGCAACAGGCATTGGCAAAAGAAGCATTGGGGCAAGATCGTAAGATTAACCTGCGTAAGCTAGTAAAGAAGATTATCATCTTTGCGCTAGTGGCTGAATTTATTGGTTTTATATTGCTCTGCTTCCGATGGGTTCCCGAAATGGGATGGGCAACCGGAAGCTTTTACGCACTGTTTCATGCGATATCAGCCTTCAATAACGCAGGTTTTGCTCTGTTCTCAGATAGTATGATGAGCTTTGTTGACGATCCATTGGTGATCTTTACCTTAGCGGCTCTGTTCATTTTTGGAGGCCTTGGCTTTACGGTTGTCGGCGACTTATCGAGTAATTGGCGTAAAGGCTTTCAGCATCTACATTTACATACCAAGATCATGCTAACCGCAACCCCGACTTTATTGTTGGTGGGTACAGTATTATTTTGGCTACTGGAAAGAAATAACTCTGCGACTATGGAAGGGCTATCAACTCAGGGCCAATGGTTAGCGGCGTTTTTCCAATCAGCAAGTGCTCGTACCGCTGGTTTTAATAGCGTGGATTTATCTCAGTACACGCAGCCTGCTTTGTTGGTGATGATTGTATTGATGCTGATCGGTGCAGGCTCTACCTCAACAGGTGGCGGTATTAAGGTATCAACCTTTGCAGTTGCTTTTGTCGCGACTTGGACATTCCTACGTCAGAAAAAGCACGTCGTGATGTTTAAACGTACTGTTACATGGCAGGCGGTAACCAAGTCATTGGCTATTATCGTGGTCAGTGGGGCGTTGTTAACTACGGCGATGTTTTTGTTAATGCTTACCGAAAAAGCCGCGTTTGATCGAGTCATGTTCGAGGTGATTTCTGCCTTTGCAACGGTAGGATTGACGGCTGGGTTAACCGCAAATCTAACCGAACCTGGCAAATACATCATGATTGTTGTGATGGTTATTGGTCGTATCGGTCCTTTGACGTTGGCTTATATGTTAGCTCGCCCAGAGCCTTCACTGCTCAAGTATCCAGAAGATACTGTTCTAACAGGCTAGCGCTTTTGCTAATGAATTAAAAAACAAAGCCAGCGTTATGCTGGCTTTGTTTTTGTAGGTGTAGCGTTAACTGCTGAATGTTTAGCCCTCAAACATCTCAACGTATTCTTCATACCCTTCTTCAGCCAGTTTGTCTGCTGGGATAAAGCGCATCGCCGCTGAGTTCATGCAGTAACGTAAGCCTGTTGGTTTAGGACCATCTTTGAAGACATGACCTAAGTGAGAATCACCAAATCGGCTACGAACTTCTGTGCGTGGGTACAACAGTTTGTAGTCTGTAGTTGTCACTACGTAAGCTTCGTTGATTGGTTGGGTAAAGCTCGGCCAGCCCGTACCAGATTTGTATTTGTCTTTTGACGAGAACAAAGGTTCACCGGTAACGATATCAACGTAAATACCTTCTTCTTTGTTATCCCAGTATTTGTTGTCAAATGGGCGCTCAGTCGCGTCTTCTTGCGTTACATCGTATTGAAGTGCTGTAAGCTTCGCTTTGATCTCCGCATCAGACGGTTTTACGTATGTTTTAGCATTCGCTGTCGCATTTTTACTGTCGATGATCTGACGTAGTGTTTTAGGGTTGTCCTTTCTATCATCACCGAAGATTTTATCTAAATACTGATCACGACCTGAAGCGTAGCGGTAGTAGTTATAACGAACCTTACTCTTCTTGTAATAATCTTGATGGTAATCTTCTGCTGGCCAGAACTTCTCAAATTTGATGAGTTCTGTTTTTAGTGGTGCACCAAAGATTTGAGCCTTGTCGATCTCCATCATAAAGTTCTGAGCAACGTCTTTTTGCTCTTGGTTATGATAGAAAATGGCAGGTCTATATTGCGGACCACGGTCTACGAATGACCCTTTGTCATCGGTTGGATCGATATGTCGGAAGAATTGGTCAAGAACCTGTTCATAGCTGACAACATCAGGGTTATAGGTCACGTTGATCACTTCGATGTGACCAGACTTACCTGAAGAAACTTGTTTGTAGGTTGGGTTTTCTAGCTCGCCACCAGAATAGCCAGAGACAACGTCTGTTACGCCTTTTAGTTTCTCTAGATCAGACTCTGTACACCAAAAACAACCGCCCGCGAGTGTTGCGATTTCACTTTTCCCTGAATTAGCCGTTTTATCCATTGTATTGGCAGTGCCAGTTTGGCTGACAAACAACGAAATCAGTGGTAGTGCAACCA
This sequence comes from Vibrionales bacterium SWAT-3, assembly GCA_000169995.1. Lineage (GTDB taxonomy): Bacteria > Pseudomonadota > Gammaproteobacteria > Enterobacterales > Vibrionaceae > Vibrio. The sequence goes on along the minus strand of AAZW01000005.1, from coordinate 39,515 downwards.
CGAGTGATACCAATATTTTAGATAATTTATTCATAGATACCTCATCTTGACGTTCTTTTTCATTCGATTTTGAATGTACGAATAGAGACAGGTTTTAGATGGAAAAAATTGCACCATTCATGAAAAAAATATGTGCTAGAGAAAATCTTGCTCATGAATGCTGCCAGTAGTAGGGTGTCGGTACTAACAATAAATAACAGACAGTGATGGCGGTTATCTGTCATCTAAGGAACAGCATGCAAGCAGAAGTTAAATGGGTCGAAGGTTTTAAATTCCTGGGTCAATCTCAATCAGGCCACTCTATTGTTATGGATGGCAGTGGTGGTGCAACGGCACCAAGCCCAATGGAAATGGTGCTTATGGCCGCTGGTGGTTGTAGCTCTGTTGATGTGGTCGATGGATTGAAATCTGCTGGTCAAAACATCACTGGTTGTAACGCAAAGCTTGAAACTACACGTCGTGAAACTGCGCCAAAAATCTTTACTGCAATTAACATTCACTTTGAAGTTTCAGGTGACAACCTTGATCCTGAGTTGGTTGCAAAAGTATGCGCTGATTCATTGGAAAAATACTGTTCAGTGTGCCTAATGCTAGGTGCCGGCGTAGAAATGACGCACAGCTGGGAAATTATTTAATTCTGGGCAAATGACTGTGCATTAGAATTAGACCGCTAGCTTCAATGTCAAAAAGATATAAAAAAGGGCGGAGCACTTATTAGTGCTCCGCCCTTATTATTAAGGAAAACATCGTGATTGCGGCGGAATGCGATTATTCCACTGTCTCGACGATAACCTCTTCAACTTGAACGTCTTCTTGGTACTCGAAGCTTGGAATTGTTGCTTCGACACGACGGTTTTGTGCACGACCTTCAGCTGTATCGTTTGATGCGATTGGTTTTTCTTCCCCTTCACCAGAAGCGGTAATGCGGCTTGACTCAATGCCTTGCTCTTCGATGTATGCTGCTACTGCTGCCGCACGTTTCTTAGAGATCATCATGTTGTACTCAGCAGCACCTGTTGAATCTGTGTGACCAACAATGTTAACGGTAGACTGAGGGTATGTTTGTAAGACTTCCACAATTGGCTGTACAGCGGCTTTACCTTCGTCTGAAAGCTCGGTGCTGTTAGTCGCAAATGTACCTTGAGAGAAGCTCTCAGTTTGCGCTTTGGTAACTACTACCTCAGCTTCCTCTTCAACAACCACAGTTTCTGGCTCGGCGATTGATTCAGAAGGTGCTTGAGTCACAGCCGCCGCAGAAGCTGCAGCCGCTGATGCGGTTGTATTGCCTGTGCCGAAATTGTAGCTAAGACCCACTGTGACAAGGTTGGAGTTTAGGTTTTGGATGATCTTATCGTCAAAATCATCGAAGTATTGGTATTCCAATCTCACTGCCCAGTCGTCGGCAAACTGTTTCTCAGCACCAATACCCAGCGCCAGTACCACATCATCTTCATCGTCATGCATGATGTAAGCTGGGCCTGCTTTGAAGAAGACATCAAACTCTTGTTTGATCGCTAATCGGTACATTGGGCTCAACGATATCGCAATAATGGAATCACTGTAGCGCTGAGTTGTCCCGTTGTAATTAAAACTTGTGTCGTAGTCACCTAGGTAGTCTGCGTTTAATTCCAGTGCAATGTTATCGGTAAAGTTGTAGCCACCGTAAAGACCACCGGCTACGGAATCATCTTCACAGTTCACGCTGTCTACACAAGCACTATCGAGCCACCCCATCCCGACTTTCGCACCAACATAAGTGGTTGCAGAGATTGACGGGGCAGCAGCAAAGCCTGAAGCTGCAATGACGGCGCACATAATCTTTGAGAGTTTTTTCATAATCTTATCCTTGGATTAACTCTTATTGTTATCTGAATCAGTCCTTTAAAACGATTTCTTACTGATAGGCACACTGCAAGTGTAAGAAAATCAAGGCATTGATCCAGTTCGAACCTATCTTGGAACTGTTAATACATTGTTAGTCTGATTGCTTATGGGAGTCAATAACGTTGTTAAGATTTATATATTCAAAGTGCTATTTACAGGCGTTTTTGTCAATTAATTGCTGTCTCAAATATTGGAAATGAAGAAACCTCGCATCACCTTATGTAAAGGTAATGCGAGGCTTTCGTTTTGTACTGAAGCTTGTATGAGTAGAAAGGTGAGTGTCTTTAAGGGCGCTCACCCGCCAATAAGCGCTTTTCTATATTAGCAATGACTCCAGGTAAATCGGCGATGGTGTCAATTAGGTAGTGTGGTTTTGATTTATTTAGCTTAACGCTCGCTTTTTCTCGTGCTGCTGTAAGCGTTGCTTCATCTGCGTTCAAGTATTCTTGGTAGGTTAATCCTGCTTCGTTGCCTGATAACACAAGGCCTACCGTCCACATGCCTGCGTTGTGACCTTCATCAATACCTGGTGCGGCGTCATCCACTTTTACACAGGCCGCAACATTTGTTACGCCTAGGTCAATCACGTTTTTAAGCGCCATGAATGGTGCAGGGCGACCACCTTGAGGTAAATCATCGGTTGCAACCACGTTGTCTGGACGATAGCCGTAATCTGCTGCTGCAGGAATTAGAACATCCATCACTTCACGTGGGTAACCGGAACAAGAACCGATTTTTACGTTTTTCTCTTTTAGGTTATTTACCACTTCAATCGCGTTTAAAATTGGCGCTGCGTGGTCGGCTACTTTCGCTTTTTGAAGAGGCATAAATGCCGCGTAAATCGCATCAACGTCTTCACTGGTCATTGAACGTCCGAACTGAGCATTCCAACGAGTATCAACAGCAGGGATTCGACCCACCGCTTGGATGTGATCCCATTTACCGATACCCATAGGTTCACGAGCTTCAGCTAAGTCGATGTCAAAGTCGAAACCTTGTTTGAATGCTTCAACAAAGATGCTAGTTGGCGCAAACGATCCAAAATCAACGATAGTGCCTGCCCAGTCAAAGATAACCGCTTGGATAGGTGATGTTGTGTTCATAATAGTGTCCTATTTTTGTGTCACTCCCAATCCAAAGTTCTGGGAGAGCAAATGATTGTTTTAGGTTATTGGTTTAGATGTTGAATTAAAGGTATTCAAAATCTTTGCAGACTTTGGCTATCGCTTTTTCGAATACAGACAGAGCGGCTTCTAGCTCGCTACGGCTGATGATCAATGGTGGGCTCAACTGAATCACATTACCTTGAGACACCTTAAAGCTCAGGCCATCGTTCAGACACTGATAAAGTACGGCTTCCGCTTCGTCGAACGCTCGGGTTTTGGTGATATGGTCGGTGACCAACTCAACGCCCCAAAGCAGGCCAATGCCGCGGACGTCGCCAATGACTGGGTATTTCTCTTTCATTTGAAGCAGTTGCTCACGCATGAATGCGCTGTCGGCTTGTACTTTTTCAAGTAGGTTTTCTTGCTCAATCACTTCCATGGTAGCCAGTGCAGCTGCGCAGCCAATTGGACTTTTCTCATGGGTGTAATGACCCAGTGAAACTTGCGCTGCCGTGTTGTATTTGTCTTTAGTGACCATGGCTGCAATTGGAACCAAGCCGCCGCCAAAGCCTTTACCGATACATAGGATGTCAGGTTCGATATCAAACGCTTGGTGAGTGAACCATTCTCCGCTACGACCCATGCCATTTGGGATGTCATCAATGATCAACATGACGTTGTGTTTGTCGCAGATCTCACGAATGCGTTTCCAGTAAGCCTTACTTGGCACTTGAACGTCTGTGTTACGCACTGCTTCGGCAATGAAGGCTCCAATGCCACCTTCTTTTTCAATCACATACTCTAAATAGTCGGCATAGTGAACGTCGCATGCAGTTTCGTTTGCGTTGACTGCGCTATTCTCGTTAAACGGGAAAGCGCCACGATAAGAGACGGCTGGTGGAATGCGTTCTACGCCAGCCATTAACGGGCCCATGCCTTCGCGGAAACAGGCTTCACCACCCACTGAAATTGCATCGAGTGACGCACCGTGGAATGAATCCCACAATGAAACGACTTTGAAGTTGTTGGTGACATGTCGAGCTAACTTGAGTGCCATACCAATAACTGACGTACCACCGGGAGCAAACAGCACGCGATTCAAATCACCACCACAGATCTGCGTCAGCTTTTCAGCGCACTGAACGGCTGTTTCATTGGTAAAGCGACGCGGTGAAAACGGCAATGACGCCATTTGTTGAGTCACTTTATTAATGATGTGAGGGTGACCATAACCCAGTTGATGGACATTATTGCCATGAAAGTCCATGTACTTTTTGCCGGTCGTATCTTGAATGTAGATGCCTTCGGCTGCTTCAAGTGTGTCTAGGCAAGGCGTTGACATCGCTTGATGAAGAAACACGTCTGAGTCGCGTTTTAACATCGCTTGAGTGGCATTATCGTTTAGCGACTCGTTCCACCTTTCACGTGCGGGTGTGGTGTTCACATCGCCTTCACTTCGAAAGTGTGTCGCTTTTAGGGTTGGTTCTTGGTTAGTTATCGTCATTACTTGATATCCCAGTACATAGCATTCTTAACAGCGCCAATGAGGGCTTCAATGTCAGAAGGGTAAACCTCACCAATGTTACCGATGCGGAAGCAGTCTGCGTTTGAAACCTTGCCCGGATAAATCACAAACCCTTGTTCTTTCAAACGGTCATAGAACTCCTTGAATTGGTAATCGCTATGCGTTGGAGAATAGAAAGAGGTGATGATAGGCGAGTGAAGGTCATCATTTAACAGAGGTTCAAAACCAAGAGAACGCATACCTGCAACCAGTGTGGTTTGGTTGGTGTGGTAACGATTATGACGAGCTTCGATGCCACCTTCTTGCTCGAGCTCAAGCAGTGCTTGGTAGAAAGCACGCACCGTGTGAGTTGGGGAGGTGAAGCGCCATTTACCGTGATTGATTTCCATGCAGTGCCATTGATCAAACAGGTCAAGGCTTAACGAGCGAGCTTGGCCTTGACACTTTTCTAGTTCTGATTGCTCAGCAATGACAAAGCCGAAGCCTGGCACACCTTGGATGCACTTGTTAGCTGAGCTGATCATATAATCGATACCTAAGTCAGCAATATCCATAGGGATACCACCAAAGCTCGACATTGCATCAAGAATGACAGTCTTGTTGTGCAGTTTTGCCAATTTAGCAATGTCTTCAATTGGATTCAGCATGCCAGTAGTGGTCTCACAATGCACAATCGCAACGTGAGTAATGTCTGAATCCATGGCCAATGCCGTTTCCATTTCGTTCAAGTCAGGCTGTGATGTTTCACCTGGGGAAACGACATGGCATGGAATGTTTAAATATTTTGCGATTTGAGCAATACGAGCACCGTACGCACCGTTATCAACAACAAGAAGCTTACCGCTGCCAGAGATAACACTACCAATCGTTGCTTCAACTGAAGCAGTGCCGCTACCTTGCATTAATACGCTTGTGTATCCCGCTTGCTTAGTCGCCAAAGTCACTAGCTTGCTACGAATTACTTCAACAACGTCTTTGTTGTATTCATCATCCCAAGTACACCAGTCTTTTAGCATCGCTTGGCGAACGGTTTCAGAAGTCGATAGTGGGCCCGGTGTCAGTAATAAGTATTCGTTTCTCATGTTCAATTCTCGTTATTTTCATTTTGGACTATACCAATGTTTGCAATTACTTTAACAACCAATTTAAACGGTCGTAAATAGCCCAAACATCATTTTCACAAAAGCTTCATATTAAAATTGGCCACTTGTCTTGATAAATTTCCCGATCTTTAAACTGCCATTTTTTGTTCATTTAATCGTCATAAAAGCCAGTTAGCTTAATACTCAAATCTGGTACATACCAATGTGAAGGGTGTGTGCTAACAACCTAAATGAATTTATGGATATAGAAGCCTCTAGATGGAGCTTCTAACTTCTAACCTTGGCATCGGGCCTGACTGGAGAAAATGATGAAAAACCGTTTTATGAAAGGATCACTTGCAGCATTAGTTACTCTATTAGCTGGTAATGCTTATGCAGCACAGGAAGTGACGGTTTACACAGCTTTTGAAACTGACATTTTAGCGAAATACAAAAACGCATTTGAAAGTGAAAACCCAGACATCAACATCAAATGGGTTCGTGATTCAACCGGGATCATGACGGCAAAATTATTGGCTGAGAAAAACAACCCTCGTGCAGAAGTCGTGTGGGGCCTTGCAGGTTCTTCAATGGCTCTACTGAAAGAAGAGGGCATTCTTAAGCCTTACACTCCTCAAGGTGTAGAAGCGCTACGTACTAACCTCAACGACCCGCAGTCTACTCAAGCTTGGTATGGCAATGATGCATTTTTCAATGCAGTTTGTTTCAACGAAGCGGTAGCAAAACAACTTAACCTACCAGCACCTAAATCTTGGGAAGATCTCACTAAGCCGATTTACAAAGGCCACATTGCAATGCCGAACCCAGCGTCTTCTGGTACGGGTTATATGCAAGTGTCTGCTTGGCTACAAAACATGGGTGAAGACCAAGGTTGGAATTACATGCAGAAGCTAGACCAAAACATCGCTCACTACACGCACTCTGGTTCTAAGCCATGTGTTCAAGCGGGTATGGGTGAAGTTGCTATCGGTATTTCTATGGCGAGCCGTGGCGCTAAGCTGAAAACTCAAGGTGCACCACTTTCTGTAATAACGCCAGAAGGTATCGGCTGGGAATCTGAAGCGGTGGGTCTTGTGAAGCCGTCTGATGCTGCGCAACGCGTGGTTGATTGGTCTATCTCTAAAGCAGCAAACGAGCTTTACATCGAAATGTACCCAGTTGTTGGTCACCAAGATGTGACGGCAACAATTGAAAACTTCCCTAACGTCGAAAAGAACATGGCAAAAATGGACTTTGCACGTATGGACAGCGAGCGTGCAGACGTATTGAAAACATGGTCTGAGAAGTTCGACGCTAAATCAGAGCCAAAATCTTAATCTATCGAGCTAGTCAGTTAATTAACTATTGAGTTCATTAGAAGTTAGAAATCAGTAAAGGAAGGCTTCGGTCTTCCTTTTTTAGTTTTACGCCTTTAGGTTTTAAGTAAGGTACGACAAATGACAAAACACTATTCATATTGGTTCAAACAAGCACTAGAGCAGGAATTTGGCAGCGTAGATGCAGGTCTAGAATCCGCGAAGCCACTTCAAAAAGACGTTAATTGCGACATCGCTATTGTTGGCGGCGGTTACACAGGATTATGGACGGCGATTTTAATTAAACAACAGCAACCTCAAAAACATGTTGTAGTGATAGAAAAAGGCTTGTGTGGCAGTGGTGCTTCTGGCGCGAACGGTGGTTGCATGTTGACGTGGTCGACTAAGTATCCAACGTTGAAGAAACTATACGGCAAAGAACAAGCAAAATGGCTAGTTAAAGAATCGGAAAAGGTTATTTACGAGATCGAAGCTTTCTGCAACGAACACAACATCGACGCGCATCTCTATCGCAGTGGCACTTATTACACGGCTACTAATGAAGCGCAAAAAGGTGGAATGGAACCTGTTGTGAATGAGTTGGTCAAGCAAGGCATAAATAGTTGGAAGAAGTGTGACAACTCTTTGTCTGATAAAGCGGGATCAGAGCGTCATATTGAAGGTTATTACTCAGAAGCTGCAGGCAGCGTGCAGCCTGCATTATTGGCGAGAGGTTTAAGTCGAGTTGCAATTGAGTTAGGCGTTGAGATTTACGAGAACACAGAGATGACTTCGCTTGATTATGGCGCTCCAGCTCGAATCCAAACTAAGGGCGGGTCTGTATTTGCCGACAAAGTGATTTTGGCGCTCAACGCATGGATGCTCGATCACTTTAAAGAGTTCAAACGCAGCATTGTGGTTGTCTCGTCAGACATGGTGGTGACCAAACCTATTCCAGAAAAACTTAAACAGTTTGGCCCCGAAAAAGGAGCTGCGGTGGTGGACTCCCGTATTTTTGTTCACTACTACCGAGACACCCAAGATGGAAGATTGATGCTAGGTAAAGGTGGCAATAAATTCTCGTTTGCCAATCAAGTAGAAAGCATGTTTAACCAAACGACTAACTATCTGCCTATTCTCAATCAATCTTTCCAAAAACTGTTCCCTAAACTGGAACAAAGTGAATTCGATTACAACTGGTCGGGTGGCTCAGATCGTTCGGTAACAGGATTGCCATTTTTCGGTAATCTAAAAGGCCAAAACAACATCTATTATGGGCTCGGTTACTCAGGTAATGGTGTTGCTCAAACTCGTATGGGCGGAAAGATTCTGTCATCTATGGTACTCGGAACCGATAACGCTTGGACGTGTTGTGGACTAACTAAAGGACCGCTTGGACATTTCCCGCCAGAGCCATTTCGTTGGGTGGGTGCAATGATGGTACGTGATGCAGTACGAAGAAAAGAGAACGCGGAAGATTCTGGTAACACGCCATTGTGGCTAGATAAGCAATTGGCAAAGCTGGCTGGTGCGGCAGGTAAAGCCGACAAGGTAGAGTAAATCTGTCGTTTAGATTTTTTCTCGCCCGCTGAGTCTGAGTTGGAAGTTAAATTTGATTTGAAGTGAGAATTGATATGACGACCCCGCTGTATGTATTTGATCTAGATGAAACACTCATGGACAGCAACAGCGCCATGATTTGGAATGAGTTTTTGGTTGAGAAGGGCTTAGCGAATGAACCTAGCTTTTTGAACGAAGAACGCCGGCTAATGACATTTTATGTTCAAGGTATTCTCAATGAAGATACTTACCTTGAGTTTGCTACTCGCTCTCTAGCAAATAAGACACATCAAGAGGTGTGTGCTTTATTAGAAGAGTGTATTGATAGCAAAGTACTGAGCAAAATCTTTCCTCAAGTGATGCAGGGGAGTTGGTCTTCCAAAACACAAGGGCAGCCGATGGTGATCATTTCTGCGATTGTCTCATTCATTCCTGCGTGCGTAGCGAAAAGGCTTAATATTCCGAATGTTGTCGGCATCGAATTGACGGAAGAATCGGCTCAATACACGGCCAAAATTCTAGGGCTTCCAAATCATCCATACGGCAAGAGTGTTGGTTTGAAAGAATGGCTAGAGCAGCACAGTACTTCGTCTCATCAACGTCAAAACAGTGGTGAGTCAATCAACGACTTGCCTCAATATGAATTGGCTGATCGCCCTCATTTGGCTAACCCACACGAACGTTTAAAGGCTCGTTCGGATTCCGCTCCACGATATGCGGTCTACTGATCTCAGTATTGGCAGAAACAATAGGTATAACCATAAACAAGCATTGATATTTGGCGGTGAAGAGTACATTGGCTTTCATCGTCAAATACTATTTTTGAAGCTATTGGTTTACTGTAAGTTATTGAATGTTAGAACTTGTTTAACTCGTGTTTTCCTCCACTAGAATGAATTTTATTTCTGCAATATAACTGTCACTTAGCTTCTATAAATTTGTCACTCAACTGAAATATTCAAAGTTTAAATTTGGTATATACCATATAAAGAGTGCTGTAGTATGAGCAACCAAACTTATTTGAATATTGAAAACGTTGTAAAGCAATTTGGCCAATTTACAGCGCTTAAAGACATCTCCTTATCGATTGAAAAAGGCGAGTTCGTCTGTTTCCTTGGCCCGTCTGGCTGTGGAAAAACTACCTTATTACGTGCGATTGCAGGTCTAGACTTACCAACCTCAGGTTCCATTGAGCAAAATGGCAGCGACACGACCTTCTTACCGCCAGAGAAGCGAGACTTTGGCATCGTGTTCCAATCTTACGCATTGTTCCCAAACCTGACAGTGGAAGAAAACATTGCGATTGGCCTTAAAAACCAAGGTATGTCCACTAAAGAAGCACTCGAAACGGTAGAGTCTTGGCTAGAAACCATCGGCTTGCCGACGTCTGGTCAAAAATACCCGAATCAATTATCTGGCGGTCAACAGCAGCGTGTGGCTTTAGCTCGCGCATTGGCGCTATCTCCTGGTTTGTTACTCCTAGATGAACCACTGTCTGCATTGGATGCGAAGGTAAGAACACACCTGCGTGATGAGATCTGCCAATTGCAGCGTAAATTGGGTATCACCACTATAATGGTGACACACGATCAAGACGAAGCTTTGATTATGGCAGACCGCATCGTGGTAATGAACCATGGGGTTATTGAACAGGTGGGGGCGCCTCAAGAGATCTACCAAAAGCCAGCGAGTCGTTTTGTTGCTGAGTTTGTTGGTAGCATGAACTTCATTCAAGCCTCTGTGGCCGTGCAGGGCAAGATGCGTATTGCTGAATCTATGTTGCCACTTCCTGGATTAGACAACCTGACACCAAAGCAGGGTGATGTGTTTGATATCGCGGTCCGTCCAGAGCAAATTCAGTTCGTTGATCGTTTTAATGAATCTTTACCTGTTCGAATCGTATCAAGCGAATTTCTAGGAGCGTTCTATCGCGTGGAGTGCGAGTTGCAACACGACTCAACCGCAACAGAGATCATCGTTGATGTGCCCGTGAAGGAGTTCAACCGATTGAAGCTGCGCCGCAGTGATATTCGTTACGTGTCATTCGATCAAGAAGGCTTGCGAGCTTATCCATCGAAAAGTGTTCAAGTGATGAAAGACGAGGCGGCGTAAAGAATCATGGAATCGACTCAAATGATGCAACCTAAGCGGCTAATTCAACGACGAGTACAGCCTTTACTGGCTCGGTTAAGCAAGGACAATGTGATTCTATTTGGGCTGTTGGCATTTTTGTCTGTAGTCATGACACTGTTTATCTTGATGCCATTGTGGGCGATGTTGAAAAAAAGTGTTCAGAATGCTGATGGTGAATTTGTAGGTTTACAGAATTTCGCTACGTATTTCGCTTCTCAAAGCCTTTGGCAATCTGTGGGTAACACTTTTACGTTGGGCTTGTTGGTAACGACAGTGGTTGGTGTTTTAGCGTTTGGTTACGCTTATGCGTTGACTCGCTCATGTATGCCTTTTAAGGGGCTATTTCAGGTGTTGGGCTCTGCGCCTATCCTTGCACCGTCGCTGCTTCCAGCCATCAGTTTGATTTTTCTGTTTGGTAACCAAGGCATCGCTAAAGAAGTCTTAGGCGGCAACTCGGTATATGGTTTGATTGGCATCTCACTAGGTTTGATATTCTGGACGTTTCCACACGCTCTAATGATTCTTACTACCTCATTAAGAACCTCGGATGCACGCTTGTATGAAGCGGCTCGCGCACTGAATACATCATCTTTCAAAACCTTCTTCATGGTGACGTTACCTGCAGCCAAGTATGGGCTGATCAGTACACTTATCGTTGTGTTTACGCTGGTGGTTTGTGACTTTGGTGTACCAAAGGTTATTGGCGGTAGCTACAACGTTCTATCGACGGACATCTTTAAACAGGTGGTTGGTCAGCAGAATTTCTCTATGGGCGCTGTAACCAGTATCTTGTTGCTATTGCCTGCGCTACTGGCGTTTACTGTTGATCGCTGGGTGCAAAAGAAACAGAAGAGCTTGTTTGATACTCGCTCAGTCGCGTACCAACCAGAGCCAAATACCGTGCGTGACGGCTTGTGTTTCCTTTACTGCACACTTATTTCGGCTGCTGTCGTTATCGTGTTGGGCATGGCGATATACGGTTCTATGGTCACTTTCTGGCCTTGGAACAAAGCGCTTACACTGAACAACTATAATTTCGCAGAGATGAGTACCTATGGTTGGACTCCGTTCTTCAACTCTCTAACGCTTGGCGCATGGACTGCCATTATCGGTACGGTCTTGATTTTCTTAGGTGCGTACTGCATTGAGAAGGGCAGAGCATTCGGTCCTGTTCGTCAGGCGATGCAGATGCTCAGTGTTGTGCCAATGGCGGTTCCGGGGATGGTGTTAGGCTTGGGCTACATCTTCTACTTCAATGACTTGAGCAACCCACTCAACTTCCTATATGGCACGATGGCGTTCTTGGTTATCAATACCGTGGTCCACTACTACACAGTAGGGCACATGACGGCATTAACTGCGCTGAAGCAACTACCCTCGGAAATTGAAGCTACGGCTGCCTCGGTAAACTTACCGCAATACAAGTTGTTCTTTAAGGTGACAGTACCCGTTTGTCTGCCTGCGATTTTAGATATTGCGACATACCTGTTTATTAATGCACTTACCACGACATCTGCGGTAGTATTCTTGTATTCTACCGATACGATACCTGCGTCAGTTTCAGTACTGAATATGGACGATGCGGGGCAAACCGGTGCAGCAGCAGCCATGGCGGTGATGATCATGATATCTGCGGCGAGTGCGAAGTTGATTCATATGTTAATCAACAAGTTATTTGAGAAGCGCACGCAAGCTTGGCGCAAGCGCTAGCGAACCATTTTATATTGCAGTTGGCCAAGGAGTGGCTGACGACAAGAACAAGAGTGAAAGGAAATTAAGTGCAGTACGTAAAAATCAAAGATGTCATCGTAGAGCAGATAGAGTCGGGGATGTTAACGCCACGACAGAAGCTGCCTGCAGAACGTAAGCTGGCTGAGTCGTTTGATACAACACGAGTTACGTTACGTGAAGCGTTATCTTCGCTCGAAGCGGAAGGGCGCATTTATCGAGAAGACCGCCGCGGTTGGTTTATCTCGCCAGCACCACTTCGTTACGATCCAACACAAACATTGAACTTCACTAATATGGCTCTGGCGCAGAATCGAAAGCCGAAAACAGAGTTAGTGGCGGCGAAAGGGATGTTGGCAACCAAGGAGGCGACTAAGCTTCTTGAGTTACAACCGTTCTCAGACGTTTATCGAGTCGATAGAGTTCGCTACCTTGAAGACAGACCGGTTGTGTATGTGACAAACTATATTCGACCAGAACTGTTCCCTAACTTGCTTGACTACGACCTGTCTAAATCACTGACGGACATTTACCGCGAGCACTTTGGCGTGGTGTATCAGAAGATCCGTTATCGTGTGAGCACAACGTCATTACTGGGCGAAACAGCACAAGCTTTACGTGCGACTTCGGGTTCTCCTGCAATGGTGGTAGAGCGTGTTAACTACAATCAAAACGGCGATTTGATTGACTGTGATATTGAGTATTGGCGTCATGATGCAATCAGTATTGAATCGATAGCTCAACTCGAACGCTAATCACTTTGACACTGTGTTAGTTAACTAACGGGTCCCTGATAATTCTGTAGGGGCGTCCGGTTTCAATGATTTAAGGTCTCTCATCCAGAGACCTTTTTTATCACTTCAATTAATCTGTTGCTTTTATTTACTAATGATTTAGGAACGAAATGGAATTCTCTGCCATCATCATCGTGATTATTTCGGCTCTACTGCATGCGGGCTGGAATGTTCTAGGTAAATCAAACCAAGGCTCTGGCTCATCCTTCTTCTTAGCGTCTGGCTTTGCCGCTGCCGCGATATTGACTCCTTATCTTATCTGGTATGTCGATAATGTTGGCTTTGCAAATATCTCACTTCCATTTTGGCAATTGGTTTTGCTTAGTGGGATATGCCAAATCATTTATCTAATTGGATTAGGTGCTGCTTATAAACAAGCTGATATTGGTGTGATTTATCCAATGGCTCGAGCGTTGCCTGTTTTAATGGTTGGCTTGGGTACCGTATTGATTGGTTATGATCTTACCGTTAATCAATGGGTTGGATTTGCACTGATTACATTGGGTTGTTTGTTTGTCCCACTGAAACAATTCTCTGAACTAAGGCTCAAGGCCTACCTGAACCTTGGCGTGCTCTGGGCACTTATCGCCGCTATCGGCACCACTGGCTATTCCATTATTGACAAAGAAGCGCTGCTGTTATTGGAGCCTTTAAGCACAACGGTTATTACCAACAAACACACTGCGATTTTTTATTTAGGCATCCAGTTTTGGGCAATCGTGATTCCGCTGAGTATTTGGTTACCGGTAACTAACCAAAGTGTCGAGTTTACGAATGCTTGGGTACTACGCAAGAAAGCCACGGTGGCTGGTATCATGATGGCGTCGACTTATGGGTTGGTGCTGTTTGCAATGACCATGACAGAGAACGTCAGCTTGGTTGTTGCTCTTAGACAGGTGAGTATCATCTTCGGTGTGGTGATGGGGATCTATTTTTTAAAGGAAAAGTGGCACATGACCCGCGGTATAGGCGTTGTTTTGATTCTTATAGGTCTAGTTACCTCACTGATTTAAAAAGCGCCTACTAGGCTATCTTGCTTTGAGAGATAGAAAATGCTCTCTGGCATTAGAAAGTAAAACGCCCTTAACGGTGGATTAATCGTTAAGGGCGTTTTCTTAGTTGGTCTTGAGACTGGCTATTTGGTGGTTGGCTTAGTCTGCGAGAGCTTGAGCATCTTGCTGTTTGATCACTTTATGCCCATCTTCACTGACGCCACGTTTCCAGTAGCTGCTGATATAGATGTTCTCTTTCGTGACTTCTTTTTCGTTTCTGAAGTACTGTCTGAGTTCACGCATGCTTTCAAATTCACACGCTGTCCATACTGAAACCTGACCGTCTAACCACGTTAAGCTACGAACCGTTTGGGGTAGCGTTTCTGATGTTTCATCTTCAATTAGCCAAGTGATCTTGATGCCTTCAGGAGCTTCTAGCTCTTGCTTGTCTGCTGCTGAATTGATCTGAATAACAGCGTGCCCTGTTGCGTCTTCTGGCAGTGTTTTTACTTTTGCGGAGAGCGCAGGGAGTGAAGTCATATCTGCCACTAAGAAGAACCAATCTGACTCTAGGTTCAGCCCCTGAATTAAACCTGGGCCAGCCACTGAAATAGTATCACCAACTTGTGCGCTCATTGCCCATCTCGCAGCAAAGCCACATTGAAGATCTTTAGTGATATGACGAACGAAATCGACTTCGATGAACTTCTCTACAGGATTGTAGTGGCGAATGGTGTAGGTGCGCATGGTTGGACGCTCACCTTCATCTAATTGACTCAAGTCGGTGGTGCCTAGTGGCGAGAATAGTAGCTTGATGTAGCCGCCTACACATTCAGCAGGGTACTTACTTAATCCCTCACCGCTAAACGTAATACGCTGCATGTTTGGAGTAAGGGTTGAGGTTTGAGTAACGGTTAATGTGATAGGGCTAGGCTTGCTCATATAAGGTTCTCTTAGATTTTGATGCCCACATAATAATCTCGAACCAGAAAACACTCAATACTAATAATTATCATTTACTGTAATTTACATAAAGAAAATCCAAAGGTGAGATCTTTTATAAATCATTAAAAATATAGACAAAAAAGCCCTTCAGAAAACTGAAGGGCTTGATGGGTTAGGTCGGTTGAACGTGAGAGTAGTTAGCTGTTAGCTTGTTCTAGTTCAATCGTTTCATCAGCGGCTTTTGCTGCTTCTAGCATCTTACGAATAATGAAAGATGCACCCATTGCAATACCTACCATTACTACCGCAAGAACAGTCAGCATTTGGAAGTAGTCGCCGTAAACTGTTTGAACGATCTCTTGTGTGATCTCTTGACCTTTTTCTAGTGCGATTGACGTTGAGAATACTGCACCAACGATACCTGATAGTGCGATTGCTACAGAGAATAAGCTTACAGAGAAGTTCTCGATGTGCTTAGGCGCCACTGACAGGATGAATGCCACTACCATAGAACCCACAATTACTTCACCGAATGCTAGGAAGAAATGGATTGCTAGGAATACTTCAGGGCGAATCAGAACGTCTTCACCAACGGTAGTCACTGCCATTGTCAGGATACCAAAAGCGATAGCCGTTAGGATGAAAGAGAAACCTACTTTCGTTGCTGTAGAGAAGTTGATGTTTTTCTTTTCTAGGCTAGAGAAGATACCCGCGATGATAGGGCCAGCAACCATACACCATAGTGGGTTCATTGCCATTGACGCTTCTGGTGCAACAGGAATGAAGCCAAATAGGTCACCACGCATGGTGTTGATCGCTACCATTGTCATCGATGTCATCATTTGGCCGTAGTACACGAAGAAACATGTCGTCAGGAATGTGATGATTAAGATCGTGCCCATTTTCAGCATGTCTGATTTCTTTGATTTCACCATCAAAGAGACAAAGTAGATAATGGCTGCAGCACCGATCGCGTAAACGATGTTTTGGCCGATATCCATGTTAGAGAACATGAAAAATACTAAGCCGATCATTGCTGCAGATAAGCCTAGGAAAGCAGCCCAGTTTTTAGTGCTTACTGGTTGCTGGTCGATCTCAGCACTTGCTTCAACAAGGCCTTTACGGACAAACAACATCATCAGTAGTGCTGCGCCTGCTAGAACAGCAGACAGAAGGAAGCCACCGTGGAAGCCAACGACAAGCACTAGCATAGGGAATAAGTACTGACCTAACAGTGCACCAATATTGTTTACTGAGTAGTTGATAGGGTAGCAGTTTTCAAAATCTTCTTGTGTTTTGAACGTGCGTTTGTAGAGACTTGGGTAAGAAGGAGACATCAAACCACGTGCATAACTTGCTAACGCAATACCACATAACGCCATAGGAACATTGGTTGCTGCTGCGCCGAGTACCAGTAAAACATAACCACTTGCGAACCCAAGGAAGGCGATGGTCAAAGAGCGGTAAGCACCTAAGAATTTGTCGGCGATGAAACCACCTGCGATAGCAAACAGTGGCCCGATTGCAGAGAAAGCACCAACTACCATCATGGTGTCGGCTTCGTTGTAGTTCAGGTCCTCAAGGAAGAAACGAGTCAAGATCACCATGACGCCATAGAACGAAAGTCCAAACATCATTTGGCAGAACATCATTGATTTGTTTAATCTATTCCACATTATTTTATTCTCACATTAGTAGTAATATGTAGTGTAATTACCCAATTATAATACCATCAATAGTAATACATAAAATGAAACATCCGTCCCAAACAGGACTTTGCACGATATATCTTTTCTTATGAGTGCATTCATATTTTTCATGAATGAAATTTGCAATATTAGATTTTGCTTGTGGATGCATGATTGTGTGAAATTTACTCATGTTCATTTGTGGCTAAGTAATGAACAATTAAAGGAAAAGTAAGAGGGTATCATCTGGTAAATACTTTTAAGTGCGTATCACTTGCAGTTGGCAGCTGGGTTCTAGCCAAGAAAAAAGCCAGCTCGGCGGCTGGCTTCGTTTTATTATTGAAAGCTAAGTTTACGATAATGCAGTCTGAATGAAGGCTATTTTTCAACAATTCGCTAGAGCGCGTTGCAACCGTTGATGCATTTCATTTTACTGCATCTCATTTATTCACACGGCGGTGCCATATGGATGACCGCTAACCCACCTAAAGATGTTTCGCGGTACTTTTTGTTCATGTCTTTACCTGTTTGGTACATGGTCTCGATAACTTTGTCTAACGAGATAAGACATTTACTCGTACGTTTTAGTGCCATACGTGATGCGTTGATCGCCTTCATTGCGCCCATCGCATTACGCTCAATACATGGGACTTGAACCAGGCCGCCAATTGGGTCACAGGTCATACCCAGTGAGTGCTCCATCGCGATCTCAGCTGCGATACAGATTTGCTCGTTACTGCCACCACGAAGGGCCGTTAAGCCAGCCGCTGCCATTGAGGAAGATACGCCAACTTCGCCTTGACAACCTACCTCGGCACCCGAAATCGACGCATTAGTTTTATATAGAATACCGATAGCGCCAGATACCGCTAAGAAGTCTTTGAGCTGCTTGGTATCAAGCTCTTTGATAAAGCGATGGTAGTACATTAAAACAGCAGGGATAACGCCAGCCGCACCGTTGGTTGGTGATGTCACTACTTGGCCACCTGCTGCATTTTCTTCACTCACGGCAAAGGCAAATAGGTTAATCCAATCCATGATCTCCATTGGATCATTTTCAATGGAGGCATTCGCTTCAAGTTTTTTCAAAAGAGCGGGTGCTCGACGTGTGACTTCAAGGCCACCATCTAGGATACCTTCAGTATCAAAACCACGCTGCATACACAGTGACATCACCTTCCAGATTTGATCTGCTTTTTGGTCAATAGCTTCCATATCTTGGAAGGATACTTCGTTGCGTAGGATTAATCCGCCAAGGCTCATTCCATTCTTATCAGCGAGCTCAAGGAGTTGGTCAGCAGATGTGAAAGGAAACTCAACTTGGGTTTCAGACTCTTGTTTGCCGTTTTGCAGCTCATCTGCAGTTGCGATGAAACCGCCACCAATCGAGTAGTAGGTCTCCAAATCCAAAAGTTTACCGCTCGCATCAAACGCAGAGATTGTCATACCGTTTTCATGAAGCGGCAGATTGGTTTTGTGAAAGAGCAAGTCGCTCTCTACATCGAAGTGAATCTCGTGGCGACCACTCACCATAAGAGACTTGTCTTCAATCGCTTTGCGCATTGCTAGATTAGCACTGGTTATTTTGATGGTATCTGGGCGGTTGCCAAGTAGACCTAACAGGGTTGCTCGGTCAGTGTGGTGACCGATACCTGTTAATGATAGTGAGCCGTATAAGTCGATTTGAATACGGGTAACTTGGTCAAGTACAGATTCAATCTTTTGGGTAAAATTAAACCCTGCGATCATTGGTCCATTTGTATGGGAGCTAGAAGGCCCAACCCCAATTTTATAGATATCAAAAATAGACAGCATAGTAACTTCCTGTGAAGACGGTTCGATGGACGAACTCTGTGTAAAATTTGTATTTTGTTCGTTTCACTTATATGTGTGAAAGCGTTCTCTGTTTAAAACTAACGCTAACCAGCGTAGCCCTGTGGACCCTATGATCGTGCTATTGTGCTTTTAAGCTGCACTTTGATTGTCGAGTCCTTATTGTGTTGCTCTGCAATAGTGAGCATTATTGCGAGCAACTTATAAGAATTTCAAGATACTTTTGTTCACAAGTATTGTATACATAATTCACTCCATCTAATCCCCAAAACGAGACTTGAACATAAAATGAGCATTAATAACCTCCTTATTGTGCTGGGTAAACGGCTTAATGAGAATGAATTGACTGAGGAAGGAATCAGTCGAGTTGATGCTTTGGTGAAGTACCTAGCGGAGTCCTTAAGCATAGAGTCTCACTCGTACACAGCGGTCGCTTTTTGTGGTGGGGTCACCAAAGGGCAGAGCATTTCGGAAGCCGATGCGATGCATCGATATTTTCGAGAGCTTGAAAGCCTTCGTGAAGTCCCGTTTACCTTGGGGGCAATTTTACTGGATCAGCTTTCAACGAATACTGTAGAAAACATCCAAAACTTAGCGGCTGAGATGATAAAAAGCGGGCTGTTTACGCGCGGGCAAAGTGTAAAGATAACGTTTGTGTCGAACGACTATCACTTGCAACGCATCTTCGAAATTCAACAACTGATGGACGAGCAAGGTTTGCTCAAAGTTCTCATTGAAAAGTGTTCGGCGCTTGGCTTAGAACTGCAGATAGATCGCAAGTTGGAGGCTCATGTTGCAGTCCCATACCCTCACCAAACGACTCAAGGTCAGCTGTTTTTATTGATGGATGTGCTTACAACGTACCGAGTATATCTCGAAGGTGCATGTGCCGGGGCGTTTAAGCGAGATTTGAAGATGGTGAGGGCGGAGCCAGAAAGGCTTTCCTTGGAAGCCTTAGCGAAAGCAAAAGGCTCAGTAGGAAGTTCACCTCAGTTTAGTATTGTGGAAAGTCTGCTTCCGGTATTGGAAGGCTGTATTCGAGGTACTCCAGTAGGTACGGATATAAAAAAAGTCAGGGAGTACCTAGCGTTACTAGATACCAACCTAACTTTACTGAATCGATTGTTAGACCCTGAATCGGATCGTACGCATCTCTGGTGGCGATAGATCGTTATTTTTTTCTGGTGATACCAAGAACTGTTTTTAGGCTAGCAAACGCAATTAAACAGTAGGCGAGTAGTTCAGTGCCTTCTTCTGCAATGTTTTTAACGGCACGAACGTAATCATCGCCCATCACATTGTGCCAAAAGCTACCCATACCGAATAGGCGGGAGAATACTAGTAGTAACATTACGCCTGTTACTAACAGGTTCATGTGCGGAGAAGCCAAAATAAGGGCAAGTTGATCGATAGTGCGCTTACCGTTTTTTACAGCATAAAAAATAGCGCTACCAGCAACTAGCGCAGCAGGAACAACCCAGACTCCATGTGCGATCTTATCAAACCAAAAATCCATCTCACGGATGAACATTACAGCGAAAAAGGCGCTAATGAGGACCGCAGCGTGTTTCACTTCACTTCTCTTTCTCGCTAGGTAAGCAAAAGAACCTGAACTTACGATAAGTAGCAGCTGCTGCAACATTTCTGTCACTGATATTTCACCAACATTTCCGTTCAACAAAACAAAATCAATTCTGAGCGCTAAGTTAGCAATAATACCAATAGCAAGAACGACTAGAGCGGTTTGGCAACGCTTGTAGATCACTTGAGAGGTCGATTGAGAAAGGGTGAACTCAGGGAGTTCAAAAGACATGTGAGTTTGCTCTTCCGTTTTAGAATGGTTTTTCATTTCAATTCAACCTGTAAATATTTGTAACAGGCCGGCATTCTATCTGCTTAGAATTTGACAATGTCAGAGAAATGTTAGCAATAAAACAGTGTGCAATTGGTGTGTTTATAAGGTAAACCGCTGCCAATTGGCAGCCAGTTTACGTAATTGACTGAATTAAATAGGGAGAGGGATTGGTGGCTATCAGAGTGGAGCGCTATTCACTTTTAGCTTCTGACTCTTGCTCATGATTATTTCGGTAATACTCCCATTGCTCAATACGTTCACCGTCATCAAAAACACAATAAGTGGTGCGTTGATTGTTTTCAGTGACCGTGTCTAATTCGCCATCCTGTTGAACACAATAAACGGCCGCTGGATTAGCGACTGAAACACGTTGGCCTTCGCTATACTCTGCATAGTCGTTTGCACAACCACCTAACACAACGGCAAATACAGCCATCAAACCAATTTTCTTCATGTTTATCTCCTACGTGATAACTCTATAGTTGAATACGTTAAGTTCTACAGAACCCAATTAGAAGCTCTATCAAATGAGTATATTTTAGATTTCAGAAAAGGTTGTTCTAATTTGGTCAAGATATTGAAATAGGTTGATATTTCGCCATATTTAGCTGCTTTTTGAGGGCTAGATCAAGCTAAGCTAGCCGGGTTATAGAGGGGCATGAATTGTTGAGTGAAGGCTTTTCAGAGGCTATGTGATGTTTTCTTGCTATATCGGCTATGACGTACAAAGTTAGAAGGCGTGTTGATGTGAACCGCTATGAACCTCGAATCTATGAATGATTATGATATGATGCCGCCAAATTCAGTCAGGCAGTTAGATTCATGAGACACCTAAAAACCACCATTCACCCAGATATCGATCACCTAGATAACAAAACAGTTTATAAGCGTAATGCCGCCAGAGCGATTGTCTTAGATGGTGAAGATATTCTGATGCTTTATACCGAGCGTTACCACGACTACACCATCCCTGGTGGTGGTTTAGATGAAGGCGAAGATGTGATTGCGGGCATGGTCCGAGAGCTTGAAGAAGAGACGGGTGCAAAGAACATTCATGGCATTAAGCCGTTTGGTATTTTTGAAGAGTTTCGCCCTTGGTACAAAGATGATGCAGATATAATGCATATGATTTCCTACTGCTATTCCTGCAAGATCGATCGTGAACTTGGTGAGACAGCTTACGAAGATTACGAAGTTAAAAACGGAATGAAGCCTGTGTGGATGAACATCCATGAAGCGATTGCTCATAATGAAAAGACGATGGCCGAAAGTCCTAAAAAGGGTATGAGCATTGAGCGCGAGACGTTTTTGTTGCATTTGATCGCAAAAGAAATGCTCTAATCTCACCCAAGCTTATATTGTAGTAATAGTACAGCAGTAATTGTTCAGCTGTAACTGCACTGCAGCCGACATTGATCTTTGAACTGTTTAATTTCACCCCGGCATTTAAACAGTTCATTGTTAGTGCTTTCAGTCATCCAACTTTGTTTATAATCAACAGCCATTATTTCTCCAGTTTGAACAACATGTTTAATCGCTTGGAGTCTACTTCTCGCACTCCTTTGAATGACAAGTTGACAAGTTGACTCATTCCCTCATCAAATTGATTCCTATTTTGAAGAAAGTGTTTGTTTATTTTGGATCTTAATAAGTCTATAGAAAAATAAAGTCATACTTTCAATGGTTTAGGTTTATTTTCTAAGTGTTCAAAAACTTGGCTCTCCTTTTGCTTCTGTGTCTTGTACAGCTCGTTTTGTCGGCACCAAAATAAAAAAGTAGACATCCTTTGTCTCGTAGCATCAGATTTTAGGGAGACATTTATTTAGCTTTGCCGTTCAGAGTTTACGTACTTTTCAAGGAAATCGCCCAAGCGAAGAAGAAGTCGAGGTTTACTATGAAATACAAGCAACTTATCTATCTCATTGGCGCAATAGTTAGCGTCCCAGTTCACGCAACCATAGTGGATTTGGATTTTTCAAACCATATAGAGTCAACGAACGGAAGTAGTGGTTGGGCAGGACCAACCTACGATGGCGCCTCCATGCACTTTCTCAATGTCGGTACTCATGATGGGAAAACCATTGATGCTAAGGTATCCAGTAGCGTATTTGGTGATGCGACATTTGTGTTTCATGCACCTAATTACAAAGAAGGCTCAACTCAGCCCTCTGGTGATATTGGATTCCTCTATCAGACTAACTCTGCCGGTTCTGCAGGTTTGATTTATACCTTTGAGTTCTTTGACGGAACAGATGGTCTGTCAGGTACTTTCTCGGTCCCTTACACTATTCCTGAATTTGAAATGATCGGTTATGACATTGATGGCGAGCCCGTTCAGTCAGAGCAAGTACGAGTATTTAAAAGTGAAGGCTTTTTCAGCTATCAATTGGGGAGTGCAAGTGCCAGCTTGACCGCCGAAGAGAGTGCTGATGGAACGTCCGTTCTATTTACCGGGCCTGGTACTAACTACTCAGAAACTGATACGTCAGGTGCGGTTAAGTTTACCTACAAAAATACCTCTATTGTTACGCTTCAGTTTGAAACTGTTACTACGAGTGGCAGTGGTTTCCCTAACCCAATCTTTTCAGCGTTTGATGGTAACTGGGACTTAAGTGGCTTTACTACGCCAATTGAGAGTTCTGACGAGTCTGATTTTGGTGATGCGCCGGACACTTATGGAACGTTACAAGCAAGCAATGGTGCTGAACATGCTGTCTCTTCAACGCTTTATCTAGGAGCCAGTATCGATACAGACTCTGACGGACAACCGGGTGCCTTATCAAACGGCGATGACTTGGATGTTGACGGGAATGATGACGACGGTATTACGCTACTTACTAACTTAGAAATCGGGTTGGATAGTCTCATCAACGTTAACGTTGTGGGTAATGGTTATCTACAAGCTTGGGCTGACTGGGACTTGAGTGGTACTTTCGATGATGATGAACAAATCTTGAAAAATCATTCGGTTGTTGAAGGGGGCCAAGTTGTTCCAATTCGAGTGGCTGATGATGCGAGTGTGGGGACTGTACAAACACGTTTCCGTCTAGCGAGCAGCCCTAACATCCCAAGTGATGGTTACGTTGGTGACGGGGAAGTCGAGGATTACGTATTCAACGTGACTGATCCGGGAACCACAATTCAACACTCTAACTACTACACTGCAGCGTTCGAAGATAACTGGCCTGAAGTGGGTGACTTCGATTTAAACGATGTTGTTGTTTATTACCGAACCACCATCCTGAGTAAAGACGATGCTGTATTACGTATGGATATCAGCGGTAGCATCATGGCCTACGGCGCCTCTTATGGTAACGGCTTAGGTTGGAAATTGAGTGGCTTTGATGAGTCGGATGTCGACTTGCAGACCGCCAGAGTGCAGAAAAACGGCGCAACTCGTGTGAATATCTCACCGTTTACGGGCGAAGATAAAGCGGTTGCATCACCAGGAGGGGACCTTGTTGTTGTCGCGTCGTTGAACTTGAGAAATGACATCCCGATCAACGATGAGTGTATGTTCCACCGTACCAACCCATCTTGTAATCCGTCTCTTGAGTCAGACCAAATGACGTTCAGTATCTCACTACCGTTTAACGACGACGATCAACCAACGGTAAGTTCACTGCTACCATTGAGTGGTTTCGACCCGTTCATCTTTGGTCCTGGTGAAGGCTATTACCATGGCTCTAGTTTTACTGGCTCTCCGGGTAAAGATCTTGAAATTCACACAGCGGATCTTCCACCAACGTCACGTGGTACGTTAGTAAGCGACTTTTACGGTGTGGCGCAAGATGATTCAGACCCAAGTAGTGGAAAATACTACAGAACTACACAGAACATGCCTTGGGGTATCTTAATTTCATCTCCTTGGAATCACCCATCCGAGTACATTGATATCAGTGAAGCGTTCCCAGACTTTGCAGAATGGGCTACGTCTGGCGGTTCTTCTAAACCGACTTGGTATCTAAACCCTAACTCAGACAAAACTTGGTCTACTGAAGATTAATCAAGGAGGATTTATGAAACTATCAAAACTAATGCTAAGTAGTGTGACTCTTGCCTTCCTTGCAGCGTGTGGCGGCGGAGGCGGTGGTGGAGGCTCTACCACATCAGCTCCAAGCTCTGTCCCCCCAGCGGATGATTCTTCATCAGGCAACTCGTCATCTGCTAATAACACAGTGACGTCTAGCGTCGCGCCTGCGGCACAAGTGTTGAGCTCAGTCGAGCTGACCATACCGGAAGGCTTTGATTTCTCAACTGAGAGGGAAGTCGCTGTGACGGTCGATGTCGCTAGTTCACAAAGTTCGCGGGGCTTTATGAGCTTGTACACTGAGTTTGATGGGGACGTGGTCGACTACACCTCACAAGTGTTAAGAATGCCTATTAATGAAGACACTGACTTTTCAACAACGCTATTGTTGCCCAACCATGTTGATAAAGTTTGGGTAGAAGTTTGGTATCCATCAGCATTGGGCAGTGAAGTGAAGAGCTCATTTAATATTGAAAATGATAAAGTTGATGTGCTTCTTTAAGACCAATACTGGATTTGAGCCTTAGCTTTAATCACCACTTCTAATATCTTTGCCGCCATATTGGCGGCAAAGTTGTTTCTGCAATACAAAAAATGAATAGGACTGACGAATAATGGAATGTGGTTGATATTGTCAACTAAGTGTTTTTGGTGTATCTTTACCATCGTGATACAACCCTAATTAAAGAGTATCACTATGTCGCTTTATGCCTGCCCTCAACAAAGAACGTTATGAATAAAAGACAGTTTATTGCCCATTACTTGCGCATGAATCGCACCTCGTACTTACTTGCGGTTGTGTTCATTTTTCTCGTTAACTGGTTACAAGTAGAAATCCCTCGTTATATTCAATTGGCAATAGACCTGATTGATGATGCCTCTTCAAGTGGACATCAACAGTTGCAGTCCTATGTGTGGATTGTCGTTGGTATGTCGGTTGCTATGGTCGTTGTTAGGATTCTGTCTCGTATTTACGCGCTTAACCCCGGGCGAATTACAGAAGCTTCACTTAAGACCACTCTTCTACAAAAACTGAATCGCTTGCCAAACAGCTTTCACGAGCGCTTTGCTTCTGGCCGTTTAATCTCAATCATCAACAATGACCTAAGTGGTATTCGTTTGATGTTTGGTGTTGGTTTACTGCAATTCTTTAATGCGTTGCTTGCTCTATCGCTAACGCCGCTATACATGTGGCGTATATCGCCAGAACTAACTCTGTATTCGATCATTCCGATTTCAATCGCTTTCGTGATTTTCCGAGTTGGCTTTAAGCGCATGAAAACGCTCCATCTAGAGCATATGAAGCGACTGCAAAACTTGTCTGCGCAACTGATGAGTTATCTGTCTGGGATTGATCTGATTAAAAGCCAGCAGATGTCACCTTGGGTAAAAGCGGAGACTGAGAAGCTGAATCAGTTGTTACTTGAATGCCGCCTTAAAATCACGCGTATCCAAGTCTTCTTTATGCCGGTTCTCGATTACGCCAATGACCTAATGAAAATCATTATTCTAGGTCTAGGTGGTTTTATGTTGATGAGACAGGAACTGACCCTAGGTGAAATCACAGCATTCCTAACTTACTCAGTTTTGCTCGCCATGCCGCTTATGCAATTAGGACGAATCGCGACGATTTATCAGCGTGGCATGGTAGGTATTCAAAGCGCACAAACTATTCTTAATGCCAAAATTCCAGAGCTTGATGAGCAGAAACTGTCTGAGCTCGATGTGGAATCCCTAAAGGGAAAAACGTTCTACGTTCGTAACCTTAGCTTTAGCTATCCGGGCGAGGAGCGTCTGATTCTGAATGACATCAGTTTTGATATTCCCGCGGGGAAGAAAGTCGGTGTGTTAGGTGGTATCGGTGCGGGCAAAACGACGTTGGTGAACTGTTTGAACCATCACTTAGACACTCCACAAGGCTCAGTACTGCTTGGTGAGAGAGATATCACTAGCTTCTCGCGTAGCGATTTACGTCGTTACGTCAAAACGGTCACCCAAGACCCGTATTTGTTTTCAGCGACTGTTGAAGCGAATATTCGTTTTGGTAGCGCCGATACCGAGCTAGTAAAAAGCCAGGTTGATGAAGTGTTAGAGCTTAGCCAATTAGCTGGTGATGTGACACGCTTTGAGCAAGGTGACCAAACCTTAGTCGGTGAGAAGGGCATTATGTTGTCAGGGGGGCAAAAACAGCGCCTAAGCATTGCTCGTGCTCTACTACAACCAACCGATCTCATCATTATGGATAACGTTCTGTCTGCCGTTGACTACGAGACAGAGAGAAAAATCTTAGAAGGCCTATTTAAGCGATTGGAAAATCAGTCGGTTCTTGTCGTCTCGCATCGTGTTAATGCACTTGAATATATGGATGAAGTTATCGTGTTGAATGAAGGAAAAGTGATTGCTAAGGGCGACCATAAAACCCTACTGAAAACTTGCGATTACTACTACGAGACATGGCTACTACAGCAAAATGAAACGGAGGCAGCAGCATGTTAAAAGGTGTTGACCTCAAGTACCTCAAGCATTTCTTTAAGTTTGCTAAGAAATACAAAGGTTCGGCAATTTTGGGCATTGCGATGCTTCCGCTTTCTGTCATCACAAGCTTGTTGTTCCCTTGGTTGATTATTCAAGTGATCGACGTTCAGTTGAGTCATGGTGATATGGACGGGCTGTTAGAATACGTTTTCTACCTCGTTGCTGTACTAATCGTCAGTTATGTAGTGGATACCACCTACGCATATAACCTACGTAAAACAGGTCAATACACGATTACTGACATGCGCTCGGTTCTGTTTGCTCGTGTTTTGAAATTGCCACGCAGCTACTTTGACAATACACCAATCGGTGTCACGCTCTCGCGTCTAACCAGTGATTTAGAAACCATCGGTGAGACGTTTGTTCAGTCGGTTGTCGGTTTGGTAAAAGACAGTATTAACACCATTGCGCTGCTGGTCATGATGTTCTTAATTGATTGGAAGCTGACGCTGATCGTATTGATCATCATGCCGCCGGTGATGTATCTGACTGTACATGTTCGAAATCAACTTCGTGCTCTGTATAAGGTGACTCGTTCGTCACTGGCTCAAGGCATTGGTTTCTTGCAAGAAGTGTTGTTTGGTATGAAAACCGTTCAGATGTACCGAGCGGAAGAACAAGTCGAACAACGTTACCAAGGCTATACCGACGAGTTTTTGAGAGCGCAGAAAAAGATCAATAAATACGATGCGATTTTGTTCTCATTCATTTCTGGTATCACATCCATCACCATCGCGGTAATGATTTGGTACGGTTCTGAGCAAGTGATAGAAGGGGCGCTCACCTTGGGTGTGCTGATTGCGTTCATCAACACCTTAGAAAAAGTGTTCGTGCCGATCCGAGATTTTACTTCGCAAATTGCATCAATTCAGAGCTCATTTGCCGCGTTCGACCATATCGAAGAGCTGTTTGTTGAACCGACTGAAGAAGAGGGGCGTAACTTACTGCCATCAGAGAAGGTTGCTAAACCGTTAGAGCAATTTGAAAGCCTTGAGTTTAAGAACGTAAGCTTTCGCTACAAAGATGATGCTCCGTACGTTCTAAAGAATGTCTCGTTTGTATTAGAGAAAGGGCATCAAATCGCACTGGTGGGCTCTACAGGCTCAGGTAAGTCAACGATTCTGCGTTTGATCTCGAAAACTTACCAAGACTACGAAGGCAGCATATTGCTAAACGGCATTGAGCTTTCTCAAATCTCTAGTGAAGACTCGGCTCACCTGTTCTCGATGATGATGCAAGATGTGCATTTATTCGAAGAGACGATTGCGTTCAATATCGCACTAGGTAAAGAACATTTATCAAGTACCGAGATTGAGCAGGCGGCGCGTTATGTTTATGCCGATAAATTTATTGAGCAGCTGCCTCAAGGCTATGGCTTCCAACTAGATAAGAACGGGGCAAACCTATCGGTTGGGCAAACTCAGCTTATCTCGTTTGCAAGAGCCGTTGCTCAAGGTGGACAACTGATGATGCTGGATGAGGCAACCAGTTCGGTAGATTCGATTACCGAGGATTTCATTCAAAAAGCGATGCAGCGTCTGTTCAAAGAGAAAACCGTGATAGCGATTGCCCACCGCCTGAGCACTGTACGTCACTCAGACACCATACTAGTGCTAGAAAAAGGTGAGATCGTTGAAAAGGGCAATCACCAGCAGTTAGTGGCGCACAACGGTATTTACGCTGGCTTGTTACAAGAATCGATTGTAGAAACGGGCGATTCTCAAGCTACGTTAGCCTAATTGCCCAAAATCAGGCTGTTGCTTTCAATAAGACGAATTGGTCTTGTCTATGCTTCACCAATTTCTCTTGTTTTCTAATATTCCCAGTAGGTTAGGGAAATTAAACATATTTTACGATCATTAATATGTTATGATCTCCCTACTACTAAAGGGGTGTCTTTGGGCATCGGGATGTATGCGAGCAAATTTACGTGCTTGTGTCAGTCACTTTCTGGCGAATATGGAATCGAAAATGTTGTTGGAAGAAGTTGTAGAAATCATTGAATTAACCGACTCAGACCATTTATCTCACGCAATGGACCTGTTTAACGAGCATGGCTTTGTTTCCGCAGAGCATTTACCTTTCATGTCGGTGGTTTTTGAAACCGCACCTGAGCATCTTGCGAAGAAACTGTCGCAAATTGGCTTCAAAGGATTAGTGCAAGTAGAGAAAAGTGAAGACGCTGCTGGCTTTATCATCGTTGACGCTGAACAAGCTCAGCTTAGCAAAAGCGCGTAATCAGAAACGCTCAATAATATCCGTTATGACAATTTGAGGTTAACACAGTGACAACAGCTACCGTTTCAGCAACAGAGCAACAGATCTCCAGTGAACATGCGCTTTTAGGTGCATCATTACTAGCGTCCCAAAAAGTAGAGTTGGCGCTGTTTAATGTGATCTCTAAATTAGCGAAAACCTTGTCAAAAGATGCTCAGAAAGAGCTAGGTTTAGACCTAGATACTTTTTTGAGAGAGAAGGCGAATCACCAAGAAGCAACGCTCAGCTTGTATGAGCAGACGTTCGGTGAACAACTACCGTTGAAAAAAAACGAACTTAACGATTTTATTTATCACAGAAACTTAGTGACTCGCAGTTTTTGGCGAGTGACCGGTGCTGATGTTAAGGGTGGCGAGAAGTTAGCTAACCCAGAACTCTACCTAAAAGAGTTTCTTGCTAAATGTGAATACTGGCAAGTGATGCTGGATAACCAATCCAAGTAATCACGCCGTAAAAGAAGCCATAGCAGAAGTGCTATGGCTTTTTTGTTGGTCGCGATTTAAGTCGAAAGTATCACAGTATTATTTAAATCATCATTTTTAATACATAGTTCTTGGAGACGAAGTGGTGTTTAAGTGCTGCACAAATATGTAAAACAATCAAACAAGCTAGGGCAATGCAACTGACACGATGTAAATAAAAGAAGAAGCTGTTGATTGCTGGGTTAGTAATTAGATTTTCGACTGTGGTTAACCAGAATAATGAGTATGGCTGTTCTAGCATCAAATAGCCTGTACTGAACACCATAAACATGGCGAGGTACATTAAAGAGTGAGCAAGCTTAGCCACACACTTTTGCCCCTCTGGTATTGATGTTGGCATGCTTGGAGAAGAGCGAAAGTGACTCCAGATATAACGAACCACGAGCAATGGTGTCGCAATGGTCGCCAATGACATGTTAAGCACTGATAAGAATGAAAACAGCTCTGGATGACTGGTAACATAATGCATCACATAACCTGCGATTGTGGCATAAATGATTACTGAAGCCATTACCCAGTGCAGTACACGGCTTACTAAATCGTATCTTGGATTATTCAAATTAACCTCGCTCTGATCGTTACTAATATAAGTTTCACCTCGATGCAATAAATCAAATGATCCTATATTCGCATCGCGAATTAATTATATAGGACAGTATTACTTGGTATTTTTATAATTTAGAAATTAATGATGTTGCTTCAGGTGTTTTATAATTATCAATGATGTTTTAGAGTGTTAATTCCAATATGGATAAGGCAAACTTGCCCACTTCCTAGCTTGTATGCCTATAACGAGATACAGTTAGGTTAAAGCTAAATATATAAGGATTGTATAATGCTTCGAATCTTATTGATTGCAGTTATCTCAGTGTTCAGCACGATGAGTTTTGCAAGCGAAGAAAATAAATACTCGGATCAAGAGTATTTGGATAGACCATTGATGGAACGATATATTTTGGATGAGTTGAAGCAGCTGAGAATCGAACAGCAGGATCTTGAAAGGCGTCTCACCATTCAGATGACCGATCGCGAACTCGCAGTAGCAGATAAGTCGCTCAACTACGCCAATGTTACCGTAACGTATTTCTTCTATATCATTGCAGGTGTAGCGTCTTTAATCGCCTTAGTCGGTTGGCAATCGCTCAAAGAGTTAAAACACACCACTAAAGAGATGGCAGATCGACGACTCAACGACATTGCCCAAGATTATGAGAAGAAGTTTAATGTTCTAGAGAGGGATCTTAAACGCAAAACCAGAATCATTTCAGAGAACAACCGAGAAATCGAAATCATCAATGAGATCCACAATCTATGGTTAAGGGCGCAAAATGCGCAAACCGCGGAACAGAAAATTGAAATTTATGATGAGATTTTGAAGGTTCGTCCCGGGGATTTGGAAGCATTAACCTACAAAGCGGACGCAGCAATGGATATTCAAGAGTACCATTGGGCGATGAGCTTATGTAATCGCGTGTTAGAGGTGGATGACCAGAACGCTCATGCTCTGTATCAGCGGGCGTGTGCTTACGCAAGGTTAGGGGCAGAAGGACAAGCTATTGATGACCTAGAACGCTCTGTCGAAGCCAGTGGCTCAATGCGAGAGTTGTTGGCTGAAGAACCGGACTTCGAAATGCTTCGAGGCTTAGAGCGTTTTGAGGCGCTTCGTGAAGAATAAAGCTTTGATGCTATGGTGGGTTTCTTAAGCCCACCATATTTTTGTGCTTTCAAAAGAACGGTTTCTTACATTTCGTTTGTTTTTTTGATTTGATTGTTATGTTATAACACTTTTTAAGTTCCTCGTTATAACTGCTAATTTTTATGAAGTACCTCCGCATTATCCTGATTGTTGTTGCGATCAGTGCATTTTCACTTGCCGCTTTGCTCTCTTTCCATCCGGAACCGGAAAAAGAAATTTCAATAAAAGTAACGCCTTATCAAGAACTACACACGGACGGTGAGGAACAGGCGCACCCACAAGCTAATTCGAACTCATTGATCAAAATTCACTACTTTGTAAAAGTAGGGGATACACTCAGTAACATATTCGAATCGTGGAATCTGCCTTATGAAACCGTTCATAAAGTAATGGAAGCGGATCTTGAATCCTTGAAACTTGATACCATAAAACCCGGTGACCACCTAGAGCTGCTTTTAGATAGTGACTCCAAACAGCTTGTTGAGTTGGTGTTCCACGAAAGTCTGGTTGAGCAAGCTGCCTTTACTCGAAACGATGATGGTAGTTTCACCTATAAATTCCACGAGATCCCGGGTGAATGGAAAGAAAAACTCTACGCGGGCAGTGTTCATGGTAGCTTTTCAACATCTGCATACAAAGCGGGGCTTACAACAGCTCAGATAGCTAATATTACTCGCACGTTGAAAGATAAAGTTAACTTCGCTCGTGAGCTAAGAGCAGGTGACAGCTTTAATGTATTGGTCAAAGAGCAGTACACGGACAATCACCTAACGGGCAAAACAGAAATTCAAGGTATCTCCATTCAATTAAGAAATCGAGAAGTAGCAGCGTTTTTGGCGCCTGATGGTCTCTTCTACGATAGAGAAGGCAATAGCTTAGAACAAGCCTTCGATAGATACCCTGTCGACAGAAAGTTCCGAAGAATTACCTCATCTTTCAACCCGAAACGTAGACACCCCGTGACAGGTCGAATCTCGCCGCACAATGGTACTGACTTTGCGACGCCAGTGGGTGCTCCGGTATATTCAACGGGTGACGGCCGGGTTGTAGCACTCCGTGACCACCCGTATGCCGGGAAATACTTGGTGATTGAACACAACAGCGTATACACGACGCGTTATCTTCACTTGAGCCGCTTCTTAGTTAAGAAAGGGCAGCAAATTAAACGAGGTCAGAAAATTGCGCTATCGGGTGCAACGGGGCGTATCACTGGTCCTCACTTGCACTTTGAGGTGTTGGTTCGTGGTCGAGCTGTTGATGCGATGAAGGCGAACCTACCGATGGCGAGCTCGATTATGCCTAAAGATAGAAAAGAGTTCTTAGCTCGAATCGCTTCTTTTGATGCCATGATCTCTGAGCCCGCAGTTCGTGCGAGTTAGAGATATTCAAACCTAACCTAGCAACGCATAAAAAAAACGCCCTTTAGATAGTGATTTAGCTAAGGGGCGTTTTTATAGGTAATCACGACTTAGCGAGTAATTAAGCAACTACTACCGCTGTACCACTGGCAGATACCATTAGCATGCCGTTACCTGTGCCAAGTACTTCATAATCGATGTCGACACCCACCACTGCATTTGCACCAGCTTCAATGGCTTTCTGTTCCAGCTCTTTGAATGCATAGTTACGAGCTTTTTCGAGTTCCTTTTCGTAGGTGCCAGAGCGCCCACCAACAAAATCGCGAATGCCAGAAAACATATCCTTGAATACGTTCACCCCTAAGATAGCTTCTCCGGCAATAACTCCTTTGTAGTCGACAATGCGTTTACCTTCGACAGATTGTGTGGTGGTAATGATCATAATGGCCTCTTGTAAGTAACAGTTCTATTAGATGTTATCGTTATTCTCTACTTGTGTTCCATCGTTAAGCGTCATATCTGAATTGGCAAATTCATGTCTTAACCATGTTCTCAGTTGTAGCACACTTTCTTGTTTTAACTTGTTTTTTGGGCAAACAAAATAGAAATCTTGGTGTGGGTTAGCGACTGGCTCGCCAAGCTCTACCAGCATACCGTGGCTGATGTCATCTTTTACAAACAAGCGATGGGTGACTAATACGCCAAGTGAACGAATGGCGGCTTGTACCGCTTGGATCGATACATCAAACGTTAGGTTGCTGTGAAAATTTGGCATCGGGATTTGGTAATGATCACACCATACTTGCCAGTCGTGTTTACGCCTTGGGTTAAAAACACCAATGGTAGGGTTCTGTTTGACAAGCTCTGTGACGCTTAACTCTTTATTGTTCGCAAGTAGCGTAGGACTACACACCAGCACCAGATCATCATCGCCTAGCTTTTCGCTGTAGTACTGCTCCCACTCATTAGGTTTGCCATGCACAAGAGCAATATCCACCCCTTCTTGTTCAATATCGAAAGGGCCCGTTAGTGTTGAAATACGAATATCAAGTGACGGAGCGAAAGCTTGAAAGTCGGGGACGCGGGGAATCCACCAGTGCATTGCAAGCGAATTAACCATATTGAGGGTGATGCGATGGTCATTGGGCGTCCTTGCTAGCTCTTCAGTCGCTTCTATCACCTGTTCCAACGCAGGAGCGACCTTGCGGTAATAACGTTTACCAGCGGCATTAAGGACAACGCGACGACCTACTCGCTGAAACAGAGGCCTATTGACCTGTTGTTCTAAAGACTTGATGGCTTGGCTTACTGCAGAGTGGCTGACATACAACACACGAGCAGCATCGGTCATGCTGCCAGTTTCTGCGACAGCAATGAAAGCGTAAACGGATTTAAGCGGAACGAGCTTTTTCATTGGTAAGTTTTCCTTACAGTTATGGTTAATATTACTCGCTATTTTTAATGACGTCACGCTTCTAAAATAGACAGCATAGGAGGTGATAATTATGTCTGATATTACCAAGGCGACGACATTCATGTTGTTGTCTACGTTCAGTTTGTCTTTAAGCGGTTTAGTAGCGAAGTATTTATCGGAAGCGATGCCTATTTCATTACTGAGCTTTGTGCGTTTCTTCTTACCTAGCTTGCTCATATTCTTGTTTCTTATCTTTTCTAAAATCAGCAGGCCGACAGGAAGTATGTGGAAGCCACTGGTCATGCGGGCGATATTCATGGTGGCATGTCAGTGGTGTTTTCTTACGTCGTTACAAACTTTAACGCTGGTGGAAGGTGTGGTGCTATTTAGTACTGGGCCGCTATTTATTCCTTTGTTAGAAAAGTTAATGTTTGGAACTAAAATTCATACAACAACCATATTTTGTTTAGCGATAACCTTTGTTGGTGTTGTGATGATGGCTGGGGATTGGTCGCAGTTTAAATTTGGCTCTGAGTTCTTGAGGCCTGAATTGTTGCTTGGTTTGTTGGCCGGACTATTCAACTCAGCGTCACAAGTGAGTTTGTATCGCGCCTCTAAAACTAGTCTCACGCCTGCAGAACTTAACGCTTGGACGTTTTTAGTTGCAGCAATATTGGTTATCCCGATGTTGGTATTCACCTCAGTACAAGGCGTTTCTGGAGTGCAGGCAGACTCAAGTATTCTTAATACTTTAAAGACGGTTGACCAAATAGGCTGGATTGGAATAGGTGCATTTGGACTGGCGCTATGTACTGTTAATACACAGATCTTCCGTTCGAAGGCTTACAAGCTTGCAGAGAGTGGCTCTCAATTGGCTCCGTTAATTTTTACCAATATGCTGTTTAGTGCACTGTGGCAAGGTGTGTTCTTTGATGATGTATTTTCTACTCAGCAGTTGGTCGGTATTAATCTGATTGTCGCTGCGAGCATCACAAACACCTTGTTAGCGAAAAAGCACAGTAAATCCCGAAAAGCAGCACCTGTGAGCACCGCAAAAGAGGACTCCGTGCTCGATCTACAAGCAATAGTTAAGCGCTAGACGTTATATGAAACGGTTTAAAAAAGTGAGCGTATGTACTCTTTTACTTTATCGATATGTTTCGTTTCATCAACCTCGCATCGTTGATTTGGTTCAAGGAATTGCTCGGCGTATTTGTCGTAGATCTTGTTTTCTAGAAATAGTAAATAGAGCTTAGGGTCGATATGACCGTTGGTGGCCATGTCGGTCATGATATTGAGCGATTCACTGAGCAGCTTGCCTTTTTTATAAGGACGATCGCTTGAAGTCAGGGCTTCAAACACGTCAGCAATCGCCATGGCTCTCGACGGTAGGGGTAATTGATCTTCACTCAACCCACGAGGGTAGCCCTTACCATCGATGCGTTCATGATGCCCACTGGCGATTTCAGGAATATTTTGTAGGTAAGGTGGGTAAGGGAGCTTGTTTAACATGGTGAAGGTCTGAATGATGTGATCATTAATCATGAAGCGTTCCTCTTCGTTGAGAGTGCCACGATTGACCTTTAAATTATGCAGTTCTCCTTGGTTGTATTTGACTTCTCCCGGCTTAAGAACGAACTCTTCTTGCCACAATTCTGCTGGGTTAAAGCCGTTATCCCATGGGATTTTGTGCTCTGGTTTATCTGCAAGCAGTGGTTCCATTACTGGTAATGTCTGTTCACTGTTATCTGGTTCAGCATCGGCAGATTGCGACGATTTCTGCCACGACTCGTATCTCTCTTTTTCAGCCCAAGATATTCCAAGCTGATCGTCTAACGTTCGTTTCCATTGACGTTTGGCGATTTGGTCCAATCGTTCGAGTTGTGCTTCTGTCATTGATTCTCCGCCTAAATTGCACTGCGCAACGAAGGCAAACTCTTCATCGAGTGTTGATAGAGTTTGCTCGAGGACCTGTAGCTGCACTTCCTGAAGTTCACCGTTCGCCATCGCTTTCCAATAGTCGGTTTCAGTTTGCTGTTTGAGTAACTCAAATCGCATGCGAACTTCGTGGATTCGGTCGTAAATGGTCTCGAGTTTGGTTGCTTTGTCTACCACATACTCAGGTGTGGTGACTTTCCCGCAGTCATGCAACCACGCAGCTAACATCAATTCTTCCCACTGTTTGTTGTCCAGAGAGAACTGAGGGTAATAACGGTCGTCATCGATAGTCGCTTGGGTTAACCATTTGGTCAGCTCAGGTACTCGTTGGCAGTGACCTCCAGTGTATGGGGATTTGGTATCTATCGCAGAGGCTATCAGCTCAATAAAGGCGTTGAGCATGTCTTTCTGTTGCTGCATTTGGTCAATATTGTCTTTGGCGATTTCCGCAAAGCTCAGCAGCTCTCTTAAAAAGGCATGTTTATCGGACTGGGCTTTGGTTATGGGTCTTTCATAGCCAATCGCCACAATGCCAACCAACAGCTTTTCACGGTTTAGTAATGGGAACAGGTACAGGTCTGAATTGAAGATTGAGTCTTGATAGTAGTTGAGCACATTGTCTTCTCGATTTAAGTGGATGGTCTCTCCAGACTTAAGTTTGCACAGTAACCAAGGTGTATGCTTGATGAAGTCATTGATGTCTGCTTTGAAGGGAATGATCGCTAGGTTAGCGGCGGTATCAAACACATCTTTCTCTTCTGATTGAGTAAACAGCACAATGGTTTCGGCCTTGGTTATCAGATAGCTTTGATGAGCAATATTCTTGGCAAGTATCGAAAATTCCTGATTTCCCGCCGTGTCTCGCAGCAAGTTGATCAGGTCATGAAGTGTGTGTTCCATTAATTCAATGGAGTGGGCGAGGTTCGCGACCTCTTTAATCATGCTTTTGGGATAGTGGGTACGACGGAAATCAAAGCGTGCGATGTTATCGGTAAGCTGCATCAAGGTATTGAGTGGCTGGGACAGGCGATTTGCCACTAACCATACGATACCAAAGCAGATAAATAACATCCCAATCGCGACGGCGACCTGTTTGTCACGCATCGAAATGAGGTCAGAAAGCAGTTCGTTGTGTGGTGTAGCTTCAGCCAAATAGAGGGTCACGTTTTGGGTGAGCTCAACCGGAGTTAAGGTCAGTGCCCATGTGTTCAGGTTGTACTCGACGTTTTTGAGGTTGAGGTTAAACTTTTCCTCATCTGAGATTAGCGGCCCCAATACTGAAGATTTTAACGCTTCCATTTGCTCTCGTTTGGGTATGTTGAAAAAGCTCTGCTCCTGCTCACTACCAGAGAGTTTGCCTGCGCCATTTACATTATTAGTATTGCCATGGTTAGCTTGGAAGGTGAGGTTTGAGGTCGTTAAATCCAGTTGATGCTGACCCAGAAGGTTAAAGTGTTGGTCAAATAGAGCCAGTCTGGTCTGCGGAGAGTAGGCCAGCTCACTGATCTGAGAAGAGAGTGAACTCAGCGTGAAGTCGGCGCCTACCACGTGCTTGCCATCAGCTGAACGCCTAGACAGTGTAATGCCATTGGTTTTAAGAAAATAAAAAAGATAGGGCTCGGATAGGTGGATTGAACCATCGGGCTTTGCATTGCGATACCAAGTACGAGTCGTTGGGTTAAATTTACTCTCGCTTTGCACTGTGCTGATGACCTGATGCGCACCATCGAGGTAGGTAATAAAGTTCTCACCATCCAAATTAGTGCTGCTAACCATCATGGTCGCTTTGGCAGGGGCGTTATTTTCGGCCCTTTGCTTATTTGTACTTAAGGGGCGGAAAATTCTAAAGTCACCATCCTCCGAGCCATAGAAGAGCGCAACTAAATTAGTATTCTGTTTGAAGATAATATCAACCGACGCTAGCCAAGACTCCTTCTCGATAGAGGAGCTTTGTTGATTAACAAACGGACTGACCGCCATCACGTTCAAAGTGGTGATGACAGGCGCTATTGCTTGTTTGAACACTGATTCCAGTTTGTCACGGTGCTCATTACTTACCTCGCGAACGGTTCCTAATAGCAGCTCCTGAGAATGCCGATAGCTTATTGATATCAATACCGCACCGACAAACGTTGTCAAAATTAGGAAAAGGCTAGTGATGTGGATACTCAGCGGATAACGTCTTCGTCTCATCTAACACTCCAGCGTGTGAACTGGTTTAAGTATTGACGAACTTGGGTAGGTAGCAAGAAATTGGCTCAATTACCGGTTTACGCGCTACTATGCCATCAAGCCAAAATAAAGCGTTAGCTTATGGTGCTAATTGTCACTTTGTGCTGATAAACTGGCTCTATTGATACCATAAGGCACTCGCTTTCAAGTTGAGGCTTTAGGTTTATTTTCTGAAAAGTTTAGATATCAATAGAGGGCATTGATTTATGGAATTAAAGGTAGACACTCACACCCATACATACGCCAGTGGCCATGGCTATAGTACATTGATTGAAAATGCTAAATCGGCAAAACAAAATGGCCTTGCAATGTTCTGTACTACTGACCATTCAGAGTCAATGCCGGGCGCGCCACACTACTGGTTTTTTAGCAATCAGCGTGTACTTCCTCGCTTTATCGAAGGCGTTGCGATTATTCGCGGCGTTGAATCAAACATTATGAACACTCAGGGGGAGATCGATATACACCCAAGTGTTGATAAGAACTTAGATTGGGTGATTGCGAGCTTTCATGAGCCTGTATTCCGTCCGTCAGATTCTGCAGCTCATACTGAGGCTCTTTTAAATGTCATCAAAGGTGGTCGAGTCGATGCACTGGGTCATTTGGGGAATCCTAATTTTGATTTCGATTTTGAAGCGGTCATCCAATGTGCGGTAGAGCACAATGTCGCCATCGAGATTAATAACACGACACTGAAAGGCAATAGCCGCGTGGGTAGTGTCGACCGCTGCTACGAGATCGCGAGAATAGCAAAAGCAAAAGGGGCATTTATCACTTCGGGTAGTGATGCTCATTTCTGCCAAGATGTAGGCGGTTTAAATCTTGTTGCTTCATTACTTGATGAGGTGGGCATAGATTCGAATAAGGTGATCACCCATTCACCGCAGCAATTCTTGTCATTTTTGGCGCTACGTGGTCGCAACGAGATCCCAGAATACTCGGCGCTTGTTTAAGAGAATGTCGGCGGGTTTGCATTTCGACACAATCAATTTTTGTGCCTGACGGATTTTTGTATACACTAGCCGGAAAATAATAAAGTCGAAGCGCTGCAATAATGGTGGCGCTATCTTCAAAGTCACAGTTTCACTTGGAGAACATGAAACTCGCTCATC
>AAZW01000006.1 GCA_000169995.1 Vibrionales bacterium SWAT-3 | reverse complement strand
GACGTTCACAATGTTGTACATCGGGTTCACTTCATCTAGCGTTACACATGGCGCATTACCACCTTGGTAACCACCACCATCACACCAGTTGTGCCAATAACCCACCACGACACCAGAATCTGGATTTGTCATGTCTGAACCATTCGCATAGATAGCGCCAGACATAGCCGCCATACCGACTGATACTGCTAATTGTAGAGCTTTACGTTTTAACATTAGTCCCACTTCCTTACTTAACAGCTGTGCCAATCACAACCGAACCAATTCATTTTAATCATGAATATTTATAGAAAAGTAATGGAATTTATAGGAAAAAACGACCTTTGATTTAACTTGTGATTTTAAGTCACAGATTGAATATTAGAATCAATATGATTTTGACTTTTCATTCAATTTAAAATGCTAAATTAGAGGTTTTTCAATGAAATTGATTGATATTGTGAATATATAAAACACAGTTAATTCACAATAAAAATTAAGATATATTAGGTAAAGTCAATTTAATGGGCCAATTCGAATAAAGGCTATAAAAGCACTGATATTAAAGACATTTAAGTTTGCGAGTGATATCACTAAAAAATCAAAATCGTTTAGCTTTCGTGTGTTTAAAAAGTACACATCGGATTGGAACACTATACTTAAATCTTTATTCTGAGATAAAAAATCAAACATTACTCACCAAGCCAATCACCAGAAGATGAATAATATCGCTCCATAAGCGCAATAAAATTCATCCTGTCCACTTCCTTAAGCTGATTAATTCCAGCAGCTGCCTTTCTTCCACCTCCCGTATCGAAACTAGAACAAATTTCATCGGCTCCAGTCCTATTTGATAAAGGTGCTCGTAAACTCACTGTATAAGACAAGCCATCAGGATTTTTCGTTAATACGGCTTGAGCGCGATCAGGATCTTGGTTAACGATTTCATTTCCAAATACACCACTAATTCGTCTTGCCCAAGTCTCGGCTGGCAGTTCAAACACTCTTGCAACGTTACTCTCGTATATTGGGTTTAAGCCAGATAGCTGTTGGTAGTCACTCTTATAGGCATCGCGAAGTTCATAAAACACGGAACTTACATCAGATAACAGAGCAAACGGATTTGGGTATTTGTAAAGGCGTTGATAAAGTTCAACAGGCGTAAAATGCAAATCGCTCAATGACGCACCATATCCGTTGTAATTTACCAAAGTTCCGAGCTCCTCTAAAAAGTCGATTTGTGGTTGGTCAAAACCAGTTGCTAACGCAAGTCGAGTCGCCACTGCTTTTAAGTTGTCACCAAATGCCGCCGCTATTGCCCATGCCACATACGCACCCTTTAGCTTTTGATTTATTAACAAGCTGGTACAGCATTCCGGTGCAGTGTTTATTAAGGTTTCGAGGTAACGAGACTTCGGTATTTCTCCCGTACGATGATGATCGCAGTAAAAGACGTTGATCTCACTATCAAGCAGCGAACGTAACTCGCTTAAGTTCTTCTCCATTGAAACATCTAAAACAGTCACTGATGTAATATCGCTTTGGGGATCCTGCTCCGCGAGTTGAACAAGCACTTGCGAAACTAGCTTAATATCACGCTTAACCCCGGTGACAAGTGTGCTCTCTTTTGGCTCATGCAAGCGCAATTGCAATAATGCGATAATGCCATCTGCATCCCCATTGAATACGTCGTAGTGCATTTTGTTCCTCTTCCAGTGAGATTCAACCATTCACAATAACGAAATTTGTACGGACTGTATCGTGAAGGTATTAGTAAGCTTAATAGACAACAAATATTTTAACCTTATTTCATAGATACTTAAGTCCATTTTGGAATGCCTTATTCTGATAAACTTCTAGCGAAACAAAAGTTAAACGTAAATCATCGATTATTTGACTTATTGTATGATATATATCACAGCAAGTTGTGAGCAAAAGATTATAAAATAAGCATCTCCCACTTGATGATATAGAGACGAATGAACACTACTACCACTCTTGTTTATGACACTTTAAAAAGCCTTGCTGCCCACGCTCCTGAGCAGCATGCCGAGATTCGCCAGCGTTTATATGAGCAGTTGAGCCTGCCATTTAATAAGCAGCTCTCGTTATACGCTAATGTTCTTGGGCCTATCAGTTCAGGGAAATTGGCCGGATGCGACAACATTGATAAAGCGGTTGAACTTGCACTTGACGTGCTAGAAGGTCGAAGCAAATAACCCCCACGGAATCCCGTATTATCAATCATTAAGCTCAAACGACCCAGCTCCTCCCCCCACGGGTCGTTTCTTCACGCTGTAATGCTCTCTAATGGTCATACTAATTCACAGTATAATTCATACACATCACTCACATATTCAGTTAGAAGCATCATCGATTAAACGCCAGGCACAAAAAAGGCGCAGATGATCCGCGCCTTTGGTATTGGTTTATCCTGAGGAACTTACGACGTCTTGAACTGCGCTACGGCTTGGTCCATATCATTCGCTTGCTCTGCGACTTTATCTACTTCAACTAAACAGTGCTGAGCTGATGCATTGTTATCATTAGAGATGGTGTTCAGCTCTGTGATTGAGTCACTCACTTGTGCCATTACTGCACCCTGTTCTTCAATCGCTGATGCGATGCGTTCAGAGTTACCTTGAATGCTCTCCATGTCACTTAGGATCAGCTGTAGGCTGGCATCTAGCTCTTCAGAATCTTTCAGAGTTAATTGGCCTTGTTGGTTACACTCGCCAATCTCGGTCATTGAAGCGTTCATTTGGCTTTGGATCGCAGTAACAACACTGGTGATTTCAGTAGTTGATTGATGCGTTCTGCTCGCCAATGCACGTACTTCGTCTGCTACCACTGCGAAGCCACGCCCTTGCTCACCGGCACGTGCTGCTTCGATTGCTGCATTCAATGCTAATAGGTTGGTTTGTTCAGCAATGCCTTGGATGATGTTGACTGCATCACCGATTTGATCAACATGATGGTTCAGTGAGCTGATTGAGTCTTGGCTGCTTGATAGACGTTCTGACAACTGAGTAATGTTGTTGATGGTATCGACCACCACTTCACGCCCCTTGTCTGCATTGACCTTCGCTTGATGCACGCCTTCTGCAGCAACTGAAGTGCTTTCTGAAATTTCACCAATCGTTAATACCATCTCTTGAACGGATGTTGTCATAGTTGAGGTGTGGTTGGCTTGAACTTCAAACTGTTTGATTACTGATTCAAGCTCATCATGCATATTAGAGGTACTTTGAGTCAGTTGTAGAGACTTAGATTGAGAGGCAGAAATCAAGCCTTCAAGATGATCAAGCAATTGGTTGAAGTATTGACCTAACGTGCTCAACTCATCTTTACCATCAAGGTGTGAACGTATTGACACATCGTTGGAATCGACAATATTGCGGATCACTGAAAGTAATGATTCAATTTTACCAATGATAGAGCGAACGATTAACCAGCTGAACAAAATGATCGACACAAGCAATGTGACGCAAAGGATGTTGTTGATCAGCGATAGTTTGTCCATCTCCTTTTGAGTTTCTTGGTCGAGCACTGCTGAAAACTCTTTAAACTGAGTCTCAATCACATGTGAACCAGAGCGTGCTTCCCCAAGAAGGCCCTCATTGTGCTTAAGTCCAATAACTTTCTTCTGTTCAACCACTTGCTTTGCTGTCTCTAGCAAGGCACTCGAGCTTAAAGAAAGCATGCTCGGATCAAAGGTACCCTTTTCAATCAGATCATTAAAAAGGTAAAGCTCTACTTTTTGCTCAGCGCTCGCTGTTGCACTCATGCTATCTAGCACTTCATGAAACTGTCCCAAAAGACCTTTGTCTCTCGTGAGTCCATAGACTTCCGTTGCTTTTACCAGTTCAACGAAACTCGTATGGTACGTCTCGATGTCTTCACGTAAGTGTGTGCTGTTT
Organism: Vibrionales bacterium SWAT-3; assembly: GCA_000169995.1. GTDB lineage: Bacteria > Pseudomonadota > Gammaproteobacteria > Enterobacterales > Vibrionaceae > Vibrio. The sequence continues at coordinate 145,709 of AAZW01000006.1, read as the reverse complement.
ACCAACCCTAGATCATTCAGAACCACATTGAGCTGTGACTCTGAAGCCAAAAACTTGTTGTAGTTCACGTCGAACTTATCTAGGTATTTCATATCATTTCGCAACAAGAAGTCTTTCTCGTTACGGCGCAGGTTAAGCAGGCGAACTTCGAGTTCTTTGGTGATTTGTTTAGCTTCGCTCATTTGAGCAGTCGTATCTGCGAATTGTGAAGTGGTGAACAGCAATGAAACCATGCCGAAAATGGAAAACATTCCCAATGAATAGAGCTTTTTCTTTATATCCATAGATGTGACTCGTCTTTACTAAATTTAGGTATCTAAGGCTGGGCGTCTGACTGTTTTATCTCGCCCATGCTATTTCGTTATTTTTATCTTTTTACCAATAATGGGCGCTTTACAGGGGCTGTTTTGCCCCTATATCTCGCCATTGCACATTCATTGAAAATGCAAATAGGAAAACCCATTAAAGTTAAAATTATCAATAACACAAATTAATACGATGTACATTAGCAAGATTATAAAATTGGGATACAAAGGTTTCTCATGTTTGATACAAACGTTAAAAACAGCCCTAACACCTTTAAAACAAATGGGTGTGTGGATTTTCTAATCGACCCTTTTGTTTAGATGAGTTCCTGTGATAAGTGCCTAATTTTATTAAACAAGTCACTGTTTAACGAGCGTCGGAACCGCTCACCAGATAGCAAAAAGCCGACATCAACTGTCGGCTTTGTAAGTAGAGTCTACTGACCCTAAACATTCTTACCCAAGAGCTCATAGACCTCTCAATGTCCACTAGCGCATTTAGTTAAACGTTTGAGTCCAAAAACTGTGTAGCGAATAGTTTGAGTTCAGTGTTAAGTGATGAGTATAACCTAAACCCATCTCCGTGTGGCTTGGGTTCATCATTGCTTGGCACGATGCAGTACGACCTGCTTGTGAACTTAAACCTGCATTGTTGCTTTGACCATATGCGTTTGTGTCTACAGGATCGCCATAACCAAATAGAGGTGTTATAGCAGAGTATGAAGCCACGCTAGATACATTGGTAAGCAAAGATTGATATTTCGAACCAGAGTTTACGAACTGTATTTTCTCTGCGTCAGCCGTTAATTGCGCTGCAGCAGCGGTTGAATCACTCCAAGCAACCGGTGGTGCGGCATTTAATGCGATATCACTAGGGTTCAGTGTATTACACCAACGTTTTGTTGAGCGTGCACAATTGGTCGCAATGACCGCCTGGTATTTAAGTGTGTCAGCATTAGAGTTATCTGGTAAGTTAACGATCTTACACCAACGTTGGTCGGCAACACCCTGACCTGGCATGCCCCAAATCGCACCGTTTAACAACTGCACTTTATCTAAGCTATCAAAATCGATTAATGCTTCATTCATTAGACCGCTAATGTCCAAGTCGATCGTTCTTAAGCTCGATACGAATAAATGGTTACCCAGTTCTTTGGCTGCGCTATTAATGTGCTCGTTTTGCATCAACGCCCAAGCGTTACCAAAATTGCTTTTTAGTCGCTGTTCATACACAAGAGCAGAGAATTGGTATGTCGGTAGAAAAACTGTATTTGAAGTCACCGAATCTTCATAAGATACCGAGTCGATTGACTCAATAATTAAATCTTCGTTAACCACCGTATTTTTAAAAGAGTACTCATTCAATTTGTTATTAGTACATGATGCTGTGACGTTATTTCCCGCCCCATTTTTTATTAAAGCTTCATATTCTGATATCACACCATCGATATACAATTCTCTACCTTCTTTTTTTACGGCTAGGTTATTGGTTTCATAACAGTGCAAAGCAGGAAGCTCAATTAGGGTTGGACTCGGCATATCTATATTTACTAGTGGAATATCCAATCCTGTCAAATCAAGAGTTGTAGAATTATCGATATAAGCCTTTGTATTATCGGCTATTTGATTTCCTCTTTGAAGATCTTGAACGCGTAACAACGAGTAGACAACATGAACCATATTGTTTTTCATTGGAATAATATCTGCAGTTTGTCCGGCTAACGCTGGAACAGTCGCCTTTGAAGCGCCATTGGCTGTCGATGTCATTACTGTTTTCGGCTTTGGTGTAACGGAAACTGTTGACGTTGAAGACCCAGAAGTACTTTGGCTAGATGATCCCCCACCACCCCCACATGCAGTTACAGATAAACCCATGACTAATAATGATGTCGCTTGCATAAAATTCATATTTACTTTTCCTTAATCGTAAAAAATCGAGCCATGACGAGAGTAATGGTTATATTTCTTCTTAGAATTTATAGGTCCTTCGGACAAGTCTTCGACCGCCAGAATGCAATACCAGATCGTGCAAACCAGCAATAAAACACCGTTCAATTGCTAACAATAATCTGACAAAGTCATATTTATGTAAAGAATAAAAACGAACACAATTCAACCATTCTCATTTGTGAGACTGATAAAACCGAATAAGAAACATCATATTCAACGTAGATAATCAATGATTAGAAAATGATATTTTTCTTTATCATCTCGCTATCTCTTAGAAAATAGTCATTTTACTCAATAACTTAAAAGGCGATGATTATTTAAGATAAGCACAGTAAATTATGAATACTGTTCAATTGTAGATATGAAAATCGAGAATCTATTTTACTTTGTGGTCAATGACTCTATTTAGCGATCTATTATTTCCTAAATTAATAAATATAGAGAATCGAAGTGAATATTTAATTATTTGTTAACAAAGCAGGGTGATTTAACAATAAATAAACATTCGTATTTATTTGTAAAAAAAAGGACCTACTGATTAAGTAGGTCCGTTTTATGTGCTAACCATTCATAGTCTGGAAGGGAAGTATTGCCCCCTCGCCCTTGGATACGAGCTGGTAACCTGCCGCGTGTTAAAAAGCTTTCACCATTTGAGTCAAGCACTTCAATAGCACCGCTTTGTCTTGTTCTTCTATGCCTTGGGTTAATTCATTTACGAGGTTTAGGTGAAGTTGGTTATGGTGAACGTGGATCTTTCGCCCTTCATCAGTCAAAGCAACCACAATTGCTCGGCGATCGGTTGGGTGTTGATGACGTTCAATCAACTCTGCCTTAACTAACTTCTCAATTTGAACAGTAAGCGTACCGGTTGTAATCCCAAGCTTTTCAGCAAGCTCTTTCATTCTTAGCGCGCCATGCATGCCCAACACTTCAATCGTATGGACCTGCGCGAGCGAGTAACCCGTTTCTTTAACAACGGATTGCTCCCACGAAGACATTTTGTCGTAGAACTCAGTCAATATTTGGTTAAGCTGTTCTATGTTTTGCATGGCCGTTTGAGTGCACTTCAAGAGTAAGATGATTTATCTTATCAAACTTGGCGAGCATTTGTTTATATTCAGAAACGGATTTGTCACTGATTGATTCAAGAGTAATCGCCGCTGAATAATGATGCCCGCTCACCTTCCACATGTGAAAATCTGTCACAGAAGCATAAGGTGATAGCGTCTCGATCACCGAATCACGATATTCCTGATGAATGTTTTCATCCAATAAGATTGGGCTCGTCTGCTTCATGAGGCTCATGGTCCATTTGGCAATCACCATCGCGCCCACCATCCCCATCACTGCATCTAACCAGTTCCAGCCGTAAAACTTACCAAATAGCAGCGCCACAATTGCAAGTAACGACGTTAACGTATCAGCTAGAACGTGCATATACGCAGCGCGTAGATTGTGATCATGGTGATGGCCGTTGTGACTATGATGATGCGTATCTTCCTGGTTATGTGAGTGACCATGTGAATGCCCGTGAGCGTGTCCATGATCATGGTCGTGATGGTGGTCTCCCAACAAGAACATGCTTACGACATTCACCGTAAGACCAATACAAGCGACGATAATCGCTTCATTAAATTGAATGGCTTGAGGGTTGAACAAACGATGTACCGACTCCACCAGCATCAACAGAGCCACAATACCCAAAGCAATCGCACTGGTGTAGCCGCCTAACACACTCACTTTACCTGTACCAAAAGAGAAACGAGCACTATCGGCATGTTTTCTTGCGTAACGATAAGCAAACAAAGTGATGCCGAACGCTGCTGCGTGTGTCCCCATATGCCAACCATCTGCAAGCAATGCCATCGAGCCATAAACAGTACCTGCAATGATTTCGATAAACATAGTCGTGACAGTCAGTAGCAGGACATAAAAAGTGCGCTTTTCACCTTGGCTGTTGTGTGAAGAGAAGTTGTGTTGGTGATGGGTTGTAAAGCTCAAAATGGTGTCCTTAGTCTTATGCTCAAAGTTGATGTCACTGATCAGTCAAACTACTTTGACCAACAAGTAGTTTGACTATCAAACCAATATCGCTAAATTTAGTTTGATAGTCAAACATTGTCAATGCGGTATTTCCTTTGAAGTATATGGCAGCGAAAAAAAGCCCACATACAGTGGGCTCAGATCCATTTATTGGTTGTTATGCGAGTTTGCTGCGACGCTAATCAACACTTTTCTGGAGTAATGTAATCTCGTCATTCACCCAACCTAATAGGTGCTTTGTGGCTTTCGACAACACCTGGTTCTGCCTGACAATGTAACCAAGACTGGTGCTAGAGAAATTGAGTAGTGGTGTGACTTTCGATTTGAGGTGTGGCTTGGTTGATATAGCGAACTCAGGAATGATGGCAACGCCAAATCCCGCTTCAGCCCAGTCAATTTGTGCATCAACACTGCCAACTTCCATCACTCTGTAATTAGGAAGATTCAGACTGGGAAGCCCTTCGTCGATAAAGTCTCGAGTTCTTGTATCGTGACCTAGTAGGATCAAGGTCAGTTCAGGCTCGACTTCATCATTCTGAGGGTCATTATCCTTCAAATTGTCAGAGTCTTGCGTATCTAAACCATCTCCCAGAGCACACCATGATAGTTCTTGCAGCTTAGTAAAATAGAGCGACTCATTATGCTGCTCTTTCGCAATTACAAAACCAAGGTCAGCCTTAGCGTTCTTCACCAAACTCGATGCTTGAGATGAGGTGGTATTGAGCAATGTGAGGTCGATACCCGGGTATTGCGCTTTAAATTTCTGGAAAGGACGAATCAATAAAAATCGAGAGATAATGTCACTAACCGCAATGGTTAGCGTGCCAATTTTGAGGTCATTAATCGCATTGAGATCAGCCTGACATACCTGCAACTCAAGCAAGGTTCTTTGGCTGGTCTCTAAGAGCCTTTCGCCCGCTTGAGTTAGCTGAAATGGGCTTCTTTCTATCAGCTTGATGCGTGTCAGTTGTTCAAGTTGTTTTAAATGCAAGCTTACGTTTGGCTGTGTCATATGTAGAGCGTTGGCCGCCTTACCGAAATGTTTGTATTCGGCTAACGTCACAAACGTGTTCAACAAATTGATATCAAGCATCATCTTCTCTCTTGTGTTACTTCCAATTGTTCGGCACTAAAAACTCGTCACTCTCATTTCACAGTCCCGCTGCTCCGTCATTCCCTACGGTAAGGAACGAACGTAATAAGGGATCTCGCTTGTGGTTTGAGATTCCTGACACCTCGTTCCTCGGTTCTGGAATTACGCTAACAAATCGAGTGAACGTTCGGTTAATCACATCCAAAGCAAAGAACTACAAACGCGTGACTCTCTATTTCACAATCCACCAGTTCCGTCATTCCCTACAATGAGGAACGAACGTGATAAGGGATCTCGCTTGTGGTTTGAGATTCCTGATACTTCGTTCCTCGGTTCTGGAATGACGCTAACAAATCGAGTGAACGTTCGGTTCATCACTTCCAAAGCAAAGAACCAAAAACGCGTCACTCTCTATATTCACAATCCACCAGTTCCGTCATTCCCTACAGTGAGGAACGAACGTGATAAGGGATCTCGCTTGTGGTTTGAGATTCCTGATACCTCGCTCCTCGGTTCTGGAATGACGGCTATTTTAAAGTTTCTCTATTAATTATCGTCATTCATTAAAGTAATCGGCTAACTCAACCCGTCATTCCCTACAGTGAGGAACGAACGTGATAGGGAATCTCGCTTGTGATTAAGACTTTAGAGTTATATGGAATCCTTATCAAGATAATAAAGATAATTAATTTCTCTTATCCAAAATGCAGCACTAACATGATTTCTCAATCAGTCAGGAGATAAACTTATGCCATCTATCGTTGTTGTGGGTGCAAACTGGGGTGACGAAGGCAAAGGCCGCATCGTCGATTTTTTAGCAGCTGAAGCATCTGCGAGCATCCGTTTTCAAGGCGGAAACAATGCTGGACATACCGTGGTTAACGACTTCGGTACATTCAAACTGCACCAACTTCCTAGTGGTATTTTTAACCCTGACTGTACCGCAGTTCTAGGCCCAGGTATGGTGATTAGCCCTGCGGCACTGAGCCAAGAGATTGCAGAAGTTAAAGCGGCAAACATTGACGTGAAACTTGCTATCTCTGATCGCGCAACACTCTGCCTACCATTACATGCACTAGAAGATACGCTTGAAGAAGAACGCTTAGGTGATGCTGCTTATGGCTCAACGCGTCAAGGTATCGCGCCAGCATACGGCGACCGTGTGATGAAAAAAGGCATCCTTGTGGGCTGGCTAAATCAACCAGAAGTTCTTGAGCAACGCATTCAATTCATGCTTGATTGGAAGATGCCTCAACTCAAGGCGCTTTACCCTAAATGTGACTTCACTCAGACTGCTTCTGAGATGACGGAGTGGCTACTTGAAGTGACGAAAGCTTGGCGTCCGTTCATTTGTAACGTGACTGAGCCTCTTAAAGCCCTCCAAGCACAAGACGCAAACCTACTATTTGAAGCTCAGCTCGGTGCGGGTCGTGATTTGGTTTACGGCGAATACCCTTGGACAACCTCATCAAATGTAACTGCAGCATACGCAGGTATCGGTAGTGGCTTACCAGCCCTACGCCCTGAACGTATTATTGCGGTTGCTAAAGCATTCAGTTCTTCTGTGGGTACAGGTACTCTGGTTACTGCGATGGAAGAACAAGACAGCTTCCGCGAAAGCTCAAATGAATACGGTGCTACAACCGGTCGTCCACGTGATATGGGTTACTTTGATGCCGTTGCGACGCGTAACGGCGTTGAGCTTCAAGCGGCGACAGAAATCGCTCTCACTAAGATTGATTGCCTATCTGGCTTGGCTGAACTTAAGATCTGTACGGCTTACTCAGGTGAGCACACAGAGAACCCAATTTGGCCACAAACGGCTGAGCTAAAACCTGTATATGAAGATATGGCAGGCTGGGACGAAGACATCACGGGTTGCCGCACCTTTGAAAGCCTCCCTCAAGCTGCGCAAGATTACGTAACTCGTATCGAAGAGCTGATGGGTGTACCAGTTGTAATGGTATCGGTTGGTCCTGAGCGCGATCAGATGATCATTAGAGCTTAGTTTTAGATAAGTTAAACAAGCAAAAGCCCACATTAGTGGGCTTTTTAGTATCTGCGATTTGCACCTAGAAGCGATAAGACCTACAGCTTATTTTTCTTATTGCGATACATGTTTTCGTCTGATGACTTGATCAAGTTTATGATGTTCAAACTTTGAGAATCAGAAGTTCCACACCCGTAGGAAAACCCTAATGGAACATCATCATCACCGCGAAACCCTTCAATGAACTCATGAAAATCTGCACGAATTTTTCGAACCAGTTCACAAGCGTATCCGGGATCTTCTGAGTGAATAACAACAATGAACTCATCACCACCCACTCTCGCCGGTATCATGTTGTATTTGATGTGGTTTCTTATGCACGAAGCAAAGCCAGAAATATAGTCGTCACCTTTAAAATGCCCGTAAGTATCATTGATGTACTTTAAATTATCCAAGTCAAAATAGAGACAAACGATCTCTCTATCATCAATGTTTGCTTTGTTGAACTCATGAAAGAACCCTCTTCGATTGAGCAACATCGTCATGATGTCGAAGTGGCTGTTTTTATATAAAATCCGGCTTTCTTCTTTCAAGAGGATTTCAGACCGTAGCAAGGTTGAAATGTTCTCAATCAGGCTTACTTGGCTGTCCGTGTACTGGGTCGGGCTTAAGTCGAACACAAATAAAATAGCAAACACTTCGCCGTCTATGCCACTTACGGGGATGCCACAAAAGGACTTGTAGTTGTCAGTTTCCCTGTCAGAGTTTGATTCGCCACAAGCACAACCACTCAAATAAACCGTGCGATTCTCTTTATATACATATTCACAAAAGCAACTAATTCGACTCTTATGTAACTCGCATAACTTGGTTGAAGAGCACAAAACGCTCTCAAAACCCAAACAAGTGAAATCGGAGACCGTGATGATCCCCGCGTTCGATGCGTCCATGATGTCGCATATGTTGTCCAATATAGATATCCAAGTATCTACATCGATATTGTTTTCCATCCCTTCGGGAGAGAACTTATCAAAAAGCATTAATATTTCTTTAGTTTCAAACGATTAAATGTTGTTGAATATTCATTAGCGTCCGTTATAACAAAAATTCTAAGGGCTCTGAATTTAAGCAGGCTTACCGTGACCAAGGACGACAGTAATTAGCGACACCTGGCCGCTAATCCCTTGCTTGACTCTCTATATCGCGCTAGTTAAAAAGCTAAGAGGCATTAATACTCCTAGTTTGTTAATTCAACAGCGTCCTTTGAGGCCCATATTTCCGCACGTCTGTTGTTTGCTCTTCCCTCTACGGTTTCATTAGAGGCGATAGGCTTACTTTCTCCGAATGAACGAATGACCAAGTGATGCTTGTCTACACCATCTACGATGAGCGCATCCGAAGTCGTCAACGCCCTTTGCATACCAAGAGCTTGGTTGTAGCCTTCATCACCAGAGCTGTCTGTGTGCCCATCGACCGTGACCGAACTGCCACTGGTTTGTAATTCACTAGCGAGCTGGCTCAGTGCTTTGCTGCCCATTGGTGTTAGACTGTGTTGGTCAAAAGCAAAGTGGATTCGAGCCAACAATCCGTGGCGATCTTGGCTGCTGATCCAAGTCTTACATCCGGTTTTATTGATACCAAGACTCGATTGACGGGCTAATGCCTGTTTCAACTCGTTGCTATCGGATTGCTGTTCTATTTGTAGCGCCCCCAACCTGTGCTGCGCGACACCAACAACATCATCAACTCTCACACTGTGTTGATATTCACTGAATGCCGTGTCGCAATAAACGCTTATGCCGTCCTCCGCATTGGCGTGAAGGCTAAATTGCAATGTCGACAGGACAATGGAACCGATCATTAACTTTTTCATATTTTCCTCTAATACAACTTAGTGATGCCGCTGGTTTTTGAGCCTTTACGGATGAGTTCTTCTATCTTTTCAATCAATTCATCAAGGTTAGATACGTCGATGATGTCTTCATTTGGGTCGATAACACAGTCTTGAAAACCGCTTTGCTGAGAAGCACGGAAATCGATACCGATGACACCAATATATAAGCCGGGTATCTCCTCTCTTGCTTTGTCACACATGCCTCTATCAACAAGCCCTTTAAGAATGCCGTTATTAGGGCTTTCCTGACCATCACTCAAAATAAGTAGCATCTTGATTTTCTTGTTGTATGCTTGCTGTTCTTCGTCATCCGAGCTGTTGGGATCGCCATCCTTAAGAATTTGAGAGCCTCTTAAGATCCCTTGAAAGGCGGCGGTACCACCGTCTGCCCACATAGAACTAATCGGGTTTAAATCGGACAATTTGTTCGATAATCGAATGTTTTTAAACTGCGTTGAACTTGAAGAACCATGAGCGTTAAAAAGATCCGTTCCATTCACACCATAGAAGTTGGGTCTTAACCCCGACTTGTCCGTAAACATCGTGGCTACAGACGTCGATAAATCAACATAGTTGTATACGTCAGCAACGTGATAGTTATCTAAATAGATCACATCCTTGATGCGCTTAGCGTACTTTTGATTGTCCGATTTTGGGTTTGGGCAGTAGGACTGCCAATTCGCGCAATTAAGTACCTCATTCTGCGAATACGCACGCCAATAATCCCAATTAACATCGTTGTAAGAATAAGGGGACACGTTGGGTTTATAATTGGGTTTATAACTCAACTGGCTGGTCGCGTTCGCTTGACCACCTGAGACGATTTCCCTCGTTCTCACGTTAAAAGGCACAAAACCCACTCGGTTAAGTAGCTTATCTCCCGTGGTGTCTTCTCCAGGTTCATCACACACCTCTTTCCACTCACCATCAACGTACTCTAAGTCTGTCGATGTGCACAAGATTTTGCTAGATATCTGATCGATGGCCGTTTTCAAATCATCAATTTTTTTATGACGGCTTGACCCCCACCTATCATCCATCGAGCCAGAAAAGTCTGATACGAACACAATGTCGATGTTGTTATCACCAAGGTAAACCGGGTACTTTCGCGCTAGTGAGCGCCCTGCAAGATCTTGCTGCTCATCAAACGAAGGGATAAAACTGCTCGCAAACCAAGAGTCATGAGTGGTCTTTGCATTAACCGTGTATTGGATATATTCAAGAATCCCTGCCCCCTCATCTTCCGTTTGATGAAATCTCTGTGCAGAGAGATTGGTAGACTTAATGTCCCTCACGTAATTCTCGACATATTGAGTTGCTAATCCACGCGCAAGATCAGGCTGATCTTCAATCGTCACCGCTATTGCCGCCGCCTCTGCTGAATCTCTAAGTCGACTGGTCTCTTGCACGTAGCGTGTACCTTCAACCGCCCAGAAGGTCATTCCCATGATAGGAACGAGCAATAAGCCCATCCATACTGCGGCGACACCTTGCTGTCTTTGTAGACTGAGATACTGACGATTGATATGACGTTCATGCTGAATTTTCATTTCATTATCTCCCAGGCATGATAGAAGAAGAGGCAATCTTAACCGTGGTACTCGTGCCATCATTAAAGAACGGCTTGAACCAAGAGCTTTCCTCTTCGCAAAGGCTGACGCGATACAAGGGGTAAACAACGCCCTTATCTACCGGCGCTAAATCCGCATGGTCAATAATTGAATCCGTCTGGCAATTTAAGCTTCTGAACTTATTGCTACTAAACTCAGCGACATTACTGTTGTTCGTTAACGACTCGATCTTGATTGCCACATTGTCTACGGGTGTATTGAGCATTCGACTTGCTACCTTCGTCATGTCTTGTAATTCTGAGTTAGTCACAGACAGGTTCTGCCCCGCCAATACATCCGCTTCAAAATAACGCGTGCGTTCTTTAATCACGTTCACCAAAGCAAAGCTGGACCTATCGAGCTTTGCGCGTGCGAGCAGCTGATGGCTTAAGTCGGCGCCAAAAAGATAAACGCCCCACAACGCGACAAGGATGAACAGCAACTCAACGGTAAAAGAACCTTGTTGGCGATTTCCATAAAACGCTCCTGGGTTACGGCGCATCATCGTTCCACCCCTCGTGTTCTAAGTTCAAAACCATGGTGCGTGAAATATCTCTATCTGCTGCACCAGCCAATTTAATGATTGGTGTGTAGCGATAAGTCACGGTAATTTCGGCCAGATCGTAATTGAAGTTCAAACCTTGGTCCGAATGCCCTCTGTTCTCAACAAAATCGTCGTAGGTTTTGAAATACTGACCCTTTATCGAGAAGCGTGAGCCATCAATTAAAAAGCTCCATAGATTGTCGTCATCTTCAATCAAGCTTCGGAACTTGTTCTCGTATTGCTCATTGATCCCTTTACCTTCATAGATCTTGGTATTTCTGATCGTTTCTCTAAGCGAGTATTCGGTCATGTTTACAACGTAGATTTGGTAGCTCGACTCAAAGATCGCAAAGGTTGCGAAGAACAGCACCAGAGCCCCTAAAACAAACTCAATCGCTGTCACCCCTTTCTGCTTATTAAGACGCTTCATCGCTCACTCCCAGTTGAGTCAATTCAGCAGCAATCACTTGAATTTCTTTCGCCGAAAAGTCACCTTTAAGTAGCTTTTGGGCCGAATCAATCTGCTGAGTTTTCATCAATGCTATCGCTAAGTTAGCTTTTACAATCTTGTTAGCAGGGTCTTCCTTTAGTACTGGCGCTAAGGTTTCAATCGCTTGTTGGTACTCACTATTGGCCATCTGGATCATCGCAATATTGTTCTTTACTACAATGTCATCATAGCCACGCAAGCGAGCAAGGTTCAGCTCTTGATATGCTTTCTCATACTGACCAATTTTTGTGTATGACACGCCGAGTAATACGTGAATTTGACCAGCTCTGTTACCAGCCTCGACAGATGCAATATAAGCAGCTATCGCACTATCCGTGTCATTTTTGGCATCGAATACTTGCCCTTCTAACTGATAAAGGTCTGGGTTTTCGATGCCCTCTTTTTTCAGGTGTTGAGCGTAAAAATCTGCGGATTCGATGTCGCCTTTATAGAAGTACGCCCATGCTAGTTTCTGTTTCACCACTGGATCTTGGGAGCCTTGCTCAAGCTGAGATTTGTAATGGTTAATGAGACCGTCGTAGTTTTTGACCTTCTCCATACTTGTCACCTCGGCAAGCTGGTGGTCTTGCTCGGAAGGTGTCGATTGGCACCCGGCTAACAGGCTTAGCGTTAGCAGCATCAGGTACATCGTTTTTTTATTCATGCATCACGCCCCTAGATACTCAATGTCATTTGCATGATGCTCGGTGCGAGAATCAAGATGACAATCGGAAACATGATGAAAAGGATCAACGGCACACTCATCTTTGCGGAGAGCTTACCTACCTTTTCTTCAACCGTGAGGATTTGAACTTTTCGCATATCTTCAGCAAGATCACTGAGTGTTTGCGCGACAGAAGTACCGTATTGCAAGTTCTGAATAATCGTCAGAACAAAGCTTCGAATGGCGGGAGTTGGAATACGCTCAGTCAAATCGTTCAATGCCTTCTCTACACCATGTATCTTGGCTGAATCAGAGGTACGCTTAATTTGGTAACAAAGGTCGGAATCAAATTCGGCCAGCTCTTTACCCAAGTACACTAAAGATGCCTCTATGGTCATGCCGGTTTGTACACATACCGACATCATGTCGAGTAAATAAGGGAGCTGTGCTGAGGTTTTGCTGATCAACATCTTGCGTCGCATTTGCAACAAGGTATCCGGAACAACAATCACCGCAATTAGAGAGACAATCACCACCAGCAATTTGTTGGTCGATGTCATGTCCCCTAACAGAACTAAACCTGAAACAAGGCCTAACACCAACACCTTGGCTGGAAAGTAAAACTTTGCCCATTCGGTGTTGTAATAACCCGCTTCTATTAATTTCTGTTCAAGTTCATGTCTATGCTCCTTACCAAATCGAACAAAGAAGCGGTTCATGCGCGAAGGTGGTTTAATGGCATCCCCCCCAATATACGCAGCAACCTTCTTTTGCCTTTGATCGGCACGCACCGACTCAATAATCAAAAAGAGCAGCGAAAAAAACAGAACGATAAGCGAAGCTAATATCATCATGCTCTTACACCTCTTACTAATAACCAAACGATGAACAAGCCGAAAAGCTCACTGCCAAGCACGTAAAACAACACCACACGACCTGATTCGTCGTACAGGACATAATTGACATTGTCGGGGTTTACATAATTCAGGATGATCATAAAAACCAAAGGTATAGCGGCAACAATCTTGGCGGAGATCCTCGCTTCTGAAGTCATCGCCATCTTCTTTTTTTCTAACGTTCTGGAATCCACTAGTACGCGAATCAATCGAGCCAACACACCTTTGAGCTGCCCGCCGCGCGCAATATTGGCTCTAAGCGTCACGGTGAAGAACAAAAACTCTGGATACGGGTAGTTTTTGCACGATCGCTTAAGCACCACTTCTGGCGATTCACCTAATTTCAATCGGTCGCCCATCAGCTTAAATTCACGCCCGATAGGATTGTCCATCACTTCACCAACATAACTAATGGCTTGCATCAAACTGTCACCCGCCGTCACCGCACTCATCAGAATGTTCAACGCATCTGGGAAGGTATTCTCGAAATCACGACGCCTTCTGGTCACCAAGAAGCGGTAACCGAAAAAGGAAAAAATCACAGCCAACACAGGTACCCACCAAGAGTTGGTCATCGAAAGCAAGTCAATCACGATGTACCACGAGGCAATTAAACTGCCCGTAATGTATAACGCGATGTACAAGGTAGAACGCGGCCCCAACACCATCAAGGTCGGTGAAATGGACTCTTTGAACGTGTGCCAGCTCTGTTTACGAACCAATGATTTCACGTTAATGGCGTTAAAGTTTTCCGCTTCCACTTCTTCAATATTGAAGAATTGATTGACCTTTTTTACCTTTGAGTCCCGAATCAAAAGCAGCACAAAAGCGAATAGGATCAACGAAATCCAAAGCATGTTATGCCCCCTTAAAGGATGCGATAAGCTCTTCATAGAGCCCAAAGAATTGTGCTTTTTTCACAAGCTCAGATCGCTGCATAATGCCGTTGGTGACAAAATCCCCTTTCACGTTTTCACCGAAATGAGCATCGTCGTAACGGAAGCGATAGATCTCCTCCATCACCACGCTATCGCCCTCAAGTCCGACGATTTCTGAGATGCTGGTAATTTTACGGGACCCATCACGCAGCCTATTCACTTGAACAATCATCTGCACGGCACTGACGATCGTTCTACGAATCGCATCTAGAGGCTGATTCAAATTCGCCATCATCACCATAGACTCAACACGGGCAATCGCATCTCTTGGAGTGTTCGCGTGGAGCGTAGACATAGAGCCGTCGTGTCCGGTGTTCATTGCTTGCAACATTTCAAATGCTTCAGAGCCACGACACTCACCAAGGATGATTCGATCAGGGCGCATACGCAGTGCGTTAATTACCAAGTCTCGCTGGGTGACCGCTCCGGTTTGCTCAACACTGGAGGTTCGCGTTTCAAGTCGAACCAAGTTGGGTTGTTGTAGACGTAATTCAGCGGCATCTTCAATCGTGACGATACGTTCGTCTTCCGCAATGTATTGAGAGAGCGCGTTGAGTAGCGTCGTTTTACCTGAACCCGTACCGCCAGAGATCAAAACATTGATACGGCAGCGAGAAGCAATCATCAGTACTCTCGCCATGTCTGGAGACATCGAACCGAAGCCGATCAGGTCTTCAAATCCGATGTTCTGCTCTCTGAACTTACGAATGGAGATCGAAGTACCGTCTAATGCAATCGGTGGGATCACAATGTTCACACGGCTGCCATCTTCTAGCCTTGCATCGACCGTAGGAGAAAGCTCATCGACACGTCGTCCAACACGCGAGGCAATACGCTTAGCAATCGCCAATAGCTGCTCTTCATTCACAAACGAAACTTCAGATTTTTTGACCTTGCCATGTCGTTCGAAAAAGATGTTATTTGGCCCGTTCACAATAATATCGGAGATAGACTGATCTTCGACCAAAGGCTGAAGTGGACCAAGACCAAACAGCTCATCGATTAAACTTTTCACCAAGCCAGACTTCATCATCGATGTGATGGGTCTTTGGTAACTGTTCGCTAGCAAATCAACCGCGGCTTGGATCTGTGATTCTAGGTCTTTGCGGCTCATTTTCTGAACCGCTTCTGCATCTAATGCCTCAAAGATTTGACCACGAAAAGCGAGATATAAGTCTTTGTTTGAACTCATTTAACACGCACCTTCTTTAACCAAGAATTCATCGCTTTTTGGTCAATCGGCTGTCCATTAATCAGCTTGACCAACTGTTCCATAGAACGACTCACATGACGGTCGTGTTTATGGGCTCGCTTTCCATCGATAATGATGTGCGCCAACGACTTACAATAGTCGACCTCTAGATCAACATTTGCTCCGAGATACTTCGCTAGATCGGGTTTCTGCAACACATAAGCGCCTTGCGGGCGATGGTAATTGGCAACCATAATGACGCGCGTACGCGATGACAACGTGAGCTGTAAGCTCGCTATCTTTTCAAACAGTCGCTTCGCACTTCTCACTGATGACACCGACGCGTCGAACACCAACACGACCACATCAAAGTTTTCTACCAAGAGTTGTGGTTCAACTTTGAAGTCCACCGCGCCAGAGAAGTCTTCGATGATGAAGTTAGTGTTTCTTGCCAACAACTCACACAAGGTTTGGTTGTAATTAAGCACGTCGTTTTGGCTCATGTCACCGTCAATGGAGAGCAAGCGCAGGTTCTTACGAGCGTTAGTGAGGTAACTCAATGCCCCTTCTTCATCCATTTCATGCAGTGGCGCGGTAAACTCATCAATGGTTCGTGGCTTAAAGTCTTTTAAACCCAGCAACACATCAATGTTCGTGTCAGCATATTGATGATCGACAAGAATGGTGTCTGAGCCTTGTGTCGACAACAGTGACCCAAGCTCAGTAGAGATAAACGACGTGCCCACGCCACCTTTTGCGCCAACGATGGCAACACGCTTTGCTTTACGTTTCTGACTGACACCAGAGAAGGTTTTTAGGTTCTTACTTACGTGCGTTAAGAAGTCTGCGAACTCCTGCTTATTCACAGGCCAGAACACATAATAGAAACCCATGTCTTTGAGAGAACGAAGCGTTGAAATGGCATCTTCTTTGCCAATCACGACCACGCCTTTATGAGTCGGCAGTTTACTGGCAAAAGCTTTCGCATCTTCCACCACGTTACTCGACTCATTAAGCTCTAGAATCACGATATGACTACTTTGTTGCTCGGTGATTTTGGTTAGGCCCGCTGTCGCTTTCACACACGCAGGATCATTCCAACCTTCAAAGCGAAACACTTCCTGAACCAGGTTTAAACACTCTTGTGATTGGTAAAACAACGTACACCCAGCGACACCTGTCGAGGTTGCATGAACTGGCTTGGCCTTCGTTGTTAATGCTTTCGTTAGATCAAACATTATTGTTCTCCTACCAATCTCGACTTGTACGCGACTTGCTTCAATCTCATCGATTCAACAAAACAATCGGACTGCCTTGCACGAACATGAATCTGTGCTGGTGTACATTCTTGGCTCTTCAATCCCGTTAACGTCACTTGGATATTTATATCAGTTGGTAATAACTGGGCTTGTCGATAAACCACTCTCTGTGGGGCGATGATGTGTGATGGGTACTGTGCAAAGATCCCCTGCAACATCTTCTTGTTAACGGCCGACTTATAATCCACCAAGTAGGTCGCTTCTTTATCCATCGACTCAATCTTGTGTATTAAAACGTCGAGTTGCTTGGTGGTTTCTGCATGGTTTTTAATCTCGAACTTAAAGCTGTGATGCTCTTTGTATACCAGGGCTTCAGAACCATGACCGACAAAATATTGTTCAGAAGCACAGCCGAATAGTGAAATCGCAAACAACGCCATCAATACTAGTTTCTTCATTGGATAAATCCTCCTTGCGACAGCAGACGAATCGTTGCATCAGAAGACGTCACCTCTTTACCATCCCATTTGATGTTCAGCCAACGTGCCAATGTCGATGTTTTCTTGATATATGGCAGTTGAATATCTTTCGGCTTCATCGGCTCCACGAGGTTTACGGTGGCTACAATGATCAATTCGGTGCGTTTTCTTTCAGTGGTTGCTTTTCTAAATGCGGCACCAAGAACTGGAATATCGCCCACAAAAGGGATCTTCTGCATTTTTTCCAAGTCAGCACTGCTCATCAAACCACCGAGAACAAAGCTATCTCCATCGGCCAGCTCCACGGTTGTCATGGCACGTCGAGAGGCCAATTGCGGTACTTTTATACCGGCGGCTTCTACGTAACCCTCAACCTCACTCACTTCCGGTGCTAGTTGCATACGGATTTTGTCTTGGCTCAACACTTTGGCCGTCAGGTCCAGCTTGATACCGAACTCTTTAAATGAAATGTTTACGTTACTGCTTGTAGAGACGATAACTGGTACTTCACCGCCAACGAGAAAGCTTGCAGACTCGCCAGACAAGACCGTCAAGTTTGGCTCTGCGAGAACCTCTGCGATTTGGTCGTTACCTAACGCCGTGATTAAGGTACTGAGGTTAGCCGCATCAAATTGGTCGAAAACAAACTCACCCACGCTTGAGCCAACGGTGCTCCAATCAACACCGACGGTTTGCCCAAACGATTCGGTTACTTGAGCGACCGATATCTTGACGTTCACTTGCTGAGTCGTCGCGACTTCAATCCGTTCAATGATCCCTTCCCACGTCATATTGCGGGCAAACACCATGCTTTCAGGTTCTTCATAGTCTGAACTATCAGATTTAAACTCTAGCTTTTGCGTTTTGTCCCATTTCTCCGTTTTGTCTCGACCTAGCAGCGTCGCGACCAAGCGGTAGATGTCGTCACGGGTTGCTTCTGAGTCAACAACGCCACTCACTGCGACTTGCTCTCCCACTGACTGAACCTTGACCTTGGCATCAGGGAAATGGAATTTGAGTTGTCGCCTGATGTCCGTTAAGTTCAGGTCAACAATAATACGGTCTGATAGCAGTACATCGTCATCAACGCCGTAGACAATCAAACGCGATTGACCCACGCTATTGGCAAATACTACAAGGGTATTGTCATTGATTATCTTGTAGTCAACGATACTTGGGTTGTTAATGAATACTTGACCGATTGGGCTTTTAAATTGGATGTGCTGACCATCATTGAGCGTGATAGAACGATCAGCAGCAAAAGTGTTTGTTGTAGAAAGTAAGCCAACCAGCGTTACTAGAATAGAACCAAACAGTGCTCGTTTAACTCGATGGGTAATTCTCATCACAAAGCCTCTCTTGGGTTGTTCTCGTTACCACGTAACTCAACAATGCCTGTATAGTTATCGATGATATTGCGTACCTCGGCGAACTCCGGCTGCAAATAGTGTTGACTGCGATAGATTTCGATATGCATGGTTCGTTGCGCAAGCGCGAGTTTTGGTAGCTCATCCGGGCTCACTTCAATAACAACGGTTGTCAAACCATCTTCTTTACTCGGAGAGCGAGCGGTAATAGAACTATCACCCGTGTCATCATTACCGATATTGAGTACCTTGACGTGTTTCAGAAACATTGACGCCTTCACTCCCCTAAAGCGCTTTGGCTTATCGATGTTGCCAGCCAAATTGGCGTTAGGTGAACTCACCGTAAGTACATCAATGAACGAACCCGGTCGGATGTAATCATTAATCAGATTTTTATCGCTGACCTTGAGTGGGTATAACGTCATGCCCTCTGTAACCAGAAGGTCAATGTAGCCAGGCTTGCCCGGGCTCACTTGATATTCAGGCAATACAACATCGCCAGCTTTAAGATTTCGATTTAATAGAATGGAAGGTGAAAAGCTGATCTGAGCATCTTCTCTAACACCAAGCGTCAATGCTTCACTGAGAGGCAATTGCTGTTTAACGACACCTTGTGCATTGATTGCATGCCCTTTTTCAAAGCTTTCGGTGCTAATCCAAACCCCAACATGCTTTTCGCTTTTTTCAGCGACCACTTCATCAGTTGTTGTTGGTTTAGGTTCACTTTTGAACAGATCGATAACGCCTAGTGCGCCGATGATTAAGGCAGCAATGGCGACAAGTAATACCAGTCGTGATCTCATAATGTGCTCATATTTTGAGGATTATATATATGGCGTAGATTGAGTTAAAATTGCTAAGTAAAAGCCGATGCTAATAGCGATCCCATATGGAATACCCTCTTGAAAACCAACTTTATTTCTTATTAATTTTTTACTCACTAGATAAGAGATAGCTAAAATACCACCAGAAAAAGCCGTCAGAATAAACGCCAATAATAAGTCATTAACAGGGATGGTAAGCGACAAAATAACGACGTATTTAATATCACCCGCCCCAATCCAAATCAGTTTATAAAGAATAAGTCCGATACCTAACATCAGTAAAAAACTCATAATTTGAATATCTAGCGGAGATAAAAAACACTGCAAGAAGAGTAATAGGCACAAGGCGTAATTTTGTATCTTACGATAGAGAAAATCAGTGGCCGACACGTATAAACTCAATACTGCCAAAGTCACTAAATACAATTCATGACTAAAAATAGGGAATACCGCCTAAACTTGGTGAGAATTAATCTTATTTAACATCATAAATTAACTAAGCCAGACCGATGCAAAACATAGGTCTGGCACAAATATCTTTCGATATCATCTACACTAGCCAATAAGGCTTAATGTTAGCTGCTCGCAGTATCAATAGCGGTAGCAACTTGCTCGAATGCACCTTCAAGCTTGCCAATAAAACCGTCTGCACCCACTGCTGTCGTTACTAATACAGCCATTGCCACAGCAATTAGACCATATTCAATCGCAGTTACGCCGCGCTCATCGTTCTTGAATTGAGATAAAAACAGGCTTTGTTGCGTAATTCATTGGAACTAAACCTAAAACCAAGGGCGCGAATATACTTTGTTAATCTGATGTAAAAAGAACTTTTTCCCTGTAATCTTTATTCCAGGCGGCTTGGTTCATCTTTCTTGGTACAGACAAGTTACCCTCTGATTTTCTAAATAGGTTCTGCACAAAGCGACGACAACAAGCCATATTCAACGCTGAATCCCCAGCGTAAATTCGCTGCTCGTCTTCTTTGAAAATTACGTCCAACGCCCAGTGCTGCTGATTCTCAATATGCCAATGCTTTCTTGTTGCCTTTGAGGCTAACTCTAAAGATAAATGGTCTGTGCAAATATAGTACGAGGTTTCATAACTTCCTTTCCCTTTGACACTCCTATCTCTTACCACTGCAACAATGCTTTTTACGAGACACCACTTCTGTCTGAGTGCTTCGCTGAAGGCTGCAGGAAGCACGTAAACCTCACGAACCTCTTTTCTACCATGCCCTTTCTCTTCCGTGATGTATGATTCCTGTTTATCTTCAGGCAAAGCCCAATAGTCTTGGAATTGCACATCAATTTCTGCTAATAAACTTGGTTGATTCAGTTTAACTTGTACTAGGATATCTCCACCTTTATCAACTACTTTATTCAGTGTTTCAACCTGACAATGCAGGGCATCAGCAGTTAATAAACATCCTTTGATATCTAAAGCGTCTAGCATGTTTCTTATTGCTAGCAGCTCCATACCTTTGCCGTCACAAGGTTGGTGTGTGAGAGTCAAACCCTCGTCTACATCAAATGCCGAAACCATATAGAGGGGGTGCTGTTGTTTGCTTGCTTTTGCCCCTTTTAGAACCTTCCCATCAACACTGATTATAGGCTGTGCATGCTTCTCTCTGTGCAAATTGACCCAGCCCACCATAGCTTCCAATAGCGTCTCTGGCACAACGGATCTCATGATCGCAGCTATATTATGTCGAGTGGGAAGACCATTTTCGTAGGGGAAATACTCACGTAACCACTCGATATTTCCTTCACCGAAATCCTTAATCTCTGTCCATTTATTTTGACCACAAATCATGGCTGTTATGACCACGAAAGCGACTTCCATAACAGGATAAACTTGATTGATGTGCGAACGGGTATCTTTCACTTTTTTAAGTTGCTCAATGATAATCATGTGCGAATTTCTCATGTTTTTTTACTTCATGATCAGATCGTGATTATCTAAAAAAGTTCCCTGTAAAATAAATCCATTATTTTCAATGGTTAAAGTTCGATCCCGCCCTTACCTAAAACCTACGATCTGATCAGCTATATTCACTCCCTCTCGTAGCCCTATGCCTAAACCTCGTTACAAAACAACCAACTGGAAGCAATACAACCAATCACTCATTAACCGCGGTTCTTTGACCTTTTGGATTGATGAAGAAGCGATAAGTGGCTGGACGCAAAGCAAACAGAATAAGCGCGGGAGGCCTCGTCGGTTCAGTGATTTAGCTATCACGACAGCCCTCATGGTGAAACGAGTTTTTTCTATGCCATTAAGAGCGCTGCAAGGTTTTATCAACTCGATATTTAGGTTAGCCCATGTACCGTTAAGTTGTCCGCATTACACCTGCATCAGTCGTAGAGCCAAGCAAGTTGAGGTCTCACTTAAGACAAAAACGAGAGGTACGATACAACATCTAGCTATTGATGCGACTGGCCTTAAGGCTTATGGCGAAGGTGAATGGAAAGTCAAAAAACACGGGACAGATGGCAAACGTAGAGTCTGGCGAAAACTTCATATTGCCGTGGATACAAACACTCATGAAATTATTGCAGCCGAGCTAAGTCTATCGACAGTTACAGATGGAGAAGTACTCCCGAATTTACTGAAACAAACTCGCCGAAGTATCCACGAGGTGTCTGGTGATGGCGCTTATGATACGAGAGCATGTCACGATGCAATTAAGATTAAGCGAGCCGTTGCGCTTATTCCTCCAAGAGAAGGGGCTGCCTTCTGGGAGCGGGGTCATCCCCGAAATCTCGCAGTAGGTTGCCAGAAGTTATATGGCTCAAATAAGTATTGGAAAGAGCGGTATGGTTACCACAAACGCTCCCTGTCAGAAACAGCGATGTATCGAGTTAAACAGTTACTTGGTGGTCGTTTAAGTTTAAGAAATTACAATGCACAAGTGGGAGAAACTTACGCGATGATAAAAGCGTTGAACAAGCTCACTGGGTTAGGTATGCCTGAAACTTGCCGTATTGACTAAGAAATGCACGAAATGGGGCTGCTCTGTCTCTAAACTGAATTACGCAACAAAGCCATAAAAACATGGTTGTTTTCACGTATAGCTTAGTAATCATTATTTATTCCTATAAGGGCTGTTGAAAATTCGTCGCCATTATAATTAGCAGGTCAAAGGTAAGGAAAATAACCCCTATCGACTTTATCAATAAGCAGAACAAAAAATGATCAAAATAAAATACCCTTCCACACCAACTATGAAAACAAATCCATATGTAACAACAAGTTACATATGAAATCAGTTCCAAAGAACAATATTTAATTAATTTTATAAACTTGAAAAAGTAAGACTCAGCTCAATATTTTTAGCTATATCGCTCTTATATAACCTTTAGATATAAACAACTTAATAATTTATCAGGCATTATTATTCATTATAAAAATTGTTGAAATACGAAGATCATCACGCTATTGTTCTTCGAATCAGAAAACCATAAAAATTATAATTTCTTTGTGTCAAAAGGTTAGTGGAATCATGAAACTACATTTCGAAAATATTGTTTCGTTCATAGCAGTAGTTGAAGAAGGTTCATTTAGCTCTGCTGCTCGCAAACTTGGAAAATCACAATCGACAGTTAGTACAGCTGTACAAAATCTAGAGTCAGATTTAGGTTTCAATGTATTTAATAGAGAACACTCTAAAGTTTGGTTAACAGAAAAAGGAGAACGCCTCTTCCAATTATCTTTACCTGTGGTGTCGAAATATCGGGACTTGGTGACCGTTGCTCAACAAATGAATATTTCAGACCAAATCGTTTACCGAGTAGGTATCGATCCATTGGTGTTTGATAAAAATGTAAAGAGGACATTACTGGCATTTTCAGAAGCATTCCCAAACGTGGACTTATTGGTCGTCACCAAACCCAGTTTCGTTTTAGGTAACTATATCAATGAAGGTAAGATAGATTTAGCGCTAGGTAACCCCTACCACAAGACAAGTTATGACTTCAACGTAGAGGAGTTATTTCACGTTAACTGCTGGTGGGTGGCTCATAAAGATTTGGGCCCTATAAAGTCTCACGCTCCATCTCAGCGAGTGCTATTAATGGATGGGTGTGAAGAACTGCTTAACTTATCGACTATTGCAGCATATAACCTTTGGCGGCTGGATGATTTAGAGACCATCATCGATTTATGTAAGGCTCAAAAAGGCATTGCTTTTTTACCCAGTTTTTTAATCGATAGTCATGTAAAAGATGACAAACTTAAGGTTATTACAGATCACCCTGATTTTTTTGGTAAACGAGTTATTGCTTCCCTTTTCTGGCAAATACATTCTGACTTTAGCTTGTTTAACCAATGGATCAAAAAAGAGCTCAAATCCAGCACTCACTACCAACAAACATTTATTGCGGATTTAGCTCAATAACGCTCTCTTAAATACTGATAGTCACATCTGGTGAGTAGAGCAAGGGCGCGAATATACTTTGTTAATCTGATGTAAAAAGAACTTTTTCCCTGTAATCTTTATTCCATGCGGCTTGGTTCATCTTTCTTGGTACAGACAAGTTACCCTCTGATTTTCTAAATAGGTTCTGCACAAAGCGACGACAACAAGCCATATTCAACGCTGAATCCCCAGCGTAAATTCGCTGCTCGTCTTCTTTGAAAATTACGTCCAACGCCCAGTGCTGCTGATTCTCAATATGCCAATGCTTTCTTGTTGCCTTTGAGGCTAACTCTAAAGATAAATGGTCTGTGCAAATATAGTACGAGGTTTCATAACTTCCTTTCCCTTTGACACTCCTATCTCTTACCACTGCAACAATGCTTTTTACGAGACACCACTTCTGTCTGAGTGCTTCGCTGAAGGCTGCAGGAAGCACGTAAACCTCACGAACCTCTTTTCTACCATGCCCTTTCTCTTCCGTGATGTATGATTCCTGTTTATCTTCAGGCAAAGCCCAATAGTATTGGAATTGCACATCAATTTCTGCTAATAAACTTGGTTGATTCAGTTTAACTTGTACTAGGATATCTCCACCTTTATCAACTACTTTATTCAGTGTTTCAACCTGACAATGCAGGGCATCAGCAGTTAATAAACATCCTTTGATATCTAAAGCGTCTAGCATGTTTCTTATTGCTAGCAGCTCCATACCTTTGCCGTCACAAGGTTGGTGTGTGAGAGTCAAACCCTCGTCTACATCAAATGCCGAAACCATATAGAGGGGGTGCTGTTGTTTGCTTGCTTTTGCCCCTTTTAGAACCTTCCCATCAACACTGATTATAGGCTGAGCATGCTTCTCTCTGTGCAAATTGACCCAGCCCACCATAGCTTCCAATAGCGTCTCTGGCACAACGGATCTCATGATCGCAGCTATATTATGTCGAGTGGGAAGACCATTTTCGTAGGGGAAATACTCACGTAACCACTCGATATTTCCTTCACCGAAATCCTTAATCTCTGTCCATTTATTTTGACCACAAATCATGGCTGTTATGACCACGAAAGCGACTTCCATAACAGGATAAACTTGATTGATGTGCGAACGGGTATCTTTCACTTTTTTAAGTTGCTCAATGATAATCATGTGCGAATTTCTCATGTTTTTTTACTTCATGATCAGATCGTGATTATCTAAAAAAGTTCCCTGTAAAATAAATCCATTATTTTCAATGGTTAAAGTTCGATCCCGCCCTTGTGCTTTTAATGATCTCAGCTAGCTAAGTGCTTGATTGTGAATTTTAGCGCCTCGACACAGCTCAACAATTTGAATATTCTTCTACGATTCAAGCCATGAATTGATCTAGATCAATTCCCAGCATTTTGTGATCAATTAGCCTAAAAAACGTTAGCCAAATGTTAATAAGGAAATTGATATGGAACTCAAACAAGACCCAAGATGTTATACCGACGTATGTGTAGATGGTAAATGGTTCCACTATGACCACTGTGGCACTCAAGCCTATATGCTCAAAGGCGGCGCCTCTGCAGTAATCGAGCTTGCTAAAGAGCCAAGCACTGAAGGCGAGCTGGTTGAGATGCTGCAAGGTATAGCCAAATAACATAAACCAATTACATAGCTAAAAGCGCTAATACTCCCCACCTCTCTAACACATTTTGCTATTAGCGACAGTAAATCCATTCAAGCCATTCTATCTAACGAGGTCAGAATGGCTTTTCTTTTAGCTCGTCGACTTGCTAGTAATGATTTTGTAAAAGCCAACAGCTTATACTAAACCCAACATCAAACTCAGCTATAAATATAAAATAAGAAGCTATAATCAAAACATAAATCTAAGTTTTCCTTCATTAATCAGCTCATTATATGGAATGACATTTCATATGGGAGTATGCTTTTACTTTGATTTCTTTATATAGGCGCTCTTGAAGATGGCTAAGCGTAGTAAGGTCGATACCTGTCGCACTATTCAACTCATCCTCGATACCAGCTGTCATCAGTTATTGACGGTTGGCTACGAAAACATGTCTTACACCACGTTAAGCCAAGCAACCAAAATCTCAAGAACGGGAATCAGCCATCATTTCCCTAAGAAGACTGACTTTCTGATGGCATTAGAAGGACGATTCTTAAAGCTTTTAGTTGATCATCTGACGATTAATGAAGGAAGTGATGTGTTGGAACTGTCTTGGCAGAAAGCACTTCAAAGCAAAGAGTTCACAGCTATTCTTAGATTGGTATTTCATCACTCAGTCATCCGTTCTGAAGCGTGTTATTTCTCTCAACGTTTGATGGATAACCTCGTCAAAGTAGTTACTTTCCATGTAGGAACACAAGCGAACAAGCAGGTCGAGCGTTTATTGGGCGTTAGCCTAGTGCATATTGCCAAACATCATAGAACATAGAGAAAAGCCCATTACTTCGCACTTGCGACACAAACAACTCTGTTTCGACCAGATTCTTTGGCTTGATAGAGCGCATCATCGGCAACCTTAAGGTGCTTTTTGTAGGTATCACGATTGAGTTGATCCTGTGCAATACTCACCGAAGCACCAATTGACGTACTGATGTCTAATGGCCCCGATGGCGTATCGATCGGGGTCTGTGCAATAGCCATACGAATGATGTCTAACTGCTGCTGTGGGTCCAGAGAGCCAGAAAGTAACAACACAAACTCTTCCCCTCCCCAGCGAGCAACCACATCACTTGAGAACAGGTGTTGTTGTATGCGTCTCGCCACTTCCACCAACACTTGGTCGCCAACGTCGTGTCCATGAGTGTCATTCACTTGTTTAAAATAGTCTAAGTCCAAGATGGCTAAGCTAGTTCCAAATGAGTTACCGTTAAATGGCGTAGAGCTCGTCAGCAGCTTTTCTAAATAGCGTCTGTTGTACAAACCTGTGAGTTCACACGTGGTAGATTGAGCTAGCAGCGCATCGTTCGTTCTTTGGATTGTTCTCAGTCTCACCATTAATAAAACCGCACTGATACCCACCATGATAACCAGTGCTACCACAATACGATTTCTTAATTGTTGTTTTTCTAGCAGTAGTTCATTAAGGTCTTTTTCGGTATTGAGTAATTCATTCTCTTGAGCCAGAGTCGCAGTTGCAAAATCTTGTTCTAACAAGAAAATGTCACTCTGTCGTTTATCAAAAAGCAGCGCTTTATTGCCATGGTAATACTTCTTGAAGTAATCCAATGCCGTTTCTAGATCGCCCTTAGATTCGTAGTATTCTCCAAGCGTTCTTAGTGCTAAGACTTTCCAACTACGACTGCCGACTACCTCAAACATGGCAAAAGCACGCTTTAGGTCATCCAATATCACTTCGTCTTGGTTGAGACCTATTTTTGCCAAGGCTCGATTCAAATAACACTGACCGTTCTGTAGCGTGTATTTTTCAATACCTGGTGAAGCAAGACACTGGTTGGCAACGGTAAGTGCAGCGTTTAACTTTCCTTCCGCCAACAGCACTTCACTGTACGCTCTTAGTACGAGTATTTTATATCGATTGCTCACTTTATCGCTGTTGAGCGCTTCTGCCTTTTCATAAGCAATACGACCGTTGATTAAATCACCACTACTTAAGTAACTGAACGATTCGTTGATATAAAGGATGCCAATGGCTTCATCTTCAAATAGACCACTGTCAAAATAGAGCTTTTTGGCTTTTTCTAGAATGCCTAGTGCTTTCGGCCAATCTTCTAAGTAGATGTA
Source organism: Vibrionales bacterium SWAT-3 (assembly GCA_000169995.1). Taxonomy (GTDB): domain Bacteria; phylum Pseudomonadota; class Gammaproteobacteria; order Enterobacterales; family Vibrionaceae; genus Vibrio. The sequence continues at coordinate 118,017 of AAZW01000006.1, read as the reverse complement.
AAGCAAAGCCATGTTCGACATGAGCTTGCTGTTATAAATATGCTTTGGGTACTTCTTCCCTAGTTGTAACCCTTTATGGAAGAAGTACTGCGCATCTTGAAGGTCATTACGCACATTATTGATTGCACCCGCCGTGTTGTACGCTTTTACCAACAGCTCATCGTAACGAATCGACTCTGCAATCCCGATAGCGGAACGAATCTGAATTTCAGACGTTGCAAGGTCGCCCTCTTTAAGATATTCAATTGCAGATTCAACCAATGACTGCGATTTCAACCACAACATACCTTCTTGTTCAGCAAGGTTGTTGATCTCGTCTAAATATCCCATCACGGCTTTAGTGTCTTGCTGATGTTGCGCCACGTTCGTCAATATCATCAGACGGTACGCTTTGTAGATGGCCAAGTCTCTTGTTGGATGCAGGCGAGGTAGTTGAGCCAGCGCTTTATCAGCGAATATGGGATCGCTTCGAGACAAATCGAGAATATGAATTAGCTTTATTCCATATTCTGTTTTAGAAAGTTCTTTTTCTGGGTTGTAAACAGCGGCCTCGTTGACTTGCGAGTTAGTCAAATCTACATCGTTGATTGGATACAGCAGAAAGAAGCCCAGAACAGCACTCATTGTAACAACAAGCAGGAATGACCCTAAAACATTGTTTTTATTCATTTATAAGTGCCATTATCAGTCGCATAGTTCTCTTACTATTCGGGCAGTGTTCTTACTTTCTGCATGGTTAATTTCGGTTTGCAGTATACCCGAGCAATATACAGATTAAAATGTTGTCAACTTATAGAACTGGATCTTGTTTTTCTCATAATCTGGAATATTCAGGCGGTTTTCTTGATTTAACTCAGGCAATCATCCTACAAAGAGGCGTTATAGTGATTTTCCTGTTCCTATAGCCGTGACTTCTAAGGAAAGAGCGGAAACATAATGAGAATTAACAATGACCCAAATTAATGAACAACGTTTAGTCGACCATTTCTGTGATCTTGTGAAAATCGATAGTGAATCTCGCAACGAAAAAGCAATTGCTGAAGCGCTGGCTGAGCAGTTAGGCGAACTAGGTTTTGACGTACACAAACTGGCGGTTCCTGAAGAAGTATCGAATGGCTTCAACATCTATGCGCGCTTAGACGGCACACTACCGGGTAGCACAGTATTCAGCTGCCACATGGACACAGTAACCCCGGGTATCGGCATTGAGCCAATCATCGAAGACGGCATCATCCGTTCAAAGGGCAACACAATCCTAGGTGGTGACGACAAGTCTGGCATTGCGGCTATCATGGAAGCCGTTCACTGTATTCAAGCTGAAGGTCAAGCACACAAGACCATTGAAATTGCATTCACCGTATTCGAAGAAGGCGGTCTATTCGGGTCTTTGAACTTCGATATGTCTTACATTCAATCTGAGCACGCTATCGTTCTAGATACAGGCGGCCCAATCGGCACTATCGTAAACGCAGCACCAGGCCAACAAAAGATCGTTGCAACGATCAAAGGTCGCCCTGCTCACGCTGGTCTAGCACCAGAAGAAGGCATCAGCGCAATTCAAGTAGCAGCAGACGCTATTACTAAGATGAACCTACTTCGCATCGATGAAGAAACAACTGCGAACGTGGGTATTGTTGAAGGTGGTCAAGCGACTAACATCGTAATGCCAGAACTAAAAGTGGTTGCGGAAGCCCGCTCTCTTAACGGCGAAAAGCTAACTGCTCAAGTTGAACACATAATCTCGACATTCCAAGAAAGTGCGAAGCAATTCGGTGCTGAGGTAGAAATCGAATCAACTCGTGCTTACGATGCATTCGTTATTGCAGACGATCATCCGCACATTCTTTCTATCAAATCGGCATTCGAGAAGCTAGGTGTAACTGCAAACACTAAACGCACTGGCGGCGGTAGTGATGCAAACAACTTCAATGCGAAAGGTCTAACTACGGTTAACCTATCTACTGGTATGGCGAAAGTACACACCACAGAAGAGTACATTGCAGTGAAAGACATGGTTGCTATCACTGAGTTTGTTGTGGCTTACGTAACACAATAATCTTACTTCTAAGCGAGATGGCGAACATCATCTCGCTAATGTCAAAAAGCCGAGTTCTATAAGACTCGGCTTTTTTGTTGTTCCAGAAAAGGCTTACTTGAGATAATCGAAATAGTATTCACAGTTAACATTCATGACAGCAGTAATGATATCTCGTCCATGATCGATGTAACCATAATCTTTCATTTGTTTCCAACTAATACGAGTAACACGTTCACCTTTATCTGCAGCATGCTTCGTTGCAACAGTATTAAGAATATTTGTACATCCTCTAAAACCACTTTCTGAATTTCTAATTCCTTGATACTCAGAATACTCGGCTACAACATGAACACCATATCCATAATCTTTAACACTGTACTCATCGACCATTATGTCGTCTGGGTTGAACTGCTGAGGTTCACCAATATGGTTGATACCGGTACTACATCCCGATAATGTAAGTACCAATACGCTAATGACAATTACTGTCTCAATTTTCATGAATTGACTTCTCTAACTCTGAGCTTCGACTTGAATTCGGAGAAGTATCCGCAACATGCCTAGCATAGTAAAGTTAAACAATTCAGACTAAGATTTAGTTATATTATTGAGGTGTAACTACCTGTTTAAACTAAAGATGTCATTTCATCAAACTACCAACTCTTGTTGGTTTGGGCTTCTTAGAACCCTCTGCGCTTCCAGAACTGGCCTTCGTCTTTTGCTACTAGGTCGAATGTCTTGTCTGCGATGATGTTCCCTTTGAGTTCGACCGTCATGCGCCATTTACCGATCTTGTTTGCGATAGGTGCCCAAATGGTGTCGCCTAGGTAGAAATCCCAATCGTTATTGCCGACGTACTCTTCACCATCGAACGGCTCAAGCACTTCGCCTTTGTCGGTTGTGATATCCGGGTGATAAATGCAGTAACGGATCTTTTCGCCTTTGGCTTTTTTGATATTCAAGATATAGCCAAACTCGACGTCGATTTCAGCGTCAACGGTGGTGGTAAACTCTTGGATTTTCGGTAGGTCTTTAGACTTAGAATCCCACGTGGAGTAAATACCGTAAGAAGTCATCTCTACGACGACAGAGCGTTTTGCCATTTCAATCGTTACCTTGGAATTGTTTTATTAGTTAAATATGAGGGGCTACCCAGCCTATAGAGTGACATCAGCCTAGAACTACTCTTGCCAATCTCTGGCCATGCGCTTGAGCACTGATGGTTCAATGTCGTGAATAGTGCCGTAGTTCTCTCGGCAAACTTCAATCACTAAATCCGCCTTGTATTTAAGCGCGAGTTGGCGATAAGCCTTCATTTCCCAGTGCTTGATGAAGGTATTCGATACAACGACATCTTTCCCTTTCTTAAGGCCATTTTCAGCGGTGTTTTGGCACCACTCATGAGCCTGTTGTAGCTGTTTGGGGTCAAAACAGTACTCACCTTGCTCATTAACAAAATACATATCAGCTTCGACATGCAAGGCGTCATAAGTTTTTGCTTTTGTTGACTTACCCGAACCTGGCAGCCCTCGAATGAGTATTAACTTCATTGATGTTTTTCGGCTTAAATCAAAAACATGAGTTTATCGTAAATAGTAGAGTGTTGCTCTTATTACTGCCGATATCAGCAATCAATCACACTTGTACATTGTCTATGCATTGTTAAGCAGAGGCAATAACCATAAGGCGACTAAGTGCTCTCTTGATAAAAACACAAATAATTTACAACTATCCATTTTGTATATCGACAAGCGCATCAAACTATTATAGATTTAGAAGTATAGACGTCTACATATCTAGCTTAGGGAGAAAGCTGTGCCTATTCGCATTCCAGACCAATTGCCAGCGAGCGATGTTCTTCGTGAAGAAAACATCTTTGTTATGCCGCTATCAAGAGCATCGACACAGGAAATCCGTCCACTTCGAGTCTTGATCCTCAACCTAATGCCGAAGAAGATTGAAACCGAGACTCAATTCTTGCGCCTACTATCCAATAGCCCGTTGCAAGTGGATGTTGAGCTGCTTCGAATCGATGATCGTCCAAGTAAAAATACACCGACCGAGCACTTGGATAACTTTTACCGTCAATTTGAGATGGTCAAAAACCGTAACTTTGATGGACTGATCATCACTGGTGCGCCACTGGGCTTGGTTCAGTTTGAAGATGTTATCTACTGGGACCACCTAAAAACCATCATGGAGTGGGCTAACAAGCACGTTACCTCGACTCTCTATGTGTGCTGGGCTGCTCAAGCGGGCTTGAAGTTACTTTATGATTTACCAAAGCGTACTCGCAAAGAGAAGCTTTCAGGTGTTTACAGCCACGAAATTCATAACCCTTACCACCCTATTCTGCGTGGTTTTGATGACACCTTTTTAGCACCGCACTCTCGCTATGCAGATTTCTCACCAGAATATCTAGCAGAGCATACCGACCTGGATGTCCTTGCTACGTCAGATGTCGCTGGTGTGTATCTAGCGGCAACGAAAGACAAGCGAAACGTGTTTGTGACCGGTCACCCTGAATACGATGCACAAACGCTTCACAATGAATACATCCGTGATTTGGGTGAAGGCATGGAGCCTGTGATTCCAATTAATTACTACCCAAACAACAACCCAGACAACAAACCTGTTGCGAGCTGGCGAAGCCATGGACACTTGCTGTTCTCAAATTGGCTAAACTACTGTGTTTACCAGCAAACGCCTTACGATTTGGATCACTTCAGCGAAGAGAACTTCACTAAAGACGATTAACTATTCGCTATTTAGTCAATAAAAGAAAGCTGCGTACAATAAACTGTTGATTCGTTTAACGATGAAAACAAGCCAGTTGTACGCAGTTTTTTTATGGAGAGTGGGTCGCATTCCACCATAGATTTACCACCTTATGTTTATCAATCTCATATGATTGTCTGGTGTTCATAAGGAGCTTCACATGCCTGCCAAGTCATTGTTTTCAAATACCCGATTCTCAGCTCTGATTGCATCTCTCTCATTGGTTGGCTGTGTCTCTGTAACAGAGGGACCACCGAAAATAGAAAGCGACCCGATTGCGATGTCGGAATCTCGCATTGAATTAGGTTTGGGTTACATGGGTCAAGGCAATATGGTCAGGGCTCGTGAAAACCTAGAGCTTGCTATCAAACATGCACCAAGTTATTACCGTGCTCGACTCTCAATGGCCCATTACTATGAACAAGTGGGTGAAGTCGATGAGGCGAGGTCTGCGTATCGAAAAGCGTTAAGCCTAGACTCAAGAAACGGTAACGTGCTCAATAACTACGGGACGTTTTTGTGTAAGCAAGGCGAGTATAAACAGGCCGATAAGTACTTTAATCGCGCCATTGACCAGCCCTACTACTACTTAGTATCCGCCAGTTATGAGAACGCAGCTTTTTGCGCATTTAAGGCAGGTAATACAGAACAAGCCAAGTATTACTTCACACGCGCCATTGACCATGATCCGAACCGAGTAAAGTCGATATTACAGTTATCTAAAATTGAAGTGAGTGAAGCCGATTATAATGACGCTAGGCTTCGTCTGTTTAAGTTCCACCAGCGGTATGGCTATCAAATTCCATCGCTTCAAATTTTAGTCGATCTCGAAAAGAAAGCCGGAAACCATGCGCTTGAGAAGAAGTACCAAAGTAAATTGGATGAATTGATCTCTGCTTAGCCACACAAAAATATAAAACGGGCTTGTTGAATGAACAACAAGCCCGTTTTTTATGTAAGAGAGTTAACGAGACTTTCTAGTTTTGATGTATGAACCGTTATTTAAGCGCGATCCATTCTTGTCTTTGCTCGTCGTCCATAAAAGTCCATGCTACGAAGCGGCTCACTTTCTGGCCTTGAGACATCTCTACGACTTTCACGTGTTTCGCTTTAAGCTTGCCAAGTTCAGAACGAAGCATATCAACGTTGTCTTTCTTCGAAATTAGTGTTGTGAACCACAGCACTTGAGTCGCAAACAGTTGGCTCTCTCTTGCCATTTTCATAATAAATGCCGCTTCACCACCTGGACACCATAACTCCGCTTTTTGACCGCCAAAGTTTAAAGTTGGCTTATTTTGCTTGGCTTTTTTCGATTCAGGTTTGAACGTTTGGCCTGCTTTCTTAGCTCGGTTTGCCGCTAGGTTGTCTAATTTACGCTGTGTGCCCTTTTCTGCTTCCTCTAAAGAAGAGTGGAATGGAGGGTTGCAAATAGTGACATCGTAACGCTCGTTATCTTTGATTACGCCCTTAAAGATAGATTCGGAGTCCGCTTGCAAACGTGCTTTGATCTTACCTTTTAAGTTAACGTTACTTGCAGCAATGAAATTCGCGGCTTTCACCGACACAGGGTCAACATCACTACCCGTGCAACGCCATTTGTATTCCGTGGCGCCGATAATTGGGTAGATACAGTTCGCACCAACACCGATGTCTAGCGCTTTCACGGATTGATGATTATAAGGTTCACCCTGACCATCACTATTAAGAATGTCTGCCACTCTATGAATGTAGTCCGCTCGACCAGGAATCGGTGGGCACAAGTACCCAGCAGGAATATCCCAGTGCTTAACACCATAGTGATGCGCCAATAACGCTTTGTTCAGTAGTTTAACCGCCAATGGATCAGAGAAATTGATCGTGTCTTCACCTACTGGATTCTTAATTAAGTGCGCTTTTAGTTCTGGCAAAGCCGCGACCAATTGCTCGAAGTCGTAGCGCCCTGTGTGTTGGTTTCTTGGGTGCAAACCCGCTACTGGCTTTACGGTATTCTTATTGCGTTGTGAACCACCAGTTCGCTTCGAGCCAGCAGGCTTTTGAGCGCCGCTCGATCTTTTGGGTGCGTTCTTATTAGAAGTGCCTTTTTTAAAAGGAGCTTTGCCCTTCCCGCCTTTGTTATTTGGTTTACCAGAAGCTCGCTTAGCTTTGTTCTGTCCAGTCGCTTTTGAATCCGCACTGTTACGGTTTGTATCAGAAGCACTGTTTTTTGATAGGCTTAGCGTGGTTCTTTTTTGTGATTGGCTCATTGGGCTACTTCTTTAAATCTAGATAAATCATGAACAAACGGGCATCTAACTCTAATTGATGATATTCCGGTTCCATGTGACAGCATAGTTGGTAAAAGGCTTTATCGTGGTCTTTCTCTTTGATGTGCGCCAGTTCATGTACCACCAACATTCTCAACAAAGGTTCAGGGGCATTACGAAACACACTGGCGATACGAATCGCATTCTTCGATTTGATCTTGCCACCGTGGTTCTTGGCAACATAAGAATGCAGACCTAATGCATTGTTGATTAGGTGGATCTTGCCATCATAAATCACTTTACTAATGGGTGGTGTTTTCTTCATATAGCGATTTTTAATCTCAATCGCATAATCAAACAGGGCTTTCTCGCTTTTTATTTCATGATTCTTTGGGTAGCGAGCTTCAAACCACGGCACCAATTTACCTGACTCAACAAGCTGAGTAACAGGATCGATAATGTGTTTAGGATAGCCTTGAATATAGCGTAATGAAGGATGCATGCTGAAAGACCGTACAAGTTGCGTCACATCAAAACGTTGTGACGTCGAAAATTGAGCGGCATAGTGTAACTGATCACACTTTTCTAATCACCTAGGATTCGTTACACTTTAATGAGATTCACCAAGAGCTAGACTCAAAAAGAGACTGTAAAGATGAAACGTGTTGTATTGTACGTGGCAGACAAATGCCCGCACTGTAAAGATGCCCAAAGGTATTTGGACTCTAAGAAGATTGTTTACCGCTTAACGAATGCCAAGATGCAACGCGGCCGTAAAGAATTACAAGCGATGGGCGCTCGCTCTATCCCGGTGCTTAAAATCGGCGACCAGATTATGGTCGGATGGAACCAAAAGAACTTCGATAAGATGTATAACTCAAAAAACACTTAACACTATTTAAGTTGCTATACCTCTTTACAACAAAGCCCGAATATCTCACCTAAGATATTCGGGCTTTGTGTTATCAGTATCGGAAACCAAGGTCTACCTTTCCCTTTTCGCCACTATCCTTTTACCTTCAGAACGCCACTACAAGACGCGCATCTGTATTTCTCTTTTATACCGAGAACTTTGTCGACTGATGTTCTACGAACTCTAATGAGCCTTCGTTCTTTGCACTTACATTTCATGGAGCTAGGGTTGCCTAATTGATTAATTTAAAGACAGTTAATATCTCCCAGTCACCGCTTGTTAACCATATTGTTGGGCACACATTTTTCACAGAATAATATAATCGACGAATTAATTTTCAAACGGGCTCATTACTCTCATCTCAATACCTAGCCCTTTATTTTAAAGACAGTATCGCACTTACTGCATTTATATCGACCCTTGATTCCTAACACTCGGTCGAGCAACGTTCTACGAATTCGTATTAACGTTTGCTCCTTACATCCACATTTCATAGTCCCTCACTAACTACTCAAAAAGTACTAGTATTATTTAACGGGCATGCATACCAAGTAAATTAGAAACTGTTAATATCCGCGCCACGCATAGTGATATGCGTCGCATAAACCCATGAAAAATGTGACATTAATCCCAAGTATTTGCGAGGTTAATATGTTACTAATCACACATATTGTTTAACGAAATCGATAAAGGTTCTGTCAGCCTTAGACAAATAGCCCTCTTTTCGCCACGCCAAAGATAGATTAAGTTTTACTGGGTCTTTAAATGGCACACCAACAACGTCATCTTCATACTCTGTTACCAAGCTAAGCAATGCGGTAATGGCGAACTCACGCTTTACGATCGATAGAATCATTGGCAACAAGTTAGTCTCGAATGCGATGGTCATATCTAAGTCGTATTTTTTGCAGGTCGCGTCGATGAAATCACGATGGAAATAGCCTGACTTAAACATGATTAGCTCTTGCTCAAAAAACTCTTCAAAGGTGATGGATGACTGTGACGCCAATGGGTGCTCTTTACCGACAACAGCTAACATTTCAGAACTGAGTAAGTGGTCAGTTTCTAGGTCATCCGGTACATTTTCATGATTGATAACACCGATATCGAGTTCGCCGTTTAATAACATTTCACGAATCGAAGCCGTGCCCGCATCGATCAACGTCAGCTTGAGATTTGGGTATTGGCTTTTAAATGCCATAACGACTTGTGGGAAGAAATAGCTCCCCATCATACTTGGCGCACCTAAACGTACCTCCCCTTTTTCCAAGCCTTTCAATTCATTCATCGCCAACTCTGCATCATCAAACTGCTGAGCAATTCGCTTAGCATGCTCAAACAGTACCTTTCCTTCCTCCGTCAAAGTGACCGATTTATCTCCTCTTCGAAACAGAATCAGATCAAGTGTTTGCTCGAGTTTTTTAATGGATATGCTCAAGGCAGGTTGAGCGATATGTAAGGCTTTGGCCGCTTGGGTAAAGTTGCCGAACTGAGCAACGGTGAGAAAATGTCGAAGAGGTTTTGATTCAAGCATGATGATATATTAAATATATGGAGATGATATTTTTAATATATTTCTTTAATCATCATTGTGCTGATAACTTGTTCACAAATAGCTTAACTCCTCGCATAGGCACAAGATAAATGTTCGATAAAGGCAGTACTCAATACAAACGGATCACTCAATCATTAGCGATTGGTTCATTTATCATTTTCTGTAATCTTTATGTGTTTCAACCTATCTTGCCGCACATGGCTCAACACTTCCAAGTGTCTGAAACCCAAATCAACTGGCTATTTGCTGCCACCACACTTGGGTTATCAATTAGCTTAGTACCGTGGGCTATCGCTTCAGAGTCATTTGGTCGAAAGCCTATCATCCTATTTAGCCTTTTTGCGATTCCAGTAATTGGTTTAGGCATGGCATTCACCACCACGCTGTTACAACTCGTTATTGCTAGAGCATTCATGGGAATTGCGGTCGCCGCTTTTGCTGGTGTTGCTGTCGCCTATATGGTGGAGGAGCTCACGCCCAAAGCCTTTGCAGTCGCGATTGGTGGCTATATTGCTGCCAACTCATTAGGGGGTATCTTTGGCCGTGTGTTAGGCGGCTTGCTGACAGACTATTTCGATTGGCACGCTACCGTGCTGATCTTTGTTGTGGGCTCGCTATTAGGCGCTTTATTTATTGCCTATCGACTACCAGACCAGCAAAACTTCAAGCCGCAAAAAGGGCTGTTCTTTCATCATAATCGCTCAGTTGTGATGCATTTACGCAACCGTACCTTGTGGCTTGCTATGTTGATTGGTGGAGCCAATTTCGCTCTGTTCGTTAACCTGTATTCTGTAATGGGCTTTAGATTGGTGTCAGAACCTCACTCCGTTCCAGTTGGCTTAGCATCACTGATCTTTCTCTGCTACCTAGCGGGTACCGTCAGCTCGAAGCTGTCTAACAAATGGACGCTACGTTTCGACCCGTTAAACGGAATTCTGTTAGGTGTGTGTATAAGCTTGCTAGGAATGCTGGTATGTGCGGTTGATGAGATTCCTTTCATGCTTGCAGGGTTATTGCTGATAAGTGGCGGGGCTTTCTTCTCGCATACCCTAGCCTACTCTTGGGTCAGTCAAAAAGCACCAAGCGCCAAAGCGACGGCAACAGCACTCTACCTTGTGCACTACTATATTGGTGGCAGTTTGGGCGGGTTCTTACTATTGTACTGCTGGCAGTTATTTGGTTGGAATGGCGTGATTGCAGGAGGCTCAGTTTTCTATGTCGCGATATTTGCTTGGGTCTACCAGTTGAAACAACTTCAAGTATCGACATCTAAACTCGCTGAAGCGTAGAAACAACAGCATTTTCAAGACAATTAGTGCTTTTGATTAACAACCGTTCTGATATCCTACGCAAAATTTCATTTCGGAACCTGTTATGTCGAACACTCAAAACACTGATCTTCAAACCATCCATGATCAAGTAAAACAATGGTTAGACGATGTTGTTATTGGCCTAAACCTGTGCCCATTTGCAGCAAAGCCACAACGTAATAAGCAGATTAAGATCTTTGTGAGTGAAGCAGAAACCGAAGAGGCATTGCTAGAAGATATCATGACTCAATTTGTGGAGTTGGATAACACACCAGTCGCTGAGCTAGAAACGACTCTGGTGGTTGTTCCTAACATGCTGCAAGATTTCTTCGACTACAACATGTTCATCGATTGGGTAGAAGCTTTGATTAAGCAGCAAGACTGGGAAGGCGTTTACCAAGTGGCGACCTTCCATCCTGATTACTGTTTTGGCGGTGCGGATCCTGAAGACGATGAAAACCTAACCAACCGCTCCCCTTATCCGGTTTACCATTTAATTCGTGAAGCGAGCATGGAAAAGGTGTTGAAGCATTACCCTAACCCTGAAGCGATTCCAGATACCAACATCGCTCGAGTTGAATCGTTAACGCCAGAAGAGCGTCGCAAACTGTTCCCGTACCTGTTTAGTTAAGCTCTCAGCTCTCAAGATTGAGCATTTAAATATTGGTAATATGGACGAGACACGAACTGATCTCGTCCATTTTTTTTTGCAACATACAAACACTCATCGGCCACTTTAATCAATGAGTCTAACGCCGACATTCGTTCATTCCTTGTTTCACCAGAACTTAACTCGAAATGGCAAGCACCAATAGAGATAGTAATAGGCTTTCGATCAAGAGTAATCTTCTTCACTTCCTCAAGCAGCGTCGCAAGCTTATCCTCAACCGTGTTGACTGGCGTACTCGGGTACCAAATCACAAACTCTTCGCCACCAAAGCGAGCAACAAACTCTCCTTCTTGAGCATTACTACTCAACACATTGGCCACTTTCTTTAGCACAACATCGCCCATTTGATGACCATAGCCGTCGTTCACTGATTTAAAGAAATCAATATCAACCACGGCTAACGTTCCCTTACCTAAAGACCCTTTAAGCTGCTTTACCTCGCCGTTAAGTGTTTTAAATAGAAAACGTCTATTGGGTAAATGTGTCAGTGGGTCATAGAGTGCTTGATACTCTAGCTTCTCATTTAATTCTTGGAGTTTTCTCTCTTGCTGCCTGCGAACGAGTTCAACCTCGATCCATGACGCCATTAGCTTCATCACATCGATATCAAACTCTTTAAACTCGCGGTAGTAAGGGTTACCACTCGAAAAGTTAAGCGTGCCGTAGAGCTCCTCATCAACGAAAATAGGGATACCAATATAAGACTCTAAGCCGAAGGATTGATAAGCAGGATGTCTCGCATAGGTGTTGTGTTCGCCACAATGCTCAATGCAAATCGGACCGTTTGATCTACATGTAATTTCGCAGTAAGTCGAACGGTAATCGAACATATCTCCACTTTTCAGGTCAACGCCTTCAGGTGTGACACAGTGCTCGACCAAGTAAGTATCACCGTCCACTTTTGACAAGATACCAATATCCAAATCAAAACGTTCGAGCCCCATAGCGAGTAGTTGGGCAATCTGACTATCGAATCCTTTTCGATAGTCATTGGTAATTTGATACAAGCGGCGTATAACAATTTCGCTTTCACTAGCTTGGTGCATAACGATATCCCACTGCTGCCTAAGTGAGCGACAACATTAATATTTCTAATATAAACAAGAGTAAAAAGTAGAAAATCATAATAATCAATTGATTTGTGTGCAAAATACCTCATTGGTCCAATGAATAAAAGTCGAGTTCTTCGACTTTGCGTTAGCACCCTATTCTTACCTTTGTTAAAATGACCCATTAACGAAACAGAATGGATAGGAATATGAACCTTTCTCAACTAAACCAAGAAATCTACGATCACCTTTACCGCGACATTGAAGAGTTCCGCAGTACTTTTGATCTGCCTGTTGCGGCTCCTGAAACAATGGATGAAAAAGGCGATACGCTACATACCTCTCTAGCGATCGAAGAGCTGACAGAATTGGCAGAAGCTGACTCTAAAATCGAACAAGCGGACGCTATTGTAGACAGCGTTTATGTTTTGATGGGACGTTTGGTTCACCTTGGTCAATCTAAAGTAGAAGACAACCTAGCGATCAGCTACTTAATCGACTTACTGTTGAACGTTGCTAAAAACCGCTCGATCGACTTCTTACCTTGCTGGGATGAAGTGCACTCAAGCAACATGAGTAAAGTATGTCGCAACGAGACAGAATACGCAGAGACTGAAGCTTTCTATGCTGAACAGAACATCAAGCTAATGGCGGTTCAAAAAGGTGAATACATCATCGCTAAATGTGCGGAAGATTTCGTATCTGAAGGTAAAACAGTTCGCCAAGGTAAAGTTCTGAAATCAGTGCATTACCGCCCAGCAAACCTTGAGCCACTAACGGCTTAAGTTGCACTTAGTATGGAGCTGTTAAAACGAGCAGCTCACTAAAATAGCAAACGCCACGTTACAATAACGTGGCGTTTTATTATCTATCAATCGAACCTGAACGTTATACCAGTCGCGCCATATGATAAGCCGCCACATATTCGCCGTTTCTAAAAGCGAACCCTGCGGACTCCCCTTCAATCACGAAGCCAAACTTCTTATACAGGCTGATCGCTCGTTCGTTATCGGTATAAACGGTCAGCTCCAGTCGTTTGATGTTAATCCAGTTATCACACAAGTCGATCGCCGTTGCGAGTAACTGGCTACCTACACCTCTGCCTAACACATCGTCTTTAACACCCATACCAAAAGAAGCGACATGACGCCTTCTTGGGTTTACACATACTTCCAAGCCTAAGTTGCCAACAATTTCTCCATCCAATAACGCGACATAAGAGTAAACATTATCTGGAACATTTGAGATTCGTTTTTGCCAAGTTTCCAGAGATGGATTTGGGAGTTGCAGCGTACCGGTATAAGCATTAGTGCATTCGTAAACTTCTTTTATTCCCTTTGCATCTGACGGTTCAGAGCGTCTCACTACAATACTCATCGCAACTCCTACTGTTATTATTCTTTGCTAAATCTGAAGTACACTTTTTATGTGCACCTAAACACACTATCAAATAGTAAACATTTAACAATAGGTTAGATAAAATTCTTTAAATTTAACAATTTAGTCAGCAAATATACAGGCGAGCGGGTCTTATCTTTGAACAAGGTGATATGCCTTGTTGATCAATCGCGTTCACACTGAACGAGAAGAACGGTAACATCATTCGATTTGAGTTCTTCTGCCAACTCAGCACCTTGTTGATTACATTGCTCTAGAGACTGAAATTGCGTTTCAACATCCAGTTCAGCAGTGTTTGTATTGCCGCCCATCATTAAGCTTAAAATCAGTGTCAGTTCGTACATAAGTTGGCCCTCTCTCGAATTTTGGGTAGTGCGTGCTGAGTTCAGCCTTGGCTCGCTTGTTTCGTTAGAAACCACTTTAGTCGTTCACTCAATAAGAGTTTTACCATTTTGTGCCAAAAGATAATAAACGCCTCCAACAAAAATGGCGCTACATTTCTGTAGCGCCATTTACACGACAATGAACTCAACCCAAATGGATTCATCAGGGTGACAGTTGACTGGCCTTAGTTAGCTGGACGCCAAACGCCCCATTTGTCGTTTTGGTAGGTCGCTTCAGGGTTTGTACCGCCCTGAACCCACCATTGTGCTTTCCATGACTGGTTCGAGTAAGTCACGATTTCACCACCAAGGTAAACCTTAGACGAGTCCCACGTACCTAGGTCTGGGTCAGGTGTCGGATCAGGATCTGGCGTTGGATCTGGGTCAGGAGTTACACCACCATCTTCAGCAATCACTTCGAATGTGAAGGTTTCAACGCTCTCACTTTCAATAGAGCTAGCAATCAAAGACAATGTTTCGTTCGCTGTGATCGCTGTAGTATCAACCACAATTGAAGCCGTACCATTGTTTTGGATGCTTACTGCAGAACCTTGTGTTTGCGTAAGGTTTGCGGCTTCACTTGTTGCAATCACAACTTTGTCGCCAGCATTCACTACATTGTCACTCTTAACAAGTTCGTAGATATCGCCTTTCAACGGTTCAACACCGCCATCACCACCGTCAATCAGCGTTAACTGACCAGAAGCACGGCTATCTTTTGAGTTAAAGAAGTTGCGTGATGGATCGTTTTGGAAATACATGTAGTGCTGCATTTCAGCGTGCCAGTCACCAATGAAGATCGCACCGTCTTTAAACTCTTCGTGCCAACCATTAATTTCCGACGCTAACAAGCGAGCCCAATCGTTAACGTTGCTCGCATCAATCACGATGTCGAAGCTGCGCGCGATTTCACCATACTTGTTGATGATGTCGTACTTAACGGTGTCGCCAACTTCTGGCGTTCCAAATTGGTCTGAAACAAACAGATCACCACGCACTAGATCGGGCTCTGGACCCGGCTCTGGTGGAGGAGTTGTACCACCAGTAATAGTGATGTCTGAACAGTTGTAGAAGCCTTCACCTGCTGAATCGTTACGTTGCCAGCGCACAAACAGGATTGCATCGCCAGAGCGGTCCGAAGGAATGGTTACATTGATACGGTATTTACCGCCATTTACAGGGACATTGCCCTCTTCTTGGATAAGCTCTAAATCTCCCCATGCCAAACTTTTGCTCAGGTCTGTATTTGGTTTGGTTAGGTAGAACTCCCAGAATGAAGGGTTGTGTGGTGCTGTCGCGTTGAATACATATTCAAAGGTACCAGTGCTTAGCTCGGTACGAGTCCAGCCTGTATGAGGCGCACCCATACCGCGTTTTTGCGAATCATTGGCGTAACATAACGTGCCGTCAGGAATCGCTGCTTTTACAGCATTGATGTTGTTGAAATCCTGGATATTTTTTGCATATTCGTTACGCTGAACAAACGGATATGAACCAGAAATGTCTTTTGCTTGAGCACACGCAGCATTCGGTGGTGTACCCGACCAAATACCACCTTGCTCGTAACACGTGTTCTGACGTGCGCTTGGAAACTCAGACCAACCATGAGCATTTGCCACTGACGGCACACTCGATAGCAAAGCCATACCTACTGCAGCTTTAAGAAGATTATGATTTATTGTTGTCACTTTCCCACTCTCTATTATTTTATCCTAAACAATGCCAATGACTGCTAATCAATCAGGATTGTAGTTCAAGGATTTATATTTTTCGTTTAAAGAACAACGAAAAATATATACGTCAATTTTATCAATAACAGCGAGTTTTATATCGATAGGAATCGGAATCACACAACTCAAACAAAAGCGTTGTCGATAGATGATGTTGCTTCTAATTATTGGATCTCAGTATCCTGTCCTGATTGTAGAAACAATATTCAAAGTGAAGAAAAAAGCGGCTTAGCGAGTAAGCCACTTTGAGGTTCTCATAGTCAAAAGAGAATTAAATCAGCTAGATGAGTGAGATCTTAGTCCAACTTTTCCCATTGCTGCTCCACCCAATTTGGGTCGGCAGCGACACCTGGTAAGTAAGCTTCATTGTTACATTCTGCCGCCCAAGGGCCGTAACATTGATAAACTCCCTCTCCTTCGAATAGGACGATATCCCCATCGATATAACTACCAAATCCTTCAGGGTAAACATAATCATGTTGTGGTGGCGGAGTGCCCGCTTCAACCAAGTGGAAATTGAGTGTTTGCTGACCGACTAGCTTACCTTCACTGTTTTTAACACTGACCACTAACATATGGTGACCAGCCTCAGATTTGGATAGCGGTAGCGTGACCAATTCAGAGGTTTCATCTTCAACCTGGCCACTCCAATGCGCTAGTGACTCACGCCCATGGTTATAGACAGTAAGCTCAGCTTGAGCGTCACCTTCGGCAATCAATGTAAGATCGAGAACCGTCGCTTCATCGCCAAGGATGTATTCAGGCCCTAGCCCTTCAACAGTCAGTGATGTATCTGGTTCAGGCACCTCAACATCATAGCCTATCTCGACGCGCTGGATACCACTGTCTTTATTTACGTATATAGGGTTCACGCCATAAATTGGATCGAACCCATTTTTACTCCATACGCCAGACTTAATATCGTCGTGCTCTTGATTAACTTTGGTCGCTAATGTCTTTGACCAGTTCTTTGGTTGTCCGGACTCACTACTCACAACCTCGACTCGAGTACTCAATGATGGGTTTTCACCAGATCCATCAAACACACGTGTGTATACCGCATCACCGTCTTTCAAATTCATGGTCGGAATTATCTGGCCTGCTTTTTCCCAATCCGGTAAAGGAGAGTCATCACCATCAAACACAACATCAATTGCGTTATAGAAAGCCTTGTCTGTATCGCCAACATCCCAAACCGCCAAAATCACGTGATAGCCTTCTCGCTCCGGCACGTTACAAGCGTGAGTAGCCTTGTCTTGTGTTATCTCTCCATGACCATCAACTTCACAGAAAGGTGTAAGGTCAAACGAAGCACGCTCCAATGGTGAGTTTTGGTCCCAACCTTCTTTCGTGATGTAGTATTCAAAACCAGCAGCTACGTGGTTAGCCTTAAATGTCCACTCAAACTCTTGGGAGCCCGCTTCGATTGAGCGTTTCTGCCAGCGCTCGGAAGTTTGCTCATCTAGGTTTCTCGCTATTTCTATTTCAGCACTGGCAATGTACCCATCAGGTGGTCCATTTTCCGGAAAGCCATCAAAGCCTTCCACACTTTGAGGCTCATACTGTATGTTGCCACAATCCATATTCTTCGGCTGTTCCTCTGAGTCTTCTAAGTGACACAAAGCAACACGGCTTATGATTTTGCCATCATCATTTAGTGACACAAAACCGTGTACCATCGCACCACCACAGACTGTAGACAAAGCGATTGCTAAAGCCGTTTTCTCGATTTTTATTCTCATAACCATTCCAAATTAAAGACTTTATTTGCCAAGCCGCAGGTTACTTGTCTTGTCCTGCTGGCTGATTTGACTTTCTTGCATGAACCGACGACCACACTTCATTAATCGTTACTTGGCTCGAACATTAATAAAGTGAGTGCATATTGTTCAACTTGAGAATGGTTGATGAAGTTTAGATTATTTAGTCAATAAACCTAATTGATACTCAACAAAGGTGACATAAGGCTGAGGGCGACTTATATATCTGAAAAACATGAGGTTTACCCAGAAAAGAATTGAATCAGCTACTGGTTGTCAATAGAATTTTAGGCTTATCCAATCGGTGGGGTTTAAAGAGTGGAGAATTTTTGACAAGGAGTTTCTCGTCAAAATAACGATTTTAACGAGAACAGTAAGAGAAAAATAAGTGATATGGTTTTAGTAACGGCTATTCATGCCCATACGATGCGACATATCATCGTCCATGCGGCCGCCCTTCCAACCACTACCTCCCAGAAGATTCAGAATATCGCGTGCGTTGTAGTCCTCGCCGCCAAAGAAATCGTTAGAGACATCATTTCTCAGCAATTGAATGGTGGGCAGCAATTCAGTATCAAGATCTTGTGGATCAGCAAACAAAGCCAATGCAATGTGTTGTTGACGCTTGCTCAGCTCTTTAGAACTGGTTTCAACTTGTCCGATAGAGAAGAAATCACGACTTCCATAGCTCTTTACCATCTTGGCTGAAAGAAGCTTAATCACCTTTTTAATTCTACGTCGTTGAATGTATCGAAACACACAAAACTCCTTATGTTAAAACACCGAATGTTCCTGAACGGTTTGTTGACTCAAGATCCACTTACTCAAATATAAGGTAAGTTTGATCATCCACTGATACACTTTTCACTTGAGTTTTGAATACAGCCTCAAGTTGCTCTGGAGTCAGTACTTGTGCTGCTGTACCAGAAGCTTGTAAAACGCCTTTGTCGAGCAGTAGCACTTGGTCGGCGTGTCTTAGGGTACGGTTAAGGTCATGGTTTGCCATGATCACCGCGATGCCCTTTTGTGCCACTCTTTCAATGAGCTTATAGAGTAACGCCTCTTGCGCAATGTCTAATGGCGCCGCTGGCTCATCGAGAATCAACAACTTCGCGTATGGGTTAAGTGTCGGCCAAATTTGCAAGCACATGCCCGCCAATCGAACGCGCTGCCACTCACCACCTGACAAAGCTTGGATTGAGCGATGAAGCTTATCCGCAATATCGAGCATCTGGGTTATCTCTTTCAAAGCTGCATTGATTTCAGTATCAAGCCCTTGTGACGAGCTTGGCAGAGACAACGCAAGGTATTGGAACAATTCTAAATTGAAAGCCGGTCTTGCGCTTTGACACAAATAAGCACGATGCAGTGACAAGTCTTGCAGCGATAGATCTGATAAGTCTTGCTCATCAAGCTTGATATTGCCCTTGTAATCATCACCGATACCCGAAATGGCCTCAAGTAAGGTACTTTTACCGCTGCCATTAGGCCCAATAACATGAGTCACTTGGCCCGGCTTGAGCTCAAATGATAAGGGTAATAAACGAGCGCCGACGCTCAGGCTCTTAATTTGAATCATGATTTTTAATTAACATCCAAATGAAGATAGGCGCACCGATACTTGTGGTCATCACACCCAAAGGTAATTCTGCAGAATCAAGTAATATTCGTGCGCAAATATCAGCAAACACCAGCAGCGCAGCCCCTGCAACAGCAGACAGAGGCAGTAGATATTTATTATCGGTGCCAATTGCTAAACGCAGTAAATGTGGCACAACCAAACCAACAAAACTGATCACACCACCCAACGCCACTGCACAGCCTACCAAAATGGATACTGCGAAGATTAAGCGCCAACGCAACTTAGACACATTCACGCCAAGTTGCGCCGCATGGGTCTCACCAATCATCAGTTTGTCGAGCTTGCTGCCTTGCAGGCACAACCAGATAATCACGGGAATCATCACTAATGTCAGCGAGTGTTGATACCAAGTCACGCCGCCTAAGCTACCCATTAGCCAGTACATCAACAGACGAAGGCTCATGTCATCACTGAAGTAGAATGCCCATGTCACCATCGCGCCAGAAAGAATACCTAGTGCGACACCCACCAGTAGCAGCTTGGTCGTGGTGAGCCGCATTGCTTTTACCATGCTCACAAGAATCACTGTGAAACAGAGTGACCCTAACACCGCTGCAACCATGAAGAGTTCAGGGGTAGGAGCAAACGGCAAAAAGAACAACACAATCACCATGGCGAGACTTGCACCGCCAGAAATGCCGAGCACACCCGGCTCTGCTAATACATTACCTAACAAGACTTGTAAGCTTGCGCCAGATACAGCTAGCCCTGCCCCGATGGCAATAGCCGCCAATAATCGAGGTAAGCGTAAATCAATCAGTAGTTTTTGTTCTAATGTGGACAAGGTGCCCAGAGGGGAAATGAAGAGATCGCCAACCATTAGGTAAATAGCACTCAGCGCGATTAGCAGTGCTGCCATCAGATAAATGGCTCGCGTCCATTTACGCTGTTTTTGGTGAAGAAGTTGTTGGAAATCCATATCAAGCTACTTTGAAATTGTTCGCGTAACCTTACCTGTATCCCCAAATAAACTCAAGGTTCACACCGTAATGTGAACCTTGATATTTCAACCAGTTGAGCGGTTATTCAACGAACTGTCATCGCTTCTACTGATTAATCGTAAACCAACTGCCCGTGGTCGAATCGCGTTTCCACTTCACACACCATTAATGCTGCTCGTTGACCGATAGCAACATTACGATTAGGGAACACCACCGCTTCGTTTTCGTTCTTTGCCATCAATGGTTTGTCACCATCATGACCAAAGACTTCACCGTGCTTAAAGGCAGTAAAGTTCTCTACAGAATCTGAGAACATGAAATCGAAATCATCATGTAAACGAACAATGGTGCGGCTCACACGATAAGTAATGGTTGGCTTGGGTAGATGCTCTGGCTCTACTTCCGCGATTAAATTACGCATTGCTAAATCAAAAGCAGTTAGCTTATCAAGTTGGTTTTCACCAATTCTCGCGACCTGCCCGAGTTCCATTGTCAGAGCCTGCGCACCGAAGTTTTCAGCGCTGTACCAGCTGAACGTGCTGGTAGGTGCATTCGACAGCAACACGGCTTCAACGTGAGCACTGTTGATGAAGTCGAATAACTCTTTGCTACGTACTTCGTGGCGAACCTTAGGGCTCACTGCAAATGAATAATGCTTAGATAAACGGATCGCACAGTGCAAATCTAAGTGCCAGCGTGTTTCTGGCTTGGTTTCTTTATAAAACTCTGTCACCAGATACTTTAAGTTCTGGGCGATATCCACTTCTCGATTGCTCTCGTACTGCTTTTCATCAAACAGACGGTTCATATTCACATCAAGAAAACGGGTATGCGCGTTGGTTGCTTCTGGGTGAGCTATGATAAACAAGCATCTAGCGTTCACTGCCTGAAAGCCTGTTTCAATATCCTCAACGAGCTTATCAATCAGCTCCATTGGTGAGGTTTCGTCGCCGTGTACACCGCTTGAAAAGATAATGTTCTTGGTTTCAGAACTGTAATCAGCGGGAATCACTTCCAACACGCCACGTTGATGAAGCTTAATTTGAACACCGTTACTCAGTACGGTCTGTCCTGCAAACACTTCTTGCTCAAGATCTAGGCTGTCAAAAAGAAATGATTGGCGAAAGAGGGTCTTCGTCATGCGTTACTCCTTAATTGCACGGCCGTATGTTAATAAATTGTACATAGAAATTGTGTTGCTAGGATCGCACTTATCAATAGAAACTCCGTTATCACTCACAAATACTACCCATATATTTTATATTTCCTGCTTATTAACAAACCGAGGCCTGTGCCAAATAACTTTCTCTATTTAAAGCAACTTTTGGTTGTATCAAGTTCTTTCAGCAAGATAAGAGCCACGTAAGCTAACACAGCTCTTACCTGCTATGAACAGATTGAGATCAATTAATCTTCCTGATCGAGCAATCTTTCAAATTCATCGATCTGAACTTTGACCATGTCGATGCTTTGTTGCCAAAAATCGGCTTTAGTCAGGTCCATTCCAAGATGTTTTTGAACCACTTCTTCCGCCATCATGCTGCCCGTATCTCGCAACAAAGACACATAGTCGCTATAGAACTGTTCGCCCTTCGCATCACGTTGCGCATAAACACCTTTGCTGAACAGATAACCGAACAAGTATGGGTAGTTGTAGAAACTCACCTGAGAAATACTGAAGTGTAATTTACTCGCCCAGAAGTAAGGGTCGGCCTCAGTCATTGCATCGCCGTACCACTCTTTCCAAGTGCTCTCCATCAGGTCACACAGTTGTTGAGCCGTCAGTTCACCTTTTTCACGCTGCTCATAGAACGCTTTTTCGAACTCAAAACGCACTGGAGTATTAATCATCAGAACTAAGGCAGTTGATAATTCCTCCCACAACATCTCAAGTTTCTCATTACGAGTTTTTGCTTGTTTAAGTAAGTAATCTCGCACGATGTTTTCAGCAAAGATTGAGGCGGTTTCAGCAAGCGTCATTGGGTAACGTGTCTTACACAACGGCATATCTTTCATTACCCAGTTGTGGAACGCATGACCAAGCTCGTGTGCCAGTGTCATTAAATCAGAGCGGCTGCCACTCCATGTCATAAATACTAGCGGTGTGCGTGTCGCAGCAAACTTTGTGCAGTACGCGCCTAAGCGTTTGTTGGCTGATGGCGCGGCATCAATCCAACCATTCTCGACCATTAAAGCGACAAAATCAGCCATCTCTGGATTCACTTCAGCAAAAGCAGTTTTAATCACCTCAATCGCTTCATCAAAAAGATAAACCTTAGATTCAGCGTCACCCAATGGCGGCATTGCAGCTAATTGGTTCCAAGGCTTCAACTCATCTAAGCCGTGAACTTTTGCCATTAGCAGCCCCGCTTTCTGACCCACCTCCCGATTCGCTTTAGCGACAGACATCATAGTGTCTAGCGTTTCAGGCACAATTCGGCTGCCGTGCAAGCTTGGATCTAAGAAATGTACATCTGCGATTTTCGAGCGCTTTTTGTTTTCAGTCAGGCGCCAACCTGCAAGCGCATTTAGAATCGAAGCAAATGACTCTTGGTGTGTCTTCATTGCGCCTTGAACCGCGCGCCATGCAGGCTCTTGTTTGTCGAATTCGCTGCCGTACAACAAACTCGCCGCTTGCGAAAAACCGAGAACTTCTTCTTCACCGTCCAGTTTTAGGGATAGTTTCAAAGAGCCAGTTAAATTGTCGTATAAACGACCCCACGCATCACGGCCATCCACTTTCATCGCTGCTAAAAGCTGCTCTTCAGCAACACTGAGACGGCTACTTGATAACTTACGTGAGCTTTCAATCGCAAAGCGTTGGCCTGCAACATCTGCACTCTCGTGTTCTAAAACCGCATCAATAAACTCGGGTTCAGCATGAATCAGCGTATCTTCATAAGGGCTAAACGCTTGAGACATTTCAGAGTTAAGCTTTGCAACACGGCCAAGCAACGCTTTCGCTTCTGTGTGGGTCGCGTCTACTGAAGCGTGACAGTTAGCAAAGGTGTTAATTGTGCTCAGTAGCGTGCCTGCCGCTTCTGAGGTCTGGATTGCGTTTTGCATTGCCAGAATGATGTGACGCTTTTCAACATGCAGGTACAAGAGTTCGATACACTGTTGAATGAGTTCAATGTCCTGCTCAATTTTTGCATCATCAAGATCACGATAAGCAATGCTTAGATCCCAACTCGGTGTTGTCATGACTAAATTCCTTTCACGTAGGTAGTAATACCAATCTGGTATAGCGACTGTTAACGCCGCTTTATACTTCTAATTACTTTTAATACTTCTAAGATTGTTAATTCTTAAACTGTGTTTTTGGACACTCAGAGAACAGGCAGGCCTATCGCTTTGACGCTGATAAAGCTCTGCGCAAACTGAGTGACTTGAATATGGGTTATCGAGGCATTCTCGATCGATAGCTTCGAGTACAAGCTCGGATTTTTCCAATCAATATCAAGGCAATGCGCCAATAGCATTCGAATTACGCCACCATGAGTAACCATCAATAGATTGTCACTTGAGTTATTCAAAAGTTGCGACCAAGCTTGAGTTACTCTGTCGTGGAAGCTCTGTAAACTTTCGGCTCCAGTCAGTTGATGATTTGCCGGGTCTTGCCAAAAGGTGTCTAGCATCGCCCACTTATCTTCAAGCTCATCAAACGCGATGCCGTCCACCTCACCAAAGTTCATTTCTTGAAATTCTGGTGCAATCGACAAAGGCACCGACATGCGCTCTGCATATAAATTTGCTAGGTCGCTGCAGCGCCTTAATGGCGAGGTAATCACACCATCACAAGCCACACCGTGTTGCGCCAAGGCGTCACATATTTGCTGTTGAAGTTCTGGATTGACTAACACGTCAGATACACCGTTTAGTGCAGCTTTCCCTTCAACCTTGCCGTGCCTTAGCAAATAGATATTTTTGGTTGTTCCATTGACCATGTATGAGACCTAGCCTTGAGCATCAAACGAATGATTTGAGGGTTTTAAATTCAACGGTAATCCCGCGGCTATCAACGTAACTCGTTCGACAACTTGAGCGAGCGCTTGGTTCATTCTCCCAGCATTGTCTACAAATAAGCGCGACACTTTACCCAGAGGAACAACACCTAAACCCACTTCGTTAGAGACCATGATAATTTGCGCTTGGCTTTGCTCGACGCTTTTGACCAATGCTTCAACCATGGCTTCAACCTGTTTATTGGTTGCGTCGTCACCCAGTTCAAAGATGATGCTGTTCAACCACAATGTTAGGCAGTCAATCAGCACCACATCTTCTTTCTCAAAAGACTGCAATTTTTCGGCTAATTCGACGGGTACTTCATGCTCAATCCACTCTTTACCACGACGATCTTGATGATGAGCGATTCGCTCGCGCATTTCATCGTCTAAATAGGTCGCAGTCGCAATGTAATGCAAACGCCCATTTGAACATGCTTCAATTGCACATAATGCTTGTTGTTCTGCAAAACTCGACTTACCTGAGCGCGCGCCACCTAAAACAAGATGTCGATGACTCTGATACGCTTGATTATTCGTTGTCATGTGTTGCCTCTAAAATCCTGAATGAGTTACATAAAGCCGTTATAAAACGCAGCGGTAAACACAACGTAAATCAGCAGTTCCATCAACTGTTGAGCCGCGCCCAAACAGTCACCAGTAAAGCCACCAATTCTTACGATTAACCACTTTTTGAAGCCCACTCTAAACAGGTAAGCAATCACAGCTAAAACACACGTAAACGCTAACCCAAACCACAAGCTTGGTAACAGACCAACTAACATAAGGAAGACAAGTTCACCCTTGGTTTGTTTGTTGGCTAAAGGCTTACTCTTGCTTGTGTCTAAATCGCTGACGTAAGGCATGTCATAAATAAGGGATGCAGCAATCGCACGGCTAAAGGTGTAACTCGTCACGATGACCATAAACAATCCAGTCATACTTACGAGTTCATTGAGCAGAGCCCACTTACCAAGCAACGCCATGATCAGCGCAGACGCACCGTATGTACCAATTCGGCTGTCTTTCATGATGGTTAAGCGACGTTCCAATGTCATGCCACCACCAATACCATCCGCCATGTCAGTTAAGCCATCTTCATGGAAAGCACCGGTGAGCATCAAACTAAAACTCATCATCAAAAAGATGGCAATCGAGCTTGGTAACACAGTATCAAGCAACAGGAACAAACCGCCGCACAAGGCGCCAAGCAACAAACCGACCGTTGAGAAGTAACGACCAGAACGATTCATGCGCTCTTCTGAATAGGGCGTACTCTTTGGCATTGGCAAACGGGAAAAGAAGCCCATAGCCAACGAAAAAAGCTCCCATTGATAAGTAGCGCGATCTTTTAACGATCTTTGTGGCGTATCACTCATTAAACCGTGACTCCAGCGCTCTCAAAACTCGCCATATTGTTGTAAAACTCAGCCGCCGCTCGGATGATTGGCATAGCTAAAGCTGCGCCCGTGCCCTCGCCTAATCTCAAGCCAAGGTCAAGTAACGGTTCAGCGTCGAGCAGTTGTAGTAGGATTTTATGCCCTGACTCTTCAGAGCGATGTGCGAAGATCATGTAGTCACGGCAATTCGGCTCAATTAAGGTCGCGACATACGCAGCGACTGACACGATAAAACCATCGACTAATACTGGTGTTCTGTTGTGGTAAGCACCAAGGAAACCACCGACCATTTGCACGATCTCGTAACCACCGACTTGAGCCAAAACCGATTTCGGATCGAGTCCTTTACAGCGCGCAACACCTTGTTCAACAAGCGCCAATTTACGTGCAAGTTGTTCGTGATTAATGCCTGTACCTAAACCCACACACTCTGCCGCAGTTCGCTTTGCTAGTGCGCTTAAAATCGCTGACGCGCTGCTGGTGTTGCCGATACCCATCTCACCGAGCATGACAATGTTCGTGCCATTCGAAATGGTTCTAGATACAAGCTCCGCGCCCAGTTCAATACCACGTTCTACCGTTTCTAAACTCATTGCTGCTTCGTTGGCAAAGTTATTGGTTCGTGTGCCCAAACGTTGTGACACTAGCATTGAAGAATCAGCTTCAACTGGCAATAGGATGCCCGTGTCGACTACCGTAATGTCGATATTGTTCACAGCACAAAAACAGTTAATCGCAGCACCGCCGTTTAAGAAGTTCAATACCATCTGCTGCGTGACAGCACTTGGCGCAATACTCACACCTTCGTCAGCGATGCCATGATCACCTGCGAATATAATGATGCTCGGCTTGTTCAATTCGATATTTTCGACCGCCGACTCTTGTCCTTGGCTCTGAATTAATGCTAATTGAAAGGCAACTTTTTCGAGTAAACCCAATGCCCCAAGCGGCTTAGTTTTTTGATCAATACGGTGTTGGATTTGCTGTGAGTATTTGGTATCTAACATAAAATTATTGCTACTTAGATTACAGAATGGGGTTTAGCGTTATTATCCGGTTGAAGCTCAATTGAATAACGCTTACTTAGGACGAGTCACTGAGAACACATTGGATAGGGTGGCGTATTCGCCTCCACCTAGTCGAGATAAAGGATCAAGTGCTAGTGCATCAATCTTCAAGCGTTCGCTCTCTTTATCGATCACACCTTCAGAGATATACACCTGTTCAACTTGAGCGAAGACAAGGCTTTGCGGTACTTCACCGACTTCTTTCACTTCATACAATGTGCAACCAAAAGCCACAGCGCACTCCTTCACTCTAGGTAAAGAAAAACCTTCAAACTCAACCAGCTCAATATTATTCGCGGTGACTTCAGAGTCACCATGAGCGAGCGTGGCTGCTGTCGCCGTCATCACCTCGGCAGAACTGGCTGACGCAATATGAATGACCAACTTACCGGTTTCAAGGGCATTACGAGTGGTGTCTTTGATTTCGCCCGATGGCTTCTTCCCGGCCGATAACATCAGTAGCGGCGGATTGCTGGAAACAGGCGTGAAATAAGAGAAAGGCGCTAGATTATACTCTTGTTCTGAAGATTCCGTCAATGCCCACGCAATCGGACGAGGAACGACGGTTTGTGTCATCAGGTGATAAATCTGAGTGGGAGCGAGAGTATCAAGCTTGAGGTTCATAGCACGTCCTTGGTCTATGTGAATTACGACCCAGTTTACGTGTTAAGCAAAGCTGTATCTATGCTTAAGTAACAGAAACCGCAGAGAGTGTTCTTAATTTAAGCAATTCAAAACCACTTTTTCTCAAATTGAGAATCAAAAAGACTAACAGATTGTACTTCGTTTGCCATGACAACGAAGAATCAATAACTTACGTTTTGGCACCCTTTATGCTTTATATAATGTACTTGTTAATCTCTCCATTGATAAGTACCCATACAGTGAACACCCACGCTGTTAGCTACAAAATGCAACACCAAGCAACACAACCGGTTGAAAAAAGTAAAGCTCAGAAAAATGATTTAGGAGGTGCGATGATTCCAAACTCAAGCAAAAGAAAACCAAATAAATCAGGTAAGAAAGCAAGCAAAAAGGTAAGGAAAATCCCACTGTCCTTCACCTAATTTTGCGAAGAAAGTAACAAGCCCGTCGCCCAACGGGCTTTGTTATTTTTGGGGTTTTGAGTTTTTAAATCATATCAACACAAGATTTTATTGGTTCAATAAAATCTCAATAGTTAGACAATCAGTTCATTTTAAAGCCATTCCGCGAGCCAAAAACCAAGCATTGGCTCACTTGTCACACTCCGTAAACTTAGCCTTACATTTCATAAGCTTATAAGTGACTAGGGTTTATTTACTCTCGAATCCTAGTTGTTAGTATCACCCCATTAATCATTAGGGGATTTATGAAGAACAAAGGCTTTACATTAATCGAGTTAGTCGCCGTAATCGCTGTTTTAGGCATTATCGCTGTGGCAGCAGCACCGCGCTTTTTGAACATCAAGTCTGACGCAACCATAGCCACTCTCGATGGGTTCATTGGAGCCTTCAACGCAACCAATGAAATTGTCATGGGCAAAGCAACCATTGAAGGTTTAGAGAATGAAAAGCTCGCGCAATTGCCGGACCAAGATATATGGATTCGATGGGGCGATATTGCATTAGATTCAGACAATATCAAAAACGCGATGCAGACTGATGACTATCAGTTGCTCAGCTATGGACCGAAATTCAACCCAACCCTTATAGTCTACAAAGGGCGGGATCGAACTTTAACCATTGAAAATAATGGATTTATTTTACAGGGAACTTTTTTAGATAATCACGATCTGATCATGAAGTAAAAAAACATGAGAAATTCGCACATGATTATCATTGAGCAACTTAAAAAAGTGAAAGATACCCGTTCGCACATCAATCAAGTTTATCCTGTTATGGAAGTCGCTTTCGTGGTCATAACAGCCATGATTTGTGGTCAAAATAAATGGACAGAGATTAAGGATTTCGGTGAAGGAAATATCGAGTGGTTACGTGAGTATTTCCCCTACGAAAATGGTCTTCCCACTCGACATAATATAGCTGCGATCATGAGATCCGTTGTGCCAGAGACGCTATTGGAAGCTATGGTGGGCTGGGTCAATTTGCACAGAGAGAAGCATGCTCAGCCTATAATCAGTGTTGATGGGAAGGTTCTAAAAGGGGCAAAAGCAAGCAAACAACAGCACCCCCTCTATATGGTTTCGGCATTTGATGTAGACGAGGGTTTGACTCTCACACACCAACCTTGTGACGGCAAAGGTATGGAGCTGCTAGCAATAAGAAACATGCTAGACGCTTTAGATATCAAAGGATGTTTATTAACTGCTGATGCCCTGCATTGTCAGGTTGAAACACTGAATAAAGTAGTTGATAAAGGTGGAGATATCCTAGTACAAGTTAAACTGAATCAACCAAGTTTATTAGCAGAAATTGATGTGCAATTCCAAGACTATTGGGCTTTGCCTGAAGATAAACAGGAATCATACATCACGGAAGAGAAAGGGCATGGTAGAAAAGAGGTTCGTGAGGTTTACGTGCTTCCTGCAGCCTTCAGCGAAGCACTCAGACAGAAGTGGTGTCTCGTAAAAAGCATTGTTGCAGTGGTAAGAGATAGGAGTGTCAAAGGGAAAGGAAGTTATGAAACCTCGTACTATATTTGCACAGACCATTTATCTTTAGAGTTAGCCTCAAAGGCAACAAGAAAGCATTGGCATATTGAGAATCAGCAGCACTGGGCGTTGGACGTAATTTTCAAAGAAGACGAGCAGCGAATTTACGCTGGGGATTCAGCGTTGAATATGGCTTGTTGTCGTCGCTTTGTGCAGAACCTATTTAGAAAATCAGAGGGTAACTTGTCTGTACCAAGAAAGATGAACCAAGCCGCATGGAATAAAGATTACAGGGAAAAAGTTCTTTTTACATCAGATTAACAAAGTATATTCGCGCCCTTATAGTCTACACGGGCAGAGAAAGGCAATTTAGTGAATTAAGGGGCTATAACTGTTTTGTTCAATTCACGCGATCTTACACATTAGATCAAACTCAGCTCATCAATATTGGCGATCTAACAATCAATAAATTCTATGACGGGTGTTAACCTCTTAACTTAAAAATCTATTACGTTCATTATGTTGCCTGATCTCTTTAAGCCCGTATACGCGGGCTTTCTTGTTTCCACGACACAACTTTCCTATAGCGAACGCCTATCGCTCGTATCTAATTTGCACGTGCCTTCACATTAAAAGCGAACAAGTTTTCGTCATTGAACAAGAAGGTTTAGATTGAAACAGTGACTTACGTAAACGTTAGGGATAGTTATGAGCATTTCTGGAGATAAGACATCAATCATAGTGGCTGGTGCTACTGGGCTAATTGGTCGTCATGTGATGAGCCTGCTTATCAACGAGCCTGCAATAGAGCACATTTACGCTTTGTCCCGAAGAGCACTCGATTCACAGTTCCACTCAGAAAAACTCCACACGCTGATTCACAGTGACTTGCAAGTCACCAGTTGGGACGATACCCAAGCCACACCCAATCTTGGGGTTATCTGTTTAGGTACCACCAAGAAAAAGGCAGGTTCGAAAGAAGCGTTGCGTAAAGTCGATGTAGAGTTGGTCAGCCACGTGGCTCAGTCGATGAAGTTTCTTGGGGTCCAACGCGTTGCGGTTGTGTCTAGTTACGGCGCGTCCGTTGATTCCTATTCGCACTACCTCAAATGCAAAGGTCAAATGGAGCAGAACTTAAAGCGTATCGGTTTTAAGCAACTGTTCATTGCACGCCCCGGGCCACTGGTGGGTGAACGAGAAGAACCAAGAGTCGATGAAAAACTGCTACAGAGCATCTTTCCTCTGCTGTCGCCATTTATGTTTGGCAAATTCAAAAACCTGCGCCCAATTCAGTCAAAAGACGTTGCACAAGCCATGTTGTTCCGATTGTTCGAAAATAATTTCCAAAACATCGAAATTTACTCGTCAAGCGACATGCTTAATTTATTGGCAAAATATCGCTAAAAAGCTCATCTATTCACCACAATGTTGGATATCCACTCATTCTATTCAGTGGATATTACCTATCGTTCTATTTAATTACTTTTCCTTATTTTACGTTTTGTTACAGGTCGCTACTGTAGCTAACAGTATTTGCGCCCATATATCTAAGCGCCCTATCGATTTAAAGAAATTCATAAGGAAAACAAATGTCATTTTCAGCTATCGCTGCCTTAGCGGTATTCACTGGTATCCTCTTCTTTCTCTACGGACAGCAGAAAAAAGAAAACACGTTATCGCGCTTAGTTCTATTAGGTTTAGTTTTTGGTAGTGCTTTCGGCCTAGGTCTTCAGCTGCTATTTGGTGAAGGCAACCCTATTATTAAAGAAACGCTAGACTGGGTAAACATTGTTGGTCGTGGTTACGTTGGCCTACTGAAAATGGTGATCATGCCATTAGTATTAGTTTCAATGATTGCTGCGGTAGTGAAGCTTGAAAAAGGCGGTTCACTGGGCAAAATCTCTGGCATCACGATCTCTGTATTGCTAGCAACCACAGCGA
Source organism: Vibrionales bacterium SWAT-3 (assembly GCA_000169995.1). Lineage (GTDB taxonomy): Bacteria > Pseudomonadota > Gammaproteobacteria > Enterobacterales > Vibrionaceae > Vibrio. The sequence goes on along the minus strand of AAZW01000006.1, from coordinate 86,602 downwards.
TTTCTGCGATTGTCGGTATTGTAGTAACTCAGGCATTTGGCCTATCTGCAGAAGGTTTAACAGAAGGTGCTCGCGAAACAGCGCGTATCGCAACGCTAGAAAGCCGCATTGGTACTGTTTCTGACTTAACGATTCCACAAATGCTGGTTAGCTTCATTCCAACCAACCCATTTGCAGACCTAACGGGCGCTCGCTCTACGTCTATCATCGCGGTTGTTATCTTTGGTGTGCTAACGGGTATTGCTGCACGTAAAGTAATGGCAGAGAAAGAAGAGCTAGAATCTCCAATTCGTACGTTCGTTGAAGCGGCTCAATCTATCGTGATGCGCTTAGTTAAGATGATCATGGCACTAACGCCATACGGCATCGCAGCGTTAATGGCGAAAGTAGTGGCAACCTCAAGCGCTTCTGACATTTTAAGCCTACTAGGTTTCATCGTGGCCTCTTACGTAGCAATTCTGCTGATGTTCGTTGTTCACGGTGTGTTGGTTTCTTTTGTTGGCGTAAACCCAAAAGAGTACTTCCAAAAAATCTGGCCTGTTCTAACGTTCGCTTTCACTTCGCGTAGTTCTGCAGCAACGATTCCACTGAACGTTGAAGCTCAAATCACGAAGCTAAACGTGCCACCAGCAATTGCTAACCTATCTGCTTCTTTTGGTGCAACAATTGGTCAAAACGGTTGTGCGGGTATCTACCCTGCAATGCTAGCAGTGATGGTTGCACCTACGGTTGGCATCGACCCTATGGACATCAACTTCATTCTGTCTCTGATTGCAATCATTACAGTGAGCTCTTTCGGTATCGCAGGTGTAGGTGGTGGTGCAACGTTCGCAGCACTTATCGTACTGCCAGCCATGGGGCTGCCAGTAACGATTGCAGCACTGCTTATCTCTATCGAACCACTTATCGATATGGCTCGTACAGCGCTTAACGTATCTGGTGCAATGACAGCCGGTACAATCACAAGCCGTCTATTAGGTAAGAAAGACAAGCAACAAGATTTGGAACAAGCGAACGCTTAATTCTGAATCAAACCGCTCGACTAACAAAAAAACCGATGCACATGCATCGGTTTTTTATTGTCTGTCGTTTATCAGAGCCACTTTCTAAACGGTAGTACTTAAAGCACTAATCGAATCACTTTCTCGGCTAATGCTTCATCGTCCTCTTCACTTAATCCGCTGATCCCAATAGCCCCAATCACCAGCCCTTGATGTTCAATTGGAACACCGCCTTTGAAGCCAGTGATCTTTGAATCGGTCCAGTAACTGAGGTCTTTCCCTGTTTCTCTTGCCCAAGCGCCCAAATTACCACTCGTTTGTCTGTCTCTAGCAGAGGTATAAGCCTTATTCTGAGCTAACAAACCCGCTTGCACGCTTACGTTGTCCATTCGAGAGAACGCCAACAGTTCACCATGTGTATCACATACGCTCACAGCGATGGACTGGTCGTTGTGCCCTGCTATATCGAGTGCACTGTACACAAGTTGCTGTACTATTTTTTGATTCAACATGTTCATCCCCTATGGCAACGCCTGACCACGTGAGTACACATATAAGTTGTACCACTCTTCACGAGTGAGATTAATCTGAGTCGCAACCGAAGACGCCTTGATTCGCTCTAGATTAGTGGTGCCGATGACAGGCTGAATACCAGCAGGGTGACGAAGTAAAAACGCCAACACAATCGCTTCACTTTCTACGCCATATTGATTCGCTAACTGCGCGACATAATGCGCGGTCTTTTTCACGTTCTCGTGTTCTGAATACAAGCCTTGCTTTGCAAAACGACCTTGTGCCAAACAGCCCCAAGCTTGCAATTGAATGCCCTTCATTTGGCAATGCTCAAGCGTGCCTGCAGCAAAATCAGATTGATGATGCCCTTGCGAGTTAATCATCACACCGTCATTAAGCCAATCAAGCTTTGCCAAGCTCATTTCAATTTGATTCGCGACAATCGGCTGACCGAGCGCCGACTGTAGATACTGGATTTGGTGACTGTTCATGTTAGACACACCAAAGAAATCTACCTTGCCCTGTACTTTCAGATTCTCAAGCGTTCTTGCCAGCTCATCCAACTCCATCAGCGGATCAGGGCGATGTAAAAGCAACACGTCGAGCTTTTCTGTATTCAGACGGTTCAGAATGCCCTCTACTGATTGCCCAACCCAATCTGCCGAGAAGTCATAACGACCAACGTTGCCTTCATCTTCAAAGCGAATGCCACACTTGGATTGAATGAACATCTGGTCACGCAGTTCAGGTGCTTGTTGTAACGCTTGACCAAAGGCTTGCTCTGCTTTACTGAAAGTATAAATATCAGCATGGTCAAACAAGTTGATACCCGACGCCAGTGCGGTGTCGATTACGCTACGTGTTTGCGCTACATCTTCAGCCGTTACCGGGTTCTCGTTCCAGCCACCTCCAAGCCCCATGCATCCATAGGCGATTTGCCCAACACCCTCTAGATGGTTTGATAGTGGGATGTTCTTTTGATTATCGTTTTTGTTTGTTGAATCAATGCTGTTCGTCATACCTGAGCTCGCTTAGAAGGTTTGATGCCAATAAATATGCCTCTATCATATTGTTCTTTTTAAAAAACAGAATATGCTAGTTACGAAATGATTGTTTGGTATAGCGAACAATATAAATAGGCAGTTTTGAAGGAATACACGAATGAACGAGCACAAGAGAATAGAACGATTGATCCTATTTGTAGAACTTGCTCAGCAACTTAACTTTACCAAGGCCGCGGAAAAGCTTGGTATATCCAAGAGCTATCTTTCAGAGCAAATCAAACGACTAGAAGGCGACTTACAGTGCCCTCTTCTTGTAAGAACCACCCGCAGCGTTCGACTAACCCAAGAAGGCGAACGCGCACTACAACAAGGCTTAACCATTCGCTCTCAAGTATTGCAGCTTGAGCGCAGCGTTTCAGAGCAACACGACATCGTCAAAGGCACGTTACGCCTTACGGCACCAAAGATGTTTACAGAGGTGTTCCTGTTCGATATCTGCCAGCAGTTTAGACAACAATACCCGGAGGTTCGCTTTGAGATTAACAGCAGTTACACCAACTTTAATCTCAACCAAGATGATATCGACATCGCTTTTCGTGCCACCAATACCCCGCCAGATAACATGATCGCGAAACGATTGATTACCTACCAACACGACTTGGTTGCGACTCCCAGTTATCTTGATCAATTTGGTCGTCCCACCAGTGTAAGCGACTTAAATAGTCACCAGTGTTTAGCAACACTGCATCAAACCGAGTGGCCTTTAAAATCGGCGAATATCGATGTGTCAGGCTGGCTCTCAAGCAATGACAATCACTTACTCAAGCAACAAGCCATGGTAGGAAGCGGCATTATTCGTATCGCGAGTTATTACGTTGACAAAGAAGTAGAGCGTGGTGAGTTAGAGCGTGTATTACCTGACGAGTGTCTACAACAAGGTAACAGTATTTATCTGTTCTATCCGCAAGTCATTTACCCTGCTAAAAAACATCAAATGTTTATTAAGTTTGTTCAGAATTACTTTGAAAATTTGAGTCGATAAATGATGGGTAGTGATTTAAGGCAAGCGAAAGTAACTGATTTAGATAACACGAAACAGAGTTTAAATAACACGAAATAGGGTTTAAATAATACCCTCGGTTTGTATACCTATATTTTAACAGGGGTTATTGAGTAATAATGAAGCGCTTTTACTCGTGCTCCGATTAGTTATCGTATTTAATCACAATAAATCGTGCATTTGTTCAATAATACAATGAGTTAACTATGAAGTATCATCATGATTGATATATGATGCAACACCTCAATATGCTGCATCAAATTGACACCAGTTCGGTAACGGGATCACCATGAGCTTTATTATACTTTTACTTCTTCTACTCTTCGTTTTCATAACACGCTTACTTCAATGGCGAGCAACTTCCACTTTTTTGTCTCTTGTTCTTATATCGTCATTTGTGTTGATTGGTTCAGGTTTTATCCCTCGCTATTTATTAGACGACCTACAAGCGAATTACGAAAGTAAGTCTGAGAACCAATGGTCGGATAATAATGCGATTGTTCTTCTGGGTGCAGGAACGCAGCTAATTAAAAGTACACAAGAGTTCGAACCAGCCTTTTTCTCTTATGGTCGAATCAGTGAAACGGCAAGCCAATATAAAGATTGTGCAAAATCGGACACTAAGTGTAAAGTAATCATCAGTGGTGGCGATGCACAAGGCAATGGCGTAACAGAAGCGGAAATTTACGAACAACAATTGCTGAGACTTGGCGTACCAAAAGCTGACATCATCCAAGAGCCAAACAGCGTGAATACATGGAAAAATGCACAGCTAACCAGCGACTTGATGAAGCACCACCAATTCGACAACATTATTCTGGTTTCATCTGGCCTGCACATTCGCCGCAGTGAGCTCTATTTCAACCACTTCGGACTAGAGGTAATTCCGGTTAGATCCGATTACATGGCGGCTCAGATTTCGTGGCTTCCTTTGTGGTACAACTTTGCGGTAACAGACTTCGCACTGCACGAGCAAATCGGTTTTGCGAGGTACAACATCTACAACTTTATGGGTTGGAATAGCAAACGTGAGAAGCCTGGTGATGCATAACAGATGACTGTCTGGTTACCGATAAAGCTCTAACTAGAGTAATCAAATAGATGAAAATGCAGCGACAACCCTAGGGTTGTCGCTGCATTTTTTTATGCCAGTGATACTCCAAAGTAAAACTCTCTCCCTTCAATATCTAGAGTACTCCACGCTCGTCACTTTCTAATCCAACCTATTTACTCATCAAAATATAACACAAAAAGAAAAAGCTTTATCAAACGCCACTCGAACAACATAAGTGTCTGAAATAGATGTGGATTTATTTTCAATTCATTTCAGTATTTTTGCGATCCTTTTATGTGACAGAGTACACGCCGCTAGGAGCCCTCGGCTTCACACCATATATAAAACAAAACTAAAAATAGAATCTAATAAAAATAGCCAAACAATGGCCATTAGGAACTCATTCATGTTCAACGTCAGTAAAACTGTACTAATTAGCGCTGCCATATCGTTAACGCCTTATTCCGTTAACGCAAAGATCTACTCAGACCAAGTCGTGTTAGACAACCTTGGCGAGGATAGTTGTCGTCATGACTATCGCCCAATTACTTACTCAGAAGCACAAGAGCACAAAGCGGCTCTTGTCTCTCGTATGAACGTTTGGGATATCATCGGCCTTCGAGATGATTGGGTGATCATGGGCTCTGGCTACCACGGCCTTATTAAGCATGGTCAGCCAAATGACAAAACCTGGTGTTACCCTAATAAACCTGAAGCGGGCTTACCATACTATGAAGCACAAGCTATCCAGGAAAACAGTAACCTCGAAGTACAGAGAGCCTTAGTCAACGACGATGCAAACTTCGTTAGACCATTAGCATACCTAGCAAACAATCTTGGTTACGCATGGGTAGGCGGCGATAACGGGCGCTACGTTGGTCAAGATATGGGGATCAATCAAGTTCACAGCGGTTGGGAAATTAAAGGGAATAGTAATGGAAGCTGTTCAGGTGACCGTTGCAATGAGAAAACGACGATTACAGTCGATAACTTCTCCTACACACTTGATTCTCAGGGGTTCTCATACGGCAACGTTAAAGAAACAGACCAAGAGCTGATCAACACCCTTTCCGCTTATGCAATCAACGAGACAGATCAGCCGAAGCAGATCATCGTCGATCTTCATTTCTTACAATCAACGCACTGGAATAAGACCAATCGTTTTGACCTAGCAGATGTTGTCTTGATGGACGAGGACTTTAACTGGCCTCAAGCAGGAAAAACCGATGTTCGAGTGGTGTTAGAAAATGGCCAGAATTTCTCTGATATCAATAGTGGTCAGCGTTCTGAGGCGAGTGACCTTCAAGCTATCTTAACGGTACCCGCTCGTTCAGTATTACCATTTAGAGTTGAGTTCTTGCGCTCTACTATCTCTTACCCTTATCGCATCAAAGCTAATATGAGTTACGACGTAAACTTCACAGGCTTTCTTCGTTATAGTGGTAATGCGTTAGTTTCACACCCGACTAACCGTCCAACCGTTTCACACACATTTACCATGGGCACAAACAGCGAAGAGCATGCCAATATCCGCTACCAATGGGACCACCGTTACATTCCCGGTGAGATGAAATGGTGGGACTGGAGTTGGGCAATCAACGAATATGGCCTGAGCAGCATGCAATATGCCGCTGGCGCGAGTGTTCGCCCCTTCTACTCTTATGTTTCTGGTCAGTTTAGTGCCGAGTCACAATACTCTGGAATGATCGATATCGGTGCTGAGCACTCTGTTGATTCATTTGATGTCGTGAACATATTAACCAACCACAAAACCTACTATGCGGGCGATATAACCGTCGTAACCGATTTCGATCCTGAAGCGCTAGATCGACTCGGTTATCACGATGCCCAGCTAATGGTTACTCCAATACAACACTAAAAACACAGCCATATCTCTGCACTAAGCTCACCACTCTGTTGGCGAGCTTTCTTGCTGCTTCCATATCCCAAAGTAGGACAAAGCACTGATTCAAAGCCAGTTCTGGGCGGGTTCCCTCTGCCGTCAGTGAACACTGTTCGAGAAGTGCTTTTCCTCCCAACCACCAAAGAAAGCCACTATCTAAATATGACCAAGAAAATCCATTTATGGCGGTTCGCTGCCATTATATATAGCCCCATATCCGTCGCATTTTGTCTTAGTGACGGCTTCCAAGATACTCAATCATTAGACGCAATTAACCAAAATCGCATAACCTCATGGGCTCGAAACGAAGTTTATGCAGAGCCACAGTTCGGGATTGCACTAGGTGAACTCGAGCATGATGCTCATGCGAGCTCTTTCTCAGCAGCTTGGCCACAAACAGAGCAAGCACTCGAGAGCGTCCCACAAACTTTTGAAAGCCCACTTAGCGAACAAAGTCTATTCAACCGCCTCGGTAAAGCGGGATCTTCTACGTTGGAAGTTCTAGGGCCAGTTGGAGATGCAGTCGCAGTAGGATTTTGGCTCGACAATATAGTGAGTACATTCTCTCAGGAATCCTCTACCCGCCTTGATAAAGCCGCTTCTGTTTTTTCCATCGTTCCGCTAGTGGGTGATGAGTTAAACCTGTTGTCGAGTGATATGAAGTACTTCGCGGCCAAACAGAAAATTGAAGAGTTTGAGCAACAAACACACTACGTATTCGCTAACCACTCATCAGAATTTGCTCGGTTTCACCACAAAAAAGAAGACGCGATTACACTACTCAATAAATATGACGATCATGTAAAGCACAGCGCTTCTATGTATGTCGATCACCTACTCCTACAAGCCGATACCGAATATCGCCGGCTAGCCTCTGCATATGACAGACAACTATCTAAGCAAATGGCACGAATCGATCTCGAGCTTTTGAAATCTCTGGGCCATGTTTCTGTTGATACAAATTTGCACCAACCTTTATGTCAAGAATCGTATACCTCCCCTAGTAATCTCGAAAACTGCGTTCGTCATCAAGGACCAGCTCGAATTGATGACCTAATTAACAAGTTGAATTCGACCGCCTATCACGAGCTTGCTTTTAAAATGCATACAAAGAAAGCAGAGCTGGTTGACATTGCTTTACGTCAGCTGGGGAAACACCGACAACGATTAATCAACCGAGTAAGCGATAGAGCAAAGCCACACATCACTGCGATGTTCAATCAAAGCACGCTCAACCGAGGCACCTTGGAGTTTCAAGCTAGACAAAGCGGGTTAAGGGAGTATGCCAACGAAGTATGGGGAATAAATTATCTGAGTGAAGAGCAACTTAAAACTGCGACTGTAGAAGTACGCCCGGCCAGGACTTGTTGGGGCGTTCCTTCCGTAGCTCCTGGAGGAGTCCAAGCATCTCTAGATGCATGCAAAGATTCGGGCGCTCTATATGATACTTATCACCCTCAAAAGGATCCCGAGTTATCCGAGCTTTTAATGAAGAGAGTCGAATTTAATGTTGAACAGTATATCGCATCAAAGATTGTTAACGGCTGGCCCGCCGGCCTATTTAGAACTCAGTTGATCAACACGGCTAACGCCTACATCTCAGGCCAATCATCGAACAAACTGTTTGAGCAACTTGTTTCTGAGCTAGCGCACATCGAAATTCTTCGCTACCAAACACCTCTCAGCGAATACTTAGAGAGTAAAGGTATTGATAGCTCTGACCCCAACAATCGTAAAAATTGGTATCAAATTAGTCGTTGGTATGAACTGCTACTAACCGAGCGACCAAGCGGTGGAGCGTTAGACCAAATCAAACAATATGAAATTTTCAAATATTTAATTCAACCTAAATTTAAGCCCGCTATTTCAATGTATTACATCCGTTCTCTCAATTACTCGATACCGTTTCCCAGTGTTTATTCTGCAGCAAACCTTAGGTTTTATGCCCCTCAAATGGCAGACATACTCGACAACGTGATATCGCAACCTAGCGCTCACTTTGAGCGAAACTTTCAAAGCGCTATTGACAGCATAACGGAAAAGGCGATGAAAGCGACAAGTGCTAACCAACTTCAGTATTTATTGGGCGATCTTTCTCTCTATCTTCAAATCGCGCAACATCAACAGTCTGAAGCCAACACTTCAATGGGGAGTACTCATCAGCATCAACTGTTCAACAGCACGCTATCAACACTCCATCTGAGCTACCTATCACAAGACCATCAAGACACCATTGCGTTTCAAGTTGGCGAAATCTCAACACACCAGATTTGGTCACATCTTGCTGATATCAAGCACACGTTGAGCCAAGGAGATATTCAAACGGCAGTAACGCAACTAGGAGCCATTGTTAAGGAGGATGACTTTACCATGCTTCCACACATCAACCATATGCTGCTTAGAGAGCTAGAAGATTGGATTGAAGTTCAATTGGCATTAGAGGAATAAGCTTATGAAACATAAGATTATACGATCCATTTTGACCTTGATTCTGTTCACTAATTCAAGCAGTACATTTGCTGGAAAAGGTTCTGAATTTGGACTCTTTTATGATGTTCCAGACGGCGTAAAAGTCATCGAAGGATACAATTCCGCGGCTTATGGAAACCTTTATCGCATGTCCAGAAATCTATACGTGCAAACTAAGAGTGACGCTTACCTTGCAGACATGAGCGTATTGATTCGCAACCTACAACTATCGCCAACAGGGCGTGAGATTTTGCGACAAATCGCGACCTACGAACCGGTAAATGCACCGGATGATGCTGTTGAACCGCTAATTGAACATACGATCGGAGTCGATCAATCAAAAGCAACTGTTGTCACGGTGATACGGGAACCTGAAGGCCCAGGTCGACTATTCGAGACCGTACCTTCGATATTCGAAGACCAGCAGAAAGCTTCACTGGCATGGCAACGACAATTCAATGGCAAAGGTGTATCGAATACAGTTCTCTTCTCCACAACAGAGATGGTGAACATTCCAGGAAAGAACACACCATTTGATCAAACTGTCGCGTTAGGGCATGAGCTCATCCACGCTCGAGACTTTGCTTCTGGCGCTGTTCCACAAGGCAGTGCTCCTTTGTCTCATCGACATCCCGACTCCAACCAAATTACAGAATATGTCATTCCGAATTATGAGTACCAAACAACAGGAATTACACACTACGACAATGCCGAAAATGGGCGAGATCCTGTAACGGAAATCAGTAGTGCCAGACGGTCAATGATCAACCTTCGAGAAGAGATGTATTTCCATTGGAAAGCACTGGGACAAGAAAAGGCAAAGGCATATTTGAAAAATGAAAAAGTAGTGAGCGAGTTTCATTTGGCCGATGATCTAGGAAAAGAGAAGCGTAATACTTATTGGCCAAAAGAGCACTACGACTACCAACCCTATACTCTTGAAACTAGACCATCTGCAACACCTCAGCACGCACCTAAATGGGATACCGTAGAAGGAAAGCAAGCTCATATAGAAGTTAAACAAGCACTCCAAAAGTCATTAAGTGAAGGGAACAAGCCAGCGATTGTTATTGTTGATGCGACCGAACAGCGTCTTTCTCAAAGCCTGCAAAACTCGCCAGCGCTTACACGAAGAGGCCTTAGTAACCAAAGTTCCATTTTGAAATACGCAGCTCAGAACGACATCAAAGTGGTCAACCTATACAGTGCCGCGAATGAAACGCCACTGGGCTCGCTAAAAAAACGGAAAAAGAATCTGTTATACCGAGCTATTTCAGGTAAAAAAACAGAAGAGACTCAAGGTTACCGGGATGTTCAGTACAACGAAGGCAACCAAACAGCCCTAACCTCAGCACTGGAAGACAACGACGAAGTATTAGTGATGGCCTACTCTGACGGCAAAGTAACAACAAATGTTATCGACAGCCTTTCAGAAAACATGCGAAAACAAGTAGTGGTATCACGATACGCTAACTTGGACTACCAACCATCAAACCTCAGCGCAGAAGAAAGCACGGCCTGGAAAGCGCTAAGAAGAAAAGACAATGTAAGAATGCTTGGAGGTGGCAGCCGCTCTCGCTTTAATATCTGTAGCATCCAATAAACGAGGTTTAAAAAGCCAGTTTACCACCAATAAACGTCGTATATAACTGGCCCTTTGTTAGTGATTAACCGCAATAGCAAAGGGCTGGTTTATGACAAATAAAACCGTTGCGTGACTTAAAAATGCAATCACAACGACACAAAAGTTGACCCTGTAAATAATTCTGTGTAACTGTCGGGGTTACATATATTCAGTTAATCGGTCTTCGAACATAATCATAAAGCGGTTCAGGGCTTGTCGCCAGTTTCTAATTGGCATCGTCCATCTTTTGGAGGCATCCTGGATCGCTAAGAAGATCACCTTCCTTGCCGACTCATCAGTCGGGAACAGCTTACGCTTTTTAATCGCCTTTCTAATAACACTATTAAGTGATTCTATGGCATTAGTCGTATAAATTGCTCGCCTAATATCTTCTGGGTAGTTGAAGAGCGTATTCAGGTTAGCCCAGTGAGCTGTCCAAGAGCGGCTGATCTGAGGGTATTTGTCATCCCATTTATCTGAAAACTGCTCTAGCGCTAGCAAGGCTTCATCTTCTGTCTTCGATTGATAGATCTTCTTAAGATCGGCAGTCACAGATTTATAATCTTTCCAAGGTACATACCTAACTGAGTTTCTCACCATATGGACGATACAGAGCTGGATTTGAGTATTCGGGAATGCGGCATTAATGGCATCAGGAAAGCCCTTCAGACCATCGACACATGCAATGAGAATGTCTTTTACTCCGCGGTTTTGTAGCTCTGTTAGCACAGCAAGCCAGAACTTGGCACCTTCCGTCTCTGACAGCCACATGCCAAGCAGTTCTTTTTGACCCTCCATGTTCACGCCTAGCGCAAGATAAACAGCTTTGTTGATGACTTGTTTATCTTGCCTGATTTTAAAGACAATGCAGTCGAGATAAACGATTGGATAGACCTCATCTAGTGGGCGAGATTGCCATTCAACAACCTGCTCTAGAACAGAGTCTGTCACCTTAGATATGAGGGTTGGTGAGACATCCGCATCGTACATTTCCTTGAATGTGGCTACGATTTCTCGGGTAGTCATGCCTTTAGCATAGAGGCTTAAGATTTTGTCATCCATCGACTGGAAGCGAGTTTGGTGCTTGCGAACCAGCTTTGGTTCAAAGCTTGACTCACGGTCACGAGGAACGTCTATCGGCACTTCACCATCATCAGTGATAATTGACTTGCTGGTATACCCATTACGTGAGTTGGAGCTGGGTTTTGGGGAGTGTTTTTCGTAGCCAAGGTGCTCATCAAGCTCAACATTCAATGCTGTCTCAACAGTCACCTTGGTTAACATTTTGCGGAAGTCATCAAGATCAGATTCTGTCTTAATTGATTTAGCTGCTTCACGAGCAAAAGCTTCAAGTGCTTTCTTATCCATACTATCCATCCTTAGCCTTTAAGGCTTAAGTCTAGACAGTTACACAGAATTTAGGACAGTCTCCAAAAGTTTGAGTTAATGAAGCCGGCTAAAGACAGAGATCCCTAACAGGAGGAGCTATGAAATACTGTCCATGTTGCTCAACAGAGCTCATCTCACGAGATGATGTACACATTTGTCCACGTAACGAAATTGGCGACTGCTATTTTGATGGTTATGAGCAATCTCATATTGAATATCATCAGCTCAAAGACTATCCCCAAGATTCAGCGTTCGATATCACAGAGGTTATCGCTGACTAGCTCTAATAGAGTTGAAAAACGGAGTTTGTCTCGCTAGCAAATCGTTTGTGCTTACGTTTATATTCACCAAAATTAAAAAGCCCTGATGTTAATATCATCAGGGCTTTTTTTGTCTTTCAGCGCCATAAACATACAGCGAATCTAGAAGTAATTAGCTAACCATTACCACATAAGATCATCTGGGATAACGAAGTCTTTGTATGGGTCATCTTCATCAACTTCATCGCTGCTTGCCGTTTGAGTATCAACGATTGATTCTTCATCACGCATAGCGATTTTGTTTGCTACCGCTGTTGGAATAACCACATAGCTTTCGCCCTGACGCGCAATACTCAAGATACCTTTACTCAATTGCTTTTGAGTCAGCTCTTCTACGTATAGGTATTTAACCAAAGTACCGTCGGTGAAGTTATATTTTATCTCACCATTTTTCTGGTCAATCTTATTCATATCAATCAGCTGTTTCACTTGAGCTTTGATCTCTTTGCTCAACTGTTTCTCTTTCAGCTGCTGGTTTAATTCTTTGTCTTTTGCTTGCTGCGCCAGTTTGTTTTCTTCTGCCGCCGCTTTTGCTTCACGAGCTTGAACGCGAGACTTTTTAGAGCCTTTCTTCGCCTTCTTTAATTTTTTCTCATTTACCAAGCCAGCTTTAAGCATCTGCTCTTGGAGTGTTAACTTTGCCATGACTTTCCCAGTTCAGGATTAAAAACGCCACTATCATACCTGTTTTTCGAGTTTCTGTTTACCAGACAAGAGCAAATTACTCAACAATTCCAAAATTAACACATCCTCTCAAAACGACTTATTGTTCATTCTCTTAACCGATACCAATTCACCTTCCAACTTTATTGCGCGCGCGTAACACTTCTCATTCCATCAGAACAATATTTTCACCTTCAATAGATAGTCAAATTTATAAAACCTTGGCATATATCTCATAATTTAATATTGCTTATAGAGTTATAACTCAAGCGCAATATCTATTGACTACGTTATTCATTACACCCATTAGTAAGGATAACGTAACCAATGAAAAATCAATGGACTAGCTTAAGTGCATTACTCGCATCAGCTTCATTCTTATCTACCCCTGCTATCGCCGATACCGACGTGTATCTGACCAATAACACCAATCAAGTAATGACGATTCAAGCCAGTCACAGTGGTAGCGACCTCCTAAAATATGGAGACGAATGGCAACAACACGTTGAACAAATTGGCCCTTGGGAGACCAAAAAACTGATCAGCTTTAATCGTTGGACGGGCGTCAAATCAGGGGAAACTTATCAATTCAATACTGTGGTTTCGAATACTGTGGGTGAAAGTATCACTCTTAATCAAACCGTGAAGGGACACTGGTATAACTCGACATTACAACATGGCTTAAGTGCCGCTGATGTTAATCTGAGACTCTATGATGACCGTAATATCCACCGCAGTACGACCGATGCCTTTAACGTGAATACCGAGCTTGCACTAAAAGCCGATAACACCGCACGCTACGATGATATTTACTACACCATCACTCCAGAAAAAATTGTCGAGCAGCCAGAACCTGATGCGAATACGCTAAAAGTCATGACGTATAACATTTGGGCTCTTCCTGCAATCGCATCCCACATTGGTGATCGCTACGACCTGATCCCTCAATATATTAAAGGCTATGACGTACTCGCGCTTCAAGAGGTGTTTGCCAATGGTCGAGATGAGTTCTTACGTGAACTGGCCAAAGAGTACCCTTTCCAAACTAAGATGCTCGATAAAGATGGCATCAACATCTATGACGGCGTGTGATCATTGTCAGCCGCTACCCTATCGTTAATGAAGCTCAGTATGTATTTCCCGACTGTACCGGCACTGATTGCTTTGCTGACAAGGGTGTGACTACGCTGAGATCATCAAAAATGGCCAGGCTTACCACGTATTCGGCACTCACACTGCATCATTCGACACCACAACGGCACGCAACTACCGACAACGTCAATTTAGACAAATGCGCGAGTTAGCTATATCCCTTAATATCCCAGCATCAGAAACCGTTATTTACAGCGGCGACTTCAACGTAAACAAGCTTAAATTCCCTAGCGATTACCAAGAGATGTTTGCCAATCTTCAAGCAATTGAACCCGAGTATTCAGGCTATACGGCGTCGACATTCGACCCACGTATTAATAACTTCGCTGGCGAGCCAATGTCTGGTGGAGAAAACGTTGAATATCTTGATTATGTCGTCGTCAGTTCTGAGTACGCGGTTAAAACTCAAAACAATAACCGCGTCGATGTGCCTCGCTCCACCAGCAGTGAACTTTGGAAGCATTACAATCTTTCAGACCACTTCCCTGTTAGTGCAGTGATCAAGTAGCGCGGTAAAGACTCTATGCAACGCGTTATATTAATCATCATGCTCACTATATTGGTGGGCATGGTCGGCTATTCATGGTCATCAAAAGAACCTAAAACTACCTATTCTTCGGTAGAATACGAACACGTTTCTGTCCTCACCGAAGCACGCCCTGTAACCATTAGTCATATCGACGACAATCGAACAAACACTTCATACCCAACAGATGAAGAAGAACCTTTTGATCACGTTGCTTTTGCAGAGCAACTGTTAGCTCTCGAGGGTAAAACCTTGTTCAGCACGCTTAACCTGTTTTGGGTACTGTGCCAACAAGCTAGCAACTGCAGAGAACAACTCACTCTGTTACAAGATGAGTTATCGAGCGAATGGTTTGAATTACTTAGCCACTACCCAACTCTCTCTGCAGAGTGGAAATCGGTAGAAAGCACCATGCCTCTTGAATCGATAGAGACCTTAGAGGAAAAAGTAAGCGTATTTAAACAGTCCGCACTACAAGTATGGGGAGAACTCTCCCATCAGTTGTTTTCCGATCAGTTCGCACACTTAAACTTCACGCTTAGCGCTAGCTTGATCAAAGAAGTCGAAGCGACGGAGTTTGTTTCACATTACCGAAACTTACTTATGGAATGGGACGGACAAGCCGAAGTATTAAACGCAGATACAGCAGCCAAAAAATACGAACTCGCTATCTCGTTACTTCCGAGTAGCCTGAGTCCAGCCGAGCTAACCTCCATTAAGACAGAACTGCAAGAGATATATTTGGATGACTCACAAGCAAACAACATTGTGGCTCGTGAACAACAAGTAGCGCAGCAACAGCAAACGGTGGTGACTTATCACGAACAATTGGCTCAACTGAAGTCGTCCTTAGGTGTGCTGCGATCCACCAGCCATAGAGACTGGAGTAGCCAAGAATGGAATAGCTACTATCAACAAGAGATATCTGG
The DNA here is from genome assembly GCA_000169995.1 of Vibrionales bacterium SWAT-3. GTDB lineage: Bacteria > Pseudomonadota > Gammaproteobacteria > Enterobacterales > Vibrionaceae > Vibrio. The sequence goes on along the minus strand of AAZW01000006.1, from coordinate 70,995 downwards.
CTTTCGGGAGAACTTCTTTAAATAACGTAGTTCAACAAGATAGCCTCAAATCACTAAACAGCCAGCGTCAGAGCGGATCAGCAGAGGTCATCGCGAAACTGTGCTGGTGATTTATGAAGCCAGCCCTTAAATGCCCTTCTGAAATTGGCAGGATCATTGTAGCCAAGCCTTTCACCAACATCGTCAATACTGATGTTTGTAGCGAGCAGTAGCTCTTTGGCCAGTTCAACTCGCACTTCTGTCAGTAGCTGCTGATAACTCGTTTCATAATTGCTCAGTTCGCGCCTAAGGGTACGAGAACTACAGCCAAACTGTTCTGCGAGACGCTCTATGCTCGGGAAATGACCTGCAGTTTGATAAAAGATGGTTTTGATTTGGTTAGTAAGCAGATGCTCAGACTCCAACGTCTCAACAATCGACTGACAAGACTTGAGGTAACGTTTTAGAGTCGAGGCATCATGAGTCGGTAACACTTGAGATAAAACAGAGGCATCGAACCTAAACTCACAGACATTTTGATCAAAAGTAACATCGCACTGAAAGCGTTTTTCATAAAGTTTTGCGTAATTTGGGCTGGGATAAGGTAACGAGAGCGCTTCAATCGATAACGCTTCTCCGGTCAACTCCTTAAACAAAGAGACGATTGAACTAAGAAAGTACTCGCTACAAAAAGGAAGTAATTCGCCTACCTCTAGAGTGTTGTCGATTTGTATCGCAGCGAGTTCGCCATTACGAATCAACTTTACAGAAAAGATAGGCCCATTTAGCCGCAGATATTTAAAGCCGGCTTTAATCGCCTCTTCAACACTTGGGCTGGTTGATAACGCATAACCTAACACCCCAAAATGACACAAGCTTGCATGTTCCCCAAGCGACAAACCTAACCCCTCATTCGGGAAATTCTGATTCGCAACACGAAAGATAGACAATTTATCCCAGTATGTGAGCTTTCCATTTGGATCTCTCCAATTTAGGCATTCCAACCCTGCACAACCAAGCAGTGTTTCAACGTTCACGCCTTTTTGCTCTAACGTATTGAGTAAAAGTGTGACATCTAAGGTACCTAACTGGTGCCGATGCTCCGTTGGCATATACTCTGCGATAATTTCCAATCCAATCCCCCTCATCACTCATTGCACTTCGGTCACTGAGGTATTCCATAGTGTTCAAGTCGTGAATTGACGCGCACTCTTGTCCGAATATGACCTCCAAATTCTACTAAACTCACCGCACAATGGGATTAATTGTTAAATTAATGTGAAGCCTCGCAATGATAAACACACTTCCAGCTCCAGACTGCGTGATTAACTCCGATGGTCAACCAATCATCGGGCATTTCGATGGCATCCCAAAGCAACTAAACATAGAAAACTTCGATTATCGAAACGCCATGGACGCGAAAGCAAACCCTTGGCATAAACACTTCCACTACAAACAATTTCAGTTTGTAAGCTTAGTTACACAAACTCACATCATTGGCGTTGCTATTGCTGACATTCGTTACTTGAGTTCAGCGTTTTGTTACGTATACGACATAGAGAATAATCACCTAGAAGAGTCCAATTGGCTGCGACCTTTGGGGCTTGACAAGCAAATCACCCACTCCCCCTTTGAAGGTACGACAAAAATTGCAGGTCAAAGCATCGCTTTCAATATCAAAGAAGGACAGTGGAACGTTGCAATCAACACCAAGCTCATTAAAGCTGATTTTTGCTTACTGCCAGCTACCGATAGCTTACCTATGTCGATGTGCACACCAACTGGTTATTCAGGGTGGACCTACACCCAAAAACACAATGCACTCAAAGTAACTGGAACACTTGAGATAAACCAACGATCGGTCTCTCTCGACGACGCACGTGCAGGCTATGACTTTTCTGCTGGATACATGAGGCGTGAAACCAGTTGGCGTTGGGCTAGCATCAACGCGCTAGTCAATAACACGAACATTGGCCTTAATCTCGCGGCCGGGGTTAATGAAACAGGAGGCTGTGAAAACGCACTGTGGATTAACGGGACCCGCCACATACTTGGCGATGCTCAGTTTACATTTAGCCGCCAAGATACCCATTTACCTTGGCAGATAACGTCTATTGATGGTCGTATCAACCTGACTTTTACTCCCTGCAACCATCGCAGCGAGAAGCTCAACCTATGTCTGTTAAAAAGTAACTTTCGCCAGTTCATCGGGCACTTTTCTGGCTCAATCCAAGACAATGATGGCATCACGCACCAACTCAATAATGTACTTGGTTTGACGGAAGACCACTTTGCTCGTTGGTAAGCAACTCTTCTGGTGACTCAATCACAGGCAATGATCTCTGCACCTCTCGTATGACTTCTCAACAAGGATAAAACATGAATATCGACGCATTAATCAATCATCCAGAATGGCTGCTGTTGGTACTGGCACCTTTATTCATGATTTGCATGCTGGCCGAGTATTTTATTGGTCAGAAGCAAGGCCGCTTACCAGATAACTCCAGTTACAAGCTATCCGAGGTGATCTGTAATTTCACATTGGCAGGCATGCATCAGCTGTCGGATCTATTGACCGGGCTGCTGATCGTTCAGCTTTACCTCTGGTTATTTGGTTGGCGTTTAATGGACATAGAGATGGGCGTGTTGAGTTTCACGGTGCTCATGATTTTACAGGATTTTTTCTATTATTGGTTCCATCGAGCGAGTCATCGTGTTCGTTGGATGTGGGCGGCTCATGTCGCTCACCACAGCTCAGAAAGGATGAACTTTAGTACCGCTTTTCGTCAAAGCTTAATGTACCCAATGGCGGGGATGTGGCTATTCTGGGTCCCCCTCGTCATCATAGGTTTCGACCCTAAATGGGTTGTCTTTGTGGTGCTTTTAAACCTAGGTTTACAGTTTTTTGTCCACACACAGTGGATTCGAAGCTTAGGGCCTCTCGAGTATGTCTTAAATACCCCATCCCACCACCGAGTGCACCACGGTAGGAACCCGCAATACATCGATAAAAACTACGCCGGCGTTCTAATAATCTGGGATAAGCTATTTGGTACTTTCGAGCCGGAAGTGGAAATGGTGCGTTACGGCGTCACCAAACCAGTCAACAGCTTTAACCCTATCACGGTTACTTTCCAAGAATGGAGGCTGATATGGACAGACCTCAAGAATACGGAGCTATCCAAGATGGAGAAAATTAAGCTAATGCTTTCTCCACCTTCTGATTGACACCCTTAGCCAAGAAATAAAAAGCCCGCACAATGCGGGCCATCCATTGAGCTTATTTCCAACGCCACTGACTACCGTTGATATCAGCTCCCACCAACCAAGTGCGTTCATTCCATTTTAGTGAGTTTGCCAAGCCATTCTTGATCTGGCCATTATCCCACCGCCATTGTTGAGTCTCATGGTTTCGGCACGCCTCTAAGCGGATATCAATACCATTTTGGTCAAGGCACATAGTTGGCGCCGCTTTATTGATCAACTTGCCATCCGCATTCATTTTCCACTTTTGATTGTCACCATCGTGACAGCGCCAACCATAAATGACTAAACCTGATTTTGAACCATCGACCTCGGCATCTAAACATTTCAATCCATTTTCTGTCTCAGTAACAATGCCTCGCCATTCACCATCGGTCGTCGTGCCACTCGATGCTTCAAACAAAGCCTTCACTACCGATGTCAGTGGTTGAGTGCTTCGAGATGCTCTGCGAGCGTTTTCTTGCCAAGATTGAGGTACTGGCTGTGTAATGTCCCACAAACCTTCACCATCATAGTAAGACTTAGCCACTGATTGAGGAGTCGGTGTCCACAAGAAGTCTGGATGTCGGTTCTGATACCATTCACCACCGATTGCGTTACCATTTTGATCGAGCTCCAAGTCGTAGTAGTAAGTAACGTTAGTAATACCATCGTAACTTGGCGAGTCATTGGTTCTATGAGTTGGGTTTGTCTCTACTACATAACTGACCACCATCTGAACGCCAACCACGCTTTGGGCATTTGAAGAACGGTAACTAGAAAATCTATCTTTACGGTAATCACTCAGGTCAATGGTTACTGCGGCTGGTTGAGAAGCGGTTTGGTTCGTTTGCGGATTAAAATAGGTGACCTTATAACCAACAACAGGCTGATTCCAAACCTGATAGTCGTAGGTTGCATCCATGATTAGGCTACGTTTGGAAATACCCAGTTGATTTAAGATAGATAAGTGCCAACTGGCTGGGTTGGTATCCACACAATTTGGATCGACAACACGACCATTTTCATCTTTCGCCGGGTCTTTTACGTTACAGCGGCCACCAATAAAGCGCGAATTGAAAGGCGCTTCAGACCATAACAATGTCCCGAGTGCTTTGATATCTGAAGGGTAGAAAGTAAGCGGCTCTCCATTCGCGTCAGGTACAATCAGCGATTGCTTTGGTCGAGGAAGCATATAGGCGGCAGGTGCCCAACCATGACAAAGGCCCATCCAACGCTCCACATGACCACGAGACTCATAATACCCCTTACCCGAATCCCATGAACGTTGCGTCAACGTGAAGTTCTCATCTCCAACCAGGAGATCATATTTTTCCGCTGGCGACAAATCATCACGATCTTGACCTTGATAATAATCTAAAGGTTTTTGCAAGTGACTGAAGTCGAAATAGGCTTGCCAGTTATTCGCTCTCAGCTCCTTATCGGCATAACGCCAAGCAAGTGCACCAGAATACAGAGGCCAATACGTATCTGACCAAGGTTGTACATCAAGTCGTGTTTGATTTGGTACCGCTTGAGCCAATTGGTTTAAGTTGCGAATCAGACCGTTCCCAGCGTCAACCAAACGAGCTGGATTATCGTTTTGTCGAATCGGTGATAATAAGAATTCTGATATTTGTGAATTTGCTTCCCCCCTTCTCATTATCGTGTCTCTCATCAAGTCGCGATGACGACTCATATACTCAGAGTTATCGGCAGAGGTAACATGACCACTCTTTTCAGGAACAGAGTCCATGACTGTTTGGGGAGATTCATGAAACGCCTCCATGAATTGGGTGACTTGTAAATCACTTGCGATTGCAGCATATGGAAGCATCGCTGACAGTAAAGTTACGATCGTTTTCATTAAAATTTCTACTCACTCAGTTACTATTGTTATTGATAATAATTACCATTAACGCGATAAAGTAAGCAGAGTGGTTCGCTTTATGGGATAAATCAATTTCATGATCGTACCAATAAATCGATCTGTGATTCCCTTTCGAATAACACCTCCATTTATCTTCTGAACTAACTAGAGCGCGAATTATCTATAAATAATCAGATAGATAGTGAATAAATTATATTTAACCAAGTGCGTATTGTGTATAATAAAAAGCTATTAAAACAACGATTATTATTACTAAAATGAGTTCTTCACATATTCACTACTTGCTTGCCCTCTGCCTTACTGCAACACCATTTACCTCATTTGCTGCCCTCAAATATAACGCCCAGTATTACAGTGCTGATAGCATTGAAGCCGTTCTTGAAGATATGTCCGACCCAGGGTTCGAATCGAATTATGGAGACTTCGCTAAGATTCAGTCTCAGCTTTACCAACAAGCAGGAATGCAGAACCAACATCTACATTCTAGTGAGGTTGACGCGCTAGAAAGGTATCAAGATGATGCCTATCAGCCGATAAGAAAAGGCTTAGCGCAAGGGAGGATGGACACGGAGACAGAAACCTTAATCAATGAAATAGACTCTGCGTTCGAACATGGCATCAAGTACAAAGGGACGGTGTTTCGTGGGGAGAGCTTACTCTCCGCTTACGGAGAGGCCGTAAAAGTTGGAGATATCGTCAGTCCTAATTCCTACTTATCCACGTCTATCTCGAAAACGTTGTCATATAATTTTCATAATGGGCAACTTTCTCGCTTTGAACTTACCCTTGGTCAACATGGGATGGTGATACCTACGGTGCGTGATGATGAACTAGAAGTACTCATCAATAGAAACTCTCTGTTTGAGGTCACAGCTATCAATACCACACCAGAGGGCAATCAAGTGATCTATCGTGAAGTCTCGGCAGAACAGGTCGGCACGCGCCCTATAAAAGATCTCCATTCAGGGGAAAACCTCACCGTAGCAGAAGCCTGTATCTACTAGTGACTTTGCCGTTAGGTACGAAACATTAGGCATTATGATAAAAGCTGAGGACATCTTTCCTCAGCCTTAACGATCCACTAATACACCTTATGAAAGTCGATCAACTGGAATGTTAGGTCGCTGATCCAGAAATCACCATCTAAATCGGCACCTTGTACGAATCGATTATCACCCATTTCTAGGGTGATAATGTATCGTCCAGCAATCAGGCCCTCTACCATGTAAAAGCCATCGCTTTCTATTTCACTAGAATATTCGGTGCCTTTCTGGATATGTTTAAAGTGCAGGTACGCATTGCTCTCTATATCCCCCTCCACTGTGCCATCTACACCAAACGACACCACCATTTCAATAGGAGCGTGAGTCTGTCCCACCTGCTTAGTATTCACAAACACTGGGTTCTGAATTGGGGTTAAATTGAGGTCTAACGCCCCTTCATCGATATAAATAGGTAGCTTTTCTCTAGCTGGCACACTCGCGAACTCAAACCTTCCCTTCGAATCACTGACAGCACGTTGATCGAGAATCTGTAAGCTGACTCCGGCTATGGGTTGTTTATGATGGTCATACACAATACCGGTCAGTTTAGAGTGGTTGTATCGATTCCATTCAACAAACTCGCCAATGTCTTCATCAAAGTAGGTTTTTGCGCCAAATTCCGTGGTCATTTCCACGCCATATCGGTCTTCTGTCCCTTCCAGTTTAAACATCAGGTACGGATTCACACGAGCTTCTAGAGAGGCAGTGAATGAGACCTCTTGTTTCTGATAACGCGCGGAAACATTCGTGGTCAGCTCTTGAAACACCTCTAGAGGATCAAGCACGCACTCTTTACAGGCATTTCTCCATGAAAGCTCCGTGCGTTCATGATGCCCTGATCCATTCACTGTTCCAGATATATTCCACGATGTGTCAGAAAATCCGCTTTTAGCGAGCTCAACGGTATGCAAGTAGCTGTCTTGGTGTGTATCTTTCGCGTATTGATAATCGCCTGCATACGAAAGGAACAGATTGCTCGACACTTTGGCGTTCACTTTTGGCTCTACACTTAACTCGTCGTCATCGTTTCTTACCGTTAAAAAGGCGGTGAGATTTGCAAGAGACAAGTTGTATTTGAAAACATCATACTCCATCGACTCTAAAGCCAATTCATCGGTCTTATTAAGTTCAATCGATGCAGACTGATCGCTACCTAGCAAGATATCAAACTCCATGGGGAACCGCTTAAAATCGGGTAACCAACCAATGTGTCCAGCAAACCAATGTGTCGGTAAATATCGCCCCTGAAAACCGACTAAGTCATTGCCATGCTGCCGTCTGAAAGCGCTACCCACGGTAAAGTAATCAGCGAGGCCATACTCTAGAGACACAGCGCCCGCTCGATCTGCGCCTTCATTGCCTACCACCTCTACGCCCCACTCATTACGCGGCAAAAAAGCATCTTCTAACCCAGCAGCGGTGATCTCTTCTTCCTGCCACACCCCTTTTGATAAGTAGTAGCGAAACTTAATGGTGTCACCGGGGGAAATGTTGTCTTCTTCAATAACAAAGCGTCCAAACTCATCAGAACGATAAGTCCTTTGGTAGATGCCATTAACCAACACATCAATGCTGATATTAGGTTGAGTTGTACGTTCCAATTGTAAGTTGCCGAACTCTGGCTGACGGTTTCGGTTGGTGTAGTAGAGCCCGTCTTCAAGAGTTTGGTTAATCGTAAACACGCTGCCATCCAACAATACATGCCCTAACTCAAGCGAGCCCTCACCGTCGTTCGTCTCAACCGCGATGTTGTAATAGACGATTGGCTGGTCTTCTCTCGAATCGATAGATAATCGGGATAAGGAATGTTCGGTGCTTAAAATGGTATCGGAAATAACGTAAACATCGCCGCCCTCTTCACTGTCGTGATATACAGACGTTGCTACTCGTGTCGCTAATCCCACCCCAGCAAGGGGCTCGACCGCTGGCACGTTAGAGGCTCTTTTTAACTCCTCCGCTTTCTTGCGGGATTCATTTTTGATCTTCGAGATCACCGCTTCCAACTCGGTCAAGGAGCTGAATTCTGGAGAAACGGTTAGCCGATAGTCATCAATGTCCCATAGGACTTTGGCAGGGATACACGCTTGTAGACTGTACCAGTGGATATAGGTTTCAGACTCAATCACTTCAAACTTAATTGATTGGATATTATTGTCATCGCGATTATTGTTTTCATCGCGATAACAGGCGGCTTGCTCGGTATCAACAATATAGGGGGGAGACTCTCTAGCCACATCTTGCGGCAGGTAGATTTCACAATAACCCACGTCATCGCACTGCCCGTTCATTTCTAACAGCGAAAAAGCCGCATTGGATATCGATATGAACGGCTCTTCGTAGCCATCCATCATGACCCGGTAAAAGCTATCACCGACTTGTCCTACTCGCACCTCTATATGAGCAGGATAGAGTTCACTCGCCTCGCTTTCCTGTTCTGACTGCGAATAAGCGACAAATGGTAGCAAAGAGCAAAGCAAGATAAGTCGACATAACAGGTGCTGGAACATGGATCTTATCGTCACTCAATCGAGCGCATAAGCACGGACAACATACAGCTCAAGTTATAGAACACATTCGTGCAAAGACTCGTCGTTTTGAACTAGTGAAATCTTTGAGCCTTTTGGAAGCGATTTGGTTAATTCAGCATTACGCAGCAACACCACCTTTTCGCTGTGTTCGTCGACATTCAGTTTGGCGCTGAACTGAAACTTACCATCATTGGTGATCTTGAGGTTCTGTTCATCACATTCAAACTTAACATCTTGGACCTGTTCACCTTTTTGTACGTAAACCGGCACATAACTGTTGATGTGGAAGTTAAGCTGGAACGCTGAACCATTGTTAGATCGTACCTTTCTGGACAGGTCTGGCGGTGAGGCTTCGGCCGCTTTCGCTATCGGAGAGAACCATAGATAAGCACGGTATTCACCATCAGGCATCTCCGCAGGTAAGGCGTTCATACGCAGGCGAACGGTGCGCCTTTGGTTAGGCTTCAATTCACGAATAATCGGTGGTGACACTTTAATCCAATCAGCGATGTTTTCAGACTCAGCAATTTTGGCATCGGTACGCACCAGTCCACTCGCCTTTACCGGTCGATAGATAGGTTTTATCTCTAATCGAATCGGTTCATCTGAATTGTTTTCTACCACGATTTTCTCCGTCACAGAGGTATCAGCATCTAAGACGAAACGTGTTGGTGCGATAAGGAGTTGAGCATAGGCTTGTGCAGTGCAAAGTAAGCCGACAATACATGAGATAAATAGCTTCATTTATAGTTAACCTCAAAAGGAATGGTACTGGTATAAACGCCAGCTGGGTGATTCGCGCCAATTTTTACTCTTGCGCCAATACACAGCAGTTTGCTTCTCCCATTCCCTTTAATTTTCGCTCTGCCCCTTTTCGACAAGCCGCAGCCAAAATAAAACTTTTTGATACGAAGACGCTTAGACTTTTGGGAATGGTTAAGGTATTGGTAAGGGCGGGATCGAACTTTAACCATTGAAAATAATGGATTTATTTTACAGGGAACTTTTTTAGATAATCACGATCTGATCATGAAGTAAAAAAACATGAGAAATTCGCACATGATTATCATTGAGCAACTTAAAAAAGTGAAAGATACCCGTTCGCACATCAATCAAGTTTATCCTGTTATGGAAGTCGCTTTCGTGGTCATAACAGCCATGATTTGTGGTCAAAATAAATGGACAGAGATTAAGGATTTCGGTGAAGGAAATATCGAGTGGTTACGTGAGTATTTCCCCTACGAAAATGGTCTTCCCACTCGACATAATATAGCTGCGATCATGAGATCCGTTGTGCCAGAGACGCTATTGGAAGCTATGGTGGGCTGGGTCAATTTGCACAGAGAGAAGCATGCTCAGCCTATAATCAGTGTTGATGGGAAGGTTCTAAAAGGGGCAAAAGCAAGCAAACAACAGCACCCCCTCTATATGGTTTCGGCATTTGATGTAGACGAGGGTTTGACTCTCACACACCAACCTTGTGACGGCAAAGGTATGGAGCTGCTAGCAATAAGAAACATGCTAGACGCTTTAGATATCAAAGGATGTTTATTAACTGCTGATGCCCTGCATTGTCAGGTTGAAACACTGAATAAAGTAGTTGATAAAGGTGGAGATATCCTAGTACAAGTTAAACTGAATCAACCAAGTTTATTAGCAGAAATTGATGTGCAATTCCAAGACTATTGGGCTTTGCCTGAAGATAAACAGGAATCATACATCACGGAAGAGAAAGGGCATGGTAGAAAAGAGGTTCGTGAGGTTTACGTGCTTCCTGCAGCCTTCAGCGAAGCACTCAGACAGAAGTGGTGTCTCGTAAAAAGCATTGTTGCAGTGGTAAGAGATAGGAGTGTCAAAGGGAAAGGAAGTTATGAAACCTCGTACTATATTTGCACAGACCATTTATCTTTAGAGTTAGCCTCAAAGGCAACAAGAAAGCATTGGCATATTGAGAATCAGCAGCACTGGGCGTTGGACGTAATTTTCAAAGAAGACGAGCAGCGAATTTACGCTGGGGATTCAGCGTTGAATATGGCTTGTTGTCGTCGCTTTGTGCAGAACCTATTTAGAAAATCAGAGGGTAACTTGTCTGTACCAAGAAAGATGAACCAAGCCGCATGGAATAAAGATTACAGGGAAAAAGTTCTTTTTACATCAGATTAACAAAGTATATTCGCGCCCTTAGGTATTGGTTAGATGGGAGCGAAACCACGATCTTTTTTCCTGGCTCACCTTCGACATAAAAGCGCACCACATAAATCTGACTACTCGATGGATTAGCATCGGCATTCTGTCCAGAACCAGAAAAATACATGCCCGGAAATTTTACTTCCATATTCTCAGGAATTATTTCCAGAGCATAGAACGGGCTTGAATAAAAAATAAGACCAATATAAGCCGTGTACTTAATTACACATCTAAATAGAGACTTCATAGTAAAAGCGGCTGCAATATAACAGCCACAATATTAGACTAGTTTCATTTAATTACTGGTAAGTTACATCTACTGCAACATTTGCAGTATAAGTACCAGCAACTAATGTTGCGCTTGAAGTACGAGCCGTACCACCAATATTAAGATCCGCAGTACCACCAGTTAGAGTTATAGCGTTGTTAAAATCAAACTCAGCAGCGATCGTATTTACACCGTTAACTAAGTTAGTATCAGAAATACTTACTGTCACCGTATCACCAGATTCGCCCGAAAGTGTAAACGCCGCAGCTCCTGCATCACCTTGAGCGACAACAACATCAGTAGTGTTGTCTGAAGTGATGATACCGAAATCTAAATCACTGGTTTTTGTCATTGTAATTGCTTGTTTTACTTCTAATGTTGCATCAAAAGTGTCACTCACAGCGAAAACGTTCGCTGAAGAGATAGAAAGTGCAGAGACAGCAACAACCTTAAAGACTTTGTTCATTTCTTTAATCCTTTATATAAATTCGACTTTATTATTAGGGTTACCTAACAGCCAACCAAAGTTAACAATTAAGTAAAAACAATCCTATTTAGAAAATATATATATTGACACTTATTTATAAAGAAATAGAGAGCAGTGAGAATAAGATCACGCAAATTGATATAAATAACACTAGTAAAAATAGTGGTATTAGATCATTCCATCCAATAATATATAAAACTCGTTTTACATCCTAATCAGTTAATAAATCCATTTATTTAATCAAGCACATTTAAATTTTAAGAATATATTAAAAAATACGTGCCGAAATAAATTTGAAGTCAGACTAAAAATCGGCATATATAGATCATCATGTTGCAATAAAGTCTCAAATTTGAAACGTGATGGGTAAACCTTGACCTTGTAATAAAATTGAAATAATTACCGGCCAGAGGTTAATTATTTAACCTCACTATTAATGGTGTATTAAAAATAAGACATATCAAATCATCTAACATCATTATTTATTACGGTGATTAAGACTATTAAACAACACCTAAAAAGGAGAATAATTTGATATTAATGACTGATTCTGTGATTTGCTCTAATGACCTATTAGGTTTTATTTCTCAGGAGCGTTGAGTACAGCAAAGCTCGTGACGTTGAAAGCTTGCTGCAAGCGGTAACACACTCATTGTTAGACTCAGAGTGCTTTGGCTATCCAGAACTGACTTTCCCCCAAAAAAACGGTGTCCGCTTCAAGTGCTTTAATCGCACCACTTTGTTGGTTCATCTCGCCAAGAAATAATCAATCTAAGGTTCCATTCCCCCAATAGCGGTCTGATTGAATAGGAATGCAGCACTTTCCTGCAATTTATTTGTGATCTGGGTTGCACGCGTACCGCATACTATCAGATACTGAACAAAACTAACCTTCAGCCACAGTACACAGTTACCCGTAGACTGTTCAGGAAATTCAATGAGTTCAGATAATCAGCCAACCTACTTCTTTTTCGATTACGAGACATGGGGCGTGAGCCCAGCGAAAGATCGTCCAAGTCAGTTCGCCGGCGTTCGTACCGACCAAGATTTCAATATTATTGGTGAGCCATTGGTCATCTACTGCCAACCTCCTGCTGATTACCTTCCTGCACCTGAAGCAGCACTGATTACTCGAATCACTCCACAAAAAGCCGTGTCTCAAGGCCTGCCGGAACCAGAGTTCATCGCGAAGATCCATGCTGAACTTGCAAAGCCGAACACCACAAGCCTTGGTTACAACAGTATTCGATTCGATGACGAAGTAACGCGATACACCTGTTACCGTAACTTCATTGATCCATATGCATGGAGCTGGCAGAACGGTAACTCTCGTTGGGATCTGTTGGATGTGATGCGTGCCGTACATGCCCTGCGTCCTGATGGTATTGTTTGGCCAGAGAATGAAGAAGGTTTCCCGAGCTTCAAACTGGAACACCTATCTGTGGCAAATGGCATTGAACACGAAAACGCGCATGATGCGATGGCCGATGTTATTGCGACAATTGAACTCGCGAAAAAGCTGAAAGCCGCACAACCTAAGATGTTTGATTATCTCTACAACATGCGTCACAAACGTAAGTTGAACGAATTAGTCGACATCGTAAACATGACACCTCTCATGCATGTGTCAGGCATGTTTGGTCGTGACTGCAATTACACAAGCTGGATTGTTCCTATGGCGTGGCACCCTACCAATCAAAATGCGGTTATCGTGGTGGACTTGGCAAAAGATCCTAGCCCTCTGCTTGAGCTAGATGCTGATGAGCTTAGAGAAAGGCTTTACACCAAACGCAGCGACCTAAATGAAGACGAGCTACCAGTGCCAATTAAGCTGGTTCAACTCAACAAGTGCCCTATTCTAGCGCCAGCAAAAACGTTAACCGCTGAAAATGCAGAAACCATTGGTATTGACCGTCAACAGTGTTTGAAGAACCTAGCGATCCTACGCGAACACCCAGAAATTCGTGAAAAATTGATTGGCTTATATTCACAGGAACGTGAATACGAAAAGAGCGACGATGTAGATACCCAACTTTACGATGGCTTCTTCTCTCCAGCAGATAAGACCGCGATGAACATCATCCGCGAGACTGATCCAAATAACTTAGCAGTGTTAGACATCACCTTCAGTGACGAGCGCATTAAGCCTTTGTTGTTCCGTTACCGCGCACGTAACTTCCCATGGACGCTAGATGAATCAGAGCAACTTAAGTGGGCAAACCATTGTCGTGAGTTTTACGAAAGCCGCTTAGAAGAGTACATGCTCAACCTAGAGAACCTCGCACACGAACATGAAAGTGACGAGAAGAAAATGGCCATCTTGAAAGCGGTGTATCAATACGTAGAAAAGCTAGCTAGTTAACCCATTATCAAGAGATGTAAAACCTTGAAAGAAAGATTGATCAAACTCGTTTACTGCTTAATCTCCTTCACCTTAATCATAGGTGCTCTCACTGCAGGCAACGCGTTACAACAATACCTAGACACCTCAATCCCAGGCAGTATTTTTGGCATGTTAATTCTGTTCACTGCCATGGTGATTGGTATTGTGCCTGCGCACTGGGTACAACCTGGTGCCAGCCTAATTATTCGTTTGATGATTTTACTGTTTGTCCCGATCAGTGTCGGGCTTATGGAACATTTTGACATGCTTATCGCTAACGCACTGCCGATTATGGCAAGCGCAGTGGGCGGCACACTCATCGTATTGGTATCTCTATCATGGTTCTTAGACCGCTTGCTGGCGAGAGGTAAATAACCATGTGGATTCTATTAACTATCGTGGTGTTTCTGTTTGCTCGTTGGGTAAGTCAGAAAGTGAACTCCCCGCTATGTAACCCGCTGCTAATAAGCATTGGCATCATCATTCCAATTTTGACGTTCTTTAAAGTCCCTTTCGAGACTTACTACGCAGACAACACTTGGATTACGTACATGCTTCAGCCAGCGGTTGTTGCTCTAGCTTATCCGTTATATGAGCAGCTACCTCAAATTCGAGCTAACTGGCGTATCATCACCTTCGCATGCACGCTGGGTAGTGTGATGTCGATGACGACAGCAGCAATGATTGCCGTCGCTTTCAAAGCCGACCTAAGTTTGATTGCGAGTCTATTGGGCAAATCAGTCACCACCCCCATTGCGATGGAAGTATCAAGCCACCTCGGTGGTGAAGCGGCGATTGCTGCAATACTGGTTCTTATCGTTGGTTTATTCGGGGCAATTTTTGCTTACCCTATCTACAATCTAATTGGCATTAAGAGCCCTATTGCTAGGGGTTTAACCATGGGCACGGTTTCTCACGCATTAGGTACGGCAACTTGCGCTGAAAAGAACCAAGAAGATGCGGCTTTCAGTTCACTTGCGTTAGTGCTTTGTGGCGTTATCACCTCAATAATCGCACCTAGCGTGTTTGGTATGGTGGTCTGGTTCTATTCCTAGCCGAGACGCCGACAACCCGATTTAGCCCAAGCCTAGCCCTGTCGATATCAGTGTCTGCTTGGGCTTTTTATTGCCATTTATTCAGCTAATAACAGGTGATTTTGAACAATAAGTGCGATATCAGCTGTAAAAATGGTCCTTGCAATCGATTTCAAGTGTGACCTCACTCTAATTATGCAAACCAATGTAACAACAACAATGCAATGGTGATCTTTGTAACAGAAAATTCCTGAGCATTGCATAAACTTAAAGCCTAAGGTCAATTAAGGATTCAACATGAACAGTCGTATTACCCTGGCGCTGGAAAGTGCTCCATCATCAATGAAAGCGCTTTTAAGTGACATCGTATTAGCAGACAACTTTGACGCGACATTGTCTCCAGAACAGTTCTCTAGCCTGCTTCAAGCAAGTGGTTTAGCGGATGACGAACTACGTATTGCACTTCTTCCTTTTGCTGCTGCGTATTCATACGCTCCATTATCTGACTTTTACGTCGGTGCAATCGTGCGTGGTTTGTCTGGTACTTTGTACTTTGGTGCAAACCTTGAAATCGCGGGTGCACAACTTGGCCAAACCGTACACGCTGAACAATCTGCAATCAGCCACGCTTGGATGAAAGGTGAGCGCGGTATTTCAGACATCACAATTAACTTCAGCCCTTGTGGTCACTGTCGTCAATTTATGAATGAGTTGACTACAGCGAAAGAGCTTAAAGTTCAGCTTCCGCAGCGTGATGAAATGTCGCTACAAGAATACCTACCTGATTCATTTGGACCTTCTGATCTTGGTGTAACAACAGGCTTAATGTCTGAACTCGACCATAAGTACACGACGGAAGAGACGACTCCTATTGTAGTTGAAGCATTAGCAGCGCTTAACCGCAGCCATGCGCCATACACCAAAAATTTAAGTGGTGTGTCACTACAGCTAACAACTGGTGAGATCTTTACTGGTGCTTACGCTGAAAACGCAGCATTCAACCCTAGCCTTCCGCCGCTACAAGTTGCGTTAATTCAACTAAAACTTGCAGGCTTCGACTTTGAACAAATTGAAAGTGCAGCATTGGTTGAAATCGCCGAAGGTAGCATCAGTCACCTAGCGGATACGCAATCTACATTAGAAGCGATTAATCCTGATATTCCAGTGACTTACTTAGCAATCTAAGTACATCTAATTAACAAAAATTTAAATAAGCAGCTCTATTTAACGGGGCTGCTTTTTTTATGCTTGTAATTAACACCACAAGTTGCGCAAACGTTTGCTTTTGTCATTTAAATAAGTATGATCACCCCGTTTTCAATCAATCGTTCAAAAGATCGGAAGGAATTTCTATGTTTGGTACTGCTACTCGTGAAAATGCTACTCGTGTACTTCTATTAGGTTCAGGTGAACTCGGAAAAGAAGTTGCTATCGAGTGCCAACGTTTAGGTTTAGAAGTTATTGCTTGTGACCGTTATGCAGACGCGCCAGCAATGCAAGTTGCGCATCGCAGCCATGTACTAGACATGCTAAATGGCGATGCACTTCAAGCCATCATTGAACTAGAAAAACCAGATTACGTGGTGCCTGAAATTGAAGCTATCGCCACCAGCAAGTTGGTCGAGCTTGAAGCTCAAGGCTTGAATGTCGTTCCAACAGCTAACGCCACTAAGCTAACGATGAACCGTGAAGGTATTCGTCGCCTGGCAGCAGAAGAACTAAAGCTAAGCACATCCCCTTACCGCTTTGCAGACACCTTTGAAGACTTCGCTGCCGCGGTTGAATTTGTCGGTATGCCTTGCGTTGTGAAACCAGTAATGAGTTCTTCAGGCAAAGGCCAAAGCGTTATCAAAACCGAAGAAGATATCCAGAAGTCTTGGGACTACGCACAAGAAGGCGGTCGTACTGGTGCGGGTCGTGTGATCGTTGAAGGCTTCATCGACTTTGATTACGAGATTACTCTTCTCACTGTTCGTGCAGTCGACGGTGTTCATTTCTGTGCACCTATCGGCCACCGCCAAGAAGACGGCGACTACCGTGAATCATGGCAGCCTCAGGTTATGTCAGACAACGCTCTAAAAGCGGCACAGTACACTGCAGAGCAAGTGGTTAATGCTCTAGGTGGTCACGGTATCTTTGGTGTTGAGTTGTTCGTTAAAGGCGACCATGTGATCTTCAACGAAGTATCCCCTCGCCCACACGATACTGGTTTGGTGACATTGATGTCTCAAGACTCGTCAGAATTCGCACTTCACGTACGCGCATTTACAGGTATGCCTATCAAATCAATTACTCAGTATGGCCCTTGTGCGTCTGCAGTAATCCTTGGCCAAGGCACATCAACGAACATCCGTTTTGAAGGCCTAGCAGAAGCACTAGAGGCACCACAAACACAAGTTCGCCTGTTTGGTAAGCCAGACATCGATGGTCGTCGTCGCCTTGGTGTTGCACTAACACGCCGTAAGAGCACAGAAACCGCGATTGAAGATGCAATCAACAGTGCGTCGAAAGTAAAAGTGATTTACTAATTAGGCTTTCACAAATGAAGTCTTAACGATCAAAAAGACGGGCCATGCGCCCGTCTTTTCATTGGTGTTATCTTTTCGAAAGAAACTGAGCTTAGACTTCCGACTCAATCAAGTACACTTCCTCACTGAATCGAGATAAACCTTTCTTAGCAATCTTAGGGTGCTCTTCGTCTGCAATATCTTGGCTCAACAATGTAATCTTGTAACCCGCGAACAACTGATCGATTTCTAGTTTAGGGACGCTAAACGGAGGGCCTGCCATTTCATCTTGGTCGTAGTCTAGCGTTACAAGCAGGATCTTGCCGCCAGGCTTCAATAACTGCTTCAAGCGTTCTACATATTGCACTCTCATCTCAGCAGGCAAAGCGACCAAAGAAGCACGATCATAAATAATATCGACCGGCTGAATTGGCGCAGTGAAATAATCCCCAGTGTAAACACTCAACTCATCAAACTGATAAAGTTCATGTTGGCCGTTAATTTGAGTTACGGTTGGCGTGTAGAAATGCTCAGAGAAAAAAGCTCGAACCGCAATCTGGCTCAATTCCACACCTTGAACGTCTTCATGTTTAGACGCTAGCCAAATCAGGTCTTCACTCTTGCCACACAAAGGAACAAATACACTCTTCTCATAGTTAGGGTCAGTTGCTTTCCAAAACTCAACTAAAAGCGGGTTTACATCTTCAAGGTGGAAACCAATTTGGTTGGCTGCCCATTTATTGTGCCAAAATTCAGGATTATTCATCTTTCGTTCATGTTAAACAGTCATAATGCAAGGGTACAGTATAGAGAAGTAAGAGCAACCTTAGCTTGGCTTAAAGTGGCAAAATGGTTTCGAATACGACCAGAAACTGGCTAGGTTCAAAGTTCTTAAAATTGCGGAACAAACGCTTGGATTATTTGTCTATATGTTCACATTTTAAAGCAATATTAAACGTTAGAGTTGGTTTCTGTCTTAGCTAGCCCCATTTAATATGTAGTGAGTTTAGTTAAGCTTTTTTACTCTTATGCGTTACTGGTTACCCCTTTTAACTACCCGTTTTTGTAACCTTGTATTTTGGAGTTTGAATGAGTGTATTTCTCCGTACGACGGCCCTAATGCTTCTAGTATTGAGCCGAGCGCCTGCATTCGCAGCAGCACCTGTTTCAACGAGTTCAACTGATCAATCGCGCACAGCGTCTTCGCAAAACCAAGTTTCATCAAACGTATTCCGCCACAGCCTAAGCGGCCTATATGGCATCAAGGCATTCGACTCGCGTCCAACTCAGCCTTATACCGACTTCGACATCCTTTACAGCAAAGCTCACCAAGCGCAAGCAGAGCTAGAGACAATCTGTAAAAGTACCGCTCTTCTCACTAATTCAGATGCCCTGTTTGCTGGTGTTAAATCTCAAGCTCGCGCTCAAGAGAAAATTTAATTAGAACTGGATGGTGACAACACAAGAATTACCGACCTAGCTCGCGCAACAATCATCGCTAATGATGTAGAGAGTCTAGTTGAAGTGTACGAAGCACTGAGCCGTGAAGCGGACGTAGTAAAAGTGAAAAACAAGTTTAAGTCACCCGCTGATTCTGGCTACCGTGACCTTAACTTACTAGTTCGCTTACCAAAAACTAACATGATCGCCGAGGTTCAACTTCACTTAAAAGCGATAGCAGATGTGAAAAGTGGCCCTGAACATGAGCTATACGAGATCATTCAAGGTATTGAGCGTCATGCGATTGCTGAAAAGCGCCCAATCAACGACATTGAAGCGGCGCAAATCAATAGCCTAAGACGCCAATCTTTAGAGCTGTACCAACAAGCATGGCAACCATACATTACGACTCATATTAAAGCGGCATAACACCAACCTTACCGCTACTACAAAACAAAAACGAACAAGGGCTGCACTCGCAGCCCTTTTTTAATTTCAGTGTTTCTCTTGTGAATCACAAGCGAACGCTATTGGTGGTAATACTCCTGGGAGCGTTCATACAAGTCCAGTGGCTTTAATGTGCTATAAAAAGCAGCGACATCCTGTAAATCCTTATCAGATAGAGACTTCACGACTGACTGCATGTATAAGTCCTGACGTGAATCACTTTTAAAGTCACGCAATTGTTTAAGGATGTAGCTGGATTTCTGCCCCTTAATATTCGGATAAGACTGTACGAAAGGGATGATTTTATCGCCGTGGCACTGGCTACATAAGTTGTTAACGAGCTTTTCACCTGCCATCAAGCTTGGTATGTACGGTTCTGTTTTGTCACTTTGTATTGTCAGTTTTGGCGAAACCTTTCCCACCGTTTCAGTGTTTTCGTCAGTACATGCGGAGAGTGACATCATAGCAACAATCGACGTTACCAATAGCAGCGTGAACTTAGTTAGATTCATTATTGCTCTCCCGGCATAGGCGGCATCAGAGCGCTATCAATAGGTTTTCGTCGATACTTGTTCATGTCGATCCCTTTGTCTTGATAATAGGTACTCAGATAATCCAGTACCGGGTCCCATGTATCAGACAAGTCCCATAGCCCCTGAGTATCTACCATCCATTGAATCGTTTCACGCCATTGCTCTAGAGTACCACTGTTCTGCGCCACAATAAGACTCGTGTGGCACGCATTACATTGCCCTTTCACTAACTCCCATCCCGGAGCCATGATTAAACCTGAACTCTTATCTACCCCATAGAAAGCCTTCGGGTTATCCGGCACTTCATCGGCATGAACAAGCATTGAGGTTAACAAGCTACAGACCACTGCCGCTCTCATAATTCCTTTACGATAAGAGCGCTTGCTGTTCTGACTAGAATTATCACACATGACTTTCCTCACGAAACTCTTACCGCGACTCTATGACAACCATTAAACAGATACCCTTTGGGGTTCCATTGCGGTTGAACCACTGGCTGGCTATCGCCTTCGCTATCGGTCGCCTTCGCCCAGATCTCATAATAACCTGTCATAGGAAGTTCAAGATCAAGCTCCCATTGCTGCCATGCGCCTTTGTTGACGGGTTTCTTGAGGTTTGCATCGAGCCAAGTTGTTCCGTAATCGTAACTGACTTGGAGCTTCTCGACGGTTCTCAGCCCAGCCCACGCGTGACCGCTCACTTTGACCTTTTTACCAAGCGCAAACTCAGTGCCACTCTTTGGCGAGGTAATTAGCGACTTAACAATCATCTCTTCAATGATTCTAAAATCCTTGTTTTCTACTTTTTCACCAGGCGCGATTGGGTGCTTAGGCACTTGATAAGCGGGTGCTGCCATTTTATGGCCATCATGAACTTTATTTCGGATACTGATGCCCGTAGTGCACTTTTGAGAGACAGAAGCTGGGCGACCTCCAAATACCGTTCTCAACGGAAAACCGTGAAGATATGGAATAGATTCGCCATTCATTTCCCATGCAATCAAGGCATTGTCAGTCATTGCGGCTTCAATCGGTACGCCGCGAGAGATCGCTTCACCTTTACCACTTAGGTGCTTATCAAAGCCATGGTTGCCGACATAAACCGCGTCATCTTTGATACCACAATCTTTTAGGACATCACTAAGCAACACGCCTGTCCACTGTGCGCAGTACACTCCTGCATTGTTCCACTGATTGCCTTTCGTGCTTGGGTAAAAGTTATTACGGCTGTTGCCGCCACACTCCAATACTAGGCTTTGAGTATGGTGCTTAAACTTAGATTTGAGTTCCGCTATTGTGTAAGTTTTACTCTGTTTTACAGACTCCCCTTTCACTTCAAACGTCCAAGTATCCGGATCCATTTTATTGAAATCTGGCATTAAACCATTCCATCGAACAAATGGGACATCGGCGGGCGTAACAGCGGGCGCAAGCATACTTTCTGGCGGATAAGCATTCAAAGGGTTGGTATTTAAAACGGTATAGTAATCCGGCAAATCTTCTGCTTTTGCCCACGTTAACGCATTGATATCCAAGGCCTCTAAACCTTCCGGGCGATTAGCAGCAAACACCCAAGAGACCGGCAACGCAGACGCCGCGGTTGCAGTTAACGCAGCTTTCAGGAACTGTCTTCTATCTAAACTCATTGTGGCGATCCTTTGTGATTAAGTGTGTAAAAGTAAGTGGCAAGCTGCTCAATATCTTGCTCAGACAAAAGCTGGGCGACTTTAGACATGGTTTTATCGGAACGTTCTCCACTCTTAAAAGCCGTGAGCTGTTCAACCAAGTAAGGCTTGTTCTGCCATTTCAGGTTCGGAATAGAAGGAAAAGAAGTGTCTTGAGTACTGCCATGGCAAGCGACGCACATATTGGCAATTTGTTGGTAATCGGCTGCTTGGCCTATCGCGGGAAATAAAAGCAATACCCAAGCTAAAGCGGCTTTTCGCACACATCCTCCTAAGATCTGGATCAAAAAATCAGTTTGATCGGTCATAAAGTGGACGCATTACAGCAAATAGCGCGGTGTATTTAAATTCAATTAGAATTTACTACCGTTAAGGAGAACTGAACGCTGATTAGAAATTGTACGAGATGCGAGATGCGAGATGCGAGATGCGAGATGCGAGATGCGAGATGCGAGAAGATAAAAGATTGAAAACGAGTGGCAAGAATAAATACTGTGATACAAACAAAAAGACCACGCTAGGCGTGGTCTATTGCTTGGCTACTTCTCGATTTTAATATTTTCGACACGGGCCTTTAGTTTTTGTCC
Organism: Vibrionales bacterium SWAT-3; assembly: GCA_000169995.1. Taxonomy (GTDB): domain Bacteria; phylum Pseudomonadota; class Gammaproteobacteria; order Enterobacterales; family Vibrionaceae; genus Vibrio. Next base: position 48,754 of record AAZW01000006.1, on the reverse strand, counting down.
CGGTCTAAAAGTAACAACACGTCGAGCAGAAATTGGAATGTCTTCACCAGTTTTCGGGTTACGACCAGGTCGCTCGTTTTTCTCGCGAAGATCAAAGTTACCAAAACCAGACAGTTTTACCTGTTCGCCATTTTCAAGCGCTTTACGAACTTCTTCGAAAAACACTTCAACCGTTTCCTTGGCATCCCGCTTGCTGTATCCGAGTGTCTCAAACAGGTTCTCAGCCAAATCGGCCTTCGTGAGTGCCATAAAACTTTCCTCAAAGCTATGTTAATCATTGCTACTATCGCCAGTAGCGCCAAAGCATTTACCCTATTCAATCAATGAGATAAGGTCGTTTACAAGGAAAGTGTATGCCAAGCTTCTGATTTTCGCCAACTTTTTTCTCTCAACTGTCAGATTATTCTTTCAAATCAGAAAGATAACTCGCTCTTAATTTCACATATATAGCTAAAAAACATCTGCTTAACAGTTGTCAAATAGAACTATATTCCAATTACTATTAATAAATTGGAATTTAAAACTTTACCGGTCTAAATAATAATTTTTGAGACTTTTCTCCGTTCCCCAATAAAATCAGCCACTTGATTTGATATCCATCTCAACAGAGGTTATGAAATAATCATTATTAAATATGAGATTTGTATCATTTCAGAATTTAATTCGAATCGGTCAATGCTATCACTGATCGTGTACTGACTTTTACTGCGATTCATCTGTACTCTAATCCCGTCAATCTCCCTCTTTAGTGACGCTCTGCAGCAAAGTACATTTCACAGCGCCAGGTTGATATGTTATAACATATCAACCTGGAAGGATTTTAGTACTGAAAATGAAAGATATTGAAGCGATCATTAAGCACGTCAAACAAGGGTGTAGAGACAATGGAAAACAGTTCACCGCCAAAAGGCTGCTGATACTGCGTGCGTTGGCACATGCCGATAAAGCGCTGTCTGCCTACGAGTTAGTCGACTATTGCAAAGAGCATTTTGATCAACATGTTCAAGCGATGTCGGTCTATCGAGTCTTGGACTTTTTAGAACAACACCACCTAGCACACAAAATTAAGGTATCAAATAAATACATACTTTGTGACCACATCCTTTGTGAGCACGAACATGGCATCCCACAATTTTTGATTTGTTCTAAGTGCGACAAGATAAGTGAACAAACCATCAACCCTTCTATTATTCGCGATCTTAAATCTCACGCGAAACAACAAGGATTCACCGTCACAAGCCCTCAGTTAGAGATCAGCTGCGTTTGTGATGAGTGTGCTAAGCCCGAAGTGAATGCGTCCTGCTAAGAATACCTACATCTAATAACTAGATTCCGACCGTATTAGCCTGATTAACAAGGAGAAAGTGAAACGCTATGCCTGCAACGCTCATTAAAAATGCCTACGTGGTCAATGAAGGTACCATTACCGAGACAGATGTATTAATTGTCGACCAACGAATTGAAAAGGTTGCAAGCAATATACAGCCCAATTCAAATTGTGAAGTCATTGAAGCAAAAGGTTGCTACCTCATCCCGGGGATGATTGACGATCAAGTCCATTTTCGCGAGCCCGGGTTAACCCACAAAGGCTCAATCGCTACAGAGTCTCGTGCCGCTGTCGCTGGTGGTATTACAAGCTACATGGAAATGCCAAACGTAACTCCTGCTACTACGACCATTGAGGCCTTAGAGAAAAAATTTGATATCGCAGCACAGAGTTCACTGGCTAACTACTCTTTTTATCTAGGTGCAACTGAAGATAACCTAGAGCAAATCAAGCTGCTCGACCCGACCAAACACTGTGGCGTAAAGGTATTTATGGGTGCTTCAACGGGTAACCTGTTGGTTGAAGAGCCTCAAGCACTCGATGCCATATTCCGTGATTCTCCCGTCCTGATTGTCACCCATTGTGAAAGCGGGCCTGTTATCGCTAAAAACCAAGAGCAATTAAGAAAAGAGAAAGCAGTTTTCACGATTGAAGACCACCCTATCCTAAGAGATGACAGAGCCTGCTATGCCTCTTCTTCTTATGCTGTTGAGCTCGCTAAAAAGCACAATAGCCAGCTTCATGTATTGCATATCACTACAGAGAAAGAGTTGGCACTATTTGATAAAGGGCCAATCGAAGGCAAGCGCATAACCGCTGAAGCATGTGTTCATCACCTTTGGTTCAGTAATGAAGATTACCCAAGATTAGAGAACCAAATCAAATGCAACCCAGCCATCAAATTTCCAAGCGATCGAGAAGCACTACTTGCCGCCCTTAGCACCAATCAAATAGACATCATCGCCACAGACCATGCTCCTCACACATGGGAAGAAAAACAAGTTCCTTATGAGCAAGCGCCTGCCGGTTTACCCCTTGTACAACACGCCCTCTTGACTCTGTTTGACCACGTACATGTCGGAACCATGACCGTAGAACAAGTCGTAGAGAAAACAGCACATAACCCATCCATTCGTTATGCGATACAAGAGCGCGGTTATATTCGTGAAGGCTACTTCGCAGATTTAGTACTCGTCGACCCAAAAGCATCAACATTAGTTGAAGAGGAAAACAACCTTTATCAATGTGCTTGGTCTCCATTCACTGGTCACGAGTTCTCTTCCCAGATCAAACATACTTGGGTAAATGGCACCAAGGTTTATAGCAATGCAGATTCGAGCTTGCTCCAAGACACAAATCACTCTCCAGCAATGAGGCTGTCATTCGAGCGCTAGTTCAGCAGTTATTACCATCAATAAAAAGAAATCAATATGTTAAGAAGAAACCCTAACGGTCATATGCCAAACGTATCGGAAACCGCCTTCATTGATCCAACAGCCATTATTTGTGGCAAGGTCATCATTGAAGACAACGTGTTCATTGGTCCTTATGCCGTGATACGTGCCGATGAGGTTAATGAACACGGCGATATGGAAGCTATCGTGATTAAGCGCGACACCAATATTCAAGATGGTGTGGTTATCCATTCGAAGGCCGGTGCTGCGGTAACCATAGGAGAACGCTCCTCTATCGCCCACCGCTCCATTATCCATGGGCCTTGTGAAGTCAGTGACGATGTCTTTATCGGCTTCAACTCTGTCGTTTTCAATGCAGTCATTGGTAAAGGTTGCGTGATTCGTCATAACTGCGTAGTGGACGGACTCGACCTTCCTAAGAATTTTCATGTACCACCGATGACTAACATAGGTTCAGGCTTTGATCTAAACAGCATTTCAAAAGTACCGCCTGAATACTCGGCGTTTTCAGAATCGGTTGTCTCTGCCAACCATACTCTTGTTCAAGGCTATAGAAGGATTGCTAATGAACTCTAATAAATCCCCCTTGCTTGGGATTCCGACCAACATTATTACTGGGTTTCTCGGAGTAGGAAAAACCTCTGCGATTCTTAACTTAATGAAGCACAAACCAGCCGATGAGAATTGGGCTATTTTGGTGAATGAGTTTGGTGAAATTGGTGTTGATGGAAGTTTATTCGAAGGCAATCAAACCAAACAACAGCAAGTTTTTATTCGCGAAGTACCCGGCGGCTGCATGTGCTGTGCAGCGGGATTACCGATGCAGATAGCACTCAATCAGTTGCTTTCTGAGGCGAAGCCAGACCGCTTACTGATTGAGCCTACTGGGCTTGGCCACCCTAAAGAAGTGTTAGAAGTATTATCTTCTGAACATTATCGTAAAGTGCTATCACTGCAAAAGAACATCACCTTGGTAGATGCTCGCAAGCTGTCTGATACTCGTTATTCTGACCACGATACTTTCAACCAACAAATTACCATTGCGGATACGATCGTCGGCAATAAAGTAGACCTTTATAACAAGGGGGATGCCGAAAAGCTTGCCGAGTATGTTGCTCAGATTTGTCACCCAGATACTAAGCTGATCTTTGCTCATCACGGTAAGATCCCATACGACGAGTTTGATGGAAGCAGTAGTTTTTATCATCACCAAGCTCATGGGCACCATCACCACCATGCTCACAAACAAGATAAGCCACTTGCGTCTGAACTACCGATGCCAGAAAGTGGCATGCTCAAAGCAACCAACCAAGGTGAAGGCTTCGAGAGTATTGGCTGGCGATTTGCAGCCAATAAACTGTTTGACCACCAGCGTTTGCGACACTTTCTAGTCGGCTTAAAAGTTGAGCGTATGAAGGCGGTGTTCATTACTCCAAATGGTATCTTTGGCTACAACTTAACAGAGGATGGTTTGACCGAATCAGAACTCGATGAGTGCAGTGAAACCAGAATTGAAGTAATTGGTCAGGACATAGAGAGTGATCTGGAAAGCCAGCTTCTAGATTGTCTTGTTAACTAAGTTCGATCCATCGATAATTAAAACTAAAGCCCTATGAAATAGAACATTCATAGGGCTTTGTAGACATTGGAGTAAACATCACTACGTTAGTTTACCGACACCAATCGTTTCTCTGCTAATGCCATCGCAATGTTAGCTTTAGCGTAAGCACTCTCGTTGATAAAGTGCGGGTATATGTCTTGTTCACGTTCCCAATAAATATCATAGCCAAAGAACGTCGCCAATATCGGCTGTCCTTGCTTAACGACCTCGAAATCCCGACCACATATCGCAGGATGCACCGTAGCAACACGCATGCCGTCTGGGCCAAGGGGAACATTAACTTCTTCAACATAGAAAAACGCATCGTAGTCTTCTAATACTTGCAGCTGATTGAGGTTATGCTTCTCAACATAATCAAGCACCATGGTCAGCATCTGCTTCATCAATTTAAGCGTATCGAATTTAAGCGAACCATGTGCCTGAGCACCCACTTCAATCATTACACCGCACTTCCCTGTTGTACAAAGGTAAGGCTGCTCGTCCCATGGTTTCCTATCTTCAAATAGAATATTCGCTTCCGGCATTCGCTGCTTCACATACGCGCCCATTTTTTGATAGAAAGCATCGTTGGAAAGCAAGATCAGTGTCGCGCCCATATTGCTGGTTGTGTTGTGTAGGTCGATAATGAGTTGCTGCTCTTTGCTTGCGTATCGCTCTGCAAACTGGCGAGCTACGGTATGCTCGGCTAAACCTAGCGTGTCGTCATTGTTGAGCTGAGAAAACTCACGATTTAAATCCGTGTCTAGGTACCTTACGTTCTGATCTACCGCTTTTGGGTTTGCGATAACTGAATCGGTAGAAAATGTCGAACGATCAGCGGCATACAAGCGCTCTTTAATAAGTTTATGTAGGTAAATTCCAGAGAGTTCGTTGCCGTGAGTTCCGGCGACCAGTAGGACTTGTTTGATGTTTTCCATGTAATTGATTTCCAAGTATCGAAGGTGCAAGTTACCTTGCGTTATTGTTACAATATAACATAACAATAAGACAAATCATTATCTAAAAGAGAGAACAAGAAAACACCTTGTAACTAGAAGGAAAATCGAGAACCCTAGATAATGATCATATTTCATGTACTCATCCCAACATAAAAAAGCTCCGCGCTTGCGAGGCTTAATCATAGTTCAACATCATGGTCATCGGGGTATAACGTCTATAAAGGTTACTTCAAACCCCTCTTCGTTAATGAAAACGACATCATGATTGCTTAGCGAGTTTTCTTTCCACTTCTCTGTCACCGGATGTGCCGCTACTCACCGCTTTTGCAGGTTTAACGATCAAACCAATCCCGATTAAGAACAACACCGATGCCACTACTTGAGCGAGTGACAACACTTCGTCGTACATAAAGTATCCGCTGATCAGCGCGAAGACTGGCACCAGCAAGGTTAACGGAGCAGTTGTGCTTAGTGGATATTGGATTAACAACTTGTTCCACACCCAATAGCCAAATAGCGTGGTTGGATAAGCCTGAAACAGCACCGCAATCGTTGTGTTCCAATCCCATTGTTCAATCCCCTGCCAAATGATTTGATCCCCGTGCAACATCACAGCAAACAACACCAACGGCGCTGGTGCAAACAACATTCCCCACACATTAAACGCAAACGCCTGCTTAGTTTTAGAAGCCTTAACAATGACGCCCATTAAGGTCCAACTGCACGCTGCAATCATAATCAAGATAACGCCGTTAACGGTGACATTCCCTTTCGCCGCTGAGACTAAAACTGCAAGTGCACACAGGGCTAACATCGCACCAATTAACTTACGAACCGACGCATTTTCTTTGAAAACCCATACCCCAACTGCCATTCCAATAAGCACGTTGCTTGAAAGCAATACTGAGGAAAGCCCAGATGAGAGGCCTGCTGTGATTGACCATGATGCCATACCCCAAATACCAACCCCAAAGACAAAGCCATAACTCACGAGATAACGCCACGCGACATTCGGCCTTGCGACAAAGAATATCACTGGTATCACGGCTAGCGAGAAACGCGCGGCCTTTGCCAACAAAGGATGAACGTTGGTTACGCCCATTTTGATCATCGAGAAATTGAATCCCCAAATTGCCATCACCAACACCGCTAACAACAAATCATTTCTTTTCATACTGTCCCCCTCTTTTGTTTTAAAAAAGTATCCCTTGAACAACAAAACGGGTACAGATACAATTTTTGAAACAAAAACCAGTACAGTCAACCACAACCGTTACCATGAGCATTTACCGAAAACTTGCGAATCAGTTTATTAATGAGATTGAAAGTGGAAAAAGACCCGAAGGTGGGCGTATGCCTTCGCTTCGTCAATTAGCTAAGCAACAAGCCGTTAGCATGTCGACCGTAGTAAGTTGCTACCAAGAGCTAGAGTCACAGGGCTGGATTCACTCTCGACCACAAGCCGGGTATTTTGTTTCTCCTCATAAGCCAGCTCACTCAACACCTGAATGGGCACAGTTTGAGAGTAAAGTTTCCAGAGTGAGACAAACCTCATCGACTCACAACTCAATCAATGGGCCTTTAGGGGTTTCTAGCACCACCAATGATGAGCAATCGGTCGTTGAACTAGAACGCAGTTTCCGTCGCTCGATAAAACGCATGGGTAACAGGCTCAACCATTACCCTGATACTCAAGGCGAGCCGATATTACGACAAGCATTGTCCACTCACTTTGCAAAGCTTGATGTGCATTTTTCACCAGGCGAACTGGTGGTCACGGCTGGCTGTATGTCGGCAATAAAAGCCGCTCTTGAATCATGCACCAAAGAAGGCGATACCATTGCCATTAGCTCACCATGTTTCAACGGAATACTCGAGTTACTTGGCAAGATGTCGCGTAAGATCATCGAGATCCCATCTCTAGATGACGGTGTAGACCTACAACAGTTAGAAACACATCTCAAAAGCAAACGCGTCGATGCCGCTATCTTCTGTACCTCGCATATGAACCCACAAGGGATCAATATGTCTGCTAGCCAAAAACAGAAATTGGCGGCATTGGCGAATGAATATCGAGTGCCGATCATTGAAGATGATGTGTATCTAGAACTCTCTTATTCTTCGCACACGCCACTGCCTGCCAAATACTATGACAAAGGTGGTTATGTTTTATGGTGTGGTTCTGTCTCGAAGAGTTTATCACCAAGCTATCGTTTAGGGTGGTGCTTACCAGGAAGGTATATTGATGAGTACAAAGCGCAGTTTTCTTCTGCAAGCTACGGCGTTGCCCTTCCTACTCAGCTAGCTGTCGCTGACTTTATTGAATCTGGTCAATACGCAAAACACGTTCGAAGAAGATGTGCTCAAATCCTCTCTTTACGTCAGCAATACCTCAGCTATTTAGCCCAACACCTTCCTCAAAATGTGAAGATCAGTAACCCGCAGGGTGGCATGGTGCTTTGGCTACAGATACCCAATCTAAACCAACAAGCATTTGCTAAAGCGGTCGCGTCTCAAAATCTTGATATCAAGCTTGGTCATCTGTTCAGCACTCTTGATCTTTACAGCAACTGTCTACGCATCAATTTTGGTTATTCACTTGAGGGAGAAGCCAAGCAACAATTGGATGACTTGATTAAACTTATCCATCAATGTGTGACCGGTTAGCGTTTTCTCAGAGCTTTCTCTCACAGCTTTGATTCTTAGTCCCTTCATCGCTATTTGTTATAAAAAAGACGTTTATTACTCTGATTTGAACGGGGCTAAAGCCCGTTACCGTAAGGAAATCCACTCACCTTAAAACCCTTAAATGTTGAGTTTGCAAGGGTGTGCCCATTTATGCAACTTAGCTAATGACACCTCATTTTTTGTCTTCAATATACACCCGTCAGCGCTGGCGTTATCCCGTATATGAAGAGAATAATTATGAGTGATAAAACCAAAAACAAACCACTACCTTCCTTTATTGAAGAACGCTTAAACCATTATATTGAAGATCTCATTACCCAGAACGAAAGCCAAACACACTTAGTTCTGGGTAAACGTCCTAGGCGCAATTCAGTTGTGATGCAAAGCAATGATTACCTCGCGCTGTCACACAACAAACAGATTCAACAAGCCCACCAGCAAGCGATTGCTGAACATGATGACAACATCGTCATGTCAGCTATCTTTTTGCAAGACGAGGATTCAAAACCCGCCTTTGAAAATGAGCTAGCGAGCTATATAGGAATGGAAAGCTGCTTGCTCTCTCAGTCTGGTTGGGCGGCGAACATAGGCTTACTGCAAACTATCTGTCCACCACAAGCTCCTGTGTATATTGATTTCTTTGCCCACATGTCGTTATGGGAAGGTATTCGAGCCGCAGGTGCGAGTGCGCATCCGTTTATGCACAATAATATGAACCACCTGCGCAAGCAGCTTGAGCGCTATGGCTCTGGCATCATTGTTGTAGATTCGGTCTATAGCACCATTGGCACGATTGCCCCACTCCGCGACATCTACGAAATGGCGCAAGAGTTTGATTGTGCACTCGTGGTTGATGAATCACATTCTCTGGGGACTCATGGCACCAAAGGTGCTGGCCTTGTTGAAGCACTTGGGCTCACTAACCAAGTCGATTTCATTACTGTAAGCTTGGCCAAAACTTTTGCGTACCGTGCTGGCGCGATCTTAGGCCCAAAACAATTGTCTGAGACACTGCCCTTTGTCGCCTACCCTGCGATTTTTAGCTCGACCGTATTACCACAAGAGGTCGCTCGCTTAGAGAAAACCTTGGCAGTCATTAAAAGTTCTGACGATAAGCGCGAAGTCTTATTCAAACGTGCTAAATCACTCACTACGGGACTTAAACAGATTGGCTTTAACATCCGCAGTAAATCTCAGATCATCGCTTTAGAGTGTGGTAGCGAGAGAAATACTGAACGTGTGCGTGATTTCTTAGAGGAACGAGATGTGTTCGGTGCGGTATTTTGTCGCCCGGCAACTGGCAAAAACAAAAACATCATCCGCTTCTCTGTGAATGCAGACATGACACCAAGTGATATCGATCATGTGCTCACGGTTTGTCACCAAGCATACCATCATCCAGAACTAGAGTTCGTATAACTCTGCTTACATTTATTTAATCACCAACAATACGGCAGGACGGAATGGACGCTATCATGTCGCAAAACTAAAAGAGCCCAGCCTATCGCTGAGCTCTTCATTAAATTGACTCGGGCTACTTCAAGCCTCAAACACACTTGTGCGCAGAACCACTATATCCAATGGGCAATCTTGTCGAATAATCGGTTCTTGTCTGCTGGTTTCACAATAAAGTCCGACATTCCTGATGACTCCATTTTGTCTAACGTGACTGGCGAGCTGTCCCCTGTATGTGCAATGATCGGTACCGAAGAGTAAGGCTTATTCGCACTTCTAATGAGTCGAGAAGCTTCGACGCCGTCCATAATGGGCATTTCAATATCCATCAAAACCAAGTCAATGGCCTCTGAATCTAGAGCGTCTAATGCCTGTTGGCCATCTTCTTTCTGTACCACATCAAAGCCTTGTTTTTCCAACAACATCGCCGTAAAACGACGCAAAGATTCATTATCGTCCACGACCATAATGGTACGCTTATTTGCATTTTCAATCGGCTTAGCGGCCACCGAGGGCATCACGTAATTCGAGTCAAACAATAAACGGTCAATCGTTGCTTTGGTGTTCAGCAGCCATACTTGAGTTTCGACCCAAATCGGTTCAAATGAAATGTTCCTCACCCGTTGAATAGGATGATGTTCATACAAGTAAACAATTCGCGCTTCTGTAAACGACAACAAAGACTCAAGCTTATCAAGGCTGCTTGCCCTCAAATCCAAACTCTCCATGTCGACGAATACCAAATCAAATTCGAACTGATACTCTTTGTTTTTAAGTGCTGATGCCACATCCAAAGTCGTGAGGTAAAATCCCATAAATCGAGACATTTCCGTCATTTTCTTATTCAGGACGGTTTGATCACTCACCATCAATACCGACTTTAACTTTCTCAATTCACTCTTAATCTCATTGACTGAATTTGACGTTAAAGACGGGAACGTCATCGTAAACTGAGTCCACTGGCCAACCTCTGATTGGCATCTAATCTCACCACCAAACGAACGCATCACCTTCTGACAAAATGGTAAGCCTAACCCGTAATTGCCTGATTTACCGGTCGTATAGAAATCTTGGAAGATGCGACGGATAGCATCACTAGAAATGCCAGCCCCGTTGTCGGTCACCACAATTTGATTAGTAACGTCATCGCTACTCATGGTGACATGAATATGAAAGTCTTCTGGGCTACGGTGATGGAACGCATTCTTGAATAGGTTGTACATCACGTACTTCAACAAAGTGTCGCTTCCTAAGAAGTCAAAGTCGCTTTGTACATCCAAAGAAATCGCTGATTTATCCGACGCGCGCTTGTAGTTAAAACTGTCGATTGAATATTGGATCACCGCTTGTGCAGAGTGCTTTTTAAAGGTTGAACGAGATACACGATTCTCATCAATTGACGTTAAAAGCAGATCGATAGTCTCGTTGCCCGAATGGATGATTTCCATGGCCTCGTCACCCACGTCACGCAGCTGTTTTAACTCTTCGGCGCTCAGTGCATATGGCTCTTTGATGCCACCACTCTTTGGGTTTGGCAGTATCGATTGAATAACATCAATAGAAGTTAATAAGCCACTAAGAGGATTTCTCATTTCGTGTGCAATACCGGCACCAAAAGATTTTGCTAGGGATACCTTATTCTCGTGTTCCACCTGATTACGGAAATAGAAAAGATTACCGAATAGATAGATAAACAAGAAAATAGGCACATGTGTCCAGTTCATGGTTATCTCAAGATAGAAGCCTTGTGCTACCCAAGCGCAAAAGGTCGCAATCCCTATTCCGGCAAAGGTTTGTGCAAACATCACTCCTGTGACATGAACCAAAAGAATGTGGAGGAATATTGCCGACATGAAAGACATGACCCAAACATTGGACCAATTATTCATCAGCAACATGTAGAAGAAGAAACATGGCAGACAGAGCGTAATCGCGACTTGATAATACGCAGGCAAATACTTTCGCCATTCGAACGGAACGTGTTTACGGAAAATGATACCGAAGAACAACACCGAGCATAATAGACGGAGAGTCAGATTTTCATAAGGCTGCGGGAACAGATACTCCCACACGACAAAGTAAACAGGGAAACCGACAAAGCCCATCCAACCTACGAGGGTTAGATTCGGTTCAGCATATTGATAAACTTTACGAATAGCGTTCATACGAAATTCTTTATTCTCTAAGCCCAGACGTTTACTCGTTTTATGATTGAGTTTTTGTTTTTATTATAACCGAACGATTATATTACACATCACCTCCGAGCAGTGAGGTTTGAATCAAATATATACGCGCTTTTGCATTTAATCTGTTTCAACCCAGCAGCCAAATACATGAAGACCTCGTTGATACGAGGCCTAATATTGATTTCATTCCTTGTTATCTGTGACACATAAAGCTAGCGTATTGGCAGGTAGATGTTAGTAAGTAAATCACATTCATCCACCTCATGGACTAGATTCACGTACTGGAAAAAGCACGGGAAATCTCTCAAAGATTCGCCACTCTTTGGTAACCACTCACGATATAAGTAGCTTACTGTGTCACCGATTAAATCATGGTTGCCCTTGTGAACAGCGACAGCACAGCGACCACTCGGAATGATCCCCTTCTTAACACCAAAGACATTTTCTGGTACATCCCCGTTATGGCTTCCGCAAATATCAAAGCGATATTCATCTTCAGGGGTATCTGAAGGGTCAGAATAAGCCACACCAAATGTGTCACTGGTTTTTATCGGAGAAAAACCCGTCGACTTCCTCCAATCAATAAATTTAGCCGCAGTATTGTAAACCAGCTTTGGGCTTCCTTTATGCTCAATCAGTGCAACCTCTGTTTCGCAAAAATCGACGACTTTCACATCCATTATCTCTTCTCCACTCTTTGGTGAGTTAAACTCATACTTTGAACGCCAATATGACCAGTTTGGTTGTTTTCTAAATTGAGAAGGTGTCTGCTCAAAGTGCCTCGAAAATGCTCGAGAGAATGCTTCAAGACTCTCAAAGTGAGCCTCCAATGCAATATCGGTAACACTGTACTCGGGCTCAAAAGCTAAACGAAAAGAAGCGCGCTTTAACCGAGCAAACAACACATACTGAATAGTGCTAATCCCCATAAACGACTTAAAGATACGGTGAAAGTGGTACTTTGAACTCGCCGCCACTGAACTCAGTTGCTCCAAAGTTAATGACTCATCCAAATGTCTATCAATGAAGTCACACACATTTCGTATTCGTCGCTCGTGATGTTTCGCTACATTCATTTTTGTTACCCAATAAAGAATTCGGAGAGATAATTCCGACGAGGCGTTAAGCTCGCCTGATTGAGATTGCGAGACTGACTTAACTGTTGTGTTTAATTCTATATTAAGTCGTATCAAAAGGCTCTTTAGCCAATGCAGCACTAAAGAGCCGAATCCTACTTAACAATAGATATAGAGCACTGTTATACCCAGTTCATTACAAGCCGGGCTAATTCAGTTCCAACATGGCATTAATCCGAACTATTTCTTGCTGCCATTTCACTTGCAGATCAGGCTTCTGATGCTTTGCTTTACGAGCTTGATCCTTACTGAGTAATTCTTCGAGCTCTAATAGCCTTTCTAAAAGACCCTCTTCATCATTTTGCGACTGCTGAACATCTGTTTTAGGCAGCTCAGAACCAGAATCGACACAGACTATAGAGTTAGACTGAATCGGCGCAGAGCAAGATTCCGCGTTATTGCCTTGATGGATGACAGACATCGCCTCATAGACCGCATCTAAGTACGTCATTTCCACAAGTTGACCATCATTGATGTACCAGAATCGATTGCATGATTTTTCAATTAACTCTCGATCATGGCTGACCAACAGTAGCCCCCCTTCGAATTGAGTTAAGCAATTCGCCAGCTCCTCCTTACCTTCAATATCAAGGTGGTTAGTGGGCTCATCCAACAACAGGAAGTGATACTTCGCTAGCGATAGCCCAACAAACAGCAGTCGAGAACGCTCGCCACCGCTAAGCTCTGCGATCTTTTGCTCGTGTCTTTCATAGGAAAAACCCGCGCTAATCAAAGCCATTTTTCTAGCTTCCTGCGAAACTGGATAAAATGAGTAAAGTGAATCTATTAGTGAATGGTCATCACGTAATTGGTGCAGGCTTTGGTCGTAATACCCGACTTCGGCATTTGGGTGAAAATAACCATTATCTCCAAGTTGAGACGCCTGATAATTCGCCCACAATACTTTCAGAAGAGACGACTTACCCGCCCCATTTTTGCCTAGCACAGCAACACGGTCACCACTCTTTATCTGCTGGAACAGCACTTCAAACAGTGGTGCTTGGTCGTCAGCGGCGGTAATTGGCACCTCTGACAATTCAAGTATTCGATTGGCCTTCATGGATTCACCGGACAAACTTAATGTCCATGGTTCTACAGAATCCAAACGTGTCATGGTCGAGCGTAACCCTTCGGCGCGCTTTTCCATGCTTTTTGCTTTTCGTGACAGACCTTCATTGTCAAAGTCACGCCCCCAAATCGCTAAACGATGAGCGCTCTTTTCGATGCGGTCGATCTCTTTCTTTTCTACTTGTTGCCTTTCCGCATCCGTTCGGTCTTTATCTTCCAATGCTTTTCGAGCTTCGGTGCACTTTTGGCTAAAGGTAAGTACCCTTTTGTCACGTAGCACCCATGTAGAATCGGTGACGTTGTCGAGTAATCGTTGATCATGTGAAACCATGACAAACGTACCTCTCCAATCTTTCAGAAACTGCTCTAACCAAAGTAACGTCGGTAGATCTAAGTGGTTACTTGGTTCATCTAGCAACAGGACATCTGGCTCAAGAATCAATGCTCTCGCGACTAACACTCGCGCGTATTGACCTCCGCTTAAAGTGCCTACCGTCTGGTTCCAATAGCTTTCATCAAACCCTAAATTAGAAAGAGTAATTTGCGCTCGCCACTGTTCTGTTTGCTGCATGTTTAAAGGAAGGTTATCGGTCACAGCATCGAGCATTGAGAGGCTTAACAGTCGCTTAGGTAAGTGTTGCTCAATCAAGGCAACTACGGCATTCGAGGCGAAGGAAACATTCCCTACACAGTCAGGTAAATCTTTGTTTAACAGACGTAATAAGGTGCTTTTGCCACAGCCATTACTGCCAATAAGGCCAATGCGGTCACCTTTCTTAATGGTAAAGGAAAGCCCATCAAATAATCGGCATGATGTTAGATCGTAAGAAATGGATGATGTAGATATTAATGTAGTCATTTGTTTACTCAAGTTTCAAGCGCAACAAAGCGCTGTCGTCATTCGCTGACAACAACCAAGTAAACTAGAGTGAAGAAACTCTATTGAAGGTTATATTGAAATGCTTCGCTCAAGTTTTGGTTATCGCAGCACGATAGTTTTAAAACTTGAGTTTTGGTCGTACCAAAAAATATGCGCGAAGTTAAATTCACACACTTTCATAAAAATCCTCCTTATATTTGTCTTGAGTTGAACATTAGCGCTAAAAATAAATCACATTAATCGATGAGTCAAAATATTTAGGCGCTTCGACTTGTACTTGATTTACAACGTTAGGTCACTGTTACTCGGTGCATTTTTCTTGGAGTATCACCGTAATCAATCACGGCATAATGCTGAGTGACCCTGTTGTCCCATATCGCCATTGAGCCCTTGTTCCATTTGAAACGCACTTGATACTCTGGTCGTCGTGTAATTTCAAACAGCTGGCTAAGTAGTGCATCACCCTCTTCACGCTCAAGCTCATTGATGTAACGGGTAAATTGCTCGTTGATATATAGCGTCTCTTTGCCCGTTTCTGGATGTAATTGTACTAAGGGATGCTTCACTGGCGGATTTTCTTGCGCGGTTTTCAGCAGTGACTTATGCCAATCTAGCTCGATTTGGTCCGATTCAAGACCCTCAAACGCAACTAACGAATGCGTTGCCGATAAGCCTCTTAGCTTATCTTTCATGCTTTCATCTAATGAATCGAACACTGCAGTCATCGAACACCAAATCGTGTCGCCACCGACATCCGGTACATGTTGAGCATGTAATAGCGAGGCTTTAGACGGAAGCTCCCGCCAAGTTAAGTCTGTATGCCAATAGCTTTCCATTGGCGCATTACCTCGAGTGGTTTCTATCACACTGACTTGCGGAGCTCGTTCTACACGCGGAAAGAAAGGATGAGCAGGTTCAAGCTCTCCAAACCGTTTTGCAAGCGCTAAGTGTTGCTCAGGCGAGAGGCTTTGCTCGTCAAAGAAAACGACTTGATAAGTAACAAGTGCCTGGTACACATCATCAAGTTCGCTTTCACTGCAACCCGAAAGATTTAGCCCATGAATACGTGCGCCAATGTGGGGGGTAATGGGTTCAATTTTCAACATACTTTCGCTTATCGGTTAAGAGATATTAATGGAGAGTCATTTAGCTACTCGTTATTAAACCGGACAGAACCGATTTTTCTTTCCTGACAACGCAACATAAAACGCGTTCATTCGGAAAACAAAAGAAAAGTGACCCGTCCTGATATGGGTTGACACTTGATTGACTAAAACGCTCGATGTACTTCATCGGGCGTTTTGTATTTTAGAGCTGTGTGAGGCCTATATTCATTATAGATTTTTACTGATTCTGCGACCATTTTCTTTGCTTCATCTAAATCATTAGGCTTATTCAACAGATACTCCATCTTCAGTATTCCGTTGATCCTCTCTGCCAACGCATTCTGATAACAGTCATAGCCATCAGTCATTGAGCAAGATACACCATACTGTCGATGTAACTCTTGGTATTCAACAGAGCAGTACTGAACCCCTCGATCTGAGTGATGGACAAGCTCACCTGTATTCTTCCGCCCTTTCAACGCGTTTAAAAAGGCCTGCTTGACCGTGCGAGCTTTCATATCATCACTTATGTGATAGCCCACGATTTTTCTTGAGTAAGCGTCCGTCACTAAACTGAGATAAGCACTACCACACCGCGTAGCTAGATAAGTAATATCGGCAACCCATAATTGCTCTGGCCCTTTCGGTATTAAGCCTTCTTTGATTCGATTTGGATGGCAGTAAAAGCGATGATTACTGTTTGTAGTTCGATGATAAGCCCTTCGATTCTGTACTAATAATCGATTCATTCTCAGCAGAGAGAATAAGCGGTCTCGCCCGATTTCAATATCGTTCTGAGCAAGTAAATGCTTGATCTTACGGGCTCCTATACGAGGGTGCATCATCCTTTGCTCTTTCACAAAACCGAGCACAGATTCATCTTTCTTTGTCTGATGAATTTCTGCAACACAGCGTTTGTAGAATGCTTGTCGTGTAATACCTATGAAGTAACAAGCTTTAGTGACGGTCAACTTTCTGACCGTTTTTTCCTTAATAACTCGGCCTTGCGCTTCTTTGAAATTCGGACTCCGAAATCTCGATCCATGACTTTTACAACCGCTTCAAAGAACTCAGCTTTGAGCTGAGTTTCTTCTAATTGCTGCTCGAGTTCTTTGATTCGTTGCTCTGGGGTTTGAGTTGAGGAAGAGTTTGACATAGTCGCTCCTAACGCTCTCGATTGTTCTATTCCTTTAGACCAATCTAGTTGACCATGTTTGCGAAGCCAAACTAAAACGGTAGAGCGACCTTGGATCCCATAACGTTCTTGAGCTTGCTTATAAGTCATTTCGCCTTTTTCAACTTGGCTTACGACTGCCAATTTAAAGGCAAGAGAATAATCTCGTTGAGTACGTCTACTTGTTGTTTTCATGACACTCTCCAATTTCATGTTGGAAATGTGTCAACCATATTTAGGACGGTACAAAGAAAAGAAAAGAGCCCCTACACTGGAGCTCTTTTTGTTTGTTGATACTTCCTGTATCCGTAGACAAGTCCAATCTGTAGTACTTTCACCGAAAGCCAGATCATCGATATCTCCAGTTGTGTATCACTAATAAATCTAGCATACACACTTCAAGCTTTTCTGAGACGTAACCGAAAGTTCGTCGAAGTAGCGCCAATTTCTGCTAATTAGTCCAAGAAAACAACGCCATATCCTTTTGTTGCCTGCTACAAACCAAAAAAGCCCACAACAAGGTGGGCTTTGGCTATCTGGCTTCTAAACTTACCAAACTAGTGAGTAACTTTTTGAAACCATCATTCAAACCTAAATTTAAAAGTTTGCTTGGAGCGTCAAACCACTGTAAGCCGAGTATGCATTCAACATAACGTGGTATCTACCGCTTTGGGTAACATTCACCGTACAAGTCTCGCTGTTGCCCGATCGGTAAGGTCGGCAGTCCCACGTACTAAGCGTTGGTTTATCCCCGAAACGTAGATACAGATCCGCATCGCCTGTGCCACCAATGGTGACCACTGTCAGCTGTTGGCCCTGTTCTAAGTCCATGTAGAAATAGTCCTTTTGTCCTCGGCTGCCACTCAGTCCATTAACCGGCACGCCAGAAACTAGTTTTCCATCTGGATCTGGTCCAGGTGTTGGTCCACCGCAATCCGGTTCACAACCACTATCAGTCAAACTATACAGCAGTTTATTGGTGGTTCCTCTTGTGTCAGAAACCTTATTCTCCGAGGCTCTTGAGTTCAGTAACCCTGCAAGCTGAAGCGGTGTTAAGCCATTGTTTTCTTGTAAATACAATGCAGCAACGCCAGCAACATGTGGCGTCGCCATGGAAGTTCCGCTAATCGTTTTATAGCCGCCATCATACCAAGCAGACTTAATTTGAGATCCCGGCGCGAATAGATCAACACAGCTGCCCCAATTTGAGAAACTAGAACGCAAATCAGAACTGGTTGTTGAGCCCACCGTTACACCACTTGCTACACGAGCCGGCGATGAATTACACGCGTCGGCATTTGAGTTACCCGCCGCCAACATAAAGCTCACTCCGGATTGAATTGCGCCTTGCACCGCGCTATCCAATGCAGTTGATTGACCACCACCTAAACTCATATTGGCGACCGAAGGCCCTGATGCATTTTGCGCTACCCAATCCACGCCAGATATCACGCCAGATGTGGTTCCTGAGCCCGAACAGCTAAGTACTCTTACCCCAACAATGTTAACGTTTTTAGCCACACCGTACTGGCTGCCGCCAATCGTTCCTGCAACGTGAGTACCATGCCCATTACAGTCACTCGAATCAGCATCGTTATCTACGAAATCATAGCCAGAAACCGAGCGACCGCCGAATTCCTCATGATTGTTATTAACGCCCGTATCAATCACGTAAGCCGTTACGCCAGAGCCATCAAAATTGGCAATATAGTTTCGATCCAAAGGAAGACTTCTCTGATCTATTCGGTCCAAACCCCAAATCGCGTTACTTTGAACGGCTTCATTTGAAACAACGGGATCGATACTGAGGATTTGGTCTTGTTCAATGTATTCAACGCGAGAGTCACGTCTGAGTTGCTTTAATTGAAGTGCGTCTAGATTTGCCACAAAGCCAACAATGGAACTATCAAAAACATCGTCAGTTTTGATTGAAAACGAATTGGCCATTTGGCCTACCGTTTGTTGAGTAAACTGCTGTAATCCAGCCGCGTCATTCATTAGCATCTGCGGTTGTTTCAATACAACAATATAGCGATCAGTGATCGCGTCATCTGATGAAGCCAACATCAGTGGAGCAATAGGTTGTTGTGAGTTTTCTATCGAATTTAAAGCAGAACCTTGAGCCAACCTTGATGCGGAATAAATACCAAATGTGGCTGCAATACAACAACTTAATACTTTCTTTAACATAGCTTGTTCCTTGATATTTTAGGTTTGTTGGTTGTTACCTACGACAAACACGAAAATGCAGACAGCTAGCGTTATACGCTCAATACGTGAAGCAACAGTGTTACAAATTCAACCTAAGACAGTACGAATGAGATTGCTTATTAATTTACATTCATCACATTAAGAACTTCGAGTCGGGACAAACTATTTTGAAAAGCTTATGCAATCATATTTTATATAATTTGATCAAAAGCTCTAATTTTAACAAAAGTCGAATGGTTGGATAAAAATGGTGTATGTGAGAGGAATGATCTCCACTATTGACATGTTACACACCAAAAATCCCGCAAAAACTAAAAAATGCAGCATCAAAACCAAATGCAATTAGTCGTACTTATAGTGAATAAATATTATTAATTGTACTCGCCGACAGCTTATCTCTATCTTGGCTACATTACCCAACACCATAAACCAACGCGATTACGTAGGGAAAACGATGACCGCCATTACCGATTTAGACATTCTGTTAAATTCCATGTCACCTGAGCTTATTGAAGGTGATTATGTTTTTTGTACGGTAGAGGGAGGACTAGCCGACTATGTCCACCTCAATCCGATGGCGACCTTTCGAGAAAAAGAAGGGTTAACGTTAGTACTAACAAAAGAAGTGGCGACTCAAGCGCAGTTAAGTTTCGACGGTGTGTTTAGCATGATCACTTTATCGGTACACTCGAGCCTAGAAGCCGTAGGTCTGACTGCCGCCTTCGCCACTAAACTTGGCTCGCACGGCATCAGTGCCAATGTGATTGCAGGTTATTATCACGATCATATCTTCGTCCAGAAGCACAAAGCTGATCAAGCTATGAGCGCACTTCGAGAATTCTCAAAAGCGAACTAGCAGAAGCTAACTAGTAACATAAGCGCTCTAAGTATATGAGTTCGCTCGTTCACGTATAAAGCTGACCAAGAGCTTGGTCAGATGCGTGTGATAACTCATTGACCGATAATGGATGTAAATCGTTAGTGGGGCTAGTTCAAGATCTAACTGTTGTTCAACTAACGTCCCCCGCTATAACTCATCTCGACAGAATTCTCTTGGTAGCGCCACAAAACCTAACCCTTTGACTGCTATAGCTTTAGCGATAAACCCGCCATCAACATTGATGTCTGACTTAATGGTCATGTCCTTCAAGCCTTCTGCATCACTAAATGCCCAGGGATTACCAGCAAACGCTTTGTAACTTGAAATACAAGGCATTGCTGACAGCTCCTCAACTGTGGTCGGGGAGCCATATTCCGCTAGACAAGATGGTGAAGCTAAAACCGCACTCTCCCATTGACACAATGGCCGTGAAACCCAGTCACGATCATCAAGCGAACTTCGCTCAAAACTAATAACGATATCAGGATCGCTGTTTAACGCACTTTCTATCGACGTACTGTGTTCGCAAAACAGAGAAACATTGGGGTAGCTAAGAGCAAAATCAGCGAGAACATCACCAATGAAAGGGATGTCCGGTGAACTCAAGCGAATACTGCCTTTCATTGACTCCGTTGAAGTGCTGACATTTTGCAGTGTTTGGCTCAATTGACGAAGAGGCTCTCGGATTTCGTTGTAAAGCACTTCACCGGCCGAAGTTGGCGTCACCTTTCTGGTTGTCCGGTAGAACAATTTATTGCCAAGCTCAGCTTCAAGCTGTTGAACATGCCTACTTACCGTTGAGCTAGGAATTAGCAAGCGTTCAGATGCCTTTACAAAGCTGCTCTGTTCAAAGACACAAATAAATGAGCTCAACCAAGCATTATCGATTCTTTCCAATTAATTATCCCACAAATACGAATACTGAATCTCATACTAGCCTATTTTTCGGGATTATCTATCACGATAAGGTACAGAAAATTCGCTAAGGAGAACAAATTATGACAACAAACAAATCGAAAGTTTTTGAGCGCGATGGATACCAACTCAAAGTAGAGCAGCATGGTAAAGGCCCGAAATTATTGATTATTGGCAGTGTTGATTATTACAAAAGAGTGATTCCAACAAGGCTTCACGAACACTTTACTTGTCTGTACCTAGATCATCGAGGCTTTGCTCAAACCGTAAACGACAAGCAGAACAACACCATCACTCTGGACATCATTTCCAAGGATATTGAAGCTATCTGCGATTATTTCAATATTGGTAAAACCAGTATTCTGGGGCATTCCGGACACGCGTACATGGCACTTCATTTCGCGAGTTTGACCGATATTCAGATTAATAGAGTGATGGTTGTAGGCGCTCCTCCAAACTTGTCGAAGGCGATGAAAGCCAAGCAATTACTTTACTGGGAGAGCAACGCCTCAAACGAGCGAAAGCGCCTTTTAGAGCAAAGCCTTGGTAAGCTTGAACTGGATATAAACAGAGAGCCACATAGGAAGTTTGCGCACTTGTGTCATAGATTAGGGCCGATGCGTTGGGCAGATCCTAGCTTTATTGAGCTTCCCCTTTGGGAGCAAGTTGCAACCAATACGGCTCTACTGGATTCGCTCTGGGGGGATGCCTTTGGCAAAATAAACCTTGCTACGCTACCCCATGCTAACCAACTGGATGTCACAGTTGCCATTGGTGAGCTTGATTTCAGCATCGCGCCTTTGGAAACGTGGTTGCCTTTAAAAGAGACATTTAGCTCGCTTCAACTAGTGGCGCTTAAAGGAGTATCTCATACTCCGATGTTTGAAGCGCCAAAGGAGTTTGTCGATCTAATGTGTCATCATCTACTAGATTAAACCAACGACCTGTCTAACAGACATTCGAGAATCAGAAGACTGCAACTAGCAAGCACAAAAAAAGCGACGTAATGTACGTCGCTTTGACTTATTGCTCAACGCAAACAGGCTGATCAGGCATCAGTCCATTAGGCGCTTAAGCAAGCTTAAAAGTCGCCACTTTGTCACTTAAACCAGCGGCTTGGCTCTTAAGTTCATTCGACTCAGTTAAACTGTCTTGAGCCCCTACCACCAAGTGGTCAGTCACATCTTTTATGGTCGTAATATTATGAGTTATCTCACCCGTCACATGGGTTTGCTCTTCTGCTGCAGTCGCAATTTGAGTCGCCATGTCGCTAATCAAGGCAACCGACGTGTTTATCTCTTCTAGCGCGAGAGAAGCTCGATCCGCATCTTCTACAGAATGTAGTGCTAGCTTAGAGCTCGTTTCCATCAGTTCAACGGCTTGTGCTGTTGTGCGCTGTAGAACATCGATCGTTGCCTTGATCTCTTCCGTTGAAGAGTGAGTGCGTTGAGAAAGCACACGAACTTCATCAGCAACTACGGCAAAGCCACGACCTTGCTCGCCGGCACGAGCGGCTTCTATAGCGGCATTCAAAGCAAGCAAGTTCGTTTGCTCCGCAATGCCTTGAATGGTGGCTAATACAGTCGAAATTTCTTGAGCGTGTTTATTCAGATCGCTAATAACACTACCCGCTTCGTTCACTTCATTCGCTAGGTTATTAATGGAACCTTTAGTGTCGACAACCAATGCATGACCGCTATTGGTGCTCGCAGCTGAGTCTTGCGCTGCTTTTGCAGTTTGCTCTGCATGCGATGCGATCTCTTGTGTTGCACTCGCCATTTCAGTGACTGCCGTTGCAACCATAGTGATTTCTTGCTGTTGATGGTTCAGCTCATTCACCGAAAGGTTTGCACGTTGTGCACTCTGTTCAGATTGGTTATTCAACTGCTCCGATTGGCTACGGATATGACCGATTAGCTGTTGCAAGCTACCAACAAACGTATTGAAGTTCTGAGCTAGCTCGCCTACTTCATCTTGATTATCAACATGAATGCGTTGAGTTAAATCACCACTGCCGTTCGCAATTTGCGCCAGAGCCTGAGACACATGATTTAGTGGACGGAATAGAATGGTGCAAAGTAAGTTAAATAGTACCGTACAAACCACAACCACTAGCAATGTCACCAACACTTGCCCAATAACAGCATCAAAGAGTGGCGCCACTAAAGAGTCATGATTCACCACGCTAATCGTAATTAGATTAGTTCCATCAATTGCGCGCGCATACAGCACATAGTCGGTACCCTTCAACTCAATAGAGATGTCCTTACCGCTTACCAATGCCTTTTGCACATCTGAAAAATTCAAACCAAGAGAACTGATATCTTTGTTCAGTAGCTTAGTGTCTGCATGTGTGTAAACCGTGCCCTTGTTGGTCGCGATAAACATGTAACCTTCACCAGGAAGAATTACTTTCTCAAGGCTATTTAGAATGTCGGTGATTTCAACATCCGCGCCCAATACTACCTGCTGGCCATGCAGTTGCATTGCTGTGCCCAGCGACACTACATTCGCTCCCGTTGCCGCCGCAACCGTAGGGTTGTCCATGAAAACCTTACTTGGATTAGCAACCGCATTGGTATACCAGCCCCACAAACGAGGATCATCATTACCTGGTGGTAACACTACCCCATTGGCATTTTCTTGTGAGCCATCAGGATACGCTAAGAAGACATTATCAAAAGAGCCAGAATCGCGAACCTGTTTAAGGTGAGTAACCAAACTCTCCTTTTGAGACTCTTGAGACAGAGAAGTAAGCGCACGCTCTTTGGATAAGATCCAATCCGATACGTATTGATTGTATGAAGCCGATGCACCTTCTAAACGCTGTTCAACTTCTGTATCTAAACGTTGTAATGAAGCGCGAAATGAAAGTGCTTCAACCAAAATCCCCCCCAGGATGATGGCCAGACTGGCAGAAATCGCCAGCTTATTCTTAAGTGAGAGTTTCTTTAACATAGGAAACCTATAATTTTTGTATAAATAGCGCTGGAAACAGGACCGTTCCCACGCTGAACGCAAGCTGATATATTTTACACATTAAAATAAATTATAAAATGCCCTAAGCTATTGTATTTAAGGTATATGTGAGCCGAAAGATAGATCCAGATCAAACCAAAAGGTCGAACATCATTCGATAAAGTTCTATTCCACTTCCTCGTCATTATGTCGAGAATAAATGCCGCGCGTGTTGATTCGTTATCAATCACAAGCCAACCCAAAAGGCCTCGTCGTTACGAAGCCTTTAATTCCTATCTATAAAGAGACGTGACCTATGCCATTTATTGTTCACTTTAAAAGAAATGAATCTCCATATTGCTAAACAGCCACTAATGGTTTTTGGCTAGCTTTTGATTGATAAACAGTGCAGATAAAATGATAACCAACGCTAACCATGTTGTGGGGTGAACAGACTCATTCGCAAGTAATACTCCGATGAACACACCCACAGCGGGTACAAGATAGTTCGTCATTGAAGTAAATACTGGCCCAGCGTTTTGTATGCTCATCATATAAAGATAATAAACAACACCTGCACACATCACTCCTAAGTAAACCAACGAAAACACTGATGAAGCGGTAGGCTTAACGCTGACGATTGGCGAAGTCAAAAACGCAATTAACATCAGTTGAATGCTCGCCATACAAAGTACATTTCGTGCAACAATCAATGGATGCTCACCTCTCACTCGATTAAGTAATAGTAATGCAATAGCGAAACACACCGCTGCAACCATAATGGCAGTGGCACTTATTAAATTGATATCACCAGTAGTCAATAATAGCTCTGGGGAGAATAAGACCAATAACCCACTAAAGCCGACGATGACACTTACAGCGTTCCCCTTGGTTATTCTTGCATCTTTTATAAAAACAGGTGCTAGCAATAACGCATAAAAAGGGAGTGTGCCCATCAGTATCGCCGCAATTGAACTGGATAAGCTCTGCTGTGCCCAAGGCACAAGAACAAAAGGGATCGCAGCTTCTAATAGCCCTATAAGAGCAAAAAGCCCCCACTGATTGCTAATGCTTTTAACTCTTATAATGTTACATATAACAATAAGTGTCATTGCACCTAGCACTGCCCTAAGTGTCCCAACCCAGACTGGAGAGAACCCTTGAAGTGAGATTTCTTGAAAAACAAATTGGGAACCCCAAATTAGCCCGATAGCGATTAACGTTAAATAATTTTTTAGCATGTTTAATATTGCCCAGAGGAATTAATCTGATGAAAAGTAAAAATGAGATGTGCTGAAAAGGTTGCCTTATTTATTACTACTCGATATTTCAGATTTAAAGGCCACAGCATCGACTTCAATTAGCATTTCATCTAACGCAAGTCTAGGTACTGGAATCAGTGTACTCGCGGGTAAGCGCTCTTCAGACCAACGTTTGAGCATTTCTTCACTCCAGATATGCAGTTTATCTGAATCATGCTCAACGATTAGAACGGTAATCTTTACGACATCGCTAAAATCCATCTCATGAGCCTTCAAAGCAATATCAAGGTTAGATAATACAACCTGGACTTGACGACGAAAGTCTTCCACCAATTCATGTTCTAGCCCTTCACCACCGCTTTGCCCTGAAATAAAAACAAACTCTCCGTTCGCGGAGGTCTTCACCGTATGGCAAAAACCAAAAGAAGTTGGGTTAAAAAGTTTTTCAGGATTATAAAATTTCAATCTTTTACGTGACATTCTTTTGACCTATTAAGCTGTGTTTTTAACGTTAGGGAGTGTAAAACTTCAACTTAACTTTAAGTCAACAAACAATTTTCATTAAATCAGTTATCTATGGGGGTAACCTAGCGTTCACCCTATCATTCGATTAATCTTATAAGTCGTTATGTCCATAGAGTTTTCTTATGTCTCGAAGCCAACGCCTCTTTGATTTGCTTCAATTATTGCGCTGTCACAAATATCCCGTGCAAGCCGATCACCTTGCTCAAGAACTGAATGTCAGTACACGTACCATCTATCGTGATATTGCGACGCTACAAGCACAAGGCGCAGAAATTGATGGCGAAGCTGGTGTTGGCTACCTGCTTAAACCCTCTTTTACTCTGCCACCTATGATGTTTTCATCGGACGAACTAGAAGCGTTGCGACTCGGTGCCGAATGGGTCGCTAAGCAAGCTAATGGAGAGTTCAGTGAATCGGCTAGAAATGCAATTGCCAAGATCTCGGCCGTGCTCCCTTCAGACCATCAGGCTAAGCACAGTGAAGATATCATTCGTGTTGCTTCAATTATTGAGGTTGCAGACTTAGGTTTTGATCTGTCGGAAATAAAACTAGCGATTAAACACCAGAACAAAGCACAAATTCACTACACAGACGCCAAGGCAAAAGTCAGTTCTAGGGTCATATGGCCTATGCTGATCGGCGTATTTGAAAACTGTTATATATTGGTCGCTTGGTGTGAAATACGCAGTGCTTATCGAAACTTCAGGCTCGATAGGATTAACGAATTGACCATACTGGAAGAAAAGTATTCAAAGTCACGAAATAGCTTACTCAAAGAGTGGCAAAGCATGGAAGGGATTACAGACAAAGTGATTCGCTACTGACAAAAACTGTCACTAGTTAGAGATATATTCCTGTGGTCCAAAGAAACACCACACCAGATAACCTAACTAAGAGCAGCTATGTTTACTATCGATTCATTTGTCCTTTACGTCACTGACATTCACCGCAGCATGGATTTTTATTCCAAAGCCTTTGATTGTGAGCCAACACTGCTATCACCAACGTTTGCTGCCATAACTTTTGCAAGCAACGTGAAGATCACCCTCAAGCAATCTGACGCTCTAACGCCAACAAGCAAAGTAACTGGTGGCGGCACTGAGCTATCGATAACAATGACAGATAAACAAGCTCTGGAAAACCTCTATAAAGAATGGAGAGCGAAAGGAATCCAGTTTGAACAAGCACCAGAAGAGTCCGTGTTTGGTATCAACTTTGTCGCGATTGACCCAGACGGCCACCGCATTCGAATCTTCGCCTAAATGAAAAGAGCAAGCGATACTCCAGTTGCTTGCTCATCTCATCTCATCTCATCTCATCTAGCTCATCAGCCAAAAAGAACTAACCGAAGTCTATCGTCAGTAACAATCGAGCTTCTTCAGATGAAGTGAAAGGCGAACGGTGGACAAGACCTTTGTTTTCATTACCGCTCCAACGCTCTCCTTTCAATAACGCCACATCACCAGCGGACATTTGCTGGATATCAGACTCGTTATTGTAGAGGCCAGATGCTGAGTCTGGCTGGCCATTACTTCCACGACCAAGTTTAGAACGGTCAACCGAGTCGTTTTCTAACCACTGAGTCGCAATGCCATGATAGGTTGTCACTAATCGGCAAGGTACTTGGTCAAAATGAAAGCGAGGACACATTGCCTTATTCAGTACAGCCAAGCGGAGACCAACTTCTTCAAGCTCAAACAAACAACAAAACATGTCCACCAGCTCAGCCATATTTTCTAGCAGGGCTTTTGAGGCCGTTCCGTCTGTAGCGAATTCCAATTTGTCGAAAGCGTTTGCAGGCGACACGCTAACAGACTTACTAAAATTTGGGTTAGCCGCTATAAACTCATTTATTTCAGCCACCAAGCTCTCATCAAAGTTACGCTGCCATATCGCGACATTGATATCATCTTGGTAAATGTCAGCCAACACAGTCGGGGATGGAGCAGCACTACAAGATGGATTTCGGCCCTCCTGCCCTTTGTGAGTCAGCACTCCATCAATGCTTGACGATTGATTACAACTCGTTGTCAAAGGTTCAGCTAAAACGGCATTCATTATCTCATCTCCTTGCTGCGTGCTCGTATTCTCTAGAGGCAATATCTCTGTTTGCCAAAAGAACAAACCAAAGAAACGTTATAACATAACAATACACATTCAAACAACTCAGGAGATCATGGTTCCATAAGTACCAATATTACCTGTGTGCCCCCTACCGAATTTAGCGCATGAGTAAGGTGTTGAGCTGAGCTTGCTCCTATACTTCTCAAAGTTGTTCAAAATACGAACAGCGCTATTTGGTTCAACTGGCAATCCATTATGTGGTGACAACTTATGAAAAAACTACTTACAACAATCGGGCTTCTTTGCACCGTCATATCAGCGCAGTCTTTTGCAGAAAGCGGCTACACATTAGATCCGAAGCTGTCGAATGTCACATTCGCAACCATTAAGAAGCAGTTCGTTGTTGAATCCGCTTCCATCAAGCCTTCGTCCGGCGGACTTACCGAAGATGGGAAATTTTCAATCGTATTGGACTTGAAGACTATTAGCACTGGTGTGTCTATTCGTGATCAGAGGCTAAACGATCTGTATTTTGAATCAATGAACTTTCCTGAAGTTAAGATCTCGGGATCGGTTGAGCCTTCGCTGTTAACAGGTGAGCCCCAGAATACAACGATAGCAGCAGAAGTTACTCTGCATGGTGTGACCAAAGCCATCGACTTCCCAGTTATGGTCGTACCCTCTGACAGTTTTATCATGGTGAATTCAACTTCGACCATCATCGTCAATGGTGCGGATTTTGGTATTTCGACCGATAATCTAAACAAACTTTCAGCAACGGTAGGCGGATTAGCGCTTTCCGATAAGGTACCACTCAACTTCAACTTAATGTTCGATAAATAGATAGAACTTATAGAGTGAGTTAACACAACTCCAGATACTTATAGGGTGATCACAGTGTTACCCTATGAGTGTGCGTAAAGTCCAAACCTCCACACACTCCCCCACGAAAGTCCAATCAGCCACTCGGAAGCGGCATTAAAATAGGACATACTAAGCCCTAATACCAACACTCAAAAGAATACAGCCAGTACCTATCATGAACTCTATCAGCCTCAGCGACTCCTTTTCGCTTCCCAACGGTCAAATCATTAAGAATCGTCTATTCAAATCGGCCATGAGTGAGCAACTTGGCGACAAACAGCATAACCCTAAATCAGGGCTAGCTACCTTGTACCAACGCTGGGCGCAAGGCGGCATTGGTTTGTCCATCACAGGCAACGTAATGGTTGATAGAGGCGCTCTCGGCGAGCCCAACAACGTGGTTCTAGATGAGCACAGTGACCTTACCCAATTTGAAGCATGGGCAAGTGCGGGTAAACAAAATGGCTCGCAGATTTGGATGCAGCTAAACCACCCAGGAAAACAGATCCCGAAGTTCTTATGTGAAAAACCTGTTGCTCCATCGGCTATTAGTCTAGAGCGTGGATTAGAAAAAGGCTTCAATACACCGCGAGCGCTAACCGATTCTGAAATCCATGACATCATTAACAAGTTTGCTTTAAGCGCCAAACTAGCAAAGCAATCCGGCTTTACTGGAGTACAAATACACGGAGCTCATGGTTACCTTGTCAGCCAGTTTTTATCTTCAAGACACAACCAACGTGACGATAAATGGGGAGGTTCATTAGAGAACAGACTTCGCTTTGTGATCGAGCTATACCGCGCGATTCGTAAAGAAGTTGGAGAAAGCTTTCCTGTCGGAATCAAGCTTAACAGCGCAGATTTCATGAAAGGTGGCTTTACTGAAGAAGAATCGATGCAGGTGGTTCAAGCACTGAGCCGTGAGGGTATCGATCTTATTGAGATATCCGGTGGCACTTATGAGAGCCCGTCGATGATGGGTTCCAAGAACAAAAGTGCCCCCGTAAAAGCAAGCACAGCTAAGCGTGAAGCGTATTTCTTGGATTATATGGTCAAGGTCAGAAAGTTAGTTGATACGCCTTTAGTGGTAACTGGGGGCTTTAGGACAGCACCAGCAATGAATGACGCTTTGCAGACATCAGCCACTGACTTCGTTGGGATTGCTCGAACAATGGCAGTAGACCCTGACTTCCCGAATAAGTTAATGGCAGACCCTGCTCACGGAATGCCACTAGACGTACCAACAACTGGTAAACCCGCACTGGATAAAATGGCAATGGTCGGATTGGTTTGGTATGAACATCAAATGTGGCGCATTGCCGCAGGAAAAGACGCAGATCCAAAACTTAGCGCACTAGGAGTCGTGCTCAAAACCCTTCTAACGGCAGGCTGGCACGCCTTTAAAAAGCGTCGCGCATAACGCATTTGTTAGCCGGTAATACGTGCAAAACACCTGAAAAGATGTCGTCGGTGTCACATGTCGTTACATAGCATGACCCCTTTAGGCTTTACATCTCGGGCGAGGTAAACAACAATCCCTGAGAATAAATCCATAACACAATGTATTTAGAGATTATGAGTAACACTGAAAACAAAAAATCGAGTCCTCTTTTTGAAGTCGTATTTAACGTCCTTCTTCCGTCATTCATCCTTATGAAGTTCAGCGGCGAAGAGCACCTCGGAACTGGTTTAGCACTGCTTGTCGCACTCGCCTTCCCTATTGCTTACGGTGGTATGGAGCTAATCCGCAACAAGAAATTTAACTTCATCGCTGCACTTGGCTTTGTCAGCGTGTTACTAACTGGTGGTATTGGTTTCTTCGAACTAGACACGCGTTGGTTAGCTCTAAAAGAAGCCTTAATCCCTGGCTTAATCGGTCTAGCGGTACTCGGCTCTACCTTTACTCGCTACCCATTCATCCAAAAGGTGATTTTCACGCCTGCATTGCTGAACATAGCTCTAATTGAAGAGCGTTTAAAGCAATTCGGAAACCAAGCTAAATTTGATCGTTGCCTAATGACGTCAAACTACATGTTCGCTAGCACGTTCGCATTCTCTTCTGCGATGAACTATTTCCTCGCGACTTGGATTGTTACTAGCCCTGCTGGTACTGCGGCGTTCAATGAAGAACTCGGTAAATTGACTCTATATAGCTACCCTGCGATTGCGATTCCAAGCTTACTAATGATGTTAGGTATTTTTTACTACATCTGGCGCCAAATTCGCGACATGACCTCGCTAGAGACAGAGCAAATTTTCGTCACCAATAAATAAGCTCACTCAAAGCAGCTCAACCTGAATACCCTAAGCCCAGCAATTCGCTGGGCTTTTCTTTATCTATCACCAAGTAAAACGAGCAACTCAGGTTGCAGATAATTGGCACGATGAGGACTCACCCAATCCTTCAAACTCTAAAATTCCTGATAGCTCTTTTACTATTCGTATTTAAAACGCTAAAAATCAACAACTTGTACCTGGCTGTCAATTGACGGTTTTCTAAACGATCTTGTTGGTTACTTAACAAAGCCCTACCCAATCACTGACAATATCGTACTTGGTGTTGATAAGATCACTCAAGCTAGGTGCCAAAGGTAGACACCAGCCTTACTCACTAAGGAATCAAGAATATGAACAAATCTCAATTAGTTGAACACATCGCTACATCTGCAGACATTTCAAAAGAACAAGCGGGTAACGCGCTAAATGCACTTGTAGAAGGTATTTCAACAACACTTGCTAACGGTGATGAAGTAGCGATCCTTGGATTTGGTAGCTTCAAAGTAAACACTCGTGCCGCTCGCACGGGTCGTAACCCACGTACAGGTGAAGAAATTCAAATTGCTGCATCTAAAACACCAGCATTCAAAGCGGGTAAAGCGTTAAAAGAGGCGTGCAACCTTTAAGCTAGCGCCTTAAAACGCAGAACTATAAGGAAAATAACGATGACTACGCCAAAGGAAAAAACCAAAAGCGGTCGCGTTAAAAAAGCAGGTAAATCAACAGAAAACCAAGCACCTAAAACTCGACAACGTATTGAAGAGCTTCTAGAAGAGCGTGAACTGGCCAAACTGTTAGAGCTTTAATTTGACCCTGCGTTGATAACAAGCGATAGATAAACAATGCCACTGCATCTTTGCAGTAGCATTTTTGTTTAACCATCAAGTACCCATGAACTATCCGTTTCTATCTGCGCAAAAACCACACACTAAGTAACTATTCCGATTACATTGTCATACATACCCATACATACCTAAATTTCACTTTTCATTATCATCGCAGCCTTGATGTTTATGGGTGTAAAGAACGTAAAACCCAACACGAATGTGTTCGGGGGGTGCTTCTTCTTTTGAGGTGATTATGAATGTAGTTCGTATGGGAATTGACGCTAATGTCCATAAAAACAAGGGCAAGTACAAAGCGATAGCTAAGTTTACAATTCGAGCATTGTTTTATTACTCAGATACGAAAAGAATGAATGAGAATTTCAACTCTGATGAGAGAAAACTCTTATTTAAAAAGCAACCAAATTTCCTATCTAAGTTTGTCACTCCTTACCTATGTAATGGCTTTAGCAAAAAGCAGAAAATCGAAATTTTATCAAAGCATTACGATTGGTTTGAAAATACCTTCAACACTCCAGCTCGACACAATATTTACAACGAAAGAATCAACCTTTTAGAGCTAGAAATCGGTGAACAAACTTACTTACTCAACCTCAGCTTTGAGCGTAATTCAAGAAAAGAAGGTGAGCTAACGCTGTCGCTGACTGATTCACAATTGAATAAAATGTACAACCTATCATTCTCTGTCTTCAACAACGATATCTACATCGGTGGTGTTCAAGGTGGTGCTAATGATAACGGGTTCAGCCGAGCGTTCACCAAAGCCTTTTACGGCTTAAGACCTAAGTCATTCATCGTCGAAACACTAAGACTGATGGCTGCAGACCTGGGCATAACCCACATTTACGCAGTCAACGAAGCGAGCCATGTGTCAAACTCATTCCGCTATGGAAAGAAAAGCAAAGACATCAACCTAAAATATGATGAGCTTTGGGAAGAGCATAACGGAGCGCAACATAACAAGTGCTTTTACGTGTTGCCTTTACGCGCAACAAGAAAGGATCTTGAGCCGCTTAAACGCCAAAAACGAAAGCTATACCGTCAACGTTACGCTTGGTTAGACCAATATGAAGAAGACCTAAGAGCCGCTATTAACCCTCACCTACAGGCTCCTATTACATTAAACGTAGATTTAGCGAAAGCAAGTTGAGAGAGTGTAAACTCGCCATACCTTCTTAACATCCGCAGATAAGTGACTTGTGACACAAAAAAGCCTCGTATTGACGGGGCTTTTTAACACGTCCCCATCCCCCCCTACTCACTAATTAACGCATTTCCAAAGCCCTGCATCTTAAATCTTGAACGAAAAACAGGATAAGAAGCAAGTTCAAAAGCGGCGCTTTCCTGACCACCTAGCAGAATCATATTGATAGCAATCTATAAAATAAAACCTAACCTTTGCGCATTGCATTGAATATTTATAAATCCAAGGGCAATTAATATTGCAAGAAAGTCCTATTTGTAGGATGAACTTCATCTAAGTAAGCACAAAAATTACAGCACTAAACGGATATTCCCTGCATGAAGTTTGAATCAGTAAGGTCTATTGCGCTAAGCCTGTTCAATAAGCACGCTTGGTTGGCACTCTCTTTTGCGAGCATACACCAACTCTCTATCGCAATCTCTGTTTACGCATCCGTTCAAATCATCTACGAAGTCAACAGTGTTGGCTTCGACAGTGTTGATTTCAAACTATGGGCCGTTGTTTACTTAACGTGTATGGTGCTGCCTTACTGTGTCTCATATTTCAGTGATATGTCTCGGGAGGCGTGGTTGTGCTCTGCACTGAATGACTTTTGGTCTGCTGCCACAACGATCTACGGTTCGTGCACCAACAAAACCGACACCGATAACATCAAAGGTATTCTGGTCTCTCAAGGTAAAGAGACCATCATTAGCTTTATTGGTTATTCATTTCATTCTATCTCTGCACTACTGAATTTCAGCTTAAGCTTGTTAGTGATTAGTGTGGTTTTAGATTATCGGTTTGCTCTCTCGATCCTGGTCAGCGCACTCTTTATTGCTGCCTACAAGGTCTACATATCCAAAACAATGGAGTGGCTATCGGAGACTCGAAATACTCAAGGCTCAATCCTTACTAAGAAATTATCAGCCATCCATGAAAACTATCATCACGGCTCGTCTATTAATCGTGATAGTTTTCAGAGTGATACACGTCTGAGTACCGAGACGTATCTTTCATCTCGAATGAAAGAGGCCCGCAGTAAATACGCTGCGATGCTGCTCACTTCTTTATTCTCGCTCCTACCCACCACTTCTTTGGTCGTATTTTTGCTATTTTCACCTCAAATAGACGCAGCGATTAAACTGGGGATTGTAGTAAACCTGACTCGCATCTACCACCTGCTTGCTTCGGCCAACGAATTAGTATCGATAATCATCCTGCTACCTAATATAAAAGGGCAGCTTAGGCTACTCACCAAATTTAATGACAACAAAGCCCCCTTTAAAATAGATACGCACACTATTGAACTCAAAGATAATCAAACCAATAAACCAGTGAGCGTAAATGAACTTCAGACCTATCGTAACGGCTATCTCTCTGTTATTGGTTCCAATGGTTCTGGAAAAACCACTTACCTTAAAGACTATCAACGAAGTTCCGGCGCTCTGTATTTCAACCCCTCGTACCGCGTATGTTGGCCTTGGGAGTCGGAGCTAAATAAAGAAGATATTTCCGACGGAGAATACACCAAGAAATGCCTAGATTGGTTACTCAACCATACGCAAGAAACGCTATTACTTGATGAATGGGACGCCTTTTTGGATAAAAAGAATAAAGCCGAATTTGAAGAGAAGATCGAATCTGACTCAAAGACTCGTTTGATTCTCCAGGTTCGTCAGTAAATCGAGCCTCGTAACGAATAACATGAAAGTAGAGCACTTCCAAAAACGAAATGTTAGCTTGCTGAGTTTTGGCTGATATCGCGTTGACGATGCCGTTTGAGAAGCGCATGCTTTTATTTCGAGCGGAGTCGTTCTTTTGGTTTTCATAAGCAAACCGAAAGAGAATGTGCTCTGAGAAACGTGTCTAATTGAGTGGCGATTCAGATGAATAAAGTTGTTATGTTTGTAATGGGGATGCTTTTTACCAGCCGATTGTTCGCCAGTATCGCACCTCATGTTAAGCAGTTAGAGCATGACGCGCCTATCCTACTCCGCTCTGCGTTGATCGTTTTTGTAGCCGCTTATGTCGTTTGGGCCGGTGTTAAACATTTCAAAAAGCGTAAAGTTTCAGCGTTGGAATCAGAGCAGACTAACGGCTAACACCTTACGCTATGTATCGCAGTCTCGGTTAGTTGTCTGCAAAATACTCGACTAAGATTTTACGCCACTTGCGAGACTCTCGAATTTGCAACAGAGCGCGGTTAATCTCTTCTTCGTAAGGGTTGCTTTCCGTAATGATAAAACCGTAATTCTGTTTCTCTAGCTGATACGGTAACACCTCTAAATCTTCAAATTGGCCACTCAATCTGCCATTCCCAATCATGTATTTAAGCACTACATCGTCGGCTACAATGGCATCGACTTCACCTTCATCTAAAGCAGCCAATAGCCTTGGCATATCGATATAGTTCTCGTGTCTGATACCAAAGCTCGTCAATAACAGAGAAGACGTAGTCGCGACCTTGGCACCTACTTTGACATTCGCTAGATCATTAATACCTTTGATCTGAGAAGATCCTTGGCTGAGCGTAAGTTTACTCGCTAACACAGCAGTAATGCTGGCAATGAAAAGCATGCTGAATACGCCAATAAACACGGTAGCAATCCGCCCCGTTAGACTCTTAAATTCAAAGTAATTGAATGGACCTCGAGTAATGAAAAGTAATCCGAGAATAAAACTCTCTAGCCAGCGTCCAGTTCGGCTTTTCATCGAATAGAGCTTCTGGTTTTCACCGTGTTCAAGCATATAGAAAAATGCGCCAATGACACCTGCGATAAATACCACCACACCGATGATCAGCCATAACGCAGGGTTCAAGAATATCGAGTGTAACGTCTCCAGGTAGCCTTTCTTCTTCACTGCGATAGCAAGATGGGTTTCATAGAATGAGTGCGAGAAATCAGCGAATAGTTCACGTTCTGGCGTGATTGAGATGCAAGAGACACCAATATCGATTTGCCCCGTCTCTATCGAGCTGAGTAAGTCATCGAGGGGGTGATTTTCTATCGTAAACGCAACATCCATATCCTTGGCGATCTTCTCCCACAGCTCAATACTGAGGCCATCCCACTCATTATCCATCGAGCCAATAACAAAAGGAGGACAAGGGTAAACGCCAACTTTAAGCGGAGCAGATGAAGCAGAAGTGCTGAAGAATGGAAAAAGTAAACGATGAAAGAGCACAGTATCGAAGTGTCGATTTGAAGAATTTTGCATCAGCAGCCCTCCAGAATGGGCAGCGATGAATTGAATCGAAGATGAAGACTCATCAACTGAAAACGCACAGGTGAGATCAGAAGTGAAGGTATTTTATGATGAGTTCAATACTGCCCTAGCTTTAATAGTTATTACTTTAACTATAGAAAAGCTCTTTTTGATGTGCAAAGAGCGGGCTAAAGTTCAAAGCTTGAGATGACGGTATCAAACTTCAATACCACGTAACCGTAAAGCAAAGGCATCAAAGCGTAAGGGTGAAAGTGCTCCCCACACCCAGCTCAGATTTCACGACTAAGCTGCCTTCAAGGTTCTCGACCATAGCAAGCGCTAGAGACAAACCAAGACCATACCCCTCAACGTTACTTCGGCTATTGTCGACTCGATAAAGCCTTTCAAAAATCAGATCCAGATATTTCTGCTCTATTCCAACACCAGTATCTCTAACGCTAATCTCTACCTTATCCAGAGCATTTTTCTCTACATAAACCGTCACTACCCCCTCTGGTTCCGTGTACTTAATGGCATTGTCTACAAGGTTAACCAACACTTGAGTCAATTTGTCCGGGTCTGACTGAACAACAACCTCAAGCTCTCCATCAACCACAAGTTCAATTTGTTTGTCTTCTGCGACATCTTCATACCAGCTCACCACATTACCAATTACATCTGATAACTGAGTCGATACTTTCTGGCGTATGCGCTTGCCAGTCAGTTCATCGTTCAGCTTCATCAAAGCGGTTAGCATATTACTTGCCTGCATTGCGTGTTCAGAACAGTCTGCCAATGCATCTTTCATTGCTTGCTCATCGGCGTTATTAAGCAAGGCTGTTTGGGACGCCAAAGTAATACGCGACAAAGGAGTTCGAATATCATGAGCAATCGCATCAACCGTCGTATTCAAGGTTGTCGTCACGTGCTGCAGCTTTGCAACCGCCGTGTGGACACTCGAACTGATGACGTTAAGACCTTGCGGTATTTCAGATTCGGTTTCTTTCTGAGTGCTAGTGCTGGGAAGTTCTAACTGACCTTTTTTCAACTTATCAAGCAGATCGCCAAATGTAATTAGTGGCGACATCGCACTGTGAATGATTTTACGAGTAAACACCGCAGTAACCGCCACAAGTGCAAGCAAGGCATACAAGGTCATTAGCCATTGATTGTAAGCAATATAGTCCCTCGATCGGTTGTCCAAAACCAACCAGAAATCATACTGCTCTCCTTCAATAGATAACGACATATAAGGACTCAAGATGAAGCTCTCTAGCCACGAACGGTTATCATCAATTTGGTAGCTGGAAAAAGGCTCTGTTGCTGATAGGTGTTGAGTTCCCGCAATGAATGTTCCCTCAGATGAAACACCCTTCCCAACCTTATAAGCAGCAATGTTGTTCTCAAGTAACCGATGTGGGTTAGCCTCTAAAACGTGAATCAAACGTTCGCTAGAGTCGTAAGTTAGAATACGTTGATACTCAGTCGACATTGACGTAAGAATCTTCTTCTCCGTTTGATAAAGATCGAAAAAGAAAATGGCCCCAACGATCATTTCCACCAGCAGCAAGCAGAGTAGCAAGGTCGACATAAAGCGAACCAACAAATGTCTCTGCGTTTTGGCAAGCGCCTGTTCAATACTACGACTTGAGGACATAGCCAACACCTCGTAGTGTGTGAATCAGTGGCTTAGAAAACCCCTTGTCGACTTTGCTGCGAAGTCGGCACACGAGCACATCCACAACGTTGGTTTGCGGATCAAACTGATGTCCCCAAACATGCTCAAGAATCGCCGTTTTCGACATCACAGACTCTGGGTTTTCCAGCAGTAGCTTCATCAACATAAACTCACGTTGATTGATAGTGATCGTTTGTTGATCTCTTTGTAGCGTGTGCTTTAGAAGGTCTAGGCTTAGGGGACCATAATGCAGTTCTAATGGTTGAGATGTCGGTTGCTTTCCTCGACGCACCAAGGTTTGGCAACGAGCGAGTAACTCAGGAAATGCAAAAGGCTTCACCAAATAATCATCAGCCCCGGACTGCAGCCCTTGCACACGCTCTTCCACCGAGTGCTTTGCACTTAATATGATGACGGGCGTCGCGTAGCCCTGCCCTCGAAGTTCGGCAAGCACTTCGAATCCGTCTTTCTTCGGTAACATGATATCGAGAATGATCACGTCGTATTCTTCAGTCACGGCCTCGTGTAATCCATCAATACCATCTATTGCGTGAGTCACCGTTATCCCTTCTTGCTGAAAACCATTCACCAAAAATCTTGCGATATGAATGTCATCCTCAATCAATAGTATTTTCATTAACGTCCGTTTATCTGTTAGCCGTGGTCTAAACACACTCTATCAATATCCTTTCTCGAATATAACCAACATTGCAACTTTGTAATGTTCGAGAAAGCCAGCGGTAATCCTGCGTTCGTTAGTATGAACCTGTTGAATAAAAACACCCTTTCAAAACAGATGCTTTAACGGAGTAAACATGAAAACGACAAAACTAACAGTACTAGCAGCAACCCTTGGTTTCCTTAGCCTTTCTCACAACGCAATAGCGGCAGAAACACAAACGGTCTCTTTCACTCAAATTTCATCAGAAGCGGCATTCAAGCTTGCTCATGAAGCGGTTAGCCAATGCGAGGCTGATGGTTACAAGGTGTCTGCTACGGTCGTCGGTTTATCAGGGAATGTGATTGCACAACTTCGCTCAGATGGCGCTGGTATCCACACGCTTGATAGCTCGCGCAAGAAAGCTTTTACTGTCGCTAGTATGAAGCAGCCATCAGGTAATTTGATGAAGCTCATTGCAGAGAAACCAATCATGCAACCACTGCAAAACATGGATGAGAACTTGCTGTTCTTAGCTGGCGGTGTTCCGGTACAACTGAACAGTGCCATGATTGGTGCGATTGGTGTAGGTGGTGCTCCAGGTGGTCACTTAGATGTCGCATGTGCTGAAAAAGCGATTAAGAAATTCTTCTAAAAATATAATAATTGCTCATATGAACAGTGCCCTATCATTTCGGGGCACTTTCAGGCCGCTAAGGTATCAGACCCCCTAAGGCACTTCAAAGCGTGCACTTACCGCTAGGTGGTCAGATAAATCCCACACACCCCACATGTCATCGTCAAAATTGCGTAACACCTCAATTTTGCTGGAACTCGCCACCACGCTACCATTATTTGAATACAACAAATAATCTAACCGTTCTTGGGCTGATTGATCACTATCAGATAAGTTTTGATTCACAAGAGGATCGTAACTGTGGGCTAATGAACCTTTTAAAGGCGGCTCTTGTAAATCCAACACTCTAAGCATTTGAGTGAAGTCTAGTGGAAACTTGTGCTTGGCGATATTGAAATCACCACCGAAGATAACAGGTTCGTTCTCCGGTAAACCTAATTGTTCCACAAAGGCGAGTATTTCACCGACCTGCCGCATTCTTATATTCCGGTGCTCACGAGAGTTCCAAGACCCTAGATGCAGGTTAAACAAGTGATATGGGCGACTGTCTTTTATTATCTTGGTATAGAGCACACCTTTATCTGCCGCACAATCGGTTCCCCGACAGTTATCAAAGACATGTTGTGCCTGTTCAACAATGGGATATTTACTGTAAGTAATAACACCTCCATCGTAGGTATTACTGCCACCACCATCGAGTTTATGACTGACATACTGAAAGTGGAGGCGCATGTCCGCATTTAAACGTAGTTCATTTTCTCGCCTGAACACCTCCTGCATAAAAACCACGTCATGACTCTTGACCGCTTCAGCAATTCGTATATCTCTATCATTCATATACTCTCCAATATAAGGGAGCAGCCATACGTTATAAGTCAGGATATTGATGCTATTCGCATCAGATGGTGGAGTCGTTGGTTCTTCACTTATAACAAACGTTATATCATCATATCCCCCGGTGTAATCAGCCTTATAATAGTACCGGTAATCCCCTTTATTCGTTCCATGAATAGCTCGATCACGGTATAAGTCTCCGATATGTGTGGTTTCAGGGTCAACAAGGGTAAAAGACATATCTGACCCCCACACAGTTCCTTTTAGCCTCACTACTGGAGTGAGATATTCGTAGCCTAGGAATATGAAAAAATAGTAGTCTTTGACTGCTTCTATACCACCATACCGACTCAGGTTAGCAACCTTAGCATAGCTATAGGGCCTAATATGGTTAACGCCGGTTGAGGTGATAACTTGCTCGTCTCCGGATATAAATAAGCTAAGATCCTCTCGGGTGTTATTCAAAATA
This sequence comes from Vibrionales bacterium SWAT-3, assembly GCA_000169995.1. Lineage (GTDB taxonomy): Bacteria > Pseudomonadota > Gammaproteobacteria > Enterobacterales > Vibrionaceae > Vibrio. The sequence continues at coordinate 8,290 of AAZW01000006.1, read as the reverse complement.
CGTATGTTCGTCTCTGCTTTGATAACGCTACAGAAAAACAACAAACATAATAATGTCGCACTTATCAATTTGGTGGTCTTCACTTCAGGCACTCTTTTGTATGTCGCACTCCAAAAATTATTAGAGCTCAGTTTCATAGTGAATACAAAATAGAGATAACTCAACACTGAGTAATTTGACGACTTTGAGTATGGGGGGCTCATAAAAAATAACGATCGACACTTGCTGTACATTGTTACAAGTGAATGGATGATTGACACAAATTTGATGTGAACAGTACTAGCAATTGTTATAGTATAACATTAAGTCAATTTACTATTATGTCTCATGAAACAGCTATTTAATCTAACCAAGGTGCTCAGCTGCCTTTCCTCACGATATCTATGTCGTTTCTCAACGCAATTACGCTCTGTTAGGCATTTACCACTTGGGTTAGCAATACTGACTTTTGCTCCTCAGCTACATGCACATCCCCACTCTTGGATCGAAATGAAAACTCACATTGAGGGCGAGAATGGCATGATCACCGGATTCTCAATGGAGTGGTCTTTTGACGCCATGACCTCTATGTATATGCTGGATGGCGAAGACGTTTCTCCAGAAAAAGAGGAAGAGACGTTCAAGAACCTTGCGGCCTCAGTAATCGAAAACATGATGTACGAACACTACTTCACCTATTTCTACGATGGTGAGGAGCCAATTAAATATCAGGTTGCTGAACATGCCAAATTCGAGCGTGATAAAGCCAAAATGGTTCTCACATTCGACCTACCACTTTCAAAGCCAAAACCGGTAACACGTGATTCGCTTCGCATGTTGATTTTTGATCCGAGCTACTTTGTCGATATGTCATGGATCGCTAATGAAGACGTGACGTTATCTCCAGAGCTCGCAAGACAATGTAAGTTAGAAATTATCGAGCCGAACCCAGCGCCTGAGCAAATGAGTTATGCGATGTCTTTACCTGCCGATGCCGACCCAGACAACACATTAGGTCAGCTATTCACTCAGTCGGTCGTGCTTCATTGTGCCGCGGTTCCTGGTGCTTAACCAAGACGGTTTACTTTTTCGATTAGGCGTTTCAACAATTAAGCGTCTGTTCTCGTTCAGTCTCTCCAATCATCGAGAAAACGATTTCTGATAAAGGTGCTTTTAATGCAGAAAAATCAATTAAAAACAAAGTACTACCTTATGGGCATTGCAGCCTTAGTACTTGTTGCGGTAGGTGCATACCAGCTGTGGGTTATGTGGCCATCACTAGTCATATCCAGCATTCAATGGCAAAGAGAAGTTAATTCAGAGCTTGCTGACCTCCTCTACGAGGCGAAGTCTAACCCTTGGGGCGCGGGCAGCTACCTTATCGGGTTCAGTTTTATCTACGGTATGCTGCACTCACTTGGCCCGGGGCACGGCAAGGTCATCGTCTCAACCTACTTAGCTACCCACCCAACAAAAGCAAAAGCTAGTTTAGTGCTCACGGTTGTTTCTGCATTTTTACAAGCATTGGTCGCGATCCTATTAGTAAGCGTCTTGCTATGGGGCTTTAGCGCTTCTATGCGAATGGTGAACGACAAAGCAAACATGTTTGTTTCGTTAAGCTTTGCTTTAGTTGCAGTGGTTGGTGCGTTGATCTGCTGGAAAGCACTAAGAAACATCTACCGTTCAATCCGCAGACCAAAATTGAAAGTAAGAGCCATCACTGCGCTTGTGACAGATACAAGCTCACCGATGAGCGCTCATTCACCAATGGCACTTGGTACGCCTCTTTCGGCTAATGCTCCAATGTTGGGTTCAGCAAGTGTATTACAAACGACGACACAGCCTAATGTTAACCACACTCATGCAGAGCATTCCCATACGGATTGTGGATGCGGCCACCAGCATGTTGCTGATGCAGACGCGATAAACAAAGCTTCAACACTTCGTGAATATGCAGGAATCATCGTTACGATTGGCGTAAGGCCATGTACAGGTGCGATTATGGTTCTGCTTTTCGCAAACATGGTTGGCTTATATTGGATGGGGGTTGTCAGTGCCTTTGCGATGGCGATAGGCACCGCGTTCACAACCTCGATGATTGCCATAATGACACTAACTGGCAAGAACTTGGTAAAACGCTATTTGGAAGCAGGTAACAAGAAGAACAGTGCGTCACTGAAGGCCGCGGGGCATTATTTACAACTGTTTGGTGGTGTTTTACTTGTCTTAATTGGCTTGTTACTAATGAGTGGGCAAGACAGCGGAATGTCACCTGTGTTTACTATGTAACTATAGGGTCGCTCTAACACTGTTAGAAACTACGTAACACTTCCACAGACAAAAGACCTCTTAGCCAGAGGTCTTTTTACTTCGCTGCATAAACACCCTTTAAGTTTATTCAAACGTTGCATCGCTAATAGTATGAATACCGTTTTCAGTATCATCGATTTACAAAACAGAGCCAAAATCTCTAAATAAAAGCGGTGAGAAGCGATACAATAATCAAGTTGCTAAATTGCTGCGTGGGACACCTGCCCACTGAAAGTCCATTTACAGAGAACCTTAAAGTAGCCATACATGTCTAAAGATTCCGGTTTCACCACAGAGTACACCCTCGACAAAGCTTTCTTTGCTGAGTGCTATGACCAAACGAGCGTCCCAACTCAATTCCCAAAAGCGTATTTGAAGGCGTTTTTGTTCCTTCTTTTTGGTTGGGTTCTACTTGAGTTTGAACTATTACCGAGCGGCTATGTTGGTTGGTTCTTCATTGTATTGAGTGTTATTGAAGCGTTCAGCGTGTATTGCAAGCGAACCTGGTGGTTGTGGCGACAAAGAATCAGCTCTGGCGCTGGCAGCAAAGTAGTGTTCAAAGGTGACTTAGATGGCGTAAGTTACAAAAACTATAAGACCACCAACACAATTAAGTGGAGCCAGATCGACGAGCTTGAGGAAACTGACCTCGGCTTTATCATTCATATTGGGAAGCAGCGCCAATACGTGAGTCAGTCGTGCCTAAGTGATGACGCGATTACTTTCATGGTTGAGCAACATAAAGCATCAAAAGCTAACTAACATAAGTGTATTAAGACCTCTCAGAGTTGAGGTCTTAATATTTTCTAGCCTTACAAAACAGATTCCTACCGCACTCAGCTTAACCCAATGTTCTAATTCTTAAAAAACCCAGATACAGCTCTACTGCCTGTTTTTAGCGTGAGTTCATCTAGATGATTCAGCACCGCTTATACCTATTGAATTGAACTCAAACTTTCCCCTGCTTTTTGCATAATTGCATCAAGTGCACCACACTTGAAGTAATCAATTTTTGATTAATACTTGGCCTTGGGCACGCCCTATTTAAACAAAACAATTAAGAGAAGTTGAAATGTTTAAGCAGATGATATTAAGCATTGCCTTGATGGGGCTCACAGCACCATTACACGCCGCTCAATTGGTCGATCTAGTTAATGCAGAGTTTCAGATACCCTGTAAAGATGGTCCCGATGATATGGTCACCGGAATGCCAGGCCTAATTTCTGAGCTGTCCGATATAAAATGTACGACCTACGGTCAAATACTAACAGCGCCAGAAGGCTTCATATGGAAGATTGCTGGTACCCATAACGGAAGGGCGGGATCGAACTTTAACCATTGAAAATAATGGATTTATTTTACAGGGAACTTTTTTAGATAATCACGATCTGATCATGAAGTAAAAAAACATGAGAAATTCGCACATGATTATCATTGAGCAACTTAAAAAAGTGAAAGATACCCGTTCGCACATCAATCAAGTTTATCCTGTTATGGAAGTCGCTTTCGTGGTCATAACAGCCATGATTTGTGGTCAAAATAAATGGACAGAGATTAAGGATTTCGGTGAAGGAAATATCGAGTGGTTACGTGAGTATTTCCCCTACGAAAATGGTCTTCCCACTCGACATAGTATAGCTGCGATCATGAGATCCGTTGTGCCAGAGACGCTATTGGAAGCTATGGTGGGCTGGGTCAATTTGCACAGAGAGAAGCATGCTCAGCCTATAATCAGTGTTGATGGGAAGGTTCTAAAAGGGGCAAAAGCAAGCAAACAACAGCACCCCCTCTATATGGTTTCGGCATTTGATGTAGACGAGGGTTTGACTCTCACACACCAACCTTGTGACGGCAAAGGTATGGAGCTGCTAGCAATAAGAAACATGCTAGACGCTTTAGATATCAAAGGATGTTTATTAACTGCTGATGCCCTGCATTGTCAGGTTGAAACACTGAATAAAGTAGTTGATAAAGGTGGAGATATCCTAGTACAAGTTAAACTGAATCAACCAAGTTTATTAGCAGAAATTGATGTGCAATTCCAATACTATTGGGCTTTGCCTGAAGATAAACAGGAATCATACATCACGGAAGAGAAAGGGCATGGTAGAAAAGAGGTTCGTGAGGTTTACGTGCTTCCTGCAGCCTTCAGCGAAGCACTCAGACAGAAGTGGTGTCTCGTAAAAAGCATTGTTGCAGTGGTAAGAGATAGGAGTGTCAAAGGGAAAGGAAGTTATGAAACCTCGTACTATATTTGCACAGACCATTTATCTTTAGAGTTAGCCTCAAAGGCAACAAGAAAGCATTGGCATATTGAGAATCAGCAGCACTGGGCGTTGGACGTAATTTTCAAAGAAGACGAGCAGCGAATTTACGCTGGGGATTCAGCGTTGAATATGGCTTGTTGTCGTCGCTTTGTGCAGAACCTATTTAGAAAATCAGAGGGTAACTTGTCTGTACCAAGAAAGATGAACCAAGCCGCATGGAATAAAGATTACAGGGAAAAAGTTCTTTTTACATCAGATTAACAAAGTATATTCGCGCCCTTCCCATAACGGAGCCATGAGCCTTTTGGCTCAAAACGACGTCGATGAGATCAACGAAGTTGGAAATAAAGCTTACTTTATCTCTATCGAGGGGAAGCAACTTAGTTATGATGAAATAGTGAATGTATTTGATACAAAACTAAGCGACGTTTTATTGCAAAAGACTAAAGAGCAGATCTTAGCTCAACAGGCAGAACTGATTGAAATAACGGCTATAAATAATAAAAATTCAACACAAAACGTTTATATATTCATGATAAAAAAATACACTTTGGGGTTTGTTTGCACACCAAAGTGTATCAAGTGGGCATTTACCATTGAGGATTCACCTCTATAGACGGCCGCCAAATAACCTTAATATTAATAGTGATATATCGAAACTGTATAGTTAATATTTTCCGTAAGGGAAATAATCTAACCTAATGCTGATTATTCTATGAAGAGTTACTAACGTACACCAGGTATCTTTGCAGATAAAATAGGTAATATGTATTTTTTCACTCACAATATGCTTCGTGTTTAATAATTATTTCTCAAAAATGAGAATGGACGACGTGGAATCAGCAGCGAATCTTAAGTGAAAGATTAAAATTATGCTTTATACTGATGTTTATATATTCATATCGAAACACTTGGGTACCCCAATCTCGTTAAATGCTCTTCTCTAAAAACAAAAAAGACTCAATTAACTAGGCCTTCTATGTTTGCAAACAAAAAAAATAGCCCAACATATTTACTCTGCCTTTCTTTTATCCCTTGCGTCTTGGCTCTCACTTTTTTGTATCTCAATTTTGGGCGTTCACTGGATGAGCAAGCAAGCCAAAAAGCAATGAATATTGTTCAAGAAGTAGATGAGATTCTTGAGTTTGGTAAGGAGACTAATACGAGTGCTTTAAAGCTATTGCTAAACTCAAATGCCTGTGAAGATGAAGCCCTAGTCCTTAGACATCTGGTAGCAACCATACCTTACGTACGAAGTGCCAATCTAGCGAAAGACAATGTTATCTTCTGCACCTCTATTTGGGGTGAAGGCAATTCCAAATATGATCCTACCGCATACACTTCAGGACAATTACTGCTGCTTAATGGAAGTAAAGTTGATACTTCTCACCCTCTTATCGTGGTGAGGTCGACGTTGGATGATCACGCGGCATTAAGTGGGATTGATAGCCTTTACCTGAGAGAGTCGCTCACTTCAGGCAGCAAGTTACGGTCATTTATTGCAGTCGGTGATAAGTGGCTTGATAGTAAAGAGTTGACCGTAAAGACAAATCCAGTAGAAAAACTCATCTCTTGGCATCAAGTGTCATCAAAACAGTTTCCTTATAGCGCACATGCAGGGTTTGCTTACCCTAATATGCTAACGGCATTCTGGGCCAAGGATAAACAATACATTGTAGCCATCATACTGCTGCAAACTCTGTTTGCCCTTTATCTTATATGGCTATCAAGGCGTCCCTCTAATCTATACCTCGAAATTGAACGTGCAATGGAGAGAAAAGAGTTTGTCCCGTACGCTCAGCCGATTGTGAATAGTAAAACTCGCGCAATACAAGGCATAGAGATTCTATTGAGGTGGAAACACCCAGTACAAGGCATCGTGAGACCAGATCTGTTCATTCCTAAGGCTGAAACCTCTGGTCTTATTGTACCTATGACACATCAATTGATGCGGCTCACGGCTATGCAAATTAAGCCTTTCACAGACAAGCTACCTAGTGGTTTCCATGTGGGTGTAAACATCTCACCCCAGCACTGTTCGAAAGGCACATTGCTGGAGGCGTGTCAGGAATTTATCGATATTATTGACTGTGACGACGTTACTCTAGTTCTAGAACTCACAGAAAGAGAAGCGCTAAACTACTGCGATTTAACCGATGATATTTTCGGGAAAATCAAAGCGCTCGGATGCAAGATAGCAATAGATGACTTTGGTACGGGTCACTCCTCTTTGGTTAACTTACAAAAAGTAGACCTCGACTACCTAAAGATTGACCAAACCTTTGTCCGAGACATTGGCGTTGACACAATAACAGGCCACCTACTTCAAAACATGATCACTTTGTCGCACGACTTATCTCTAGATGTTATCGCTGAAGGCGTTGAAACAGAGCAACAAGCAGATTATTTAAGAGAGCGAAGCGTCAACTACCTACAGGGCTTCTTGTTCGCTAAACCGATTCCACTTGAAGAGTTTTTGAATAATGAAATGAACCCATAACAAAGAGCTGAATGAGCAAAAGGACGAGATACTAGCGGCGGAAATATCAGCGCTAGATCAAACAAAACGTGTATATATCGGCCATTTTTCGTTCAAATATCACACTTTGTAAATTACAAATTTGCAACATCCACAACATAATGTTCATATTCAACCGTCTGCATAACCTTGTAGAATATCTTTACTATGAAATAAGGGCTTTTCATTTGTAATGATTCTTCTCGTTTGTATTTGCCACCCTGCGGGGTGGCTTTTTTTTAATTGAAGCCTCAGGCCGTTCTCATATTTTCTCAAGTACTCACACCGGGCTAACTCGACGAATTTATCAATAAAAACTCTTGTCTATTAATGCTTTACACACCTTTAGTCTATCTAATATCCTATTCATCTAACTAAAAGTGAGGACTTGTCATGTTAAAATGAACCATATTATTTTTATTAATCAGCACAACATCTTACGCGGTGGCTTCACTAGATCCATTGGGCAATGGAAATATTCTTTAGTATTTCAGGACTCACTTAACTAATTGATTCCATTATAGAGATACATAAAAATTTCGAATAAACAAAAATAGATAAAGAATTATAATTAAATAGAAGAATTTAAGAAGCACGCTCTGCTCCCTACCCACCGAATATCCACCCCATAAGCACGTAGATTATTTAATCACCACACTTTCAATATGTACAATGGCATTTATAGCGATAAATTCCAGATTATATTCCCAGTATCTAATATAGTCATTTGAACATGCCGCTAGATTTTAAGGGCTTATTAAAAGTACGACCATATGCTGCGTCAAAAAAACAATAAGCGACAAATGACTAACTAAATACATCAGAATAATCAAATCATGCTATAGCTATACATCGAATATATGCTGCTAGTTACTTAGAAATAGTCATTCAACCAATCATTTATAAAATATTAGTTTGCACAGCTGGCAACACAATAAAAATAACTATAATCGCGCAATTCTTTAACAAGCCGACAAAGGCATTTAAACAAAGCGTCCTAACTTACTCGTATTCATCCCAATATGTGAATACACAGTGATTCCGCTCAGAATCATTGACCGCTCGTAAACAAACACCTGATTCCAATGTTGGTTTCAGATAAAAAATAAAGTGGCGGTTAAGTTAGAGAGAAGTATCAATCCCACAATCAAGAACACAAGTCAGCTCATGCAAAACAAGAACATTAACAAATACACTATTTCAATCGCAGCAATGC
>AAZW01000007.1 GCA_000169995.1 Vibrionales bacterium SWAT-3 | reverse complement strand
CGGTACTAAGAATGATTGCGGGTTTTGAAACGGCAGATAGTGGTCAAATACTACTAGCTGAACAGAACGTAACCCACGTCCCTGCTGAACAAAGGCATGTTAACACTGTATTCCAAAGCTATGCCCTATTCCCACATATGACCGTTTTCGAAAATGTGGCATTTGGCTTACGCATGCAGAAAGTTCCAAACAGCGAGATTGAACCTCGTGTATTGGAAGCTTTAAAAATGGTGCGCCTAGAACAAATGGCACAAAGAAAACCACACCAGCTTTCTGGTGGTCAACAGCAACGTATCGCAATCGCTCGTGCTGTCGTTAATAAGCCTAAAGTTCTTTTGTTGGATGAATCTCTGTCTGCTCTGGATTACAAACTTCGTAAGCAGATGCAAATCGAGCTGAAACAACTTCAGCGCCAACTTGGTATTACGTTCATTTTTGTAACGCACGACCAAGAAGAAGCACTGTCTATGTCTGACCGTATTATTGTTATGCGTGATGGCGTGATTGAGCAAGACGGAACACCAAGAGAGATTTACGAAGAGCCTAAGAACCTTTTTGTAGCTCGCTTCATTGGTGAAATTAACGTATTCGATGCGACAGCGACATCTCGTTTAGATGAGAAACGCATTGTTGCGACAATTGAAGGTGAAGAGTCGATTATCTACCACGATAAAGACATCACCTCTGGTCAAAAACTGCAGGTATTGCTTCGTCCTGAGGATCTTCGTATTGAAGAGATTAAAGAGTCTGAGCAACGCGGTATTGTTGGCCACATTGTCGAGCGTACCTACAAAGGCATGACTTTAGATTCAGTTGTAGAACTAGAATCTGGCATGCGTGTAATGGTAAGCGAATTCTTCAACGAAGATGACCCTGATGTTGATCACTCACTGGGCCAAAAAGTTGCAGTAACTTGGGTTGAGAGCTGGGAAGTGGTATTAGAAGATGAGCAAGAAGTTTAATTTACAAAACGCGATTGTTGCTTTAATCACAGGTTGGTTGGTGCTGTTCGTGATGATTCCAAACATCATGATCATTGGTACCAGCTTCTTAACTCGTGACGAAGCAAACTTGATCGAGATGACCTTCACTCTCGATAACTACATCCGTTTGGCCGACCCGCTGTATTTTAAAGTGCTAATGCACTCTTTCTATATGGCTATTATCGCAACACTATTATGTTTGATCATTGGCTACCCGTTTGCTTACATCGTGGCAAAAATGCCAGAGAAATGGCGTCCTTTCATGCTGTTTTTGGTGATTGTGCCATTCTGGACGAACTCTTTGATTCGTACCTACGGTTTGAAAATTGTACTGGGTACTCAAGGTGTCTTGAACAAAAGCTTACTAGCGCTAGATATCATCGATAAGCCGCTGCGTATTATGTACACAGAAACGGCGGTGATGATCGGTTTGGTTTATATCCTACTGCCATTCATGATTCTGCCATTGTATTCAGCGATTGAAAAACTGGATGACACGTACCTAGAAGCAGCAAAAGACTTAGGCGCAAACAAGCTTCAAACCTTGTTGAAAGTTGTACTACCGCTAACGATGCCTGGCATTATCGGTGGTTGTTTATTAGTACTTCTTCCTGCGTTAGGCATGTTTTACATCTCTGACTTGCTAGGCGGCGCTAAGAACTTACTGATTGGTAACGTGATTAAGAGCCAAGTACTCAACGCTCGAGATTGGCCGTTTGGCGCGGCTACGAGTATTGCGCTGACGGTTGCGATGGCAATTATGCTTTATGCCTACTACCGAGCAGGCAAGCTATTGAACAAGAAGGTGGAGCTAAACTAATGGGTCGCACAGTTAAGTTCAGCTTTATGGCGTTGGTATACGCTTTTCTATACCTACCTATTATCGTATTGATTGCGAACTCATTTAATGCCAACAAGTTTGGTATGAAATGGGGTGGCTTCACCACCAAGTGGTATGACGCACTTATTAACAACGACAGCCTAATGCAGGCTGCGTGGCACTCGATTAACGTAGCGGTGTTCTCAGCAACAGCCGCAACGATTGTCGGCAGCCTGACAGCCGTAGCCCTATTCCGTTACCAGTTCAAAGGTAAAGGCGTAGTCAATGGCATGTTGTTCATCGTAATGATGTCACCAGATATCGTAATGGCAATCTCGTTACTGGCTCTGTTCTTAGTAATGGGTGTGCAACTAGGCTTCTTTACCCTACTTGCTGCGCATATTACGTTCTGTTTGCCGTTTGTTGTTGTAACGGTTTACAGTCGCTTGAATGGCTTCGACGTGAAAATGCTTGAAGCAGCAAAAGACTTAGGTGCAAGTGAATGGACGATTCTAAAACAGATCATCCTGCCGCTTGCTAAGCCTGCGGTTGCTGCGGGTTGGTTATTGAGCTTCACACTGTCTCTGGACGATGTGATTATCAGTTCTTTCGTGACCGGTCCAACGTATGAAATCTTGCCACTGAAGATTTACTCTATGGTTAAAGTGGGTATCTCTCCAGAGGTCAATGCTCTAGCAACAGTGATGTTAGTGGTGTCGTTAGTGCTGGTGATTATTTCTCAGCTACTAGCGAGAGAGAAAATTAAGTAAGCCTCCTACTCTTTAACGAGGTTGACTTGATAAGAAGTTGAGAAACTTCATGTTCTACAAGAAGTGTTAATCATAAACAGAATGGTAAATTGCCATTCTGTTTTTCTATCTACTGCCTGAGGGCAACGTTTAGTTTGGAGCTAACGTCAATGAAAAAATGGGCTACTCTATTAGCTGGTAGTGCATGTGCGCTTTCAATGTTATCTGCACCGTCTTTTGCGAAAGATAACAAAGAATTGGTATTCATGAACTGGGGACCTTACATCAACAGTGAGATCCTAGAAAAGTTCACCGATGAAACTGGCATCAAGGTGATTTACTCGACTTACGAGTCGAACGAAACCTTGTACGCAAAGCTAAAAACACACAACAAAGGCTATGACTTGGTTGTGCCGTCGACTTACTTCGTATCTAAGATGCGCGACGAAGGTATGCTACAAAAGATCGACAAATCGAAGTTGAACAACTTCAAAAACCTAGATACGAACTATTTGGATAAGCCATACGATCCAAACAACGACTACTCTATTCCACACGTTGTTGCGATCACTGGTCTTGCTGTGAACACAGACATGTACGATCCAGAAGATTTTCAAAGCTGGGCTGACTTATGGAAGCCTGAGCTTGAAGGTCAACTAATGATGATGGATGACACTCGTGAAGTGTTCCACATTGCGCTACGCAAGTTAGGTTACTCAGGCAACACAACTAACGAGAAAGAGATCGACGAAGCGTACGCTGAGCTACAAAAGCTAATGCCAAATGTTCTAGTATTTAACTCAGACAACCCTGGCGCACCATACATGTCTGGTGAAGTTGGCCTTGGTATGCTTTGGAACGGTTCTGCAGCAGCGGCTCAAAACGAAGGTCTACCAATTAAACTGGTATTCCCTAAAGAAGGCGGTATCGGTTGGGTTGATAACTTTGCAATCAGCTTTGGCGCAACAAACGTAGAAGCGGCTCACAAGATGATCGACTTCCTACTGCGCCCAGAAATCGCTGAGCAAATTTCTCGTGATACTGGCTACCTAACAGCAGTGAAAGCGTCTAACGAGAAGTTCAAAGACAGCCCGGCTCTGTTCCCGTCTCAAGAAGACCTTGATCGTGTTGAATGGCAAGCTGCAGTTGGCGATAAGACAGTGAAGTACGAAGACTACTTCATGAAGCTTAAAGCGGGTCAGTAACCGTTTAGTTTGATTAGTCTCATTCGATAATCAACAAGTTAAAAATAAGAATATCAACGAATAGGCAGCTTAGGCTGCCTATTTTATTTCATCACTGCTATAATATAGCGCGATTTTTCGAAATCCATTTACTTTGGGTTCACTACCCAGCTTCAAATCAAACAAATGAACGGAACAGTAATGAAAAAAACACTGTATACCGGCGCATTGTGTGCTGCTACTTTACTTTCTACACCCTCTTTCGCAGCTGACCAAGAACTGTATTTTTACAACTGGTCTGAATATATTCCAAATGAAGTGCTAGAAGACTTCACAAAAGAGACGGGCATTAAAGTTTATTACTCTACTTACGAGTCTAACGAAAGCATGTACGCTAAGTTAAAAACTCAAGGTACGGGTTATGACCTAGTTGTTCCTTCTACTTACTTCGTTTCTAAGATGCGTAAAGAAGGTATGCTTCAAGAGCTTGATAAAACCAAGCTAAGCCACTTTGCTGATTTGGATCCAAACTACTTAGATAAGCCATTTGACCCAAGCAACAACTACTCTATCCCGTACATTTGGGGTGCAACGGGCATTGGTATTAACTCAGACATGCTAGACAAATCTTCAGTGAAAAACTGGGGCGACCTGTGGGACACACAGTGGGAAGGTCAGCTGATGATGATGGACGACTCTCGTGAGGTTTTCCATATCGCACTATCTAAACTGGGTTACTCTCCAAACACAACCAACCCAGAAGAAATTAAAGAAGCGTACGAAGAACTTCGTAAGCTAATGCCAAACGTATTGGTATTTAACTCAGATTTCCCAGCGAACCCTTACCTAGCGGGCGAAGTTTCTCTTGGTATGCTTTGGAATGGCTCTGCTTACATGGCACGCCAAGAAGGCGCAACGATTGACATTATCTGGCCAGAAAAAGGCGCTATCTTCTGGATGGACAGCCTAGCAATTCCTTCAGGTGCTAAGAACATTGAAGCGGCTCATAAGATGATCGACTTCCTTCTTCGTCCAGAGAACGCAGCTAAGATTGCTCTAGAGATCGGATACCCGACGCCAGTTAAAACGGCTTACCCTCTTCTTCCAAAAGAATTTGCTGAAGATAAGAACGTTTTCCCACCACAATCAGTGATGGATAACGGCGTATGGCAAGATGAAGTTGGTGAAGCGAGCGTCATTTATGACGAGTACTTCCAAAAACTAAAAGTAAACAACTAAGTTTGTTACTGATTGGTGACTAAAGCGGCGTAAGCCGCTTTATTTTTATCTACACTTTATATAGGATTATTTTAAACCGTATAAAGCACCATTTAACATGCCTGCGAACCCTATTTTACTAATTGTGACTCTGATGCTTGTGGCGTCATTCTTGATGTTAGCCTTGAGCTCATTCATCCACATAGACTCTAATTACGACCTGTTTTTCGAAACCAACACCCTCGTGATTACGATGTATATCTACTACGTTGCTCGTCACGCCATTCGTCCGCACAAAATCCTTCGCTATGGTGCTCTGCTACTCATCTTTAACCTATTTTACGATGTAACCACTGAGCTTAAATACCTCGACGAATGGGCTGACAGAAACGAGCTAATCGACACCTTTCTAGAAGATGGCTTGTTGCAGATAGCCTTCCTACTTCTTGCCTATGGCAAAGGGCGCGAATATACTTTGTTAATCTGATGTAAAAAGAACTTTTTCCCTGTAATCTTTATTCCATGCGGCTTGGTTCATCTTTCTTGGTACAGACAAGTTACCCTCTGATTTTCTAAATAGGTTCTGCACAAAGCGACGACAACAAGCCATATTCAACGCTGAATCCCCAGCGTAAATTCGCTGCTCGTCTTCTTTGAAAATTACGTCCAACGCCCAGTGCTGCTGATTCTCAATATGCCAATGCTTTCTTGTTGCCTTTGAGGCTAACTCTAAAGATAAATGGTCTGTGCAAATATAGTACGAGGTTTCATAACTTCCTTTCCCTTTGACACTCCTATCTCTTACCACTGCAACAATGCTTTTTACGAGACACCACTTCTGTCTGAGTGCTTCGCTGAAGGCTGCAGGAAGCACGTAAACCTCACGAACCTCTTTTCTACCATGCCCTTTCTCTTCCGTGATGTATGATTCCTGTTTATCTTCAGGCAAAGCCCAATAGTATTGGAATTGCACATCAATTTCTGCTAATAAACTTGGTTGATTCAGTTTAACTTGTACTAGGATATCTCCACCTTTATCAACTACTTTATTCAGTGTTTCAACCTGACAATGCAGGGCATCAGCAGTTAATAAACATCCTTTGATATCTAAAGCGTCTAGCATGTTTCTTATTGCTAGCAGCTCCATACCTTTGCCGTCACAAGGTTGGTGTGTGAGAGTCAAACCCTCGTCTACATCAAATGCCGAAACCATATAGAGGGGGTGCTGTTGTTTGCTTGCTTTTGCCCCTTTTAGAACCTTCCCATCAACACTGATTATAGGCTGAGCATGCTTCTCTCTGTGCAAATTGACCCAGCCCACCATAGCTTCCAATAGCGTCTCTGGCACAACGGATCTCATGATCGCAGCTATATTATGTCGAGTGGGAAGACCATTTTCGTAGGGGAAATACTCACGTAACCACTCGATATTTCCTTCACCGAAATCCTTAATCTCTGTCCATTTATTTTGACCACAAATCATGGCTGTTATGACCACGAAAGCGACTTCCATAACAGGATAAACTTGATTGATGTGCGAACGGGTATCTTTCACTTTTTTAAGTTGCTCAATGATAATCATGTGCGAATTTCTCATGTTTTTTTACTTCATGATCAGATCGTGATTATCTAAAAAAGTTCCCTGTAAAATAAATCCATTATTTTCAATGGTTAAAGTCCGATCCCGCCCTTGCCTATGGCATTACTGAACTTACCACCCAATTGAAAGATCAAAGTAAGCAAGATGAGCTAACGGGTTTATACAATCGTAAAAAGTTCGATGCAATCAAACTGAAAGAGTTCGAGCTCATCTACTTCGATTTAGATGGATTGAAAAAGGTGAATGACCGCAAAGGCCACAAAGTTGGTGACTTAATGATTGTGCGCTTCTCTCAAGCACTAAGCCAAACCGTTGTGGAAGATGAAATGGTATTTCGTGTGGGTGGTGATGAGTTTGTCGCGACTGCGCAATTGGGGCGTGGCGGTGATTTCGTGAGCCAAGTTAGTAATCTGCTTCACGGTGAAAACATCTCTTTTTCTTACGGCATTGAAGTGACGAACCAAGATAACTTTCAACAAGCGTTGGAAGAATCGGATAAAGCCATGTATGCGATGAAGCAAGCTCGAAGCTCCGTCGCCGCTGACGTTTAATCGGCACAAGGCTAAATTTCAAACCGTCAGAAAAACATAAAGCAAACACGTTTCTGAGCGCTTATTTGCATTCAGACATGTGTTTGCTTCATTCAACAGTGACAGTGTTTATTAAGCGGTTAATGAGCCTCTCTCAACCGACAATAGCTCACTCACCAGTTTTGGTACTTCGATACTGGCTTTGCCGTAGCGCTTCTCTTCAAATTCGCTCTCTACTGCACTTGGCTCGAGGTTGATTTCTATCGTATGAGCACCATGCATTTTCGCATCATGCACAAACCCGGCAGCCGGATAAACCACGCCTGATGTACCGATTGAGATAAACAGATCGGCTTCTTCTAGTGCTGAATAAATGTCGCCCATTCTCAGTGGCATTTCACCAAACCAAACAATGTGTGGACGCATTTGTGCGGGAATCTGACAACAGTGGCAAAGCTCGCCTGTCTCGATGTTCTCTTTATGTTCGATAACTTGATTTGACTCGCTGCAGCGCGCTTTAAGCAGTTCACCGTGCATGTGGATTATATTGCTGCTACCGCCTCTCTCATGTAGGTTGTCGATGTTTTGAGTAATGATGGTAACTTTGCCATCAAGCTTGTCTTCAAGCTCTCCTAGCGCCTTGTGGGCTGAATTTGGCTGGATGTTTTCGTTTTGCAGGCCGTGACGACGTTTGTTATAGAAGGCTTGTACAAGGTCTGGATCTTTTGCGAACCCTTCAGGCGTCGCGACATCTTCGATTTTATGGTTTTCCCATAGCCCGTCTTGTGCTCGGAATGTTTGTATCCCCGACTCCGCAGAAATGCCGGCACCAGTAAGAATTACGATATTTCGATATGGGAAATGCATATAACGTCCTTTTCAATATGTCACTTTGTAACAGCTT
Organism: Vibrionales bacterium SWAT-3; assembly: GCA_000169995.1. GTDB lineage: Bacteria > Pseudomonadota > Gammaproteobacteria > Enterobacterales > Vibrionaceae > Vibrio. The sequence goes on along the minus strand of AAZW01000007.1, from coordinate 137,163 downwards.
AGCACTGTTCAAATTCCAACAATAGTTTTGGGGATTAGACCATAGTCTTACCCAACTGAATTCATTAGCTATTTGTGACATAACTCGCTTGTCGTTTGCCTTCTCTTCTCAAAAACACACTCACACTGATTTCGATAAATGCAAAAAAGCGGCCGGAGCCGCTTAGTATTGATTCAAAGGTAATTTACTTATAGTGATTTAAAAATCACACAACTTATAAAGGCTAGTCTTCATTGATAGAAGAGATCTTATGGATTGAAAGATCCGCACCGTTGAACTCATCTTCTTCACTTAAGCGTAGGCCTGTTAGTTTGCTCAACACACCGTATACGATTAACGCGCCGACGACAGCAACTGAAACACCTGCGACTGTACCAATCAACTGAGAAGCTAAGCTCACGCCGCCTAGACCCCAGAAAGCTTGTTGGCCGAAGATACCAGCTGCAATGCCACCCCAGGCACCACATACGCCGTGTAGAGGCCATACACCCAATACATCATCAATCTGTGTTTTGTTTTGCATGTAGGTAAATAGGTAAACAAACAAAGCGCCCGCCACGCCGCCAGTAATCAGAGCGCCTAATGGGTGCATTAAGTCTGACCCTGCACAAATTGCTACTAAGCCAGCCAAAGGACCATTATGAATAAAGCCTGGGTCATTTTTACCAGCAACAAGCGCCGCCAGAATACCACCAACCATTGCCATCAGTGAGTTCATCGCCACTAGGCCGCTGATGCCGTTGATTGCTTGTGCAGACATCACGTTAAAGCCAAACCAACCCACACATAAGATCCATGCGCCTAATGCCAGGAAAGGAATGTTCGATGGTGCGAAGTTAGTGTGTTTACCCGCGCGGATGCGACCTTTACGCATTCCTAAGAAGTAGACGGCAACCAAAGCGATCCAACCGCCAACGCCGTGAACCACGACAGAACCCGCAAAGTCATGGAATCCATAACCAAACTGACCTTCTAACCAATCTTGGAAGCCAAAATTACCGTTCCAAATGATGCCTTCGAAAAATGGATATACGAAACCAACGGTAAATAACGTTGCGATTAGGATTGGATAGAAACGCGCACGCTCTGCGATACCGCCTGAAACGATGGCTGGAATTGCGGCTGCGAAGGTCATTAGGAAGAAGAACTTAACCAGTTCGTAGCCATTACCTTGTGAGAGCGTTTCAGCGTCGGCAAAAAAGTGAGCGCCGTAAGCAACCCAGTAACCGATAAAGAAATAAGCGATGGCGGAGACACCAAAGTCGGAAAGGATCTTAACCAGAGCGTTGACTTGGTTCTTCTTTCGGACGGTACCGACTTCGAGGAACGCAAAGCCAGCGTGCATCAGGAAGACCATGATTGCACCGAGTAATAGGAATAAAGTGTCTGAACTTTGGGTAAGGGTTTGTACTGCACTATGAACTTGAGTCACCGTTTCACTCATTAAAGCATTCTCCTTCGCTTTATCTGATTTGCACTGATATCGTGCGATTCAATGTTGTAATTAATTAAAGACTCAACAGTGAACGCAAGATGCGTTCCAAGTGTGAAGGGTAATTTTCGTGCAACAGATTTTCTTTTTAACTTATTGATTATTTGAGCCTAAATATTTAAGTGCACTTTTATGGTTCTTGAAAATAGAAAAAATCACACCGACAATTGCACCAAATAAGGGAGTTGCACCATATTGAAGCGGTCAATGAGTAGGTTCTGATGAAGGGAGCGACCGAAAACTATTTACTGTTCTAGAGGCTTAAAAACAAAAAGCCCAGTGAAATGAATCACTGGGCTTTCTTTAGGTATGCCGTTAACGCGTTAGCGCTACAGGTTTGGTCCTGTCGACGGGTTTTGGGGTAGGTTTTGACTTAAACGCTGCATACCTTGATACATGCGGATAAACCAAACCACAATCGCAACACCACCGAACAACATGCCTACATATGGAATGTAGTAAGCGATGTCATCGATAATATGGTTTTGGTACCAGTAATCGTTCACACCAATTAACACGCCGTTTGAGGTTGCTACCGTTACGATAAGCACCACGAAGAACGTCAGGTTCAAGAAGAACGAGCGGATCAAACCGTAGTAATGAGTATCCACTACTTCGCCATCTTCGCCTTTGTCTAAACGGTAGCCTGCGTAGATAATCGCAATCACACCAGAGATAAGACACGTAAATGGTGTAAAGCAGCTTAGGATGTAAGCAACCCAAATACCTTTATGAGGTTTGTTCATTCTTATTCACCCCTTCCGTTTTCTCTGTTGTTGCGTTTGCGCTTTGTTCAACGCCGTTTTTCTCTTGTTCCATTACTTCGTTGTACCAAAGGTCATGGTGCTCTTTCGCCCAAGTCTCATCAACTTCACCGGTTACCATGCCTTCTAGTGCACCTTCCATACCGAACAAGCCGATGTAGATGTGGAACACAAAGCCACAGATAAGAATCAAAGCTGCCAGCATATGAACTAAGTTTGAAAGCTCCATATCACGACGAGTTTGACCGAAGATTGGGAAGTCCAATACTAAACCACTGATCGCAGCGACACTACCCATTACGATAAGTAGCCAGAACAGCGCTTTTTCACCGGCATTTGAGAACTCTGCAGACGGGTGAGAACCTTTATGTTTCCCTACCATACCGCCTAATTTCAAGAACCACTGGATATCGACCATCTTGAAAATAGACTTGCGCCACCACTTGATAAGAACCGCCATCAACAGCAAGTAGAAAATCGGACCAATGTAGTTGTGATATTGCTTAGCCAGTAGAACGATAAAGCCCCATAGATCCGTTGGGATATAAGGTTTCAAGAAGTGTTTACCGTAAACCAACATCAAACCACTGAACGCCAGTGTTAAGAAGGTAAACGCCATGCTCCAGTGCAATGCACGATCAAGTCGAGACCAACGTTTGATCTTACGCCCTGTTCTTGGTGCACTTAGCATTAGCGGGCCAATCACAACGTACATCAAAGTCACAAAAGCAATACTGCCAAAGATAGCGACAGCACCGGCTGGTGACATCCACTTCTCTTTCAATATGTACCACGTTTGACCTGGAGTACTGATTAACACACCGTGCTCTGCCGATTGAGATGTGGTGTAACCTTCTTCACCATTTCTTACTTGTCGCCAGAAATCGGCACCCGCAAGTTGTGTGATCTCTCTTTGAGCAGAGCTTGTTTGAGTTTGTGATGAGTTCGTCTCAGATGCATGACTCATAGGAGAAAGCATTGTTAGTGCTGCCAACATCGGCAGCACTACAAGGAAGAGACGCTTAAACATTGTAAGCATATGTCTCTCCTACTTAGCTCTTAGTCGCATCGTAAGAAAGGTCATTGCCGTCTGTCCAACCTGCACCTTTCGCACCACGCTCAACAACACGCTGACGGAAAACATCAGAAACCTTCTCTGCGTCACCCGCAAGCAGTGCTTTGGTAGAACATAGTGAAGCACACATTGGAAGCTTACCTTCAGCAATACGGTTCGCACCGTACTTCTGACGCTCTTCTACAGAACCTGGTTCTGTTTCAGGGCCGCCAGCACAGAAGGTACATTTGTCCATCTTACCGCGCTCACCAAATGCTTCCTGTTTAGGGAATTGAGGTGCGCCAAACGGACAAGCAAACAAGCAGTAACCACAACCGATACAAAGATCTTTGTTGTGAAGCACGATGCCGTCTTCTGTATGTTCAAAACAGTCTGCAGGACAAACTGCCATACACGGTGCATCAGTACAGTGCATACACGCTACTGATATTGAGTTTTCACCCGGTTCGCCATCGTTCAATGTCACAACGCGACGACGTTGAATACCCCATTCCAGAGCATCATCATTTTCATTCTTACATGCAGTGACACAACCGTTACATTCGATACAACGCTTGGTGTCACAAAGAAATTTCATTCTAGCCATTTTAAGACTCCTTACGCTTTACGAATATTACAAAGGGTTACTTTTGTTTCCTGCATCAAGGTGACAGGGTCGTAACCATAGGTGGTTGCTGTGTTAGCAGCTTCACCAATAACGTAAGGATCAGTGCCTTCTGGGTACTTAGAACGCAAATCTTCACCTTGGAACTTACCACCGAAGTGGAATGGGATGAACGCCAAACCAGGTTTAACACGACGTGTTACCATCGCTTTCACCTTAATACGGCCCTTCTCTGCACCTTCAACCCAAACATCATCACCGTCTTTGAAGCCGATATCGTTCGCGTCTTTCGGGTTCACTTCAACGAACATTTCTTGTTGAAGTTCAGCTAGCCATGGGTTTGAACGAGTCTCTTCACCACCACCTTCGTACTCAACCAGACGACCAGAGGTCAGGATAATCGGGTATTCGCCAGATTTGTCTTGCTCTTGAATCGACTTGTAAAGCGTAGGAACACGGAAGATAGCTTCTTTGTCATCCCATGTTGGGTAATCAGCAACTAAGTCACGACGTGGTGTGTAAAGTGGCTCACGGTGCAGTGGTACACGGTCTGGGAATGTCCAAACAATCGCACGTGCTTTCGCATTACCAAATGGGATACAACCGTGTTTAATTGCCACACGTTGGATACCACCTGAAACGTCAGTCTTCCAGTTTTTGCCTTCAGCAGACGCTTTCTCTTCTGCAGTTAGATCATCCCACCAACCCAGTTGTTTCAGTAGTTTGTCGCTGAACTCTGGGTAACCATCTTTGATCTCACAGCCTTTCGAGTAGCTGTCTTCAGCAAGTAGGCTTTGACCTTCAAACTCAACACCGAAACGAGTACGGAAGTTACCACCACCTTCAGCAACCGTCTTAGACGTATCGTAAAGGATGTGTGTACCAGGGTGTTTCATCTCTGGTGTGCCCCAACATGGCCAAGGTAGACCGTAAGTCTCGCCATTTGCTGGACCGCCTTCTGCTTCTAGAGACGTTTTGTGGAACGTATGCCAGTTCTGTTGGTGCTCTTTCAAGCGTTCAGGGCTTTGACCTGTGTAACCAATCGTCCACATACCTTTGTTGAATTCACGTGTAATGTCTTCAATCAGAGGTTGGTTGTTCTCAACACGAATGTTCTTGAACAGCTGATCAGAGAAACCAAGCTTCTTAGAAAGCAGGTACATGATTTCGTGGTCAGGTTTAGATTCGAACAGAGGTTCAACGACTTTGTCACGCCATTGTAGAGAACGGTTTGACGCCGTTACACTGCCGTAGGTTTCAAATTGAGTCGTTGCTGGTAGTAGGTAAACGCCGTCGGTACGATCGTTCATTACCGCTGCAACCGTTGGGTATGGGTCAACAATAACCATCATATCCAGCTTCTGCATCGCTTTTTTCATCTCTGGACCACGAGTCTGAGAGTTCACTGCGTAACCCCAGTAGAACATCGCACGGATGTTTTCGCGTTGGCGAATCTTGTCCTTGTCTTCAAGTACGCCATCAACCCAACGAGATACAGGAATACCTGCACTGTTCATTGGTTTTTGACCACCGTATGCGTTGTCGTCGAAACGGCCTTTGATCCAATCAAAGTCGATATCCCAAACTTTCGACCAGTGACGCCAAGAGCCTTCAGACAAGCCGTAGTAGCCTGGAAGTGTGTCAGACAGTACGCCAAGGTCAGTTGCGCCTTGTACGTTATCGTGACCACGGAAGATGTTTGCACCGCCGCCTGATTTACCGATGTTACCCAGCGCAAGCTCAAGTACACAGTAAGCACGCGTGTTGTTGTTACCTGTCGTGTGCTGAGTACCACCCATACACCAAACGATACAACCCGGACGGTTTTCAGAAAGCAGTTTCGCTGTGTGGTATACGTCTTTTTCACTAACACCAGTTACACGTTCAACTTCAGCTGGGCTCCACTTCGCAACTTCTTCACGGATCTCGTCCATGCCGAATACACGTTGGCGGATGAATTCTTGGTCTTCCCATTTGTTAGCAAAGACATGCCACAGCACACCCCAGATAAACGCAACGTCTGAACCTGGACGAAGTGATACATAGTGATCAGATTTCGCAGCAGTACGCGTACGACGAGGATCCGCAACAACGATCTTACAGTTGTTCTTCTCTTTCGCGATCAAGATGTGTTGCATCGCTACTGGGTGAGCTTCTGCAGGGTTTGAACCAATGAACAGCATCGATTTACAGTTGTGCATGTCATTGAACGAGTTTGTCATTGCACCGTAACCCCAAGTGTTTGCAACACCGGCTACTGTGGTTGAGTGACAAATACGCGCTTGGTGGTCAACGTTGTTGGTGCCCCAAAGCGACGCCATCTTACGGAATGCGTAAGCTTGCTCGTTGCTGTGTTTCGCACTGCCTAGGAAGTAAACTGAATCAGGGCCAGACTCTTTACGAAGTTCTAGCGCTTTGTTACCGATCTCTTCAATCGCTTGTTCCCAAGAAAGCTTCTTCCACTTACCGCCTTCCAATTTCATTGGGTACTTAAGACGACGTTCACCGTGGCCGTGCTCACGAAGTGCTGCACCTTTCGCACAGTGTCCACCAGCGTTAAATGGGTGATCGAATGCAGGCTCTTGACCTGTCCATACGCCATTTTGAACTTCAGCGTAGATACCACAACCCACAGAACAGTGAGAACAGATAGTACGTTTCACTTCTGTTTTCGCTTCTGGATCGACTGATTTAGCCTGTGCTTTCTTCATCATGCCCGGTGCGAATAGACTTGCGCCTACTACTGCGCCACCAGCAGCTAATGAAGTGTTTTTCATGAAGGCACGTCGAGACACGCCTAACTGATTGGTTTCTTTGCTCACACTATCGGAGCGTTTGACAAGTTTCATCCGTTATCTCCTAAAGTGTGTCGTAGTAATCGCGAATATGTTGCGTTTCACGATACCCAGTCTTCTTCACGTCTTCTTTCGAAATTTCAACAGTTTCTGAAGCGGTTGCCACTTTAGTTGTACCAGCGACAACGGCACCAGCTACGGCTGCAGTCGTCAAGCCTTTGAGTAAGTCCCTACGGCTTGTATTTATATCTTTATTATCTTTCATCATTGCTTCCTTACCTTACGGTAGATCTTTTTTTGGAGGCTTAATGCCCCTCTATCGATATAATCGCGTACTGCTCGATTACTCGTAATCAGTGACGTTTTTCACATCAATCTTTAATTTGTGCTTACTGCTTTTTGTATTCACGCTAAAACGCACTTGTTCTAGTGTTAGGAATGCTTCACACAGCTGAGCTGCCGATTTGTAGAAGTTCGCGCTTTCTGCCCCTTCAAGCTGACGCGTGAAAGAGTTAAACCAAGGGCCAAGGTGCTTATTGAATACCGCTTGTTGCAGGGCTTCTTCTTCAGCCGTTAGCATAGCCATCACTTCACACAGTGCTGCGATATGATCTTCTGGCTCTTTCACTTGATCATCACGCTCAATGCCTAAAAGCTCTAAGTCATGACGAATGTCAGCCAATGGTTTTTCCATCATGGCGCCCGTGCGATGCCAAGAACCAAATGGAACGACCTCGCCACGACCAATGCCGATGAACAAATCTTGATATTCGTCTTCAAGCGCTTCACGGTTTGATTCTGTAGCCGCTTGTTGAATGGCAATCCAAGCCTTTTGCATAGCGCTTTCAGACGCTTCTATATCGAGTGTTTTTAGAAAGTCGATCACCTCTTCAGAAGGTGCGCTGCGAAACAGTGCAGATAGAACCAAATAGATTTCAGTTCGTAGTGTCTGTTCTTGTGCCTGATCCAAATTCGTTTCCAAGGCTAACTCCTAGTATTTCAATTGTTTCAATGGGTCTTGAGCCATTGAATCGAACATATCCACCACACGGCAGTCTTCACACATAGCAATACGATTGATCGCTGCTTCATCTGAAAAGTGAGAGTGACCGCGTAACTTGTTCTGTAACATGTCAATCATAGACTGAGGTGCGAATGGTTTATGGCAACGTACACATTCCGCTGCTTTCTCTTCATGAATCACAACTGCTTTTTGACGTTCTTCTTTTACCCAGTTCATACGAGGCGTAAGAGTCAGAACATTTTCAGGACATGCCTTTTCACACAGGCCACATTGAATACAGTCTTGTTCTACAAACTTAAGTGATGGAGAAGCTCCGTCGGTATGAAGTGCACGTGTCGGACACACAGCCACACAACTCATACATAACGTACAATCTTTGCTTTCACACGAAACCGTGCCATATGGCGCATTCGATGGAAGCTCAACAATGTTCTCAACTGGAATACGAGCTGAAGACATAGCATCAAGTGCAGTGAATAGACGTTGACGCTTATTACCTTGAAGATCGCCAAGTGCTAGGTCGAACGAATCAACACACAGTGTCGGAGGACCTTCACGTAGCGATTCCAAATACAGGATATCGATGGTTTCTTTTGGAATACCGATTTGGTCTAGTAGCTCTTGTGCAATCCCTACTTCGTTATTTAGAACACGAATGATCGTTTCTGGCATAAAGCGAGATGCGGCAAACAGAACCTGAGTTGCGCCATTAACTAAAGCTGCAAACCAAGTATCGATACCAATAGATGGCAGTTCTTCTACGACAATTGGAATCACGTTATCTGGTAGCGCTTTAAGAGCCATCACGTTGTAAGTTTCGTGACGTGAGCTACAGATAAGTACGATTGGATCCAGACCACCCGCTTGCTCATAGTTAGCTAGCGTACGTTCAATGAATTTTTGAGTATCGTCAGGGTTAGGCAATGCGTAAGAGATAGCTTCTGTCGGACAGCTCGTTGCACAAGTACCCACGCCTTGACATAGGTAAGGGTTAATCTCGATCTTATGACCCGTCTTATCTGAGCCTTCACTTGAAAGTGCGCCAGCAGGACAAGCATCAACACAACGCTCACAACCTTTAACACCACGAGAACTGTGTGCACATAGGTCTGTGTCTAAACGGAAGAACTTAGGCTTATCAAACGTGCCCATTAACGTAGGGATTTCTTCTAACGCTTCAGCCAGTTTTGGATAACCGCGACCTACCGGGTAATAACCAGGAACAGGCACTTCTTCAGTCATGCAGCTATTCAGACATAAGTCCAAAACCACATCAAAACAGTCATGATTGATTGCTACTTTTGCAAGGTTATTGGTTAGGCCTTTGTTTTCGATTAGAACTTCGAACGTACCAAGGAACCCTGAAACCTGAACAGCATTTGCGTAGTAAAGCTCTGACTCAGTGTTGGTCGCTTTCGCACCGTCTGTTGAAAGTAGTGTCAGGCTTGTTAACTGAGGCAATTGCGCCGCAGCACTTTCGATGATCGCAGTTGGACCAATAATTAGCGTATTACCACCACTTTCATAACTTACTGTCGGTGGAATTAGGTTTGTTAACTCAACGGTATTCTCAAACGCATACAGCCTCGCCTTTGCGTTATTTGAAGTTGCTTGTTCTAATAATTGTTTAAGCATTGCTCAGTTCCATTTTTGGATATGGATAATCTGTTCAATCTTCATTGTAGTTAGCGTTGGAGAACTTGCTGAGTATTCAGTTAACAACGTATGGTCTCGTTAACTATTCATTCACTCGTCAAGTTTACGCGAGTTATCTACAAAAAAGTCGATAATGGACTAGTTTTAGCAAATGCCGTGCCAATTTAATAATTCAATATTTTCAATGGATTAGATTAAATTTAAATCGATTTTGATAATAAAAAAACCGCTTGGGACATTTTGTCGCAAGCGGTTCAGTGAGTGTTTAGTCAAAATGTACCTATTCTTTGTGTGGTATATTTTGTCCCACCTCTTTTGGGTCATTTTCGATAGCATCGGTGTCGAAATTATCCGATACTGTTTTTTTATACAGTTCTTTTTGTTGTCCCGTAATTTCGTCACTTTCAACAAGATCTGATTCCGCGTCTTCAGCGTTGTTAACTTAAACTTCTTCTTTATTTTCAGTGGCTTGCTCTTGTACGCTTGACGTTTCTTCTTCTGCCTTCTCTTTTACCCAATCACGTAAGCTTTCAGCGACACCTTCAGAAAGTGACTTAAGATTACTATAATCGTCATCGTAATCGTCTAAGCCATCACGTACGTTAAACTCTTCTGAGAGAAATAACTTACGTAATGCGGCTTTTTTTACGCTTTCTGATGCTTCTGATACCAATAATTGAGCCATAGACAGCTCTTCAGTCGCCTCTGATGCCGAATCTTTAGTGTCAGCTGACTCTTCTAAAGCGTTAGTTGGCTCGATAGAAGCTGGGTCATTTGGTGCGAGTTCTTCAGCAGAGGTGGGTGTTTGAGAAGCAGACTCAGGAGAGGTAACCGAGGTTTCCTCAAGAGGCTGTTCAGCTTCACGCGCTTTATCAGTCGATTCATCGAGCTTTCGTTGAGACCAACGGCTAAAAAAGTTAGTTGCCATTAGAACGACCTGCCCCGTTACGCTTCTTGCGTCTTGCTTCTAATAATTCACCATGACGACCGATAAAGGCTTCCATCCACGCTTGTACAGGTAAAGGCATGTCGTATGACAATACTTGGTTATCTCCGTCCATGTATTGGCCTGCGACTGTTTGTGATGCTGTCAGTAATTGAATAATAGGTTTACCGGAGTCAACATTATCCATAACTAAGAATAGCTTAGGTTGCTGAGAGCTTAGATTGAAGCGGTAATCAGTACGTTCGTCTTTGTGTAACTGAAGCAAACATACGTCTGGGGTTTCATGTTCAGGTGATAATTCAAAACCGATGAGTTCCCATTGATTCGTTACCCAAATGCCCGTTTTGATCTCTTTCTCTATTCTTTGGACGCCAATAGGCCAAGCTGCTTCTGTTTTCTCATATTGTTCTTGGAACTCTTTTATCTCAGACATACTTCACCCAATTGATTTTCTTTGGTCTGAATGCACTTAGGACATTTTGTACTGAGCGCAATCATATAAGCCCTATAAAGCAATAAACACGCCAATAACCGCTAACCTACATCAACAAACATCGTTGCTTTTGTTAATCAGTCACCCTTATAACGGTAGTCGATACGCGTAAATTCAGACAGCTCTACCCGTGAACTCTCATATTTTGCTCTATTTTAATCGAATGCTTCATGTTTTCTCGAATAGCCGCTATTTTGGAATGAGAATTGCTAAATGCTTGAGTTAAAGCTAAGACTGACTAAGTGACAGAGAACGCATGTATTCTAAAGAGTCGTATGATGACTCTTGCCTAACTTCTTATCTCTTAAAATCGCTATCTCATTAAGTAGGACGTGACTGTGGTAAAACCAAACATAATAAAAACCAGTGAAAACCCACTTCAGACCATCGAAGTTGAAGTGTTTGATGAATATGGCGAAAAGCTAACGAAACAAATCGCGTGTGAGCGCCCTCTTACCGTTATGTTGAACTGGAAAGAGATCGTAACGCTGATGACATTAGGCTCACGCCCAGAAGCGTTAGTATTAGGTTATTTGAAAAACCAAAGCTTCTTGTCTGATCCAGAAGCCGTTGAATCAATCATCATCGATTGGGAAACTAGCTCTGCAGCGGTTATCACCAAAGAAGATACCAGCCAACTTGAACAAGCATTGAAGAAGAAGACGGTAACGTCTGGCTGTGGTCAAGGCACCATGTATGGCAACGTGATGAAGCAATTGGAAGATTACCAAGTGCCTCAAACCAAGATTAAGCAATCTGAAATCTATACGGCTCTAGAAGCGCTGACTCATTATAACGACACCTATAAGAAAGCGGGTGCGGTTCATGGCTGTGCTGTTTGCAAAGACGATCAAGTGTTGTCGTTTGTGGAAGATGTAGGCCGTCACAATGCAGTTGATACCCTAGCGGGTGAGATGTGGCTTAACAAAGAAGATGGCGGAGATAAGATCTTCTACACCACAGGCCGCCTAACCTCTGAAATGGTGATTAAGGTAGCGCAGATGGGAATCCCTGTTCTGCTATCACGCTCTGGCGTTACACAAATGGGCTTAGATTTAGCGCAGAAGTTTGGCATAACAACGATTGCTCGTGCTAAAGGGTTACGCTTCCAAGTCTTTACAGGTGCAGACAAGATAGATTTCGACGTCAAAGGCGCACAGTAAGCGTACAGTTAATTCGCGCTTAGTGAATTTATTATAGGTGCAGTATCAGCTGCACCTTTTTTATATTCTTCAGTTTCCATCCCAATTCGTCGCTGATACAGGTTTCACGCTTCAGACCATCTAAACCTACACCTATCATGTCTTAAATTAGTTTTTCCTAAAACAAATCTTGATTTAACACCTCAATAAGCTATTAGTTACATATTCATCAATTTAATGAATCTATTAATAAAAATTAAAGATGAATATCAACGTCACCGGCTTAAAGGGAATTAACCATGAGTAATCCATCGGAACCTCAGCATCCTCTGCTGTCTCTTTCTATTCGCAGTAAGTTTATTTTAATCAACCTCACCCTGTTTATTTCTGTTTTTATCTATGCCGTCTACGAGCAACTCAGCTTAGACAAATTGGAATCATTGGAGATCGCTGCGACCGAAAACCTCAGAAGCTCAGTAGATTTATTAACGCTTAGGCGACATGAGAAAGACTTCTTGTCTCGCCACGATCAAAAATACGCAGAGCGTTTCGATAAAACCGCCGACATATTGAATCAAAGATTGGTGACGTTGAACCAAACTCTCACTTCGCACGAACTTCACCTGACCGAGCAAATGACCAAGATATCCGACACCCTTCATCAGTACCAGAAACAGTTCCACCAGATCGTCAATCAAGTGAACGACATTGAACGTACAACCCCACCTTTGGGTTTTGTCGCAGCTCTTGATGGAAAAAGAACAGCGCTAAAATCAGCAATCGAATCAGAATCAAGCTTGGCACTGGAACTTGCGTTGTTAGAGCTGATCGAAAAAGACTTCCATTACCTCGCACATATTAATAGCCAAACTAATGCGGCGTTAACCAATGCTCTTGTTGAGTTTGAACCTTACTCCCAAACCTCGATTGCCACTGAGCGAGCCTATTCCGAGTATAAGGATGCAGTTGAAACTCTGTTGGTTGCTAACAGCAATCTAGGTTTGTCTGCAGAGTTGGGGCTTAGAGGCGCTTTACGCAGCAATGTCCATCAAACGGAACAAGCTATTGAAGAAGTGCAGAATGAGATAAGCCAAGCGATTACAGCGGCAGTTAGGCACACACAAAATATGTTGCATCTGTTTGGCGCCGCTATTGTTGCTCTGCTTTCGTTGTTGTTGGTGTTCATTGGTCGCAACATACTCGCGCGTATCAAAGCGATAAACGTCATGATGGAGTCGATTGCCAATGGCGATGGAGACTTAACCGCAAGAATGAACGCTAAAGGTAACGACGAGCTCGCTCAACTTGCTCACTCGTTTGATACCTTCATCAATAAGCTTCACGGCAACATTAAAGAGTTGTCGGGAGTTATGACTGTGTTGACAGAGAGTTCATGCAGTTCTGAAGAAGCCGCGATCAAAAGCATGAGCAATGCAGAGAAACAGAAACAACAATCGGAGTCTGTCGCAACGGCAGTTAACGAATTGGTGATGACCAGTAACGAGGTCACAGCCAATATAGAGAATGCCGCGACTAATGCAGAGAAAATTAAAGATAACGCCCATCAAGCATTACAAGAAACACACTTAACAGATGCGAGTATCAACGTGTTGGTTGAGAACATTGCAGAGTCGCAAGACTTAATCGTACAACTTGAAGAACAGAGCCGTGAAATCAATCAAGTGGTGACGACGATTCAAGGGATTGCTGAACAAACTAACCTACTCGCGCTTAACGCGGCAATTGAGGCCGCACGCGCAGGCGATCATGGACGAGGCTTTGCGGTTGTCGCCTCTGAAGTGAGAGAGCTTTCACTAATGACTAACGACTCGACTCATCAGATTGAATCGACTATCCATGGTTTGACGTCCGGTATTGCCAAGACTGTCGCTAAGATGTCGGCAAGCTTAGAACAAACCGAACAAGTTAAGCACCAGACTAAAGATGTGGTCAATGCGATTGAAGGTATCCACTTTCAAGTCGGAGAGATGTTCGACCTTAACAGTCAGATAGCGACAGCATCTGAAGAACAATCCATGGTATCTGCGGAGATCGACCGAAACATCAGCGACATCGCTCATCTAGCAAGTAATACACATACCGTAGTATCAGGATCAGTGCGTTGTAGTGAACAGGTATCGAGCGTGAGTGTGAAATTAGAGAAGATTGTGGCTCAGTTTAAATTCTGATGTGTAGCCTACTTTGTTGTGGGCTGTCACCACCTCTGAATAAACTGTAGGTAATAAAAAACGCCCTTATCGCTTTATGCTGATAAGGGCGTTTTAATTCTATAAGGACACTTCTGTTATCTGTAGACTATCGATGTCTACAAACAGTGGTTGTCCGAAGCACTAGTCTAGATTAGCCACGTGCTTTTAGGAATTCAGCGTAAGTACCACGGAAATCGTTGATCTTGCCATCTTTGATTTCAAGGATACGCGTTGCTAGAGAGTCTACGAATACACGGTCGTGAGATACGAAGAACAATGTGCCTTTGTAGTTCTCAAGAGCCAAGTTAAGCGCTTCGATAGATTCCATATCCATGTGGTTAGTTGGTTCATCCATAAGTAGGATGTTTGGCTTGTGCATCATGATCTTACCAAGAAGCATACGACCTTGCTCACCACCAGAAATTACCTTAACTGATTTCTTAATGTCGTCTTGACCAAATAGCATACGACCCAGGAAGCCACGAACCACCTGCTCGTCTTCACCTTCTTGACGCCATTGGCTCATCCAATCGAACAGGTTCATGTCTTGTTCGAAGTCATGTGCGTGGTCTTGAGCGTAGTAACCGATGTTTGAGTTTTCAGACCACTTGTATTCACCAGTGCGAGCTTCAAGTTCGCCAGCTAGTGTGTTCAGTAGTGTTGTTTTACCCACACCGTTCTCACCGATGATCGCAACGCGCTCACCTACTTCGAAGATCGCATCGAACTTGTTGAATAGGTCTTCTTCAAAACCTTGAGATAGGTTTTCAACTACAAGTGCGTTACGGAATAGCTCTTTAGACTGTTCAAAACGGATGAATGGGTTTTGACGGCTAGAAGCTTTTACTTCTTCAAGTTGAATCTTATCGATTTGCTTAGCACGAGACGTTGCTTGCTTCGCTTTAGATGCGTTAGCAGAGAAACGAGAAACGAACGTTTGAAGTTCAGCAATTTGTGCTTTCTTCTTAGCATTATCAGACAGTAGACGTTCACGTGCTTGAGTCGCAGCCGTCATGTACTCATCGTAGTTACCTGGGAACAGGCGAAGTTCACCGTAATCAAGGTCAGCCATGTGCGTACAAACAGAGTTTAGGAAGTGACGGTCGTGCGAAATGATGATCATTGTGCAGTTACGTTGGTTTAGCGTATCTTCCAACCACTTGATGGTATCCATGTCCAGGTTGTTCGTTGGTTCGTCAAGAAGCATGATGTGCGGGTCTGCGAACAGAACTTGTGCTAGAAGCACACGAAGTTTCCAACCAGGTGCTACTTCGCTCATTAGGCCGAAGTGCAATGCTTCTTCGATACCTACGGCAAGAAGAAGCTCACCCGCTTTCGCTTCTGCCATGTAACCGTCCATTTCAGCGAACTGAACTTCAAGATCAGCTACCTTCATGCCGTCTTCTTCGCTCATTTCTGGCAAAGAATAGATGCGGTCACGCTCTTGTTTAATAGTCCAAAGCTCTTTGTGACCCATGATAACTGTGTCGATTACCGAGAATTCTTCGTAAGCGAATTGGTCTTGGTTCAGCTTTGCAACGCGCTCGTTTGGATCGTAGCTTACGTTACCTGCACTAGGCTCAAGTTCACCAGATAGGATCTTCATGAACGTCGATTTACCACAGCCATTCGCGCCGATTAAACCGTAACGGTTACCTTCGCCGAACTTAACTGAAATATTTTCGAAAAGTGGCTTAGCGCCGAATTGTTGGGTGATATTTGCTGTGGAGATCAATGCCTTTACCTTTTTAATGTGAAAAACGCCGCAACGTTACTTGTTCAGGGCTTTAACTGCAAGTATTGATTGCAATTACCCGCTAATAAGTGAGCGATAACCTAGCTAAATCATAGTTTGAGATAACTCACATTTTTGATTTCTATTTATAGAGCGATAAATAGCCAAACTGTGCAACATATAAAGTATTGAGCCACTGAGTAAAATCCGCCTTATATAAATACATATCTCTTATAAATAATTTAATATATCGCATAACAACCCGTTACAACCAAAGCTTCTTTACACATAGCTATTCACAACACCCTCTAATGCACAAATACTAGTCTAACGCCTGACAGTTTCATGACAAAACACCAAGATTCGGGGATAAAGTACTCGCCCTCATTCATGCACGAGATTTCACAAAGCTCGATTATCTGACTATATTAATCCTAACCTCATAATTCTAAGAGACTTTTATGCGTTCATTACCGCGCTTCTTATTCTTCATATTAGCCATGCTCTCATGGCCGAGTCATGCCAACTTGGAATATGACTTACAATCACAGCCTCAGGTCTCTGACATCGCCCAAGATCTGAATAATCGGATCGATCAACTACCCGACCCTCTGTTTATGGAAGCGTCTGACAAACGCAAAGTAAACCGACTGCTCGCAGAGGTACTTCGTGTCCAGAATCAGCAAATCGTTAAGTTCGACCAACGACTCAAAGCCTATCGTGAAAGCAGCGAGCCAGAGCAGTGGTTCGATGTGGAGTCTAGCTACGTCACGTTGAACAGTTTGAATGTGAGTAAGCAGCACTTATTGGAGCAAAGCACCGCAAGTAACAGAGAGCGCTTGACCGGTTTTGGCCCTTACGGTGTTACTCAGTTTAAGCAAGAGTGGGAACTGACAAAGCTAAACGTCGAATACTTGGTGTATTTCCAAATACGCAGCTTCAAAGCGCTTATTAAAGATATCTTTATCTCGCCGGTGCCGGTAATCGGTGCGGCGTTAAAAGTACTGTTCATCTACTTTGCACTGGTTTGGTGGTTAGCGAACAGCAAAAGGTTAATCGAACTGTTTCGCGTTAACCTGCTCGAAGCGAAACCAAACCCTCCATTCCTGATTCGTTTAATTTGGTATGTGAGCCGTGCGGATAGAGCCATTGCTTGGTTAATTGCGATCACCCTGTCTCTGCGAGTTCTATCAAGTATCCCTAGCCTGCAACATCTGATATTCCTTGAGATCTTCACGTGGTGGATTTTAGGTGGCTCGATCGCAATCAGCTTCATTCTTGAGTTTGCATACCGCATGGGACGTACCTCAAACAAAGAAGTCATTGCGCTACGCCTTTCAACGATTCGCCGTTACGTATGGAGCTTC
Organism: Vibrionales bacterium SWAT-3; assembly: GCA_000169995.1. Taxonomy (GTDB): domain Bacteria; phylum Pseudomonadota; class Gammaproteobacteria; order Enterobacterales; family Vibrionaceae; genus Vibrio. The sequence continues at coordinate 119,860 of AAZW01000007.1, read as the reverse complement.
ATTGTTGCTGGTGTGATTCTTCAGATTTCCAGTATTACGCTAGGTAAAGGCACCATTTACAGTTGGATTTACAGCGTTCTATTCTTCTGGTTTGTACTAGTAACCATCTCGGTACTTCGATTATGGAGAGCGAAGGTATTCAATAGCCTAGAACATATCTCTGATCGCCCCGTGTGGGTTAATTGGGCCGTGAATCGCCAAGATACCTTCTTAATTAACATCCTCGCGACTGCGCTTGGTATTGCTTGGTTGAGTGTTTATCACTTCCAGCATCGCATCATGTCGCTGCTTTCAAACTACACAGTATTTAGTCAAGCACTGGCTTACCTGTTTAGGATTGAAGTGGCTAAGCAGTCTGACCTCGATAAGAATCAGAAAAACTTAGTGCGTATTAAAGGCGATCAAACATACGAATACATTCTACCTGGATCCATCGACAGCGAGCTGATTGACTATGCAGGCGACGAGGTTAAACAACTTTCTCGCTATTTGATGTCTGACAGCCCAGCGATTTGTATCGTATCTGGTGAACGTGGTGTGGGTGCAACAACGCTTCTGTATACCCTGCTGCACAAGGTATCGAATGCGGAGCCAATTTACGTTAGCTGTCCTTACGCGGGCTACCAAGAATTACTGTGTCATCTTGCGGTAAGCATCGGCCTAGAAGAAGACGCAACTGAGATTCAAATCTTGGCGCATCTTCGTAAGAGCGACACGACTTACCTGATTGCAATTGATAATGCCCAGCGCTTAGTTAAACCAATGGTTGGTGGTCTTTCTGATCTGATTCGATTGACTAACTTACTGCGTCGTTCGAAGAAGAACCATAGAATCGTGATGTCGATTGCTAAGTCTAGCTGGCGATTTGTCGACCGAGCTCGTGGTGAGCGTCTGTTGTTTGATTTGGTCTGTTTCCTTCCGCGTTGGACAGAGAAACAAGTTGGCGAGTTGCTTACTAGCCGCATTAATACTGAGCTTGAGAAGCCATTATCATTTGATGGTTTAGTGGTACCAAAGCAGTGGGACCAAGATGACATGAGCGAAGAAGAACGTGCACGCCAAGGTTTCTATCGTATCTTGTGGCACTACTCAGATGGTAACCCAACCGTTGCACTGCGCTTCTTCCGTCTCTCTTTGAACAGAAACAAAGAGACAGACCAAGCGGTAGTCAGGTTGTTCCATGTACCAGAAGCGCAAGAACTAGAGAACATGCCAAAACCTATGCTGGCGGTGCTGCGCTCTATCGTTCAGTTAGAGATTGCGTCTACTGAGGTGCTATCAGAATGTACTCAGTTAAGTATTGCTGAAATCACAGGTATTCTTCGCTACTTTGAGAGCCGTGGTTACATTGGTTGGAATGAAGATAAGGCAAGAATCTCTGATCACTGGTTCCGTCACATTACTAACGTTCTCGACCGTCAACATTTATTGGTGAAGTAAAATGAAGAAGTTATTTGTCCTATTACTTGTTGGCTTGGCGACGGCGGTAAGTTTCCCGACTTACGCGACAGAAGAGTTAGCCAATGTAGAAAACATTTCTAAGATCGCGAGCTTGGTTCGTTGGAGTGGCGTGTTCTTCTCTATCATCGTCATTGCAGCGATGTGGTTATTATTGAAGTTCATTAACTCAATGGTGACCAGCTTTGGTAGCCAATTCGTGCAATATCGAATGCTGTTGCAAAAGCTTCAATCATTCATGCAGTTTTTCATTTATGTGAGTACGGGTCTTATCGTGTTCATGATGAGTTTCCGCATCAACGACCAAATCTTGGCTCTGATTGGCGGTACGCTAGCGGTGTCGGTTGGCTTTGCGCTTAAAGACTTGTCGGCCTCTTTCATCGCGGGTATCACCGTAATGATTGACAGACCATTTCAAGTAGGTGACCGCGTCACGTTTGAAGGTAACTACGGCGACATTATTACTATCGGTTTACGCTCTGTACGTATGAGAACTTTGAACGACGACATCATCACGATTCCGAACAACAAGTTCTTAAACGAAGTCACTACGAGTGGTAACTATGGCGCGTTGGATATGCAGGTGGTGATTCCGTTTTATGTCGGTATGGATGAGGACATCACCCTCGCCCGTGATTTGATACAGGAAGCGGCCTCATCAAGTCGTTACATCCACTTACCCAAGCCTGTGACGGTATTGGTGAAACAGACCATCACTGATAACTACCTAGCAATACAGCTAACCTGTAAGGCTTATGTGGTGGATACAGCCTATGAGAAGCTGTTCGAGACTGATATTACGCTACGTGTCATGAAAGAGTTTAAGAAACACAATATCAACCCACCTAAAATCTCAGTGGCTACACACTCTTAGTTTTAGGTTTCTCGTTAGATTGATAGAAACAAAAACACCTCCGCACTTGAATAAGGTTCGGAGGTGTTTTTTATGGTTGCCGCCTATGTAACAGCTATTGATTCTATGGTTCTATGGCCGCTATAAGTTTCTGGTGAACAGCGCTAAACCTTAAAGTACTTCAACTGTTCAGTAAGGTGCTCAGTGGTGTTTGCCATCTTCTGACTGTCTTCAGCCAGCGATTGTGAAGCCTGTAAGACTTCGTTAGCAGCCAAATGAATACCAGTAACACTCTCACTCATTTCTGTTGCTACTGTGCTCTGCTGCTCAGACGCTGCAGCAATTTGAGAGACCATGTCATTAGCGTTGTGTAGCTCATTCACAATCACATCGAGTTGCTGGCGTGTCTCGTTAGACGCTACCACACTGTGGTCCACTTTCTCGTTGCTACTTTGCATAGCATTAAACGTGCGTTCAGCTTGCTGTGTTAGTTTTTCAATGGTTGATTGCACTTCGTTGGTAGAGTTCTGCGTGCGACTCGCTAGATTACGAACTTCATCGGCAACGACAGCGAACCCGCGCCCTTGTTCCCCAGCTCGTGCTGCTTCAATCGCAGCGTTGAGCGCCAGTAAATTGGTTTGTTCTGATACATCACGAATCACGCCGACTACTTGGCTTATCTCTGTAACACCAGATTGAAGATCTCTGACCAAGTTATTTGCAGTCGAAATGTTCTCAGATACTTGAGATATGGTAGTTGCGGTTACCTGCATGTTTTCATCATTTTGGTTAGCATGATCAACCACTTTGTTGGTACTCGCAGCGGTGTTTTCTGCATTCATCGCGACATCTGAAATGGTCGCGCTCATCTCTGTCATTGCCGTCGATAACAGCTCAAGTTGTGCATGTTGCGAATTGACACTGGTAGCAGCTTCTTCACTGGCCTGCGCAATATGACTTGCCATATTGCTAGACAGGTCTGCAGACTCGTTTGCTGTACGAAGCGTTGTTTGCAGCTTGTCGAGCATGGTATCGATCTGGTGGCTCATATCGCCCAACTCATCTTTGCGTGTCATGTTCATGCGAACACGGAGGTCACCATCGGCAATTTTATGTGTGTTATCGATAAGCTTGTTAAGCGGAACGATTATGTTGTTAGAAATCGCATAACCCATCGCAAACAGTAAGCCTGATAAAACAACCGCGACCATGCCTTCTTTAAGTGCTAACGCGTAGAAAGCCTCTTGAATATCAGCGACCAGTATTCCTGAGCCAATAATCCAGTTCCATTCTGGGAAGAGTTGTACGTAAGAGATTTTATCTTTGAGTTCACCTTGAGGGCTCATCCACTGGTAATCGAGAAAGCCTTTCTCTTGAGGAGAGTGTGAGATATTCACCATTTCACGCCAATGGTGCTTTCCTGCTCCATCTTTCAAGTTACCTGCGTTGGTGCCATTTAGCTCTGGCTTTAATGGGTGGCTAATGATGTTGAGTTGCTGGTTGAGGATCCAAAAGTAATTGGTGTTGTCATAACGAAGCGTTTCAATCGCTTGCAGCGCTCGCTCCTTTGCAACTTCTTCACCGAGCACACTGCGTTGGCTGTAGTAATAGTTGGCTAAGCTAATGGCCGTTTCAACTTGAGCGCTGAGCTTATCCTGCCGCTCTTCCATAGAGCTGGCTCTTTGCTGCATGAGGTTAAATGTAGATGCCATTACTAGCAGTACAACCGATAGAACGACAATTGAGGCGAGTTTTGACTTGATAGATAAGTTACTTAATTTCATAGCTGACTGACTTTATTATTTGTTTTGATTATGGATTTTCGACCAAGTTATCAAAATTTCGTACAGTTCAGATGATATGCATCAAGAACGCTAAATATACACTGTGTTACATAACCAAAAAGAGGTATAGGTCAAACAGGCAGAGGTTGAGGTTTGATTGGTGATAGTTTAGTAGTGCGGGATTTTCGTGCTTGGGCTGAATGTAAAAATAACAGCCCAAGCGAGCTAGGACAACCATCGAACGATAGCCTTAGCAGGTTTAAAGGTTAGACACCAATAATTGTGGTGTCGCTTTTTGCTGAAGGTAGATACTAAAGCGGCTTCCTTTACCCACTTCTGATTCTACGCGTATCTCGCCACCAATTTGACTCAAGATACTTTGAGATACGGATAAGCCTAAGCCAGTCCCGTCGCGTTTCGTTGTATAGAATGGCGAGAAGATGCGCTTTAATTGCTCTTCTTTGATGCCACAACCTTCATCTTCAACATGTACAATAGCACCATGAGAGATGCCGTTTTCTACCCAGTCTTCGCTCGAAATCGTTAATGTTCCCTGCCCGTCCATCGCATGAATCGCATTCATTTGTAGGTTTACCAGAATCTGCAGCAGTTGGTTTCGATTTACTTCAACCGATGTTTTAGCGTTTAAGTTCGAAACGTAAACCATGCCGCGCTTTTTCGCCCCAGTTTTCACGAGCGTGATACTTTCATCGACGATCGGGTTGATGTGTTGCCACGTAATCTCATCCTGCACGCCACCGTGTCGGCTGTATTGCAGCAAGCTTCGCGTAATATTTCGGATTCGGTCGATTTGCTCCATGATGGCATGGACTTCTTCTTCGACACGGCTTACTTCATCCCCTAGTTCAAATTTCATCAACTCAACGTTGCCAAGGATTACCGCTGTTGGGTTATTGATCTCGTGAGCAATACCTGCGGTTAGCTCACCTAGCGCTGCCAGTTTCTCATTGACCACCAGCTTATCTCTGGCTTGGTTTAGCAGCTTGATATGCAGCTCAAGTTCTTCGGTTTTCTCTTTCAAACTAGCGGTGCGAGAATGGACTTTACACTCGAGTTCTAACGCCGCTTGTTGAATCTCTTGATTGCGCTCATGCAGAAGATCCAACATCTTGTCGAATTGTTTAGCAAGTAAGGTAAGCTCATGTTGATCATCCAGTCCTAACGTACCAATTCGCTTGTCTTGCCCCATCTGTACTAGCTTCACCACTTTATGAATGCGTTCGATAGGGTTGAAAAGATCGCGCGCACCTCTGTGAACGATCAAGCCTGAAACAAGCAACAACAGAACGATAGTAATGCTGATTTCACCAAGGTTAGTCAGGTAGGTTTCAATGAGCGGCCAGATTAGGTAACCGGTATATAGCATGCCGATCACGTTGCCAAACTGGTCGTGAATTGGTTGATAAGCCGTGATGTACCATGCATCGTATACATATGCTCTGTCGAGCCACTCTTTGCCCTCGTTTAAGACTTTAGAGTGAACCTCGTGAGAAACTCGCGTACCGATTGCACGCCCTGCACTGTCTTTACTGCTTAATGGCACGTTAGTGCTCACACGAAGGTCGTCAAGAAATACGGTGACGGTTCCTACATGACGGTTGAAGCCCTCTCTCTGTGGATAGATCAGGTTGCTGATTTGATCGACCAACTGAGTGCTGTTATTCAACAAGATCCCGCCATCAAGAAAGCCGATCACATGATCATGTTTATCTTTAATGGATACGACAGTACGGCTGACCAAGCCACGTGTTTCAACATCATGACCATAAAGCATCGGAACTTCTGCCTTTCTTGCAAGGTCACGATCTAAGTAATCGAGTTCGTTACTGTCTAACACACTGAAAAACGATGATTTATGTGTGAGATTCAGGTATTCAAGCTTCTTTTCCATGCTCTCTACGCTGCGCCAGCGTAAAAAATCGAGCTCATATCGTGACTTATTCTCTGAGACCCAACGAATGAGTTCATCTTGAGGCACGTCGTTCGCAAGCTTCATTCGAAAGTTGTAAGACTCAGCAAATGCGCGCACGTTATAAGCTTGTTGGTTTTGAATCAGATGAATACTGTTGTCTGCGACGTCGAGACGTTCATCAACATCGATCAAAGCGCCTTGCCACGTATAGTGAACAGACCAATAAAAGGTGATCGCAACGAGCGCGCACAGTGTAAGAAAGATCGGTGCTGACGTGAGAAACAGTAAACGGTAGCGCACCATGGTTTTGAAGCGGAACGCCCACTTTGCCCACCACTGACGTCTAATCGGCATATTCTGAGCCTTCTGTGTTCCAGTCTTTGTATTTGCGTTCTAAGGTTTTACGAGCAACGCCAAGGTCTCTTGCCGCTGCAGACTTATTACCATCGTGAAAACTCACAAGCTGTTCGATATGTGCTTTCTCCACTTCTTTAAGTGTCCAAGTGTTTGGATAGCCTTCAGCAGCATCCGTTGTATTCAAGTTCGGCACTTCAGCACCATGTGACACCGTCACTGAAATACTCGCAGGTGCCGGGTCGCCATTTATCTCTCGCCAATAGTGAGCTGGTGGCTTGTCTAACAGAATGCAGCGCTCCACTAGGTTTTTAAGCTCGCGAATATTGCCCGGCCATTCGTATTCATTCATCGCTAAGATATCTTCATGTGCCCAATTAGGTATCGGCATACCTAATTAACTCGATAACAGGCGCGTGAAATATGGAACAAGCTCAATCAGATCGGATGGTCGTTCGCGTAACGGGGTCACATCAATCTTAAGTACATTGAGTCGGTAAAATAGGTCGCGGCGGAAGTGCCCTTTCTCGACCTCTTCCTGAAGATTCCTGTTGGTTGCCGCGACAACACGAACGTCTACGGAGAGCTCTTTCTCACTGCCAACGGGGCGAATGGTACGTTGCTCGAGCACTCGCAGCAGTGCAGCTTGCATAGGCAGTGGCATTTCGCCAATTTCATCAAGAAATAATGTACCGCCGTTAGCCACTCTGAATAAACCTTCGCGATTCTTCTTCGCGCCAGTAAAGGCACCAGAGGTGTGACCAAATAATTCACTTTCAAGAAGCTCTGGAGCAATCGCACCACAGTTGATTGGGACAAATGGTCCAGTTCGTTTACTGGCTTCATGAACACCACGTGCAACCAACTCTTTACCGGTACCAGACTCACCTTCTACCAACACGGACGCTCGTGATGGAGCAAATTGGCTAATAAGAAGCTTAAGTTGTTTGGTCTTATCTGAGTTACCAATAATCTCGGTTTTGATGTGGCGGCTGACATCACGCTTCAACGCGTACTGCATTCTTTGGTCAAGGCGCTTATCCATACAACGAAGTACAGCTTGAATCATCTGTTCTAAGTTGAATGGCTTTAAAATGAAATCTGAAGCACCGAGCTTGAGTGCTGATATGGTCATCTCCAGATCGGCATAGCCAGTCATAAAGATAACATCTGCTTTTCGGTCGCATTCATTGAAGGCTTCTTCCCACTCAATACCAGAGCGACCAGGAAGATTAATATCGAGAACGATCAGGTCGAAGTGTTCATTGCAGCGTAGTGTTTCTGCTTCTTCTACAGAGCCTGCACTCGACACCTTGCCAAAATACTTACCTAGTGCTTTCTTTAAAATTGCCTGCATGCCAATTTCATCATCGACCACCAGGACCGAAAACGCCTGATATTGAGTCAAGGTGTTTGGATTGAGGTTAGAGGCGTTTGAACTAGGTAAAGACATAATGATCAGCCGAAAGGGAAAGTTGGGACAGAGTGTACCAATTAACCTTTTATTCAACAGGGACAATGTGCGACATTTTGTCCTAGCTCATGTTTTGGTTCATTTTATCTAGCGAAATGACGCAGTTTTGTCCGAAATAACAGCAATTTAATGAGACTTGATGCATTATTTGTTGGCATTAAGATTGCCTATAGGGAGAGGATTTCTAATTACTATAATTAGCATCTTATGCACATGTCCTTCTTTGAGCCCTTTAAAACTGAAGACATGTCATTCATTTCTAACAAAATGGACATAATAATAATGAAAGCAATTCCCCTAACTATTGCAGCTCTATCTATCGTCAGTTACTCGGCTAGCAGCGCAGAAGACACCACTCATATCAAGCTTGCGACAACGACAAGCACTTATCATTCAGGCTTACTGGATTATCTACTGCCTGAATTCGAAAAAGATTCGGGTATCAAAGTCGATGTTTTAGCAGCGGGTACTGGTAAATCACTTCGCATGGGTGAAAACGGTGATGTGGATTTGGTGATGACACACGCACCAAAAGCAGAAGCTAACTTTGTTGAGAAAGGCTACGGTGTACTGCCTCGTAAATTGATGTACAACGACTTTGTGATCGTTGGCCCTGAAAGTGACCCAGCGAAAGTTGAATCTCAAAAAGCTGTGGCGGATGTATTTAAAGCGATTGCGACAAACAATGTAACGTTTGTGTCTCGTGGTGATGATTCAGGTACACATAAGAAAGAGATGGGTATCTGGGCTCAAACTAAGATGGAGCCAAACTTTGGCGGCTACCGCAGCGTTGGTCAAGGCATGGGCCCTACTCTAAACATGGCGTCAGAGATGCAAGGTTACACAATGACTGACCGTGGCACTTGGCTGGCTTACCAAAACAAATTGGATCTAAAAATCCTTTTCCAAGGTGACGAAAACCTATTCAACCCTTACCAAGTGATTCTAGTTAACCCAGAGCGTTACCCAAGCATTCACTACCAAGCAGCAAAAACGTTCAGCGATTGGTTGGTTAACCCTAAAGGTCAAAAACTGATCAACAACTTTAAGCTGCACGGCAAGCAACTGTTTGTTGCGAGTGCTGAGTAGTTTGTCGCTCGCTAAGTTGTGCTAAATAGGGTTAAAGGTTCACTCTTTGCCAAATAGCACTACGCTTAACGAGTCAGCAAACCAAACAAGTAAAGAAATAATAGCTGGCCAATAACGCTCATTAATATTGTGTCAGCTATGATTAACATCAGTCATTACCGATAAAAACCTATTATCGATTCACACGAGATACTTCATGACCTTATGGCAAACAACGCTAGATGCATTGAATTTACTGGTGAATTTTGACCACGACCTGTGGCAAATTGTCGCGGTGTCCTTCAGCGTATCTTTGTCCGCCATCTCTCTGGTAATTGTTCCCTCTATCATCATGGCTTTCTTATTGGCCTACACGGAATTCCCTGGGAAATGGGCGTTACTCTCTGTAATCAACACATTGCAAGCAATACCAACCGTGGTTATTGGCTTATTGATGTACATGATGCTCTCTCGTTCTGGCCCATTGGGCGACTGGCAATTGCTGTTCACTCAAAAGGCTATGATTCTAGGTCAGATGCTGATCTGCTTTCCTATTCTAGTTGCCATGATGCACGGTGCGCTGCAAGCCAGTGATCGCCGAGCTGTCGAAACGGCACGCACTCTGGGAGTTTCAACCACTCGCGTTGCCTGCACCTTGATTTGGGAAACTCGTTTTCCTCTACTGGCGGCAGTCATTGCTGCGTTTTCTCGCATCGTCACTGAAGTGGGTTGTTCAATGATGGTGGGCGGAAACATTATGGGAATGACAAGAAACATCCCTACCGCTATTGCAATGGAAAGTCACAAAGGTGCTTTCGCTCAAGGTGTGGCGTTAGGCATGGTTTTATTGGCATTGGCATTAGCCCTTAACTTTTTCCTTTCTAGTGTGAGAGGAAAAGGCTATTTAAGAACTTAGGAACGCTGTCATGAGTATAAAAATAACAACGCAGCAAATTTCAATGCGCTACAAAGAGCGTGTTTTGTTCCACATCCCTGAATTGTCGATCGGTCCGAACGATGCGATTTATCTTAAGGGCGATAACGGTGTAGGAAAAACCACTCTATTAAAAATTCTGTCTGGATTGATTAAGCCGACTTCTGGCCGTATTCAGTCACCGACACAAAGTTGGCAACATAACCTGTTCCCTAGACTAAAATTTAAAGACATCATCTATCTGCATCAAACGCCTTACCTATTTGATGGTTCTGTGTACCAAAATGTCGCTTATGGGATTCGCTTTAGCAAAGAGAGCCAAAAAGATAAGCGAGCTCAAATAATTAATGCGTTGAGGATGGTAGGTTTAGAAACCCTAGCAGATGAACACATTTCTGTGTTGTCTGGTGGTGAACGTCAACGCGTAGCAATGGCACGAGCTTGGATTCTCAAGCCATCAATTTTGCTGATGGACGAGCCAAGTGCTTCTTTAGACAAAGAATCTATTGAAAGATTGGTGATTATGGCCGAAGATCTTCTTCAGAGAGGCGCGAGTTTAGTCATTACCAGTCACCAAACCAACGCGTTAACCGATTTGTGCAAGAAGCAATGGTGGATCAAAGATAACACGCTAGCTGAGTCACCGCTTCTGCAAGTAATTAAAAAGAACAAAGCACAAGAGAATATTTATGCTGCTTCCAACGCAAACTAGTTGGGTTATTTTGGCTGGCGGACAAGCCAGTCGTATGGGCGGAAAAGATAAAGGACTCGTTGAGCTCAACGGTTCCCCGCTTATTCAATACGTTATAGACAAGCTGTCACAACAAGATGTCAGCATCACCATCAATGCCAACCGTAACCTCGACAGTTACCAAGCATTCGCTCCGGTTGTTTCCGATTCGTTCCCTGATTATCCAGGGCCATTGGGCGGTATTCATGCTGGCCTTAAAAACGCGACCACTGATTGGGTCGGTTTTGTCCCATGTGACAGTCCACAAATCAGTGATGATCTCGTACAACGCTTTTGTGCAGCTGTAAAAGAAGACAGTGACATTCTTGTGGCTCACGATGGTGAATTTAAACAACCCGTGTTTACCCTATTCCACAAGCGTGTTCTTCCAAAGCTAGAAGCCTTTTTAGAACGTGGCGATCGCAAGATAATCTTGCTCTACAAAGAGTGCGTCACTGAGTACGTTGATTTCAGCGATGCACCAAACTGCTTTGTAAACCTTAATACGCCAGAAGAACTCACCCAATTCGGAACGCTTCAATAATGAAAGATTCAAAACAACGCCCTAACCTGCCGTTATTAGGTTTTGCTGCCTACAGCGGCACAGGTAAAACAACGGTACTTGAAGCCCTGTTACCTTTGTTAACCGACGCAGGTTTGAAAGTTGGCGTTCTTAAACATGCTCACCACGATTTTGATGTCGATAAGCCGGGCAAAGACAGCTATCGCTTACGTAAAGCGGGTGCAAACCAAATGTTGATCAGCTCTCGTAACCGTCATGTAATGATGACAGAAACGCCAGAAGCCGAAGCTGACTTTGATTATCTGCTTACACGTTTTGATACAAATACGTTGGATTTGATTTTGGTTGAAGGCTGCAAGAACATCGCTTTTCCTAAAATCGAGCTTCACCGTGATGAAGTGGGTAAACCTTGGCTTTACCCAAATGATGACAACATCATTGCTATCGCAGCCGACAGCAAAGTCGAATCTGACCTGCCACAAATGGCGATCAGCGACTTAGAAGCGATTCGTGATTTCATCATCGACTATGCACAATCGTTCGATCCAGTTTCGAAAACAAGTAAAGTCGCTTCGTGTGCATCATCGAAAGACAACACGCCAGTTGTGTGTTGTGACTCTTTCTCTCCTGCAGGTCTTACCGTGACTCAAGGTCAGCAAAAGATTGTTGATAGTATTGATGCACTAGAGCTGACGGAATCTGTTGCCCTAGAACAAGGATATGGTCGCGTATTGGCGGAAGATGTTATTTCTCCAATCAATGTACCTCAGAACACGAACTCTGCAATGGACGGCTACGCCATTCGTAGTGAAGATTTAGATCTAGATAGCTACCACGTTGTTGCTGAAGTGATGGCAGGACACAGCTACGACAAGACCGTTCAACAAGGAGAAGCGGTTAAGATCATGACTGGCGCGCCAATGCCTGAAGGTGTTGATGTGGTTGTGATGCGCGAGCAAGCCGTTCAAGAGGGCGACACAGTTAGCTTCCCTGATGCGAAAATCTCAGTAGGACAAAATGTCCGTATGGCGGGTGAAGATCTTGAAATCGGCCAACCTGTCTTTACTCGTGGCACGCGAATCGAAGCGCCAGAAATGGGCAGGATGGCATCTCTGGGGTTCGGTACCTGCCCTGTTCTACGTAAAGTGAAAGTTGGCGTCTTCTCGACAGGTGATGAAGTTCAAGCACCAGGTAGCGAGCAGAAAGCAAATTCTATTTACGATTCAAACCGTTTTACTATTATTGGTATGCTTCAAAAACTGGGCTGTGACATCGTTGATTACGGCATCATTGAAGATGACGAACAGAAGATGATGGATGTCCTTCATGCTGCGTCGCTAGAGACTGACATGGTATTAACGTCTGGCGGTGTGTCTGTTGGTGACGCTGACTACATCAAACTCGCGCTAGATAAACTGGGTGAGATTAACTTCTGGCGCATCAACATGCGTCCGGGCCGTCCTCTTGCTTACGGTAAAATTGAAGATAAACCATTCTTCGGTCTGCCAGGTAACCCTGTTGCTGTAATGGTGTCGTTCATCAACTTTGTCGAGCCAGCGATCCGCAAGCTGCAAGGCCAGACAAACTGGACACCAGTAAAAGCGAATGCGGTAGCTACTGAGCAATTACGTTCTCGCCAAGGCCGTACTGAATTTAGCCGTGGTGTGTTCACTATGAACGAATCTGGTGTACTTGAAGTTAAGACAACGGGTAAACAAGGTTCAGGCATTCTGCGCTCAATGAGCGAAGCAAACTGCTTAATTGAAATTTCACCATCGGTTGATACCGTCAAAGTTGGTGAAACAGTGACGATCATTCCACTGCAAGGCCGTGTTTAATTAATAAAACTGCCTAAGGTGTGTTGATTGCACTAAAGCTCGAAGCCCCTTCTGCGATGGTTTAATCGCAAGGGGCTTTTATATTTCTGAGCTAACCTCAATAAGTAACCCATTAACTAAGTTAATATTAAGATTTCTTACCATTACCTTGAGCGACGTACTGTTTTTATGTAGAGTGCGCCCAAAGTAAAAATTCTATTGGAGCGCATCATGGCTCGTACCATTCTGTACACGTACAAAGACGAAGAAAAAGAGTTACTGTTTTCAAAGCAAGAACACCGCACGATCCAAGAAGCGGTTGCTGATGCTGAAGGCATCGACATTACTGAATATCTAAAAACAGAGCAGCAGCTTGAGTTGATTTCAGATACTAAAGCGGTTCGCAACTACCAAGACAATTACTTCCGCAAGCTTGGCTTTTCAAAGCTTACGCTGAAGCAAAAAGAAAACCTTGGTGTTGGTAAAAAGAATAAGTAAGTTCTTAGAGAGCTTTGCTCTTGCTAATCGATAGCTAAAATCACCAAACAATAAAAAATGCCGCAACCTCTTTCGAGATTGCGGCATTTTTATTTATTCTGCGTAACTTTTTTAGCTGAAAGCTATCACTATTTGATGTTTAGGAATGCAGCACCACGAACGCCACCTGAATCACCGTGTTTTGCTTTGATGATCTTCGGACACTTAGCAACAGACAGTAAATACTTAGGTACGCGCTTTGGCATTTCTTCGTAGATAAGCTCGAAGTTTGAAAGACCACCGCCCAGTGCAACAACGTGTGGATCTAGGCCAGTAAACAGGTTCGCAAAGCAGATAGCCAATAGCTCCATGAAGCGGTCAACGTGTTCAGCCGCTTTAGCCTCACCTTCGTTGTAAGCTTGGATGATCTCAATCGCTTTTTTCTTCTCGCCAAAGTAGTGCTCGTAAATCAATTCGAAACCACGACCCGACAGATAGCTATCTAGACAACCTTTTTTACCACAACCACAACCTAAAAGCGGTGCGTTGTCACCAAGGTGGAACCATGCATCCAAAGGTAGACGCATATGGCCTAGTTCACCGGCAACGTGGTTACGACCAGAGAATACCTTACCTTCGTAAACTAAACCGCCGCCAAAACCTGTACCTAGAATTAGACCAGCAACCGATGGCTCGTCTTTTAGCTCATCATCCCATGCTTCAGAAAGCGCGAAACAGTTCGCATCGTTTTCGATTTTTACGCTACGACCGATTAGCGCTTCTAAATCTTTACGTAGTGGCTTACCTGTTGATGCAGGAACATTAACAACCAGCATAGTGCCGTCGTCTGCGTTTTCCATACCAGGAAGGCCAAGGCCGATTTTGCCTTCGCAAGAGAATTCGCTATCGTATTTCTTTACTAAACCAGCGATCGTATCAAGCAGTAATTGATAGTCATCTGTTGGTGTTGGAACGCGCTCTGTTGCTACTCGCTCAAGTTTCTCATTGAATGCACCAAATTCAATTTTAGTGCCGCCAACATCGAAGCCGTAATACATGAAATCTCTCCAATTTTTCCCTAAATTCGGGCAAATAAACTCTTTAAATAAAACAACTGGGGAACATTATCCATAACACTCCCCCTACAAACCGTGATAGATAACAAACTTATCTCGTGTTTGAGTCTGTTTGAACAACAAGTCAGCACAAAGCGGTTAAAGGTTAGAGTGACGTCTCATTTTTACTGTGCTCTATGAAAGCATTCAGGCTTGGTTTGGTCGGATCTGACTTGTAACGAGTCTTACTTAGCATGTAGCTTTCGCGAAATGCTTCAAACCATAGTTGTAATGTTTTGGCGCCCTGCTCTTCACCAGCTTGTTTTAATACTAAGCTCGCGACTTCTGCAGTTGAAAGGTGTTGCTCATTGTCTGACTTTCGCATCATGTATTGAGAAACGGATTCAGGTTCAATCGACAACACGGGTAGATCTTGTAAGTACTCAGAACGTCTAAAGATACGTCTTGCTTCACGCCAGCTACCATCGATGAAAATCAGTAGTAGCTTTTTATTTGGATTACGCATTTGTGGCAGGTCTTGAACCACTCGCGATTTGTCATCGGTATAATCTTCTGGGAACACAATCACAGGCTGATATTTTTCGTCCTTAAGAACTTCAAGCATCTCTGTGTTTGGCTCAGTTCGATGCCAAAGGTACACATGACTGTCTTTCACCGTGTCTACAATCAAACGGCCCGTGTTACTTGGCTTTAAGATTTCGTTATCAGACAAGATCAACATTGTGGCAATATTCGTATCTATGTTCGGTTGATGCTCACAGATACAGCTGTCTTGTTTGATTTTACAGAACTCACATCGAACCACTTTACACCCGCGCGCATTGAACGGCTTGGTAGAAAGGGACAAACGGTGTTGATATAAACGGTGAAAAGCGTGGATTCTCATGGACAATAACAGTAAATCTAGAAAAGTGGCCCGATTGTACTTACAGTATCGTTAGAATGATAGAAGGAATTCTCATGCAAGACCCATCCTTACTTCGCCTTGTTTTCTTTGTTAGCACTTTTGTTTTGTGTGCGTTGTGGGAATATCGTGCGCCAAGAAAAACGTTGACTCAAAATAAATGGTTTCGTTGGGGAAATAACTTCTCATTAATGGCGCTTAACAGTGTTTTATTGGCGACATTAGTACCTGTCGCGGCATTTCAAGCGGCACTGATTGCGGAACAAAACCAATGGGGTCTGTTCAATAACATTAGCTTACCCTTTGAAATCACCGTGTTCCTTTGTGTCGTGTTATTAGATCTTGCCATTTACACTCAACATTTAGTCTTCCACCGTATCCCTGTCCTGTGGAAACTTCATCGCGTCCATCATGCCGATTTAGATATCGATGTCACCACGGGTACACGCTTCCACCCCATCGAGATGATTTTATCTATGCTAATTAAGGTCGCGTTAATTTTTGTATTGGGTGTGCCCGCACTAGCCGTTGTGATATTCGAGGTCGTTTTGAATGTAAGTGCAATGTTTAACCACAGTAACGGTCGTTTACCTTTATGGTTCGACAAACAGCTTCGTAAAGTGATTGTCACGCCAGACATGCATCGAGTGCACCACTCTGTGATTGTCAAAGAAACCCATTCTAACTTTGGGTTCTTCTTATCAGTTTGGGATATCTGGTTTAAAACGTATCGTGCTCAACCCGAGCTTGGTCACGATAAGGTAAGCATTGGCGTGCCAGAGATACGTGATGGGAAGGAACAAAGGCTGGATAAACTGATTACCCAGCCATTTAGATACAACCAGAACAAATAGAATGAGAGTTAGCTAACCAACAAACGTTAGGCTTTCAGCTCACGTAGGTAGCGGTAGATCGTATGGATAGAGATATCGAGTCCTTTTGCCGCAATTTGGGCACTGTCTTTCAAATCGAAAATCCCCATCTCATGCAATCGAGTGACAATCTCTCGGCTCTTCTTCGATGGCGCGATGTCTACGTCATTACTTACCTGTTCTCTTACCGTTTCAATTGAGCTGTGCATCATCTCTTCATTACTACGCGCAAAGGTTTCAGGCGTTGTTTGAGGACGGTCGACATGTGGTAGCAAACAAGGGACAAGTGAGTGCATTACTTCTTGAAAAGGTGCGTCGAGGTTGGTGTTGATGCACAACAAACCAATGGCTTGTTGTTGAGGGTTTCGAATGATGGTCGTCATTGAGCGTAAGGTTTTTCCATCGGGACATTTTGTCATGTAAGCGCCCGAAACATCGTTACCTTGAGTAAGCTTCATCAATGCTAAATTAGTAATTGGAGCCCCTACTTCTCGCCCGGTGACGTAGCTATTCGCAATTTTAATAATCGAAGGATTACGAACATCTAAACTGTGTAGTAACACTTCGGTATGCTCGCCATACATTGCGGCAATACCATCAACGATGTTCTCGATTGCGTGCAAGATGTCATAGTCACTTTGAGATAATTCGAACACTGAGTCCTTCCTCTTTTGGCGAGAAAACCGCTAAGTAAAAATTACCGAGCGGTTCGTCTTAAAAATAGTTTGAATCAAAAACGTTTGATTACGCTGACATTATATCAATAATCGTAGAGTCTGTAACACTCATGCCAGCGGTAACCAATTTTCCAATATTGCGGATACTGGTCTCAACATCATCAGCAACGATGCCTTGGTTGTGTGCCTCATTACAGCGCATTGCCATTAAGAAACCATTAACTGCAGCACTGGTTGAGGTTTTCACTTTCATTGCGCAGGTAGACTTAGCGCCATCACACACCATGCCTGAACAATCACTCAGGACATTTTGAATCGCGTAGCAGCCTTGCTCAAACGACCCTTTTGTTAGATATACCATCGCCATAGCCGCTGAAGCGCTAGTGACCGTGTTCCCACAAAATGCAGACAACGGTGGATAATGCGACTTAATGTAAATCGCACCTAAGTGACTCATGATTAATGCTCGTGCCAATTGCTCTTGAGTCGCTTTAAAGTGCTCGGCAATAACCGCAACAGGGATTGTTGCAGCTATCCCTTGGTTACCGCTACCAAAGTTACTCATGGCAGGTAGCGTCGCACCGCCCATTCGAGCATCAGACGCGGCAGCCGTTTGCATGACGATCTTATTCATCAAGTCTTCTGCCATTAGGCCTAATTGAATGCCTTGTACCATAGTACGCCCGACTTCAAGCCCATAGGCATGAGCTAACCCTTCTTCTGACAGCTTGCCGTTGAGAGCCGATGCTTCGAGTATAAAAGCAATATCGTCGAAGTCCGCACTGGTGGCAAAGTTGTAGATGCTACCAATATCAATATTGATTCCATCACAGATAGAACCTGTTGGTATTGTTTGATCGCAATCTTGGCTGAATAGAACGGTTCCATTTAAGGTTTTTTTGATGATCTGAGTATGACCGCCACTGATTTCTACGGCCGCTATTTGACCTTCAGATTCTACTTCCGCATAACAATAGATGAATTCGTCTACATCTTTACGGTGTGCGCTGACTTGGCCAGCATCAATCAATGCTTGTGCTTTTTCGACATCTTTTTCGCTGATGTTCGCCAATACTTCCAAGCCAGCGTGTGGATCCCCACCAATCGCACCCACGGCTGCAGCTATGGGTAGGCCAATTTTTCCTGTCCCCAGAACAAACACGCCCATAGAGTTTTTGTATAAATTATCCGACACATACACGCGAACTCTATCGGGTGCACCCACAAGCATCTTGGCCGCAACAGAACAAGCGTAAGCTGCGGAGATGGGCTCTGTACAGCCAAGCGCTGGCTTTACGACGGTATTCAAAATATCTTTATACTGTTGCCATTGGTGTTTCATAGTAAGGACCTCACACTATTCTTCAATTATTTACCAGCAGTTACTTACGACCAGCAATCGCTTCGATTTCGATTTTCACGCCTAAAGGAAGATCCTTCACTGCAAAACAGCTACGTGCAGGACAGTCTTTTTCAAAGAACTCTTTGTACACTTCATTGAATGCTGCAAAGTCATTAATGTCTGATAAGTAACACGTTGTTTTTAGTACTTGATCTAGGTCGCTGCCTGCAGCTTGTAAAACATATTGGAGGTTAAGTAGTGACTGACGAGATTGCTCACTCACACCACCTTCTACAACACCACCTTTCTCTTTACACACTGGTAATTGACCTGATGTGAAAACAAGGTTTCCGAATGCATTACCGTGTGAGTATGGACCAATGGCTTCCGGCGCTTAATTTGCTGTAATGATTTCTTTCATGATTCTTCCTATTCAGATTTGCTAAATATTTCAACTACAGTTTAAACATTGAAAATAGTAAAATGCAAAAATAGTTGCAATAAATATCATGAAAACCATTCAATCAAAGATCTCAAAAATGAAAGTTGTTTTAAGTTGTTGATTAAAAATAGATTAATTGCTTGCTCTTGTTTGGCTGATTTCAAAACACCGATCTAAATCAAATAAATTTTAATCTTGATTTGAAAATAATTTCATTCGCCAATACGATTCTCACCATAACTTGCAAATAAATTTGAATTTTTAATCTAGGGTGAGCATGTCATGAATAAACAACAAATCCAGGCAGGGTTAAGAGCAATCTTCCCTCTATGCGTTGGTGCATTTCCGTTTTCGTTCATTGTGGGAGCGGTCAGTATTACCGCAGGAATGAGCGTGACTCAGAGTACCTTATGGTCTTTCACCGTTTTTGCCGGATCATCACAAATGGTGGCGTTAGGGCTAGTCCAGTCATCAGCGAGTATTGTGGTCATCATGTTTACGACCTTCATCATAAACCTGCGCCATATGCTTTACAGCGCTTCAATGTCAGAGCACATGAAGTCGTATCCCTTTCACGTTCGCATATTGATGTCCTACGGCCTTACCGATGAGGTCTATGCAGCAACGATCAATGAGATGAAGCAAGAAGGTGAAAGTAGACACTGGTTCTATTTAGCGGCAATGGGTGGTTTTTGGGTTAACTGGGTAGTGGCAGATTTCCTTGGCGCACTGATTGGTTCTTCGTTCCCTGAAATTGCGAACTATGGACTGGATTTCGCGATGGTCGCAGCCTTTATCGCTATCGTGATTCCACAAGTGAAAAGCCGTGAATGTATTGTTGCAGCGATTGTCGCGACCTTTACTGGGGTGCTTCTTGCAGAACTTCCCTACTCTCTTGGCCTTGTAATTGCTGCCGTTGTTGGGGTGTACGCAGGCTACCGAATGGATCTGTCGACTGAACAAGCGGAACAAGAAGCGATGCAAAATGACCTATTAACTCAAGAGCGTGGAGTGGCATAACAATGAATACTACGACTTTTATTCTTATTACTCTTGCGATGGCAGCGGCGACCTTTGTTATTCGATTCTCAGTGATTGGTTTAGCTGGTAAGTTTGAGATGTCGGAGCGATTCAAAAAGACGCTGCGCTTTGTTCCGGTTACGGTTTTACCTGCGATTATTGCTGTCGAGATATTAGGTGCAGGGCCAGATATGGAATTTGATCTACACAACCCAAAAGTATTGGCCGCAATTGTTTGTACGCTTGTGAGCCTGCGCTTCGATTTGATTTGGGTGGTAATCAGTGGCGTTGCTTCGCTAATATTTTTCCAACACGTCATGCCTACCTTTTTCATGTAAGAATTCGAAGACTAGGTACAAGTAAAAAGGCAGAGCGTGAACTCTGCCTTTTTGCTTTTTGTTTTTCGGATTTTTGGTGTTTTCGGACGAGGCAGTTTGTGACTTCGCTAGGTGTTTTAAGCAGCAAGGTTATTTCTCTGCGTCGAATTGATACTTATGAAGCATAGTTTGTTGATGACCTGCGATTTCACCCACTTGCTCAGAGCTTTCAATCATAGATTCAAGTTGCAGTTTAGTATTTTCGCCCTGTTCGGACACGCGCGTGATTGAGTGTGTCACATCAACAGTTGCACGAGCCTGTTGCTCTGTCGCAACCATAATTTGTTCTACGCGGCCTTTAATCTGGTTAACCGCAACTTCAATCTTCTCAAAAGCTTGCTTCACATCGCCGCTCGCTTGTAGTGCATTCGCCATTTCAGTTCTTGACTCAGTAACTGACGTACGAGAACGATCCGCCGACGCCACCAGCTCATTCATCATGTTTCGGATATTAGTGGTTTGTTGAGATGTACCACTCGCTAATTTCCTTACTTCATCTGCAACTACCGCAAAACCGCGGCCCTGTTCTCCCGCTCGCGCTGCTTCTATCGCTGCATTCAATGCCAACAGATTGGTGTTTTCTGCAATACCACTGATCATGTCGACCATTTCACGAATTTGCTTCACTCGTCCATCCAGATCAGCCATTGACTGTTCGTTCATATTCAAAGAATGTTCTAAAGCTTGTAAGCGCTGTTGGTTTAAACCAATAACTTGGCTACCACTCACGGACTCATCTTCTGCGACTTGAGCATCATCATTCGATGCGTTCGAAATACGTGCGATTTCACCAATAGACGCTTCAAGTTGTGTGATTGTGGTGATCATATTCTGCAGAGATTCATTCTGCTCATGCAAACTTAAGTTGGTTTGCTCTGCAGCGTCGTGACTCACTTCTGCGGTCTGATAAAGCGTTTCACAATTTCGAGTAACTAAACGTATAGAATCGGCCGTTGAACCGACAACAGTATTAAGTTTAGAGGTGATGACTTGTAGTTCGAGTGGGCCAAGCAACTCGCTCTGCTTCGAGAAGTCATGTTCTGCAAGTGACGTTAACTGACGTGTAATGTTTTTTAAGCCTTTGTTCATCCAACGACGCAGTACTAGCCATGACGTAACAATGATCATTGCGATCACTAAACCACTAATGAACAACACGCGATCTATATTGGTAATGGTTTGATTTACTACTAGTTCACTTTCATCGATCAATTGAGACGCTGTCGACGATAGCTGATTGAGCGTATTAATCACCGTATTCGCTAGTCCAATCACTTGCGCTAAGTTTTGCTCCTGCTGTTTAACTAGCTCTAGTTTCAGCAATATTTGTTTGATTACGCCCTCTTCTGTAAAGCCCTCTTTTACCATTTCATAAGGGGCGATTAGGCTCGCGAACTCTGCAATGTCCGGATGCCAATCAGAGAAATCACTGTAGGCCAAATTAAGACCAGCGATTCGGTTCCTCAATTGACGATATTCATCTTCTGCTTTCTCAAGGTCGTTTTGCATCATCAACATTAAGAAAGTATTGGCCATCGCAGATGCACTCGACGTAAAGCGGTTGGCCGCATCGCTAGCTTCTGGATTATCTTCCACTAAGAAGGAGCTAATACGATTCATTTCCGGACCGATAGATCCTACGCCGTAACGAAACTCACCAATTTTACTGTCGATCAAATTTTGCTTACTTTGTATTTCAATTTGTGCAGAAAGAACCGTATTGGTCATTTGTTGTAGCTGTGCCATATCGTCGATAAGGCTTTGCTTTTGTTCAAGAGAAATCGCATCAGGAAAAGATTGGGAGATAAAAAGGAGTTCCTTTAGCGTATTGTTACTCTCAGCTGCGAGTTCATCGATCAAATGACGGGTTTGGTTTAATGTGTCTAAGTCCGTCGATTGAGTACTGTAGGTAAGAAGTTTGACTTGTTCTAACACGCTTTGGGTTAATTCAGCATTATGCAGAGCGAGTGGTAGAGCTTGTTCAGACAAAGTATCAAAGTATCCACCTACTCTATCTACACCACGAATACTGACCATAGATAAAAAGCTAACAAGTAGAAGAATCGAAATAAATACGGCACTAACCGTTTGAATGAGCGAGAATGTATATCGTGAGGGTTTTATTGATAAGTTGGTGTCAGTCATGTGAAATCCAGTTTGACTACAAAAAGAGATATCCTTAATTTAGTCGGTATACTAGAAGCCCTTGATTACGCTTTTATTTCAGTTTTCTTTCAGAAGAGTTACATATGAAATTCAGAAAAATGCTTGCAGTGACAATAACTTTCGCAACATTAACCGCTTGTAGCTCAGCACCATCTCCTTCTAAAAACAGCCAAATTGCAAATAAACCTCTATCAAAGTCAGAACAGTTGACTACTAATGCTTATATGAGTGTCTACAAGCAGTGGAAAGGCGTGCCTTATCATTTCGGTGGAACTTCATTCAGAGGCGTGGATTGTTCTGCTTTTGTCCAAATTGCTGTGCAAAATGCGACGCAGCAAGCATTACCAAGAACGACAAAAGATCAGAGTAAACAAGGTGTTGAAATCGCTTATAAGCAAGCAAAGAGTGGAGATTTGGTGTTTTTCAAGACATCTTTCACCGTTAGGCATGTAGGCGTGTATTTGGGTAACAACCAATTCCTACATGCGTCTACTTCGAAAGGGGTGATCATATCTAGGCTAGATAACCCATATTGGGCTTCTAAATTTTGGCACTTTAGGCGTATATAGTGTTTTTGCGAGGCCACCAATCGAATTAAGGGCAACCTCATAGAAGTGCTACGCTTTCAGTCCCGTCAATAATGACGACTAGAGGTTAATCGTATTTTGCTACTGCAGTATCAAACAGGTTCTTCACCAAGGCGATGTACTCATCAAGAAATACAATCTGTTCGTTCGTCGCTTTCTTAGCCCACACGCCTGCAAGCACTTCCCCTAAATCAGCAACCACGGCATCTGCTTCTTTAAGCAACTGAAAACGCACACTTGAATGCAACTCAGGGTTTTGCTCGAAGATCGCCATAATGTTGCTTGAAATCATGTCAGTCACTATGTCTTCGACACTTTCGTTTCCAGTATCACCGTTACCGTTAGTAAATACATCTAGGTTAAATGATAAGTGCTCGATCAAAGCTAGGTAGCCATCGGTTTCTACAACCACAATAAATCTCCGTTTTAAGCTCTAGGGCAGATTAATACGTATTAGGCTAATACTATGTATATGAAGTCATTTGTCATCACTTTATTGCTATAACGAGTATTAAAATGATCTTTGTTAGTATTTAAGTGCAAAATTAAATCAATAAACACACAAAGCAGCTCACTCGATAACAAGTACCCGCTCTATTCAAACCACAAGCTATCAACAGTTCTCTCTAGCATTAGCATATAGACCTTAACAAGCTATCAATGATTTTCTAGTGGAAGTAAGGTTATTTGGTATCGCACGTGATATCTGTTCCAACTATTTTGCGATTGGTCATTCACTTTTTACTGATTTATCAAAGGCATTCATACAGTCAGAGTTCACAAAACTGTTAATTGATCGGTACTGTCTTGTACTAGTGCTGAGAACATTGACCAGAACGTCTATAAATCACCCAGATTTGTCCTAAACTATTGCTATCAAACGATAGTATTTCACTCCAACAGTTCATTGAGGATTTCCTATGTGGCAGGCCATTTCTCAACAGCTTTCAGACACACTCTTATTCAATTTTCAGATTTCCGAGCGCGTTAAGGTTCCCGGTGGTGACATTAACGATTGCTATATGATCAGCGACGGTAATGAACGTTACTTCGTTAAGGTGAATCAGCGAGAGTTCCTACCTAAGTTTGAGATTGAAGCTGAGAACCTACGTTTATTAAGAGAGACTTCAACAGTCTACGTACCTGAGCTGGTGCTGATTGGTAAAACTAAAGAGTGCTCGTTTATCATTCTTAACTATCTGCCTACCAAACCACTCGAGACAGGTAATAACAGTTATGACTTTGGTGTCCAGCTTGCCAAACTTCATCAGTGGGGTGAGCAGAAAGAGTTTGGTTGCGACCAAGACAATTACATTGGCAGCACGCTTCAACCAAATCCCTGGCATAAAAAATGGGGCCGTTTCTTTTCAGAACAACGCATCGGTTTTCAACTCCAGCTCCTAAAAGAGAAAGGCATCGAGTTCGGGGATATTGACGACATTGTTGAGATGGTGAACATGAGACTTGCTGGCCACAACCCTCGCCCTTCATTACTTCATGGTGATCTTTGGAATGGTAATGTGGCTAATTCAGCATTTGGTCCTATTTGCTACGACCCTGCTTGTTATTGGGGCGACCATGAGTGTGATTTAGCGCTCACTGAATTGTTTCAGGGCTTCCCACCTGAGTTTTATGAAGGATACCAAAGCGTCATGCCGCTTGACGTTGGCTATACTGATCGAAAAGACATTTACAACTTGTACCACCTTCTTAATCACTGTAATCAATTTGGCGGTGAATATCTGGCGCAAACAGAAGCGTGCATTCAGAAGATTCAGGCCGTGTAATACTTGTAACAATAGATAAGCAGTCAGATGGTATAAGTTAGCTTGAGGAGAATTTGTCATGCAGAAATACACAGAGAAACATGTCTCCTGCCCTCATTGCGGGCACGGTATTAATATAACGCTCGATGCCTCCAATGGCAGCCAAGACTTTTACGATGACTGCCCTGCGTGTTGCAATGCCATCCACCTAGATATGCAAGTCGACGAAGTTCGAGACAGAATCAATCTGTCGATCGATGCCGACGATGAGCAGGTGTTTTAATCCAAGATTTTCACTCAAGATCAAAAAAGAGCACATGGGTGCCCTTTTTAATTTAGCGATCTGCGTAAATCGAACAACGCAAATTGAACGGGGCTTTTAGTTACTTCTGATTTGCTAGTACACGTTCCACAGTATCAACAATCGCTTGAGTTTGAGGATCAAACTCGATATTTACTTCGTCACCGACTTCACGGCCACCAAATAGCGTGCGATTCAGGGTTTCTGGGATTAAATGTACAGAGAAGCGGTTCTCTTCCACTTCACCAATCGTAAGTGAACAACCATCAACACCGATGTACCCTTTGCTCAGAACATACTTCATTGATGTTTCTGGTAGTTCAAACCAAAGTGTGCGGTTGTTTTCCGTTTTGATAACTTCAACTAACTTAGCCATTAACGAAATGTGGCCAGACATGCTGTGACCACCAATTTCGTCACCAAACTTAGCGGCGCGCTCAACATTCACTTTGTCACCTACGTTTAACTGGCCCAAGTTGGTTAGACGTAATGTTGCTTGCATTAAGTCAAAAGAGATTTGGTTACCTGAAATTTCAGTTACTGTCAGGCAACAACCGTTGTGAGCAACAGAAGCGCCAATAGCTAACCCCTGTACCATTTCATCCGTTAACTCAATGGTATGAGTCTGAAACAACTCTTTTTTATTGATAGCAACCAGTGTTGCCATGCCTTGAACGATACCTGTAAACATAAGTTTCCTATTTAGCATTTTACTATAGCAGTTATTGTGACATTTCTTTATGATTCGTCCAATGGAAGCTTAACGATCAGTGTCTCTGATTCCTTCTGAATATTCATTCCTGTACCACTTTCTTTCTCATCTGGAGTTATTTGTGCATCGTTACAAAGAAGAAGCCTCAAATCTAATCAAACTTGCGACGCCAGTATTGATCGCATCTATCGCGCAAACCGGCATGAGTTTCGTTGATACTGTTATGGCCGGTGGCGTTAGTGCTATCGATATGGCGGCGGTATCAATAGCGGCAAGTATATGGCTTCCTTCAATTTTGTTTGGTGTCGGATTACTTATGGCGTTAGTGCCTGTGGTCGCACAACTGAATGGCTCTGGTCGCCAAGTTAAGATTCCTTTTGAGATTCAGCAAGGTGCATTCTTAGCGCTTGTACTTTCACTTCCAATTATTGGCGTTCTCTTCCAAACTCAAGCCATTTTGCAATTGATGGATATTGAAATCTTAATGGCAGAAAAGACCATCGGCTATATGAATGCCGTGATGTTTGCAGTGCCTGCTTTCTTGTTGTTCCAAACCTTAAGAAGTTTCACTGATGGTATGTCTTTGACTAAGCCTGCAATGGTAATTGGTTTTATTGGCCTGTTATTAAACATTCCGCTTAACTGGATGTTTGTTTACGGTAAGCTTGGTGCTCCTGCCCTTGGCGGTGTTGGTTGTGGCGTAGCAACCGCTATCGTTTATTGGATAATGTTTGGCTTACTGTTTACTTATGTGCTGACTTCTAAGCGTTTGGCTAAAATCAACATTTTCGGTCAATTCCATAAACCTCAGTTAAAAGCTCAAGTTCGTTTATTCAAGCTCGGCTTCCCAGTCGCTGCAGCACTTTTCTTTGAGGTGACGCTGTTTGCGGTAGTTGCGCTGTTAGTAGCCCCACTCGGCTCATTGATCGTAGCGGCGCACCAAGTTGCGATTAACTTCTCTTCACTGGTGTTTATGATCCCGATGAGTATTGGTGCTGCGGTTAGTATCCGTGTTGGTCATAAACTGGGTGAGAACAACATTGAAGGCGCTAAAATTGCGACTCACGTCGGTATCATTGTTGGCTTGGTAACAGCGTTTATCACAGCGGCACTCACCGTGTTGTTTAGAGAGCAAGTGTCACTTCTTTACACTGAAAACACAGCAGTAATTACCATCGCAATACAGCTCCTGATTTTTGCTGCGGTATACCAATGTACAGATGCAATTCAAGTCATCGCTGCGGGTGCACTTCGTGGTTATAAAGATATGCGTTCAATCTTTAATCGTACTTTTATCGCTTACTGGCTGCTTGGTCTGCCGATTGGCTACATCTTAGGGATGACGGATTGGATTGTTGAACCAATGGGGGCACACGGCTTCTGGATTGGCTTCATTATTGGTTTGTCTTCAGCAGCAATTATGCTTGGTATGCGTTTGCACTGGATGCACAAACAAAGTGATGAAGTACAGTTGGAGTTCAGCTCTCGCTAACCGCTTCTTAAAGACAAGTTAATTAAACAAAAGAGCTCTGATAATCAGAGCTCTTTTTTATTCCATGTACACACTTTTTCCGTGTCCAAAATAGTTATCAGCAATGCTTGTACGGCACGCTGATGCGCAGTTGTTTAATAATCACTTTTCTCTCTAACGAACCTTGCGAACTTCGGCTTACCATTTTGAGTGAAGCCATTGTAACGGAAGGTAATTCGACTTCCTATTTCCGGAGGAGACAAGCGCATCTTATCGGTAAAGCCACTTCCAATGTAAAACTCCACACCATCTTCTGTGTGTACTAAAATTGAGCCCATCATCCCCTTATACTTACCAGTTCCTGCTTTATAGCCAATAATGGTCGCTTCTGCATCGTGATGTCGTTTTAGTTTTAACAAGTCATTACTTCTCCCCGCCTGATATCGGCTGGTAATCTTACGAAGCATCAACCCCTCGCCTTTACTTTCATCGACATTATCAAGTTGATGAAACAATGCCTCTTCGCTTGTAATAGGTGTGTGCTCCACATACCCAATGTGCGGTTCGTTTATCACTCTTACCCAGTGCAAGATGTTGTAGTAACGTTTCTGATAGTCGCCCGCCGCACCTGGCATATCAAACAGCATGAATTCGATCTCTTGCCACGCCGTATCACTTGGAGTGTGGTCTAAGACTGTTGTTTGGACTAGGTGAAAATTGTCTCTTCCAGCCCACAGTTCTCCTTCAAGGTGAACATCCGGTAACTCTTTAACAAACCACTTAGGCGCATAAATTCGATTCCCATTCCGGGTATATAGATGCTTTCCATCCCACAAAGCCCTGATGCCATCAAGCTTTTCGCTGGTCCAATATTCAGACACATCTATACCTTGCTTATAAGTATTTGCTAAGACCAATTGTGCAGGAGGCAGATACGAAGCATGAGAAGGAAACGTAGAAAACGCGCACAGTGTTGCTATAGCCAACCTGGTTAGCCTCATTTCAAAATTCCTTTTGTACCTTGAGCGGTTAAAAGTATTGAGCACTTTGCTCAAATCTACTCTCTATCCTAGGTGTTCTAGCCATTCATCATTCAATCTTTGATCTAAGATGCGATCAATACATCAACCTTATCTATAATGGCGTTTCATTCGCAAAATCAATTCGTTACATCTCCCAAAAATCCAACCATTTTTAGTTCTCATATTGAGAAATCACCTTTCTCAATATGAAACACTAAAAACCAAACACTATAAGTTATTGATATGTAGGGACAAAAAAGTTGGCACATTCAGTGCTTTTGTAAACTCATGAACAAAAGGAGATAAGACTATGGAACTACGTAAGATTGACCTAAACACAACAACACTAACACTTTCAATTTTTGGTGATTTAGATGCGGCAGGCAGTCGCGATGCCCAAACCGACATTGATGACGTGATTTCTAATGACGGTCATCAAGAGATCGAAGTCGACTTCAGTCAGGTCGAATTTCTTGATTCATCAGGTGTGGGTGCGATTGTTTACATGTTCAAACGCCTAACTGAACGTGAACGTGACATGCGACTCGAAAACGTTTCAGGCCAACCGCTGGAAATCATGAACCTCCTACGAATTGGACACGCTATCCCTGTTAACTCAAAAAATCCTACAAATTCATGAAGATCCACTAAGCTAGAAGTAACAAAAAAATAATAATAAAAAGCGAAAACAAAGGACGTTGGCATGAATACAATCAAAAACTACATAGCCCTATCTCTGTCTGTGCTAGTTTTGGGTTGCACAAGTTACCCAGAACACGGCACTGGCGGACTGGCCGAGAGTTATGATTCGATGAACTATCAGAATTCTGACTTCTCGCCGGTTATGCCTGACGAACCGTTAGGTCCGGAGCATGGCTTACGTTTTGATTGGCAACTTGCTAAATTGCATTTGGATGCGCTGATTCAAGAAGGCGCGCGTTGGTGCTTCCCCGCTGCGGTTGTCCAAGCCATCGAGAAGCAAAATCGCATCGCTCGTGAGCTTCAAGGAGGCCTACTTCTAGATGCGGCTAACGATTTGGTTATCCAAAGAAAACGCCTAAACGAACTTGAGCTTCAACTTGACTATGTAACTTCACAAGCGCGTTGTGAACCTCCCAAGAACGAAAACCAATTCCGTATGCAGCTGTCGATAATTCAACAGCTGTACGATCTACTTAACGTCGACAATCAATTCGCACACAACTCTATCGAAGTGAATCCTAAATACATGGGTAAGCTTGCAGAGGCGTCTTACATCTTAAAAGACAACAAGTCGCTAGAGCTAATAGTGACAGGCCATTCAGACGCAACAGGCTCAGAAGAATACAACGACAAATTAGCCCTAGGCCGAGCGCAACAAGTTGAGCGCTATCTCACTATCTTTGGTCTAAGCCCTAGCCGTATCAAGGCCGTCTCAGTAGGTGAAACCGTACCACTATTTGAAGGTGAATCCGAAGGTACACGCTTAACCAATCGAAGAGTGAGT
This sequence comes from Vibrionales bacterium SWAT-3, assembly GCA_000169995.1. Lineage (GTDB taxonomy): Bacteria > Pseudomonadota > Gammaproteobacteria > Enterobacterales > Vibrionaceae > Vibrio. Next base: position 90,234 of record AAZW01000007.1, on the reverse strand, counting down.
ATCGAAGTCATCTCCCCTGAAAACGCGGCTAAGATGGGGAGCTCACTATGAAATTACTGATTGCGTTACTTATCACGTTATCGATGTTCATTGCGACTTTGGTACATGCCGACGACGACTTTTCAGACGCAGTGCAAGTCGGTGATCTTATCCAAGTGAATGTGCCTGGAGAGAGCGAGTTAAACAAAGGTTACCAAGTGGATAAACGCGGTCGAATCACCCTACCCGAAGTGGGTACTGTGTTCGTCGCAGGCTATGATAAAGAACAGTTGAATAAAGTCGTTCTAGAGTCACTGGCGACGGCTTATAAAGATCTATCGAATGCTTCTGTTTATGTGAAAGAACAACAGATCATTATCTACGTTCAAGGTTACGTCGAGCAACCGGGTGAATACACCTTGGCTTTGGGCTCGAGCGTCCAAATGGCGCTGTACGCGGCTGGAGGCTTACGTTCTGGGGCTCAATTAGATAAGCTTATCCTCAAACGCGGTGCAGAAAGAAAAGAGTTTAATTACAAGCGTTTCTTAGATTCTGGCGATGAGGGTTACCTACCTACACTGCAATCACTTGATTCTCTATTTGTCCCTGCTTCACCACTGGTTGGTAATATTGAACAAGAATTTGACCCTGCGAAGCTCGCCAACTCGGGTGACAGCGCGGATTCAAGAAGTTCAATTAAAGTCTTCGGTGAGGTAAACGCACCTGGTTCATTCACTTATAAAGAAAACACCGATCTCGTTGATGTCTTAATGCGCTCTGGCGGCGTCACTCGCTACGCCAGTGTCGAACAAATCCGCGTCATCTCAAACAATACTCCAACGCTATTCAACCTTAAGCGCTACCTTGATTCTGGCGACGAAAGTCTACTGCCAGTGCTACGCCCAGGTTCAACCATTTTTGTGCCAAAACAGGAAGAAGAGATTAAATCTGGTGCGAACATGGTTTATGTAATGGGCGAAGTGGCAGCACCTGGTGCCTTTGAAGGTAAAAAAGGTGCGACCTTTATGGATATCTTGGCTAACGCCGGTGGACCTACTCGTTTCGCTGAGTCTCGCCAAATCCGCGTTATCAAAGCCGATGGTCGAGTACTTCGATTCGATTTAGCTGCCTATACCGAAGGCTTACCCAACTCAAACCCACCAAACATTAAAGCTGGTGATGCGATTTTCGTTCCTGAGAAAACGGATATGAACGAAAAATCTTGGTTGAAGATCGCTCCAGACAGAGCCGTTAACGTGATTGGTGAAGTAAACCGACCTGGTCGAATTGAGTGGTCAGACGAAATGAACTTCATGGGTCTACTCGCGCACGTCGGAGGACCAACTCTGCGCGCTGATACTACAAAAATTGAGATTGTGACTGGCAGAAAGCTCGTGGTATTCGATTTAGATGAGTTTATTAAAAACGGTGCACCACGAGACCAAATGCCCTATATCGCTGCTGGCTCAATCGTTCGTGTACACGATTTACCGCAAGACCCATCCGACAATAAATCACAATGGGTTCGCCAAAGCTCTGATGCGTCTATTTACATTTTTGGACAAGTCAACGCACCGGGCCGTTACCGTTTCACTAAAGACATGCACTTCCTAGATATCTTGTCTGCGGCCGACGGCCCTACTGGAGATGCAGACATACATAACATTCGTGTGACCCATCGTGATAAACCTTACGCCAAGGTCAGCAAGCTTAATCTGTCTTTGTATTTTGAAACAGGCGATGAATCGTTACTACCGAATGTCACTACTGGCGATACCATCTATATCCCTGAGAAGAACAAAAACTGGCTAGACAAGCCAAAAGAAGAAACCGTGCGTGTGCTCGGGGCCGTTAATAACCCCGGCCGTTATGTGTTTAACGACAACATGACGATTTTAGATATCTTAGCTGAAGCGGCTGGCCCTACTGACAATGCATACGTTGAGAAGATTACCATTGTAAATATGTCTTGTTGCCAAGGACAAGCTCGCACTTTCGACCTGGTTGAGTTTAGTAAAACAGCCAACATTTATAACCTACCTGTTTTGCGTGCTGGAGACACCATTTACATTCCAGACCGTCGTGACAGTTTTATGGAAAAAGCCCGTGTAGGCCTAGAGGACATACTACGTATTACTACCACGATTGTACTAATAGGAGCGTTATAATGACTATTTCAGCAACGCATGCCGAAGTTGAACAAATCTATTTGGCATCGGAATTAAACAAACAACGCTCTATCTGTGTTACTGCTTGTCATTCAGGTGACGGTGTAACATCAGTCGCAACTGCCCTCGCCGAGCGTTTCTTGTTAGCGGGTCACTCTACGCTGTATGTGGACCTTAACCTGTTCAACCCAGCTTTTAAGAACCTCAATATGCTTGAAGAGGAACAATCAGGTCAGCTTATTGAGCATGTTGAATCGCAACGCACGTTTATCGGGGTACCTGCACCGCAAGTCGCATCGACACAGCTAGCATACAAAGATCCATCGACATTAAAGCAGGCTGTTGCTCAATGGCTAGTTAAATACGACCGTGTAATCATCGATACTTCGCCGCTACTCAACATAAATAAAGGCAATATCCCAGCTCAATCAGTAGCAAGCGCCTGTGATTCAACGCTTCTTGTTGTCGCTTACGGAGACACATCGTCTCATCATCTTGAGCAAGCTAAGAAGCTTCTCGATGCTCAGACTATCTCCTTAACTGGCTGCATCATGAATATGAAGCATACGCCAAACTTTGCACAGGAGCTGGTTAGACAGATAAACCGAATGAAGTTTATCCCGGTTAAGCTACGTGAGCGTCTAGCTAATAAGCTCTATCGGAACGAGTTTTTGAACCTGCCGATGTAGAATGTATCCTGCTAGCAGGTGAATTAATGCCAATTACTTCCTCAAATCGCACATTAATCGTATTTTCTAATTTTTGGCGAATTTAATATAGAAAATACGATTTTTGCGACCATTCAATGCATTTCATACACATAATTAGTGGTCATATCACCTTGAAAACGCCTCAAAGATCAACACAAACCGGCTAACTTTGGCGGTAATGTGACACAGCCTGTTAAAGTGCCATGTAAATAGCATCAAAGATGGAATTCGTACGAATATTCCCTAAGATTATAAATAGAGGTGGTTTTTGACGAATTTGTAATAGTTTGACAAAGTTATCCGATGGCGGTGAAACACCGTGGATAAATCAAGCAAATCACACTTATGCTTTGTTGCCGTATTGGTTTGCTGATTGGTTCACACACTTCCCCTATCCCTCCTTCTGCTCAAATGGTTCAAAACACGGAAAGGATCACCATCGAGCAATTCAGTTAGTCAACAGACCTTGACTAGCTTGGTTGTATTATTAAAGAGAAAGGAAACTCAATATGAAATACAAGTTAAGCTCCGTATTTTTGTTAGTTGCAGCAGCCAGTGGTCATGCTAACGCTGGAGAATGTGGCAGCGTAACAATCGCAGACATGAACTGGAACTCTGCAACTCTTATCGCCAACATCGACCAATTCATCCTTGAGCATGGTTACGATTGTGATGCCGAACTCATCCCTGGCGACACTATGCCAACCGGCTCATCCATGATTGAAAAAGGCCAACCAGATGTTGCACCGGAACTATGGAGTAACAGCCTAAAAGACGCTCTTGATAAAGGTGTTGAAGAGAAACGTCTTCGCTACGCAGGTAAAGCTCTTGTAAATGGTGGTGAAGAGGGTTTTTGGGTTCCTGCTTACCTAGTTAAACAAAACCCAGAAATGGCAACAATCGAAGGTGTACGCAAGAACGCTGCGTTGTTCAAGCACCCTGAAGACCCAGATACATCCGCATTTTACAGCTGTCCAGCAGGCTGGAACTGTCAAATCAGTGCCGCAAACCTGTTTGACGCACTTAACCTTGAAGAGAGCGGTTTTACCATCGTAGACCCTGGCTCAAGTGCTGGTTTATCTGGATCTATCGCGAAAGCTTATGAACGTGAAGAAGCTTGGTTTGGTTACTACTGGGCACCAACTGCAGTTCTTGGCAAATATGACATGGTAAAAGTCGACTTTGGCAGTGGTGTTGATAAAGAAGAATTTATCAGCTGTACGACCCAAGAAGGCTGTGAATCTCCTAAAGCAACCATGTACCCGCCTTCTCCTGTCCACACCATTACCACTGAAAGTTTTGCATCGCGCGCACCGGAAGCGTACGACTACTTTACTAAGCGTGGTTTCACCAACGAAAAAATGAATGCTTTACTAGCTTGGATGGAAGACAACCAAGCGGATGGTGAAGAAGCGAGCATACATTTCTTGAGTGAATTCCCAGAAGTATGGCACCCATGGGTTTCTGAAGAAGTCGCAAAAAAGGTTGAAGCTGAGCTTTAATAACAATGCTTAGAGAGTAGTTATATTTATCTATGGCTACGCTTCAATACAATGGAAATAACGTCGCTATACTTGATGTTATTCGTAATTCGGAGCCTTGTTCACATCGCATTTTAGTGTGTTGAACAAGTGGCTCCGAACTATAAGGATATAAAATGGCTGACAGCAATTGGTTATCGAGCTTCCCAGAAATGGAACGCTCTGATTTGCGAGCAATTAAAAAGACGCTAGACGGCGCATATCGTGAGTTTTCCCGTGAATATGGAGAAATGATCGAATCATTATTTGACCCTCTTCTTTCCTTCCTAGTTTGGTTTGAAAAACTTCTAATCTCTACACCTTGGCTGATCGTTCTTGGCGTTTGCACGGGCTTAGTTTATGCCGCCAGTCGCTCTTGGAAACTGGCTCTAGGTTGTGTGCTCTCTCTACTTCTCATCGGCTACTTTGGTATGTGGGAAGACACAATGCGGACACTCAGCATCATCACTGTGTGTACCTTAGTTTCTATCTTCCTAGGTATTCCTATTGGTATCGCCATGGCGCGTTCTAATCGCGCACAATCGATCGTTACACCACTGCTGGATATTATGCAGACAATGCCTGCGTTTGTTTACTTAATCCCAGTCGTTATGCTGCTTGGTATTGGTAAAATTCCAGGTCTTATCGCCGTGGTTATTTACGCAATCCCCCCTGTGATTCGTCTAACTAACTTAGGTATTCGTTTAGTCGATAAAGAAGTGTTAGAAGCTGCGACTGCTTTTGGTGCGAGCAAGAAACAGCGTTTATGGGGCGTTCAGTTACCACTGGCAATGCCAACCATCATGGCAGGTATAAACCAAACCATCATGATGGCCCTATCAATGGTGGTCATTGCGTCTATGATTGGTGTTAAGGGCTTAGGACAACCGGTTCTTAAATCGATTACCAACCAATATTTTACTCTAGGCTTGATGAACGGCTTCGCCATTGTTGCACTCGCGATTCTGTTTGACCGAGCATCACAGGCTTATGCGCGTAGAACCAATGCCCACCTAGGAGGGTTCAAACATGACTAAACCATTAATCGAAATTAGTGGCCTGTTCAAAGTGTTTGGGCCTAAACCTCTGTCCGTAATGGACCGCGTTAAGAATGGCGAGCATAAAGATGCGATTCTCGCCGACACTGGTCATACCGTTGGCCTTAAAGAAATTAACCTTCAGATAAATCGCGGTGAGATCTTTGTGATTATGGGGCTTTCGGGCTCAGGTAAATCAACACTCATCCGTCACTTCAACCGCTTAATTGACCCGACTCAAGGTAAAATCACGGTAGAAGGCATCGACGTAATGAGCTTGAATACCAAAGAACTGGAAGAGTTTCGTCGTCACAAAATGTCGATGGTATTTCAACGCTTTGGGTTGATGCCACACCGAACTGTGGTTGAGAACGTCGCCTATGGTTTGGAGGTCCAAGGTATCAAGAAAGATGAGCGCCTATCAAAAGCAAATGAGTGGTTGGAAACCGTAGGTTTGAAAGGGTATGGTAATCAGTACCCTGCCCAACTCTCCGGTGGTCAACAACAACGTGTCGGCTTATCACGCGCCCTGTGTACTAACGCTGAAATTTTGTTAATGGATGAAGCCTTTTCTGCACTCGACCCTCTCATTCGAAGCGAAATGCAAGATCAGTTAATTGAACTTCAAGAGAAACTCCATAAAACCATTGTCTTCATCACCCATGATCTAGACGAAGCCCTCCGCCTAGGTGACCGCATCGCTATCCTTAAAGATGGCGAGTTAGTACAGCAAGGCACGCCTCATGAAATCCTACTTAACCCTGCCGATGATTACGTTGAGGCATTCGTAAAAGACGTGAATCGCGCTCGTGCTTTGACTGTAGAAACAGTTATGCAGCCTCCTTTGTATCGAATCACCTCAGAGACCATCGAAGGTGCATTGGCTCAAATGAAGATGCTCAAGCACGATTACGCTTATCACGTTACTGACGATGGCTATCAAGGTTTGGTCACAAAAGAGAGCTTACAAGACGCAGTTGAAGATTCTTCGGTTCACGATTTCAGTGATGAGATCTACGAAGAAGTTCCTGCGGTATTACCTGATGCAGTGATTGAAGAAGTTCTGCCAGACACCATGTCTTGCGACTATTCTCTTCCGGTCGTGGACGAAGATGGGAACCTCAAAGGTGAACTAGAGAGAAGCGCTGTTGCCGACATCTTCTCAGAAACAAGCGAGGAAGAAGTAGAACCTATCCCAAAGCCAAAAATTGACAAAGCGTCTTAGTCCAAGTCCAACTTGGACAAAGGCGTAACCAATTACTTTATTAACACTTAGGCCACCACTATTCAGCAACAGGGTGGCCTTTTTATTTAGTTTGCTAGATTTAGAGGCAATGAGGTTTTTTAGCACTAGAGTCCAAGCCATTCTCCTATTAAACACCTAAGTTCATATTTTGTAAGTAAAAATTCGTATAATCAATCCGTTAGGTTTATCACAAAGATAGCCACAAGCATGGCTTAATGTCGATTTATTCTGCTGTTTATAAGGCAACCAGTTGAAATTATTCCAGAAAATGACTAAAACTTAAGAGTGCAAACGAGTATTAGACTTCTCGATGATGTAAGGATTTACAGCTCAATAAAAGGACTTAGTTTGATGAACTCGACTTTAACGTCAGACACACCTTCAGGTGAAAATAAGCAAAAAAATGAAGAGCTTGTGGATGAAAGCGTACTTGAACAGATGGTTCGAGATACCAGTCCGGAGATTATTCCAATTTTAATCGACCACTATGTGACAGAGTCACAGGCTCGTTTACTCACCATTAAAGAAGCAGTTAGCAACAACGACGCTCAAACGCTCGAGTTTGAAGTCCATACCCTTGGTAGTACCGCACTTTCGCTAGGTAACCGGCCTTTAGGTAAGTTAGCAAGAGCATTAGAACAGCAGTGTTTAGAAGCGCATCATGAACAAGCCTTTCTGCAGGTTGGCGAGTTAATCGAACTTGCAGAGCGTTCAATCAACGCGTTATTAGAAAGAAAAGAAGCCGGTTTTAGTTAACGCTCTTTCACCAGATATAAATTAGTTAAATAGCTCAACATAGTCATTACCGATTTACGTTTCATGGTCATCTGTTCGCGTAAACAGACTAAACTCAAATAAGACAGCGCGCCCAGTAAGTAACAAAGACAGTCGACTCGTATCTACGCTCAAACATCACTATGTTATTGATTGGTTAGGATAAAGTTTCAAAAGGAATTACACAATGCGCCCTAAGGTATTGTTAGTTGAAGACTCCACCTCCCTCGCCGTACTTTACAAGCAGTACGTAAAAGACGAGCCATACGACATATTTCATGTCGAAACTGGAGCTGAAGCAAAAACATTTATAGAGACACACATCCCACAACTGGTCATCCTCGATCTAAAACTGCCTGATATGCCAGGTGAAGAGGTATTAGATTGGATCAGTGATAGCGACATCCCAACCGCTGTAATCATCGCGACAGCCCATGGTTCAGTGAACATTGCCGTTGACCTAATTCAGCGCGGTGCGGAAGACTTCTTGGAAAAGCCAATTCAAGCCGACCGCCTAAAAACATCGGTTAACCTACATCTGCGCAGAGCCAAACTCGAAAATCTAGTCGACAATATTCAAAGCAAATTCGATCGTGACCGTTTCCATAACTTCATCGGTTCTTGTTTACCGATGCAAGCCGTTTATAAAATCATCGACTCAGTTGCTCCGACAACCGCAAGTGTGTTCATCAATGGCGAGAGCGGGACAGGTAAAGAAGTATGCGCAGAGGCTATCCACCAAGAGAGTCAGCGTGGTGATAAACCATTCGTTGCCATCAACTGTGGTGCTATCCCCCGCGATTTAATGGAAAGCGAAATCTTCGGTCATGTCAAAGGCGCATTTACCGGTGCAACAACCGATCGTAAAGGTGCTGCAATGCAAGCACACGGTGGCACACTGTTTCTGGATGAACTTTGTGAAATGGAATTGGAAATGCAGAAAAAGCTCCTTCGATTCCTACAAACCGGGACTTTTACCCCGTTAGGTGGCAACCGAGAAATCAAAGTAGATGTCAGAATCATCTGTGCGACTAACCGTGACCCTCTCGTCGAAGTAGAAGAAGGTCGATTCCGTGAAGACCTTTACTATCGTGTACATGTGGTGCCTATTGAAATGCCACCGCTGAGAGAAAGAGGAAGTGACATTGTCACTCTAGCTAACCACTTTTTGAAACTTTACGCCAAACAAGACAAGAAGAAATTCAAGTCTATCGATAAAGAGACACAAGGTTTACTTAAGCGCTATCCATGGCCGGGCAATGTTCGTCAGCTACAAAACATCATTCGCAACATCGTAGTGTTAAATAATGAAACCAGTGTAACCAAAGAGATGTTACCTGCTCCGATCAATAAAGCAGACGCTACAACCTCAAAAAGCGTTACGCCAATACGTAGCGCTGTTGTGAAAGCCATGTCGCCAGTCGTTCAAGAAGGTAAGCTGCCTCCAGTCACACCAGAAGAGCTTGAGCGTTCATCTGTCTCTCAAGACACAAATGATCCAATGACACCGGCATTTACCACTAGTGACGGTGCGATACGTCCAATGTGGCAGATAGAACGCGAAGCCATTCAACATGCGATCAATCATTGTGATGGAAATGTGTTAAACGCTGCCGTTTTATTGGAGCTGAGTCCTTCCACTGTTTACCGTAAGAAACAGGCTTGGGAGTCTGAAGATGAGTGTAACCAAGCCTAATTTGGATACTCAAGCTCAACCAACTCAGGTTCAGGGGCATTTAGTTCCTGAACCTGAAGAGATTTGGCTGTTCATCGATAGCCAAACCTTTGGTGGAATTGAAACGCATGTCATTGAGCTCGCACTTGGTTTATTTAAACATAACCGCAAAGCTAGAGTCGTCCTGCTCACCAAGTTTGCTCCTCTTCCCCCAGTGATAACACGCTTAAAAGACTTAGACCTGCCTTACAGTCACCTTAACGACTTAGCACCAAGTAAAACCAATTCAGTTTCGCAACTTAAACTGGCAATCACGCAATATAAACCCACGCATATCCATGCTCATGGCTACAAAGCAAGCATTGTGAGTAAACTGGTGAAGCTAGTGACCCCAAGCCATTGTAAGCCTCGTCAAATATCGACGTATCACGCAGGCGAAACACCTAAAGGCAAAGTTTGGCTCTACGATTTTTTAGATAGATATACTGGATTCCTGTCCAATCACTGTTTTGTTGTCAGCAACAAAATACAAGATAAGATCCCGTCACGAACTACCCTGCTTAATAATTTCATTGCGATCCCTGACAGCTCTCCGAATGCTCAACATTTAATTTACGAAAGCAACATTAAACAAATTTATCACGTAGGTTTTGTTGGCCGTTTAAGCCACGAAAAAGCGCCAGACCGTTTTGTTGCTCTTGCACAGTTTGCGGCTAATCATAAGTTTCACCTATTTGGAGATGGTCCTGAAAGGCAAACGCTCGAAAAGAGTAAACCAAATAACTTAACGTTCCATGGACACCAAACCAGTATGGGCAATGCATGGAAAACCATTGATGTTTTAGTCATACCATCTCGTTACGAAGGTTTACCTATGGCGGCATTAGAAGCCATGGCTCGTGGCATACCGGTTATAGCGACCAACGTTGGTAATCTATCGCAGCTGATTCAGCATGGGGACAATGGTTACATCGCGACAAATGAAAGCGAACTCACTGCATGTTTAACGAGTTGGTTTGACCTCCCTTCTCAAGACAAGCAGACTATGGGAATGAAAGCCAAAGCGACCATCCGCGAGCATTACTCTCCACAAGCTGTTATTCCCCAGATCCTAGCCTGCTACAGTGCATAACATTGCCACACCATAGATTCAATCCACATAACAATGGCAAGCGCGTTTCCAATTTGATTCTCATTTTGACCCGCCTCAACTCAACGTTTTAGAAAAATCTAAATTGAACATAAATACAATAACTTAGTATCAGTCGATATGTGGCATTCACCTTGCTATGTCTTTAGTTGAATAATAAAAACGCTAGGGATTTACAATGAGAGACCAAGTTAACCGAACACCGCTAATTTTAGGGCTCTCATTCCTAAGCCTTATTATTGGTGCTGCTTGGTATCTCGTTCCTCACCCGCTCGTGGTCATAGTGCTTGCTTTTATACCTTTGGGTGCTCTATTCGTTGTTAACAGAGCGTTTTGCTTTGTTCTACTGTTCGTTGTCTTCTCATTCTTTAGAATTCACGAAGCACTTCCCGTCCTCTATCCGATGAAAATCCCTTTGTTGCTTTCTATAGGCGCACTGTCTGCTCTACTCTGGCATGCGTTCGTCAGTAAAGAGCTGAAAATCTTCTGGCATCACTCTTTCAATTGGCTCGCCATATTTTGGGTTCTTACCATCATTGGTATCGTATTCGCATCGAATAGGCCGATCGCATTGGCTGAGTTTAAAGGGATTTATTGGAAAATTATCGTTATGACACTCGCGATCATGTGGCTAGTGAATACCACCGAGGATCTTGCGAAAACGGCGATGACGATCATATATGCGGGAGCTCTGGTCAGTACCATCGCGGTTTACAACTCAATCAACGGTATTGGTTTGGTCGAAGGCACTCGCGTAACCATAGGTCGTGATTTTGGGTCAATGCTCGGAGACCCTAACGATTTGGCGCTGGTATTAATGTTCCCTCTCGCATTTACTATCAGTCAAGCCAGCACTTCCGGAATCCCATTGTTTAAACGAATTATAAGTGGCTTCGTTTGCGTCTTACTGATCGCTGCTATCATCGCAACGCAGAGCCGTGGTGGACTATTAGGGTGTATTGCCGTGATTGGTATATTTGCTTGGAAGTTGGTTCACTCTAAACTCTTGTTAATGTCTGGCGGAGCAATTGCCGCAGTCGTCCTTTACTTAGTTGCTGGAATATCAGACAGAGCTTCAGGTGGTGCGGCCGAAGAAGGGATTGATGAATCCGCTATGGGGCGAATCTACGCGTGGGAAGCGGCGTTCAAAATGGCGTTGGACAACCCATTAACCGGCGTAGGACTAAATAACTTCTATTCTAACTACTTTTTTTATAGCGCTTATTGGGATGGATTAAATCATGCTGTGCACAGCACCTGGTTTGGCGTTTTAGCTGAAACTGGGTTTATTGGGTTGATCATTTTCGTAGGGCTTATCGTATCTTTGATTAAAACCTCTCGTGCCACCTTAGCGCAACTTAAAGCTGCGGGTTCCAATGTCCCACCAGAACTCAATGCTATCGCCTACGCGGTCTACGCAGGCCTGATCGGTACCATTGTTTCCGGCACTTTTCTAACTCAAGGCTTCAACTGGCCGATTTACATCCTTGCAGCACTCACAGTTTGCGTTTCAAACGTATCTCAAACTGCTTGTCAAAATGAGAAAATCTAAAAGCCAAACCTTAACTCATTGAAAATATGGGCTTTAGTATATGGCACACAATATGAAAGTACTTCTATATAACAACAGAGAAGGAATTTCATTATGACGTCAGCAAGCATCCATCAATTTAAACACTGGCTTAAGTTTCACCCTAATTCTCGAATTAGAAATGTTTTTTTCATTTTGAAAAACATCAGAAGCGCCGAGCTCCCTACACCTCAGATCTTTAATCGTTGCCTGTACCAAACACACAAATTGATTGTGAATGTCATCGGGGGATTTACTCGCTTTTGCTACTGGACCCCAGCGTTCAAAGGCAGAGTCGCACAGTGTGGTAAGCGCCTATATTTGTATGGAGGCCTACCTTTCGTAAGTGGACCACTGCAAATTTCAATTGGGAATGACTGTCGTATATCGGGTCACACCACATTTTCAGGGTGTACGCAGCCGCTCGACGGTTTGGAACATCCGTTACTGTCAATTGGTAATAATGTTGATGTGGGTTGGCAATCAACTATCGCGGTAGGCAAGCGAGTGATTATCTCCGACAATGTCCGAATTGCTGGCGGTGCCTTTCTTTTTGGTTATTCTGGCCATCCACTTGATGCGACGCGTCGCGCAAACGGTGAAGGTGATGACCCACAACAGATTGGCGACATCATACTAGAACGAGATGTGTGGCTAGGGACCAATGTAACTGTCAAAGGCGGCGTGACAATTGGTGAAGGTGCCGTGATTGCTGCCGGTAGCGTTGTAACCAAAAGTATCGCCCCATTCTCTATTGCCGCAGGCAACCCCGCACGAGTGGTTGGCCAAATAAAATCCGTAGAAGTGACGGAGTCGGATGTTTTTGATGCATTTGAGACTCACGGAGGTGACCATGCGTGATTTAATCGTATTCGGTGAAGACTTCGGCGGACTTCCATCGTCAACCCAGCACTTAGTTCGCCAACTAGCTAAAACACATAAAGTACTTTGGATTAACTCTATTGGCCTTAGACAACCGCGCTTAAGCGTGAAAGATGTAACGCGTGCGTTCAATAAGTTGTTTGGTAAGACTAACGCAATCACCCAGAACATGTCGGACTCTGTGGGCCTCAGCAACATTAAAGTCGCCAACTTGAGAACCATTCCTGCTCCTGCATCATACGCTTCGCGCAAGCTCGCTCAAATTATGATGTTGCGACAGTTAAAACCAATGATTGAAGAGCTTAACTTACAAGACCCAATCCTGTGGACATCACTTCCTACTGCAGTTGACCTGTGTGGGCATCTGGGGGAGTCTGCTGTGGTTTATTACTGCGGCGATGATTTCAGTGCGCTCGCAGGCGTTGACCACCAAACTGTCGCTGAGCACGAATCTAAACTTATCGATAAAGCGGATCTGATTTTCGCAGCGAGTAAAGAGTTAGTGAAAAAGTTTCCTAAATGTAAAACGCAGCTTCTTCCACACGGCGTTGATGTTGAGCTATTTTCTACACCAGCAGCCAGAGCTGAAGACCTGCCAAGTAGTCATCGTCCGATTGCAGGGTTTTATGGCAGCCTGTCGAAGTGGCTAGACTATGACATGATCGGACATGTTGCTCACGCAATGCCTGAATGGGATTTTGTATTCATTGGGCCTAACGAGCTTGATACGCTAATGTTACCAAAGTTACACAATGTCCATTACCTTGGACCAAGACCACATCAAACCTTACCAAGTTACTCACAACATTGGGATATTAGTTTGCTGCCCTTTGTAGACAATGAGCAAATACAAGCGTGTAGCCCCCTTAAGCTAATGGAATACTTAGCTGCAGGCACACCTATCGTAACAACACCATTCCCTGCGATGGCGTCTTATCAGAAGCACGTTACAGCAATCAATAATGCCCAGGAAATGATCCAAGCACTTAGCAACGCTCGTCAACTCACCCACTCACCTATCTCTATCGTAGAAAAAGACAGCTGGAAAAACCGTGGCAACTTCGTACATTGGATGCTGGAGCTATTATGAACAATCTCAAGCTGCGTTTATTAAGCATATTGAACGGGATGTGGCGTCAGCGCTACGTGATTGTAATCCCTATTCTTATCTTGCCATTTGTGGGGTTTGGTGTGAGTAAACTTGCGCCAACAAAATACGATTCGCACACCAGTATGCTGATACAAGAAACCGCGAAAATGAATCCATTTCTTGAGGACATCGCCGTTTCTACCATGCTTAAAGACAGAATGAGTGCACTTAGAACCCTGTTACACAGCCGTCACGTTCTTTATTCGGTGGCAGAAGAACTTCAGCTAACAACACCTAATATGTCGGAAGTTCAAAAACAAGAGATCATTACGGATTTGTCGGAACGTTTATCTGTTACTCAAATGGGTAAAGATTTCTTAAAAATAAGTCTTACCTCTAACACGCCGATCGGTATGGAAGAGACACTTAGTTCCGTCAGCGAGCATTTTATTGAGCAAATATTGGCTCCAGAACGTTCGTCGATCCAAGACTCGAGTAGTTTCCTTAGAATTCACATCGACGAACGAAGCGCTGAACTGGCAAAGGCGGAAGAAGAGTTAGCGAGATATATTAATGAAAATGTACACTCAACTCCTGAGGTTCAAAGCCAAAGCTTGAATCGATTGGCTTCGTTAAAGCAAACCCTAGCCGAGAAAGAAGCCGAGTTATCAGGCGTTGAAAAAAGCCTAGGGTCAATTGACCAACAACTATCAAAAACCAATCCTGTTATCGGACGATTAGAAGATCAGATCATTGACACACAAAGTTCGTTAACCTTATTAAAAGCAAAGTACACCAATAAACACAGTGCTGTACAGGCGAAGGTCCTTGAACTGGAACGTCTTGAGAACGAGAGAAAAACACTGCTCGCACAGAAGCAACCCGGAATGAACAGTGACCAATTGTGGGATATAGCGAGTAGCACCTCACTAGACAAACTCTCCGACACGCAACCTCTTTTAGTGACTCAACTTCATAACCTTCAACTTGTTCGGGGGCGCTATGAGTCTTTAAAAGAAGAGACAAAAAGCCTTAAAACCATGATTTTTGAATTGGAACACAAGGCAAACAACTTCGGTGACAATGCAAAAGAGATGTACCGTTTGCAGCGTGATGTAGAGGTTAAGCGACAATTATTCGATGAACTTAATGAACGTTATGAGATGGCTCAGTTAACTGGTTCGCTAGGTGTGTTCGAAGAAAATAAACGTGTAAAGATTATCGACTTACCTTACACCCCGAGTATTAAATCGAATATGCCGACCTTCATATTCATCCTAGCAGGTCTGATCGCAGGCATTGGCTTGGGTGCGGGGTTAGCGATACTGTTCGAATTGTTTGACTCATCGATAAAACGAAAAAGTGATATTGAAGCGATCATGGGTGTTTCGGTTTTAACGGTCATACCGAAAATGAACTAAGGGCTCACTATTAAAGAAAAGAGCACCAACCTGATGTTCGTGCTCTTTTTTTAGCGATAAACACCATTGTTGTTCCATTGGAGATTTGAGCCGATTCCTCTCGCTGTCGATTGCCTTTTGATTCCTATTTTGAGAATGTAAAATCAACAGACACCAAATCAAATTAAGTCATTGATTAAAATTAATTAATTTTCTGGCACGGCACGTGCAACATTGCAGTCATAACAACAAATATGTTTAGCAAAAAGACTTAAAACGTCAGTGCAAGGAGCCGCATTATGGAAAAGCCAAATACAAACCAACGTAAGAAAGTCATACATGTGGTTCAGCACCTAGCGCCAGGAGGTTTAGAAACACTCACTCTCGACTTGTTACGTCTTGCAAAGCCACTCGACCAAGTACTAATCGTTAGCTTAGAAGGAACCAAAGATGAAGCGATAAAAAATTGGCCGAAACTACAACCGTATCAAAATCAGATCGTGTTTTTAGATAAAGCACCGGGTGTTCAATTCGGCATCATCGTCAAACTCATTAAAGCTTTTAAAGCAATACGCCCGGACGTCGTCCATACGCATCACATTGGTCCATTGCTCTACGCTGGATACGCCGCGAGAGTTTCAGGCGTCCCAACACGTATCCATACAGAGCACGACGCATGGCATTTAAAAAACAACAAACGTCGAAGACTTCAAGCCCTTGCTTTAAAAGCCGCTCAACCGACATTAGTTGCCGACGCGACCCGTGTCTATGACCAACTTCGTCATACTTTTTCATACAACAATATCATCACCATAAAAAACGGTGTCGATTGCGATAAATTCAAGCCAACGCCCAAATCGATTGCTCGACAAAAGCTCGAATTACCTAACGATAAACACATCGTTGGCTGTGCTGGACGCTTAGAACATGTGAAGGGACAAGACCAACTTATCAAAGCGCTCTCCTTTCTTCCCGCTAATTTCATTGTTGCGTTCGCAGGTGACGGCTCAAAGCGTACCGAATTAGAAGCGCTAACGACAAAACTTGGTTTACAAGATCGCGTAATATTTCTGGGGTTAGTTGAAGACATGACTACATTTTATGGCTCGCTCGATACTTTCTGTCTTCCTTCACGACACGAAGGTCTGCCCCTATCTACGTTAGAAGCGCAAGCTTGCAATATTCCTACGGTAGCAATGGATGTTGGTGCAGTGGATGAAACGCTATGTCCAATTAGTGGCACGCTGGTAAAAAAAGGAAACATTATTGAGTTAGCCAACGCACTGCTAGAAGGCCAGAAGCAACGCTTCCTATCACCGCGCCAATATGTGCTCGACAACTTCGATATAGTCAAAATGGTCGCGTCTTACGACAATATTTCTCAAGGAGCTTGCGCATGATGGATTGGGTATTAGCCAGTTTGTGTTTGTTTTCCGGAATGTTGATTGTCTATCACCATGCAGCGTATCCGATCCTTTTACGCTGGTATGCGAAAGGCCATCCAGTACGCCAAGTAGAAGAAAGCCATCGCTGCTACAAAGATGAAAAACAAGATTGTACGTTACCAAGCATCACTATTCTGGTACCGGCATTTAACGAAGAGCAATGGATAGCGGATAAAATCCGTAACCTAGCATCATTGGATTACCCGAGTAAAAAACTTACTGTAATCATTGCTTGTGATGGGTGTACGGATAACACCGTTGAAATTGCTCAAATGACCATCCAAGAAGCAATGTGCAGTGACATCCATTTCGAGATACATGATCACACTCAGAACCGAGGTAAAGTCTCAGTAGTAAACGAAGAAGTGACAAAAATGACCAGCGATATCACAGCACTTAGTGACGTGTCAGCCCTGATATCATTAGATGCACTTTTAATTGCCGCTGCTCACTTCGAAAGTGACAAGGTTGGTGTTGTTAACGCTACTTATCTGTTATGCCCGACAGGAAACGAAGGTGAAAACACCTATTGGCAATATCAAACGGCCGTGAAACAGTGTGAAGCATCTTTGGGCTCCAGTTTAGGTTCTCATGGCGCCTTCTACTTATTTAGAACATCACTTTTCGAACCACTGCCACTCAATACCATTAATGATGATTTCATTTTACCGATGCAAATCGTCAAGCAAGGCTATATCGCCGAATACGAAACTCAAATGGTTGCACTGGAGCTTGAAGAGTCGAACCTCAAAACCGACTTCGAACGTCGCTTACGTATCTCGGCAGGTAACATGCAGCAAGCCATACGATTATTCGGCTTGTTCAGTCCTAAGTTCAAAGGCATCGCTTTCGCTTTCTTTTCAGGTAAAGGGCTACGCCTACTGACCCCCTATTTGATGATCATGTGCTTAGTGTGCTCAGCTCTCCTAAATCACTATTTAGTGTTTGAGGCACTGCTGTGGGCACAGATTGCGATATACACCATTGGCTTACTTGGCTGCATATTACCGAAGCGCCTAACCAACAAACCTCTTTCATTAATTTCTTATTTAGTCGTTGGGCATTATGCCAACTTCATTGGCGGATTACGCTACTTATTCGGACTTGAAAACTCACCTTGGACTCGAGCAAATCGTTAAGGATTGACCATGATGAACATTGACCAACTATCAAATCACAACCTATACCAATACAAAGTCTCTCGTGCAAAGCGTACCTTCGATTTTGTAGCTTCATTGGTTGCACTTATTATTCTCTCGCCAGTGTTCCCTATCATTGCCCTAGCGATTGTTTTCACTTCTCGTGGTCCAGTGCTTTACCGCCAGCTTCGTGTCGGTAAATCAACACCAGAGAAAATGGAAATCTTTGAGATAATGAAGTTCCGTAGCATGTACGAAGATGCGGAATCTCGCTCCGGTGCGGTTTGGGCTACACAAAACGACCCTAGAATTACACCTGTCGGTCGTTTTTTAAGAAAAACTCGCCTTGATGAAATCCCTCAGTTATTCAATGTGCTAAAAGGTGAAATGTCTTTAATTGGTCCGCGTCCAGAACGTCCTACCTTCTACACTAAGTTAGAAAACGAAATTCCTTACTTTGCAGATCGTACTTATGGCGTTATGCCCGGTATCACGGGTCTAGCGCAAGTAAATCAAGGTTACGACACGTGTATTGACGATGTTCGTCGTAAAGTTGGATTCGACCACAGCTACGCATTGAGCCTTTGCTCGGTGAAATCTTGGATAGCGACAGACCTAAGCATCATAACCAAAACGATCGTCGTTATGGTTGATGGCCGTGGGCGCTAAAATAGACTTTGCATTCAATTATCAGTGTCGAGCTATTCTAGTCACTCACTTTTTGATTTATGTCCTATTAAACCAATGAGTCGTTAATTACTCATTGGTTTTTTCGATTTTATATACCATTTAATATACGATGCCGCGTGAACATTCCCACTTTGTATTCGATGCCGCTTTGCTATGAAAATTGAAGATCTTAAATTATTTACTACCGTCGTTGAGCTTGGAAGCTTTACCGCTGCCGCGAACGCACTGGATCTTCCACGAGCAAATGTCAGTCGCCGAATCAATGACTTAGAGAAATCACTTAATATACAATTGTTCTTCCGTACAACGCGCAGCTTATCAGTTACAAAATCTGGCGAGCTGTATTACAACGAACTGCTGAAGGCATTAAGTGCTTTGGAAAAAGCCAATCACGTTGCGTCGAACTTGTTGGAAGTGCCACATGGTCGAGTCAAGATCGGTTTGCTTCCAGAGACCGGTGATATTGTCCAAGCCACCCTATTCAAGTTCCAAGATCTCTACCCAGAAATTGAGCTCGATATTCGTAGCATCAGTAACGGTTTTATCGACATGTATCGCCAAGGGTTAGACCTTGCAATGCATGGAGGTCGTTTAAGCGACTCAAATGTAGTTGCACGTAAAGTAATGGATCTACAGCGTATATTCGTCGTTAGCCCTGAATACATAGCTAAAACCGGCAGGCCAGCCACCCTTGAGGAGTTAGCGAAATTCCCGTTCGTCTGTTTTCGTTGGCCAAGTGGTGACATCGATAAAGAGTGGGAAATATCTAATCAAGTCGTCAAAGTAGAACCGTCTATTGTTAGTGACAGTATTGGTTTTGTGAAAGTAGCGTCGGCGCGACACCGAGGCATTGCGTTATTGCCACAACTCATGGTGAGGCAAGAGCTTAAAGAAGGCACGTTGGTTAACCTCTTCCCTAACGAGACGTTGCAAAAAGAAGAAGCTTGGCTGCTTTACCCACAACGAAAAGCGTTGAGCCATGCGAGTCAATTATTGATTGATTTCTTGTTACAAGAACTACCAAAACTATAGTAATTGTCTCAATTTCCATGACAGTGTTATACCGTTAGCACTGATTATCTCTAGTCTTCATCTCGATAGAATTGCTCCATTAATATTTAGGAGCAATTCATGATGTCCATCTATCGCTACTCTCTACTCGCTGCCAGCCTTGTATCTCTTATTGGTTGCAACCAAGCGTCTGTTACCTCATCACATGCTGATTCAGCAAAAGCAAAGCAGGAACGCCCTATTCAAGTCATCCAACTTGAATCTGCATCTCAACAATCGAGTAAAACCTTCACAGGTAAGCTTCAATCAGTAGAAACCGCAGGCGTGGCATTTCGTGTTCCCGGCACCATACAAGAATTGCTAGTTAAAACGGGTGATCGCGTGCAAAAAGGTCAGCCTATCGCTCAACTCGACCCACACGATTACCAAGTTGCGTTAGAAGAACTGCAAGCTCGCGCTTTAGAAGCAAAATCCGCACATAAGCTAGCAAAAGCCGAATTAACCCGCGTTAAACAAGCGATTGCTGATGATGCTATTGCCAACGTAAACCTAGACCGTGCAATCAGCGGTTACGAACGCAGCGAAGCCGCAGTTAAAGTCGTAGAACAAAACATTCGCCGTGCGAAAGATTCGGTGCGCTACACCCGCTTATTAGCGCCTTTCGATGGTGTGATCGCTTCATCAAACTTCGATCAATATGAACAAGTGCTGCCTGGTATCGCTGTATTTACTATTCATAAACCTGAGCAGCTTGAAGTGACTATCGATGTACCAGAAAACTTGATTCATCAGTTCGAAGCTGAACAACAAGCGACCATCAGTTGGTATCACGCAAAAAAGTCTATTACTGGTCATGCGACTGAAATCTCGACACTCCCTCACCCAATAAAACAGACCTATTCTGTGACTTATCGCTTGGATGATTTAGCCAACACAGACACTCGAAATCTATTACCTGGCAAAGCAGTGACGCTCACCACTGATTTAGGTGAAAGTAGCAACAACTTCTGCCTACCTTACTCATCGATTGTTAATCAGTCTGGCGATGAACAAGTGTTCGTTATCAAGGGCTCACAAGCTGAATCCGTGCCTATCAACATCACCTCTGTGAGACAAAACAGCGCCTGTGTCGATTCAACGTTAAATGATGGTGACTATGTCGTCGTGAGCGGCGCTCAATACATCAAGGAAGGCCAGCATTTCTCATCCATCCAAGTTAAAGAACTGTAGGTGAACACCATGAACTTAGCTGACTTTGCCATAAAGCAACGAACCTTTGTCTTGTTCTTCACCGCGTTAAGTGTGATTGCTGGGCTTTATTCTTATTTTGACCTAGGAAAACTTGAAGACCCAAGCTTCACCGTAAAAACGGCTGTCGTCGTCACTCTCTATCCTGGTGCTTCGGCTGACGAAGTAGAGCAACAAGTCACGGATACGGTTGAAACCAAACTTCAAGAAATGGCGACCCTAAACCGACTACGCTCGCTCTCTCGTCCAGGGATGTCGATGGTGTTTGTCGATTTGAAAGAGTCGCTAAACTCAAAAGAACTTCCACAGGAATGGGATCTGCTTCGTCGTAAAGTATCAGACATGAAGATGCTGCTACCAAGCACTGCGCAAATCAGCATCGTACAAGATGAGTTTTCTGAAGTGTACGGGATGCTTTTCTCAGTTTACGGTAAAGACGCGACTCCATCAGAGCTACGTAGTTATGCGGAAGAGTTACAACGTCGCATTAAGACCGTCGATGGCATTAAGAAAGTAGAATTGCATGGTGTCCAACCTCGTGTCGTTCATATTGATATTCCAGATGAACGTTTGGCGCAATACGGCTTATCGATGGCGCAAGTATGGAGCCAGTTAAACACACAGAACACCACGTTTGATGCAGGTAAGTTCTCTGCGGGTAGCGAACGAATTCGTGTTCAGCAATCAAGCCAATTCACTTCTTTAGCGGACATCAAAAACCTGATGATCAAAGGTGGTGTAAGTGATTTAGGTACTGGCCTTATCCGTCTTGGCGATATTGCTGATGTGACCATGGGCTATCAAGAGCCGATGATGACAGAAAATCGCTACAACGGCGTACCAGCTGTGACGCTTGCGATGAGCCCTGTGTCTGGTGTGAACGTCGTATCTCTAGGCGATGACATCAATCGAATCGTCAATGAGTTCCAAGCATCGCTGCCTCTAGGTGTAGAGGTCGCAACCGTTGCCAATCAGCCTGAAGAAGTTCAAAAGTCGATAGATAACTTCGTAAGCAACCTGCTTGAGAGTGTCGCGATTGTATTTGTCGTGCTATCCGTTTTCATGGGCTTAAAGAGTGCAACCAT
Organism: Vibrionales bacterium SWAT-3; assembly: GCA_000169995.1. Classification (GTDB taxonomy): domain Bacteria; phylum Pseudomonadota; class Gammaproteobacteria; order Enterobacterales; family Vibrionaceae; genus Vibrio. The sequence goes on along the minus strand of AAZW01000007.1, from coordinate 68,415 downwards.
TGTTGGCTCTAGCCTACTACTTACGATTCTGCTGACACTCATCTATATGAACATCGCAGACATCGACTTACACCGTGTATCTCTTGGTACCTTTATCCTTGCCCTAGGTATGTTGGTTGATAATGCGATTGTAATTACCGACATGATGATCGTGAAGATCAACAAAGGTATCGACCGAACGGTTGCAGCTATCGACTCAGTAAAAGAGACGGCAACACCACTGTTTGGCGCTACCGTGATTGCGATTATGGGTGCAAGCCCGGTTATCTTCTCCCAGACAGATGCCGCTGAATTTGCGAGCTCAGTATTCTTAATCATCGCCTCTTCACTACTGCTGTCATGGTTTGTGGCAATGACGTTCACCGCGCTAATGTGCTGGATGTTCATTAAGCCAACTGAGCAAAAAACGGATACAAAAGTCAGCTTGTACCGAAAGAGCGTGAACTGGACCGTCGATAATCCAATTAAAGCCCTGTCAGCACTGATACCTTTAATTCTGGTTACCGCGCTAGCGATTCCAAGCATTGCGATTAACTTCATTCCGCAAGCAGATCGTCCAATCTTGTTCCTTGATTACTGGCTACCGAATGGCGCAAAGATCGAACAAACGTCACAAGACATGGAACGTATTGAAGCTTGGTTATTAGAACAACCAGAAGTAACCAGCATCTCTACCTATGTTGGCGCTGGTGCACCGCGATTCTCAGTAACGATCGAGCCTGAGCCGTTCGACCCTGCGTATGGTCAGATCTTGATTAACGCGACCGATTATCCATCACTCAGCACCTTAATCGCTCGTGGTGATAAATGGCTTGCAAAAGAGTTTCCAAACGCAAACCCAAGGTTTAGAGGTTTGAAGCTCGCGACATCAGATAAATTCAGCGTAGAAGCTCGCTTCTCTGGCCCTGACGTGGCTGTGCTGCATGACCTATCTAACCAAGCCAAAGCGATTTTTGAAGCGCACCCTGATACCAAGTATGTGCGTGATGACTGGCGACAAAAGAGCAAAGTGCTTCAGCCGATCATCAACCAAGACAAGGTTCGTCAAGCTGGTATCAACCGCGCCGACATCGTATTTGCAATGAAACGTGCTTCTGAAGGCATGCCCTTAGGACGCATGAACCTCAACGATGAACTCATTACGATTCAACTTAGAGGGACAGATCGTAGCCTTCAATCACTAGAAACATTGCCAGTTCGCTCACTACTGGGCTTACATAGCGTACCTCTAGGCCAAGTTGTAGACGGGTTTGAACTAACAAGTGAAGAGACCATGATTTGGCGTCGTGATCGTGTCAAAACCATTACCGCACAAGCCGGTGTGGGCCGCTACACCACTCCGGCTGCGGTAAGAAATGCCGTTATTGACGACATTGAAGCTATCGAACTTCCGCCAGGTTACGGCCTTGAATGGGGTGGCGAATATTATGACGAACATAAAGCTGTGAGTGACATTCTTAAGCAACTACCAAAAGCGATGTTGTTGATGGTGATTATTCTAGTCGCGATGTTTAACGGCTTTAAGCAACCAGTGATTATCTTCACCACATTACCGCTTGCAGCAACGGGGGCGACATTCAGCTTGTTGCTATTGGACAAACCTTTCGGCTTTATGGCTTTGATTGGTGCAGTCACCCTAACAGGCATGATCATCAAAAACGGTATTGTACTGATGGACCAGATTGAACTGGAACGCACCAATGGTCGTACGCTGTCGGATGCCATTAAAGAAGCAACCGTGAACCGTACCATGGCGATCTCAATGGGCGCACTAACAACCGCTCTTGGTATGATTCCGCTACTGACGGACCTCCTATTCGACCAGATGGCAGCAACGATTATTGGTGGTTTGGCGGCTGCAACCGTGTTGTCTCTGTTCGTGATGCCCGCGCTATACAAACTCTTCTATCGTGCCGAAGAAACCGTGAGTATTTCAGATGCGATAAAGGATGCTGTTGTTGTGCTTGACGCGACGCCGAGCAATACAGATAACCAACAAACTAACGTCACTCAATAAGGAGCAGTAAACATGTATCGATTACCTAAGTTTAAAGTGGCTCCTATTGCCCTAGCCTTGTTACTCACCGGTTGTGCGGTTGGCCCAGATTACGTGGAACCACAAACCACAATGGCAGAAACCTTCTTGTACAGCCAAGACAGTGAAAGCCACAGTGAGACAAATCAACAAGAGAACCATTGGTGGACTCAGTTCAATGATCCGACACTCAATCAGTTAGTTTCTGATGTGCAAAGCCAAAACATACCACTCAAACTCGCTGCTGAGCGGATCAATATGGCGAACTCCTATAAGAGTGTTGTTGAATCTTTCAAAGTACCGACCGTAAATGTCGGTGGTGGTTACTACAACTACCAACTGAGTGAGAATGACTCCCTACTCGGCCCCGTATTTGGCGCATCAGATGCGGTTGAATCAGCAACCGGTATGTCATTGTTGGAGGCACAACACGATGGCGGTTTTCTTGGCGCGAGCATCGCGTGGGAAATGGACCTGTTTGGACGCATCGACAGACAAGCAAACGCAGCTTCGATTCGTGTCGAACAAGCCAAAATCTTCCAATCAGGGTTAAATACCTTAATCACCGCAGACGTGATCCACAACTACCTTCAATACCGTGGCGCACAAGAACGCAAAGCAATTGCAATGGAGAACATACAAGACCAACAACGCACACTTGAACTCGTAACCAAAGTGGTTCGAAGCGGTTATGGCTCTGAGTTAGATTTAGCACAAGCCCAAGCTATGCTCGCTGCAACGGAATCTATTGTTCCTCAGTTAGAAATTGCAGAACAGGTTCACAAGCAGCGTATGGCGGTATTACTAGGCGAATCACTTTCGAACGTTAATCAGCGTTTAGCGGGTGACTATACTCTGCCACGAATGAAGGATGTTATCCCGACAGGCATCCCTTCAGATTTATTGGAACAGCGCCCAGACATTCGCATCGCAGAACGTGAAATGGCCGCTATCAACGAGGAACTTGGTGCGAGTATTGCCAATCGTTATCCAAAGTTCTTCTTAACAGGAACCCCTGGCGTTACCGCTGGAAGTTTTGACGACGTATTCAGCAGCGACTCATTCGGTTGGGCTGCGTCAGCGGGTATTAGTTGGAATGTGTTTGATGGTGGCCGCGGTGAGGCCATGGTCCAGATGAATGAAGCGACATTCCGCTCAGCAGCACTTAACTATCAACATTCGGTAGACAGCGCATTCGCTGAAGTAGACTCAAGCTTGTTCGCGTACGGCCGCAGCCAAGAGAATCAAAAGCGCATTGATGAAGCCACTCGTGCCGTTGATAACGCCGTCAGTAAGGCAAAATCCTTGTACAAAGCTGGCCTTGTTGATTACTTGTCTGTGTTGGATGCACAAAGACAACAAAAAATGATGCAAGACCGCCAAGTGGCCGCCAAGCTGCAAACCGCGAACACGACTATCGCTGTATACAAAGCACTCGGTGGTGATTGGAAAGTCTCTAACAATACAGAAAGTGTTGAGTTAGCTTCGGTAAACTAAAAGACCAACACGCTATTCACCGAAGCAATAAGCAAAAAAATACCGCTGAATCAATCAGCGGTATTTTTCTATTCATACAAACGTGACTACTTAGCTTCGTTGCGCTTCGACCACTCTTGTACAGCATCACCCATCGTTAATCCTGTTGAGCTTTTCATCCAAAGCATGAAATCACGATCAAACTTAAACTGCTCACCAAGTTGGGATTTAAAGTATCGACGGACATTCTGAGTCGTTTTATAACTATCTGTAATTAACGTGTTCTCATCTATCTGATTTTTGTGCCAATCAACCTTTGTCATGTACTCTCATTCCTTCTTGAAAATAAGCGATTTAAATTGCGCCACTACAAGCGTCTAATTACACGTTTCTTGGTGCGAACATAATAATCGCCATACCAAGCAGCGCCACCGAACCACCAACTAGATCCCACGTTGTTGGTTTCTCGCCATCGACAAGCCACAGCCATACCAGAGCAACTGAGATGTACACACCACCGTAAGCCGCATAAACACGTCCTGTTGCTGTAGGGTGCAGCGTAAGTAGCCAAGCAAATGCGGCAAGGCTTATTGCCGCTGGGATCAGTAACCAAATACTCTTGTCTTCCCTTAGCCAGAGGTAAGGTAAATAACACCCTACGATTTCTGCTATCGCCGTAAGTACAAATAGACCTACCGTTTTAAATTCAATCACAACTTACCTTTAATTTTTATAACCCACTAGCTCCAACCATTTGGAACATTTTCATCATTATCATACTCTGCGTGACACACTGAGCACTTGAAATAGCTAATTTGAGACTTAGACTTTTGAGTTCCCAACAACACACCGAACACGATGTTCAACACATGCGACTTCAACGTATTTTTATCTAGTTGTTTCGCTTCAATTTCTGTTGAACTTAACCTTATATGGGGCGTCTCTTTATTGCAGTTCCCGCAATGTAATATCTTCGCGCTAACAGACATATCCTTATCCCTTTTAACGTATGTTTGTTGAGTATTAAAACGTCTTTATCTTTTCGTGATTATAAACTCATCTTCTTTCTGTGTTCACACTCATCACGGTTTCAGGACAGCCTTCAAACCTTGTGCGTCTTTACAACCAATATAGATATGTTTTCCATCGCTTAAGCTTAGCTTTATTGCTGAGCCTGTCGATGCGTTATACAACCAACCATCGCTCAACATTCGGATACCAATACCTTGATACCACTTAGTTTGGTAAAACGATGTGTCGACGATATCAGATACCTTTACAACCTTTCGCCAAAAACCAAAGCCGAAATACCAAGTCAGCGTATCGCCTTTGAGCTCAATCGTCATGGAGAAAAAGAGAATCGCTATTAGAGCGTTTATCGACAGGGCGAAGAAGGAACCGAAGCCGTTGTTCGATGTAAATACAATAAACACGCTCAGCACAATGAGGATCAGCAGCAACCCTTTGTTGAGCTCCTTGCTATAAAACATACTTCAAACTCCTTTTGCTAGAGGTATTGGTAAGCTCGGCAATCTTATCTTAAGGCGAGCCTTCTAACCATTCGAGTCACGAAATGTGCGCAGACTCCAACAGCGACGCCAATGATCATTGCCTTGATACTACCCAGCCAAAGTATCAAACCAGAGTATCCTTGCGCTGGCCCTAAACCGTCGTTTCTGGTCACATCGGTGAACATGAATCCATTCCACCAAACATGTAACAAAACCGTAGATAAGTGCATACAAATGGCAATAGTTCCAAGTAACGCATGCCTGTCAGCAGCGCCATCTCGGCAAAATGAGAAAACGAGCAAAAAGGTAAAAATTAAAGGCGCAGACAACGCCAAAGAGACAGTAAACGCTTCTGACCCACTCTCGCTTCCATAACTATAAGTGCTAAACACCATGACCATTGAGAGCAAAAGCGGCCCAAGTGCAGTCCATGTTAATCTATTCATTTCAGTTCCCTGTCTTAGTAGTTAGCTTGAAGAAAAATTCGATAATCGACAGGGAACGTTAATTATCAAAAACAGCGCATCTGAAATGCACTTATATCTCAATTATTCGATAGAGAACTCAGTCTTCGGTGAACGTCATGTAACGCAAGTCTTAAGTCTTTGCGTCAACCTACATCATTTTGCACGCTTTGTTTTTGTTTCGCACAAATTATTGCTTGCTTAATCTTCGCCTTATGGTTCTCTTCCCACTGAGCCAATGTTAACGAGGCTTCTTTATTGGATTTCTCTGAAGCCATTAAAAATACCTCATATTTTCTGGACTGAGGAATAACAGCAATTCCCTCGATATCAGCCACAATGATATCTCCCGTTGAGACGTTTATACCTCCACATCTAATTTCAGTACCTAGTTCAGAATAAACCTCTTTTTTTCCCGGAACTGGATGAACACCTTTAGCAAAAACTGGGAATTTCATGTCTGTAATTTCACCTAAGTCCCGAATGACACCGTCAATAATAAAGCCTATTATCCCTCGGCTCTTAGCAACTGCGCATACATTGCCTCCTGCTACTGCATATTCGCTATCAACGCCATCGACGACAATGATTGAGCCTTTTGGTGCTTCATATATTCCAGAATGAAGCATTAAGTTATCACCAGCAGCTAATTGAACCGTAAAAGCTTCGCCACAAATTCGCGGCATGTCCTGCCAAAGAGGACCAATATTGAAATCCATAAAGTACTGATTACCCAATATGTTTCCGTACTCGGTTGTCGCTAATGTAGAAAAGTCTTGCTTCATATTTACACTCCTTGTCTAGGGTACCCTTAAGCCTCAAATACAAGTCACGGGCTCTCATTTCAAGCCCGTTTATACACTTTGAATCTTCGTACTTCGTTAATGTTACTTACTGTAGCGCCGCTAAAACGACCAAGCCTATTACAGTTCCCATCTATCCACTCCATAAACACTTATTGGTAAATCAATCCCAAGGTAAGACTCGCACTTGCGGCCATCTAGCTTTGTAACTAGCTGTCATTTTGCTGTAGTTCTCTTCAGTCATTGCTCGCTTATTTGGCTTTATCAACATATTAAATGCGTCCTCTAATCCGTAAGGCGCAAATATTCTGATGTGATCTGCCCCTTCTATGGTGAAGCCAATAGCAAAAGCAGATAACCAAGATTCAATACCTTGCTCAACGCACTCATATGGCTGAATAGAACATCCGAACTTGGTCGAATAGCGCTCATGGATAGTTGCCTGATTTTTTACATCAATATCTACGATATGACTTAACCGAGAACAGATGCGCCTTTTAAACTCATCCTCACTGGTGAGCTGAGAACTGTCGAAATAAACGATATCAAAGTCCTTCACCTGATCGAGAAGTGGCTTATTTTCAATACTATTCCAGACTACTTGAGTAATAGCGCCACCAGCAATATAGAAGTTTGGCAGCCCTACTTCTCGACACACTTTAGCAGTCTCAACTAACTCAGGAACTTGATGGATTAAATATTCAAGTTGTTTGTTCATACTGGCCTATTAGAGCATGCTAAAGGTGAAGAAGATTGAAATGAATCACTGAAGCAGATTGCGAGCAAATAGCCTACAACGCGAGTTTGAACCCTTCATGCGTTGCTTTGAATCCAAGTTTCTCATAGAACCTGATGGCATCAGGGCGCTGCTTGTCACTTGTTAACTGAACGATTGTACAGCCTTTGTTTTTTGCCAGTTCGATAGCGTGTCCGAACATTTGCTCACCGAAACCTTGTCCTCGATAGTCACTATGGATTCGAACACCTTCGATAAGACAACGCCAACTACCAATATGAGTCAGATACGGAATAAAGGTTAGTTGAAGCATCCCGACCAGAGCGCCTTCCAGTTCAACAACCAGTAATTCGTTGTTTGGATCGCACGCAATCGCTTCGAACGCTTCAATGTAGCCACGATTCAACGGAATAGACGCATCTTCTCTTTTACTACCAAGTGGGTCATTTGAAAGCAAAGCAACAAGACTTTCCAAATCTTCAAATTCAGCTGAACGATACTTTAATTCCATCTATAAATCCTTTTTACTTCTGACTACTAACGCCACATAAAAGTATGAGCAATGCGACGACAAAGCTTAACCTTACCATCGTAGAAATCGAACTCAACTATTGGATGGAAAACGCCACGCGTTGTGAATCAATTTTAAACAGTTTGTTATGCTTGTGGTTCTGAAATCAAAACACTGTCATTTGCCCTTATGTACATCAAATGCTTGTCGTAAAAGTCGTTTCTCACACAACCATGTTGCAACGCTTTTTTGTAGATTGAAGCGACAAATATATCGGCTACGCTAAAGTCGTTACCCACTGCAAATCCTGAATCACAACAGAGCGTTGTACTTAGCTTTTCTAAACAACGCATAATCCAGTTCCCCCGAAGTGCTCGCTTTGACATCTCATCTAACTCTGGACGCATATACCTTAACACTGTTCTGTTTTGGGGAGAGTGAATACTGGAGTTTACATACTCACAAACTCTGCGGATATGAGTTTTTTCATTGAGGCTTTTACCAAATAAGCTTGGATTAGGAAAGCGTTCTTCTAAATACTCAATAATTGCCATTGATTCAGAGAATACCGAGCCATCGACACAAAGACATGGGACATAGCCAAAAGGATTTACATCTAGGTATGTGGTCGTTAGTTCGTCAGAGCTAACCTCAATTCTATCGTAACGTATACCCTTAAAATTTAGTACCCACTCCACCCTTTCAGAACTATTCGAACCTTTTGTGCTATACAGCGAAACTTCCATACATTCTCCCGAAAAGCATAGACATAATGACCCCCACGAAAGGTGCTAGCCTCCAATATCGTGGGTTAGCTTTAAGCCAGAGCCATAATTAGTGCGTCAAACAACTAAATTTGGAGGCTAGCATGAGTAAAGATAGCATAATTTTCATTGGCTTAGATACGCATAAGTCATTTATTCAAGTCGCTGTTTTACAAGAACATCGAGGGGCAAACCCACAACACCTTGGCCGTATTAAATCTAACAAGTCCGCGCTTATTAAATTGGCCAGACAACTGCAATCCAAGTATCCAAAAGCCACTCTGCACTTTGTCTATGAAGCAGGACCATGTGGTTACTGGACTTATCGCCTGATTACGAGCCTTGGACACTGCTGCTATGTCGTCGCTCCATCACTTATACCTAAGAAGCCAGGCGATAAAGTTAAAACTGACAAACGAGACGCAGCAAAGCTCGCCAAGCTGTTAAAAGCCGAAGAGCTTACACCCATCTATGTACCAGAAGCCGAAGATGAAGCTATTCGAGATCTCTCGCGTGCCAGAGAAACGGCAATGAAAGATCTCAAAGACGCAAAGTTCCAACTCAAAGGCTTTCTTCTTCGCAATAATATCCAAGCGACGGTCAATGATAACTGGTCTAAAAAGCATCTACGGTGGCTGACCGACCTCATTCTTCCTCACCATAGTCAACAAATCGTCTTGCAAGAGATGATCATTACAATCAATGAGCGGATACAGCGGCTGCAACGACTCGATAATGAACTGCTCCATCAGGTCAAAAACTGGCGATACTATCCTGTTGTGAAAGCCATTCAAGCTATGCAGGGTGTAAGGTTACTCGTAGCTCTTGGCACAATAGCTGAGCTGGGTGACTTACGGCGGTTCGACCATCCAAGAAAGCTTATGGCTTACCTTGGGCTTGTTCCAACAGAAAACTCCAGTGGAGGTAAAACTCGTCGTGGCAGCTTAGCAAAGTGTGGCAACAGTCGAGCCAGACGGTTACTCGTTGAAGGCGCACACACCTATAAGCATAAAGCGAACATATCTGTAGAGCTGCAACTAAGGCAAGAAGGGCTGCCTAAAGAGATAGTTGATATCGCTTGGCAAGCCCAGCAAAGGTTATGTCGTCGTTACCAACGACTACTACAAAAAGGTAAACACCGAAATGTCGTTGTGGTCGCCATCGCAAGAGAGATGATCGCTTACATCTGGGCCATTGCGCGTGAAGTTGTCATTAGCGACGTAGATCCTAGAACTCAAACCGCTCGTTTACCGGCATGAAGACAGAATTAGTGTTATCGCATTGGATAAAGCATCGGGAGTGGCACAAACACCGACGGCGTTAGGACGGCAATATAGCTTCGGCTGTATTGAACCACGAGCATAGACTGAAGACAGGTGCTACGACGGAACAAGTAAGGTAGGCTCTACTCATCAAACGATGAGCAATCCACGTATATCAGCATGAGAACCGACGACATTACTTGCTTCATCTATGCGGTAACACTATCCCAAAATGAACAAAGGCTCTGAAATGAGGGAGCAGAAACTTCTACGTTTTTAATTGACAGTGGGGGTCATATCAACGCCCTGTTGAGGGACTGATAATAGCTGGCCAAAATTGTGAGCGAAGCGAAACCAGCCAACAGTTAGAAGTCCTGCTTGAACAGCTTGTTATAAGTACATTACTTGGCTGTCGCCACACGGTAACTAAACCAAAGTAATACTGCTCCGCTAGCTGATTGGAATAGCTTATACACTCTACCTGACTTGGCAAGCGATGTTGATTTTCCTATCAGAAATACCATAGATGAAAACCATAATGCTGCAAACATAGCATGAACACTAACCAATATATAAGAGGATGCAATCGCATTTGATTCAAAGTTAATGAACTGTGGAAATGCTGCTAGATAAAAAATAGAAACTTTAGGGTTTAGAAGATTCGTTAATAACCCTTCGAAAAAACAAGATGACAATTTTTTTGCAGAACTTTTAGGTCTATTCTCGGTAGTATTTTCGAGTACGTTGCTTTTTTTGAATGCTGATATTATTGCTTTTACACCTAAGTAAGCAAGGTATACTGCACCTATTACCTTCACTGCAAAAAATAAACTTGCTGATGAAACTATAATTGCAGAAAGGCCGAATACTGATAATGTCCCGTGCAGATAAAACGCTGCCACTATCCCCAAAACATTTGCGTAACCATGCTTCTGGCCTGAAACTGGAACAGTTTTTACAAGCAATATACCATTGGGACCTGGAGACATTACCATTAATGAAATAACCAATAAGAATGTAAAAACAGTATAAATATCCATATTAAAATCCTTCAGACAACCTCGAATCTCGCCTGTACTTATAGACATAATGACCCCCACGAAAGGTGCTAGCCTCCAATATCGTGGGTTAGCTTTAAGCCAGAGCCATAATTAGTGCGTCAAACAACTAAATTTGGAGGCTAGCATGAGTAAAGATAGCATAATTTTCATTGGCTTAGATACGCATAAGTCATTTATTCAAGTCGCTGTTTTACAAGAACATCGAGGGGCAAACCCACAACACCTTGGCCGTATTAAATCTAACAAGTCCGCGCTTATTAAATTAGCCAGACAACTGCAATCCAAGTATCCAAAAGCCACTCTGCACTTTGTCTATGAAGCAGGACCGTGTGGTTACTGGACTTATCGCCTGATTACGAGCCTTGGACACTGCTGCTATGTCGTCGCTCCATCACTTATACCTAAGAAGCCAGGCGATAAAGTTAAAACTGACAAACGAGACGCAGCAAAGCTCGCCAAGCTGTTAAAAGCCGAAGAGCTTACACCCATCTATGTACCAGAAGCCGAAGATGAAGCTATTCGAGATCTCTCGCGTGCCAGAGAAACGGCAATGAAAGATCTCAAAGACGCAAAGTTCCAACTCAAAGGCTTTCTTCTTCGCAATAATATCCAAGCGACGGTCAATGATAACTGGTCTAAAAAGCATCTACGGTGGCTGACCGACCTCATTCTTCCTCACCATAGTCAACAAATCGTCTTGCAAGAGATGATCATTACAATCAATGAGCGGATACAGCGGCTGCAACGACTCGATAATGAACTGCTCCATCAGGTCAAAAACTGGCGATACTATCCTGTTGTGAAAGCCATTCAAGCTATGCGGGGTGTTAGGTTACTCGTAGCTCTTGGCACAATAGCTGAGCTGGGTGACTTACGGCGGTTCGACCATCCAAGAAAGCTTATGGCTTACCTTGGGCTTGTTCCAACAGAAAACTCCAGTGGAGGTAAAACTCGTCGTGGCAGCTTAACAAAGTGTGGCAACAGTCGAGCCAGACGGTTACTCGTTGAAGGCGCACACACCTATAAGCATAAAGCGAACATATCTGTAGAGCTGCAACTAAGGCAAGAAGGGCTGCCTAAAGAGATAGTTGATATCGCTTGGCAAGCCCAGCAAAGGTTATGTCGTCGTTACCAACGACTATTACAAAAAGGTAAACACCGAAATGTCGTTGTGGTCGCCATCGCAAGAGAGATGATCGCTTACATCTGGGCCATTGCGCGTGAAGTTGTCATTAGCGACGTAGATCCTAGAACTCGAATCGCTCGTTTACCGGCATGAAGACAGAATTAGTGTTATCGCATTGGATAAAGCATCGGGAGTGGCACAAACACCGACGGCGTTAGGACGGCAATATAGCTTCGGCTGTATTGAACCACGAGCATAGACTGAAGACAGGTGCTACGACGGAACAAGTAAGGTAGGCTCTACTCATCAAACGATGAGCAATCCACGTATATCAGCATGAGAACCGACGACATTACTTGCTTCATCTATGCGGTAACACTATCCCAAAATGAACAAAGGCTCTGAAATGAGGGAGCAGAAACTTCTACGTTTTTAATTGACAGTGGGGGTCATATCAACGCCCTGTCAGGGTGTGAGCAACGCAATACCAAAGCCGCTGCAAACCACCTTAAACACTAAAACCAACGCATAGTGAAAATGCCACGTGTTGCGAATCAATCTTAAACAATTGTTATGTGCGTTACTCGATTTCTGCTTTGTAGAGCTCTGAACCTACAGCAATCTCCCACAAGTACCCATCTGGATCAGAGAAGTAACCTGAAAAACCACCCCAAAACACAGGCTGTCCTTGTTTGACGACTCTTCCACCATTATCTTCAGCTTTTTTCAGCAGGCTAAGAACTTCACGAGACGAACTAACATTTCTAGCCAGTGTAATACCGGCAAAACCTGAACCATTTGGTTCAATACCAACATCTTTTGCTAATTCGGATTTGGGAAACAGAGCTAGTTCCGGACCATCAATATCCATGAATACAATTTCGTCAGATTGATAACCTGTGCGCTCTAATCCAAGTACGGCTTCATAGAACTTTGCTGAGGACTCGATATTTGATACCCCCAATGTAATGATTGATAGTTTTCTCATTTTATCTCCAAGGACATAGTGCAGCATTAAGGTGATGAGATGGTCTCCCCCTACCACTTCACATGACTGTAAGCCATGCTTGGAGTGTTCAGGTCCGAAGTAAAAGGAGAAGACCATGACTCAGCATAAAATCATCGGCATCGATTTAGCAAAAAATATCTTCTTTCTTTTTGAAATCAATCATAAAGGAAAGAACCTTTCTCGTAAAAAACTTCAACGAAGTAAGCTACTTAGCTACATCGCCAATAAAGAGCCTTGTACCATTGCTATGGAAGCATGCTCTGGTGCCCATTATTGGGCTCGTGAATTCTCTCAGTTCGGTCACAAAGTGATACTCTACGCACCCCAACATGTGAAAACTCAAAGGCGTAAACAGAAAAACGACTATAACGACGCCGAAGCCATTGCCGAAGTCGCGCTCTATAAAAGACCTCACCCTGTCCCTCATAAATCCGTCGAGCAACAAGACATCCAATCTCTTATTCGAATGAGACGGCTGCTCGTCACTGAAAGAACTCGCATCGTTAATCAAGTGCGTGGCCTTATCTCTGAATACGGCATCATTATGCCCAAAGGAGCCGCTGCCTTTAGAAAGGCCATACCCGAAATACTCGAGAACGATGAAAACCAACTGTCTTGTATATTAAGAGAGCTGATATCCCATCAGTACGAACGATATTTATACATCGACGGACAAGTAAAATGGTTCGACGATAAACTTAACCAAACCATCAAGCAGTTCGAAAACGCAAAGCGACTCATGTCTATTCCAGGCTTTGGGCCACTCACTAGCCAAGCCGTTGCGGTATGGCTTGGCTCTGGACAACAGTTCAAAACCGGTAGAGATGCCTCCGCCGCAATGGGCCTTGTGCCGAAGCAAGATACCAGCGGTGACAAAGTCATTCTTCTTGGGATAACCAAAAGAGGCAACACGTATATCCGCTCCCTACTCGTTCATGGAGCAAGAGCAGCGCTGAGGCGCGCCAAATTTAAATCCGATAATCTCAGTAAGTGGATGCTTGAACTCCAAGAGCGACGAGGACCAAACAGAGCCGCTGTCGCTTTAGCAAACAAACTCATGCGCATAGCGTGGGCAGTTATCACTAAAAATGAAGAGTATCGACCAACACAAAGCTAATGAGAATCACCAACCCTTTGCAAAGTACGTAGTAAGATGAATAACAGGATAAATCCTACACGTTGAAAACCTTATGCTCACACTGTCTTATAAAGTCGATAAGGTGATTAGGACTTCGTGTTCGACTTCCTCATCTTGGCCAAGGCAATAGCCGTTAAACAGGCCGTATATATGGAAGTTAACCTGCGCTTTTAATCATACTGCTGGCTTGCAAAACTGGGGGAGACCATATATGTGAGCAACGCAATACCTAAGCTTCCGCATAACACCTTAACCACCAAACCTAACGCATAGTAAAAATACCACGCGTGCTGAATCACTACTAAATTGTTTGTTATGCGCACGTACCAAACGTTAGCCACCAACTTTTTTGTAAGCGACTACATGGGAAAGAAATAGTAACGAATACCTTTCGTTAAATCTTATCTTGTATTCATGTTCATCTTCAGATAGCTTTTCCCAACCCTCTCCAAAATAGTCGTTTATATCATTAACAGCTTCACTTTCTTCTTTTAAATGCTTTTTGTTCCACTGATAAGTACATGATAAAACTAACATTCCATTAAAAGAAGTTGCATCCATCAATGCGTTTACTAAAGTTTTAGGCGATTCACATTGATCCAGTACATTGAGGCAAACTGTTAAATCAAACTCTTTCTTAACCACACCACGCTCGAAAGGTGCTTCAATTAAAGTAAATGATACATGATCACACGCTTTTGCTATTGTTGAAGCATCAAAGTCCAAACACCCCAACTCTTTCAAGCTCTTGATATAAGGGAATTCACATTTAGTACCGTCAATTAGTATTTGTTTGAGGTTTGATAGCAAGCGGTGAGACGGCTCAACAACTGTGACAGAACTAATGCTTGGTATGTTAGTAACTAACTCGTAGCTATTTCGTCCCAAAGCTGCCCCTACCTCTAATGCGTCAATAGGCTCAATACTCTCAGCTTCGAGAGCATCAATAATAAACTTAGCTACGCGTTGTGTGTGTTTTGAGGAGATAAACGACTCCGGTACGTACTTAGATTTACTTTCGAATTGTTCAGACACTCCACTTAAGCGAAGTTTATCAAGCCATTGAACTTCATAGTATGCTGCCAATCCTTTTGGATCTATGTAAAAATCGTCCATTTATAATTCCTCCTATGAAGCTTCATTATTCGGTGCGCATAAGAGCTATTAGACAGAAAAATTCTGCACTTAAATACAGAATCACTCTATCTAGCTTTATATGAACACCACTCTACCACAATTAATTTTTTATTTTCAGTGACTTAAAACATAGATAGGCACATCGAATAACAAAATTCAGCATATTCCCATATGGTATGAATCTAGCGATAATCCTCTCGCACTGTATGTGCCCACAGCCTTTCTAACCATGTTGAAAGCAAAAAAAGCCTGCCATCTATGCGAACATAAATGGCAGGCTTTATACGTTGATTAAGCTTGTGAGTGGCTAGCTTACGCGGCTTCGAATGCTAGGGCTTTCTTTTCTACTTGGCGGAAGATCAGCGTTAAAATGCCGTTTACTGCTAGGTAGAATGCGCCAGCAATGCCGAACACGGTCAGTGTGTCGTAGGTTTGGCCGTTGATACGTTGAGCGTAGCCCATCAAATCCATGATGGTGATGGTGCTTGCTAGTGATGTGCCTTTGAAGACTAGAATAACTTCGTTCGAGTAGGCTGGAACGGCGCGACGCAGTGCGTATGGCAGTAACACTTTAAGCGTTGCGATTTTGTCCATACCTAGTGCACGACATGCTTCCCACTGCCCTGCTGGAATTGCGTTGAATGCGCCTCTGAACAGTAACGTGCTGTATGCGGCGGTGTTCAAGGCCAATGCTAACATTGCACAGAACCAAGGTTGGCTCAGCCACGTCCACATGAAGCTTTCACGAATCCAATCGAACTGACCCGGGCCGTAATACACCAAGAAGATCTGAACCAATAATGGTGTGCCAGTGAACAAGGTGATGATGCCGCGTGTTACCCAGTGAATCGCAGGTAATCTTAGGATAAGTGTTACCGTCATCAACAGAGACAAGATACAACCAACAAGCAGTGAAGCGCCGGTCAGTTGAAGACTGGTGGCTAAGCCTTCAAGCATTTGAGAGAGGTATTGTTGATTCATGCCATTGCCCCTTTATTACCCAAACCTTGAATAGAGAACTTACCATCAATCACTTTTACTGCTCTTTGCGTAATCAATGTGATGATTAGATAAATAGCTGCCGCCGTTGCGTACCAAGTAAATGCTTCGTGCGTTGCTGCTGATGTTAACTGCGCTTGCTTCAATAGATCGGTTGCGCCAATCAGTGAAACCAATGCGGTGTCTTTAAGTAGAACCAACCATTGGTTCGTTAAACCTGGTAGTGCGTGTCTAACTGCTTGTGGCAATACGATTCTGAAAAATGCGCGAGATTGAGGAATACCCAATGCACTCGCCGCTTCTCTCTGCCCTTTACTTACAGCTTTCAATGCACCACGAATGGTTTGTGAAGCGTAAGAAGCAAAGATAAGTGACAACGCAACAACGCCAGATAAGAACGGGCTAACTTCAATAAAGTCACCAGTGATCATGAAGAGCACTTGTGTTGAACCAAAGTAGATAAACAAAACCACTAAGATTTCTGGCAGACCACGTACGATTGTCACGAACGCGGTTGTCGGCCATTTGATTGCAATACGACGAGACATTTCACCGCCAGCAAACAATACCGCTAAAACTAATCCAACCAATAGGCTTACGAGTGCAAGCTGAATAGTCATCCAGCTTGCCTCGACGAGCCCTAAAGAGTAACCCGTTAACTGCATATTACTTACCGAAGTACTTGTTGAAGATCTTGTCGTATTCGCCGTTCGCTTTCACTGCTGCAAGTGCTGTATTAAGCTGTGCAACTAGCTCTGGGTTGCTCTTGTTTACTGCGATGCCGAAACCGTTACCGAAGTATTCTTGGTTTGTTACTTGCTCACCAACGTACGTTAGGTTGTCTTCTTTCTTGAACCATTCAGCGACTACCGCTGTGTCACCGAATACAGAATCGATACGGCCGTTTTTCATGTCGATAAATGCATCTTGGTAGCTTGAGTAAGGAACAGCAGTCACACCTGGCAACTGCTCAAGTAGGTAGCTTTGGTGAGTAGAACCGTTTTGAACACCGATACGCTTACCTTCTAGTGCTGCTTGGTCTGCTACTTTGCCTTCAATAGAGATGAATGCTGCAGAGTTGTCGTAGTAAGCATCAGAGAAGTTTACTTGTTGAAGACGCGCTTCAGTGATGTCCATTGCCGAGATAGCTGCATCGTAACGTTTGAATTTAAGAGCTGGGATAAGGCTATCGAATGCTTGGTTGTGGAAAGTACATGTCGCTTTCATCTCTTCACAAAGCGCGTTTGCTAGATCAACATCGAAGCCCTGGATTTGGTTGTTCTCGTCCATATATTCGAACGGTGCGTAAGTTGCTTCCATTGCGAATTTGATTTCTTCTTGAGCCGCTGCATTGAAAGAAGCAAGGCCGATAAGTGAAGCTAGTAGAATCTTTTTCATTTTGTTACTCCGAATACATTGTGATAGTGGCCTGTGGCCATTCTTATAATTTGATTGTTTTAATCGATGTTGTGTTTAGGTAAATCT
Organism: Vibrionales bacterium SWAT-3; assembly: GCA_000169995.1. Taxonomy (GTDB): domain Bacteria; phylum Pseudomonadota; class Gammaproteobacteria; order Enterobacterales; family Vibrionaceae; genus Vibrio. The sequence goes on along the minus strand of AAZW01000007.1, from coordinate 50,898 downwards.
AGTCAGTGACTTAGTGAGTCAGCTTAGGTTTAATGAGCGACTTACTTAGTGAGTCAAATATTCAGCAAACTCTGGAGTCTGTGGATTAATAAATGCGTCGCTGGTGCCGTGTTCCACGATGTAACCCTTCTCAAGGTAAAGAACATGGCTTGCAATCTTCTTGGCGAAATCAACTTCGTGAGTCACCACAACCTGAGTGATCCCAGTGCCGCTTAGCTCTTTAATGATGCTAACGACTTGGTTGGTGATCTCTGGGTCGAGTGCTGCCGTTGGTTCGTCAAACAGTAATACATCTGGCTTCATCATAAGAGCACGAGCAAACGCAACACGTTGTTGCTGACCACCAGACAGTTGCAATGGCCAAGCGTCTGCTTTGTCTGCAAGCTGTAAGGTCGTTAATACCGTTTGTGCTTGCTTAATCGCTTCTTCTTTATCTAAGCCGGCTACCTTGGTTGGTGCTTCAATCAAGTTTTCCATTACCGTCATGTGTGGCCACAAGTTGTATTGTTGGAAAACCATGCCGACTTTACGACGAAGTTTCAGCCCCTGCTTCTCTTGGATCTGGCTAGAAAAATCGAATTGCTCATTCGCAATGTCTAGCTCACCGTTATCAGCAATTTCTAGCAGGTTCAAAACACGCAGTAGTGAACTCTTACCCGCACCGCTTGGGCCAAGCAGTACCAAGGTTTCGCCACTCTCACAGTTAAAACTGATGTCGTGAAGAACTTGGATATCGCCGTATGATTTGTTGATGCTCTTTACTTGAATACTCATGCCGAATTACTGCATTAATTGTCATTTGCTAGTTATTCTATTTAAACTGAACTTTTATGCAAGAAAAATGTATAAAAAATTAATTTGTTGAATTTTTGTAACAGATATTACACAAAAAACAGCCTCATTAACTGCTCTTACCTCTTTATCACCCAAGTTGTTGAAAACTCGACTATGACACCAAAAAGCAAACGTTTTTATAAATCCAAACTCACTTGGTCAGCAAAGATAGTAGGTTCTTAATGGCGGCCCTATACCTGCATAAAAACCAGGGATAACCACTCGATTTCAGCCCTGACAGCAGCGAACATAAGTGCTTAATTTTCCTTTTATTTAGCTTTCGTCGCGTACAACGAATGCACACGAATTAATGAAAATTGAGTTTCCTAGGAAGCGTGACGCTCCAATAAATGCTTTAATGGCATTTATTCTCAATAACTAGCACTTGCCAGCGTACAAGACGTATTACAAGTAACCAGTCATCTATTCTTAAAGCGACAAACACTAAGGCAATCATATGCAAAACGATGTCTCTTCTACGCTTGAGTCAACTCAGCGACAGACTCAACAGAATCCAGAATCAAAACCAGAGAAGAAAAGCCTCAGCATTTTGCTTGAGCTGATTAAATTTATTCAGCCGTATAAAGGTCGTGTGATCGCAGCGTTGATTGCTTTGATCTTCACAGCAAGCTTAACCCTTTCAGTTGGACACGGTATTCGCCTTCTTATTGACCAGGGTTTTAGCCAACAATCATTATCCGACCTTGGTAGTGCTATCCAATTCATCATGGTCGTTGTGGTATTGATCTCTATTGGTACCTTCTTCCGTTTCTACTTAGTCTCTTCAGTTGGTGAACGTGTAAGTGCGGATATTCGCCTTTCCGTCTTCAATCACGTTGTAACACTTCATCCGAGTTACTTTGAAACCAATGGCAGTGGCGACATCATGTCGCGCATCACCACAGACACAACGCTACTTCAAAGTATCATTGGTTCATCGTTCTCAATGGCGATGCGTAGCGCGCTGATGTGCCTTGGTGCAATCATTATGTTGTTTGCGACCAACATTAAACTCACGCTGATCGTGTTGGCATCGGTGCCGTTTATCTTGATTCCAATTTTGGTTTACGGCCGTCGTGTAAGAGCGCTATCACGTAAAAGCCAAGATTCGATGTCTGATGTCGGCTCTTATGCGGGAGAAGCGATTGAGCACATCAAAACCGTGCAGAGCTACAGCCGAGAAGCTCAAGAGAAAGCATCGTTCGCGCTTGAAGTGGAAAAGGCTTATGAAATTGGTCGTCAACGCGTAAAACAGCGCGCTATTTTGATCTCTGGCGTGATTGTTATCGTGTTCAGTGCGATTGCAGGCATGCTTTGGGTGGGTGGTACTGATGTTATCAACGGTACCATGTCCGCCGGCGATCTGGCTGCATTTGTCTTTTACGCGATTATGGTCGCTTCGTCTCTAGGTACAATTTCTGAAGTGATGGGCGAACTGCAACGCGCCGCAGGTGCTACAGAGCGTTTAATTGAGATTCTACAAGTGGAAAGCCACATCGTTGCCCCAGTCGATAATCCAACATCGCTCGATAACCTAACACCTGAAGTCGCTTTTGATGATGTGACCTTCTGTTACCCGTCTAGACCGGATCAACCAGCAACAAGCAACCTGTCGTTAACCGCGCACGAAGGTAAAGTATTGGCGTTAGTTGGCCCATCTGGTGCAGGTAAAACTACCCTATTTGAATTGCTGCAACGTTTCTACGACCCTCAAATGGGTAAAGTGACGCTAGGTGGCGTGGAACTCAATCAGTTTGACCCGAACGAACTAAGAAAGCAGATGGCGCTTGTTCCTCAACAACCCGCTCTGTTCAGTAACGATGTGTTCCATAACATTCGCTACGGCAACCCAGAAGCGACCGATGAGCAAGTGATTGAAGCGGCGAAAAAAGCGCACGCTCACGAGTTTATACAGAACCTACCAGATGGATACCATAGTTTCCTAGGAGAGCGCGGCGTAAGGCTGTCTGGTGGTCAACGTCAGCGTATTGCTATCGCGCGTGCCATCTTGAAAGACCCAAACATCTTACTACTGGATGAAGCAACTAGCGCCCTAGACAGCGAAAGTGAGCATCATGTTCAGCAAGCATTGGAAGAATTAATGCGCGGCAGAACGACGATCATCATCGCCCACCGTTTATCGACAATCAAACACGCAGACCAAATTGCGGTGCTCGATCAAGGACAGCTTGTAGACATCGGCAACCACCAGTCGCTCATCAATAGCTGTGAACTATACCAACGCTTGGTTGAACTCCAATTCAAACACCTGAGTGACGAACCAGTTAGTAGCTAACAGCCAAGTCTCTGACAACGTGTGATTTCTAGCTTCAAAAACTTAAATCACACGTGTTGCAGTTTTGTTAAATTAGCGGTAGGGTTTTTATTCCAATGAAGGATAAATAACAATAAGAGAGTTCGCATGGAAGCATTATTATCTGACTACCCGGTAGTAACAGAAATCCCAGTCGCTTGGGGAGAAATGGACGCACTCAATCACGTCAACAACGCTGTGTATTTTCGTTACTTTGAAACCGCTCGCCTAGATTTCTTTAAACACGTCGAGCTGATGGAAGAGATGGCAATCACCAAAGTTGGCCCTGTCCTTGGCGATACTTATTGTAAATATTTCCGACCAGTCACCTACCCTGATACTTTGATGGTGGGTTCACGAGTCACCGATATTCAAGACGACCGTTTTACCATGGAATACGCGATCGTCAGTAAAGCGCAACAAAAGCTGACTACTGTAGGGACAGCGACTATCGTGATGTTCGACTTCGCATCGAACCAAAAAGCGCTACTGTCACTGCGTCTAACCAGTGAAATTGAACGCATGAACACGCTTAAAAGCCCATGCTTCAAACAAGAAGCAGTAACGGAATAAACGACTCGTTCATTCAGACCGAATTAAAAACCTCAGATATAAAAAAGCCACTCGTTTGAAGTGACCCCGTAAAGTTGGACATTTCTGTTAAGCGGCTTTCAAGGCCTGAGTTCGATATTCTATCGGAGTCAGGCCTTTTAGTTTCACTTTTATACGATTGGTATTGTAGTACTCGATATACTCTTTGATTTGCGCTATCAGAGCATCTGCATCTTCAAAGCTTTGGTTGTGATACATCTCTGTTTTGAGTAAAGCAAAAAAATTTTCAGCAACAGCATTATCCAAGCAGTTACCTTTTCTCGACATGCTTTGCGTTAACCCACTCTCCGCTACCTTTTTCTGATACTGTCGATGACGATATTGCCAACCTTGGTCGCTATGTATAATTGGCTTTGAGTTGGGTTTAAGCGTTGATATAGCCTCCGTTAGCATATCCGTGACAAGCGGCAAGCAGGCATTCTTGGCCACTCTATAAGCAACCACCTCCTGAGTAAACAAGTCGACAACGGGAGATAAGTATACTTTCTGCTCTTTGACTTTAAACTCCGTGACATCAGTTACCCATTTTTCATCGGGTTGAGTCGCACTAAAATCTCTTTCAAGCACGTTGGGAGCAGCTGTTCCAGACTCTCCTCGGTATGAACGATACTTTTTAATCCTGACCGTCGATTTAAGGTTGAGCTGGGCCATAAGCCTTTGAACCGTTTTGTGATTAAGCACGAACCCCCGATTTTTTAGTTCCAAGTGAATACGGCGGTAGCCGTATCGTCCCTTATGTTCATGATAAATTGACTTTATCAACCGCAGCTCACGTTCGTAGCTATTTGGGCGCTTGCTCGTTTGAGCCTGATAATAAAAGACACTTTTTGCCAGCTGTAGAGTGTGCAGTAAGTGCTTTAACGGGTACTTGCCTTTAAGAGTTAGAGCTATGACCGCTTTTTCTTTGTTCGACGGTTTTTTTCCTGCTCCAACTCTTCCAACTTTTTTAGAACGGCATTCTCGGTTCGCAAGTAGAGCAACTCCTCTTTTAGCTCCTCAAGCGTCATTTCATCATCAGGCTTAGTGGTACGTTGAGGGTGCTGTTTCATTGGAGGTCTTCCTTTCTGGCGCATTTTGAGCCCTTTGATACCGAGCTCATTAAATCTTTTGAGCCAGACAGAGAGTATCCCAGGGGATGAGAGGTTTAATATTGCGCTAGTGTGCGTGAGAGACCAATCATTCGTCCACATTAAATTCAATGCTTTTCGTTTTTCCTGAGCAGTAGCAGCATGCTTAGTTGGTAAAAATGAGTTAGCACCATGGATGGCAAAGACTTGAGCCCAATACCGTATCTGTCTTGAAGAAATTGAATATTGTTTTGCTAAGTAGAGAGATGATGTGCCATCTAAGTATTGCTTAGCAATGATACATTTTAGCTCTCGGTTATATTTGGACATAAAAAGACCCCCAATAATTGGTGTCCAACTATTGGGGGTCAGTTCACTTTGAGTGGCTTTTTGTTTGGTCTTTTGAGCCTATTAGCTTTGGGCTATCGGTATTGAGAGCTATAAACCTTCGCCCATATAGCCGCGAACCCTATAGAACTTTACCGCTATAGACTTTGAACCCTATAAACCTTGAGCCCTATAAACCTTGGACGTACTGAGCGTTAGTACGGATCTCGACAAGTTGCTCTAGGTGTTGCTGTGAGCCTTCAACGCCGTTGATTAAACCTTCGAAGTGCTTGATAAGCTCTACCTTGTCTTGAACTTCTTTTGAACCCGCGCCTATGTTGGTTAGGTCAATGAAGAATTCGTCAAACAGGCCAGAGAAATCCGTTACAGCGTCATGGTTTAGGAACTGCTCATGGTTATAAATGCTTGGGTAGCCACCCTTCTGTTTATCAACAGCGAACGAGATACCTTTCACGTTAGTAATCGTGGTAGCTTTCTCACACTTCAACATACAACCCGCTTCGATGCTTGGTTTGTTACAGCCTACTGTTCTTTGGAAGAAACATTGGCGGCTAGTCATCATCAAGATTGGGTGGTAAATGCTGTAGAACAGTTTGAAGTTCTCTGGGCGGCGAATATGACGAATCTGACCTTTGTTGATCTCGTTCGAAATGAACGCGCCCGCACAGTTTAGCTCCTCTTTAAGCGTCACTAGTGCGTGAGAGTTTGTCGTGTTCATAAATGGACCTGCAACCCACTCGATACCCATTTCGTAAGCCTTGTATGCGATACCCGTGTTATTGGTCACGATGCGAGCAGGCTTAACGACTTCAAGAATACGAACGGCTTCGTCGTAGTCCTTACCGATCAATACTGCAGGGAACCACGGAATCAAACGTGGGTTTGCCGCTAAGATATCGATGTACTTGTTACAACGCTTTTTAAAGCTTTCTGGTAGCTTGAAGTAAACGTCCGCATCCGTCACATCACATAGGTGCAGGTCTGCAACATCAGCGATAAGCATTGACATAGTCGGCTTTTCGTTCACTTTAGGATGCTGTGGCAGTGCTGGCACTTCAACGTGCTTAATCACTTCAACAGAGCCATTTAGAATGAAGTCGATCTCGTCTTTAAGGTCAGACACTTCTTTCAACGGAATCACTAGCCCAGAGTCCACTTCGCTGAAATCTTGGCTTTCTAGTGTGTGAACCGCACTCTTCACGTTTTTGAATCGCTTCTCAAGTAGCTCTTGAGTGATCGCTTTCTCTTCTGTTGCAGTAAGCAGCGATTTAGATTGCAGGGTGAAGTTCTCTTTTTCTGTCTTCACTGTCACCGTAAATGGCTGACCTGCTTTTGCGCTAAAAGACATAGCAACTGGCGTTTTGCGGATATCAAGGAACTTAATCTTGTCACGCATTTCGTCACCAAGTACATCTTTCGCTTCATGCAGTTGTACTGTCGCTTCTTGAATCTGAACCACTGAGATTTCGTTGTTCTTCTCTTTCGCCTGCTCAACCGCATAGTTAATGCTGTTATCACGAGGGTTATCGATGAACATGTCTTTCGTTAGGTTGCCCTTGAGGAAAGAGTTTGTGAATTCACGGTTGAATACTTTATGTAGGTTTGAGTCGTCTTCAAGCAACAAACCTTCTTGTACAAAGCTATCGATCTGCTTACGCCACGTATCTACCACGGTGTAAACGTAGTGTGCGCCTTTAATGCGGCCTTCGACTTTGAGCGAATCAACTTTTGCATCGACTAATTCAGGCAGATCATAGTACGCAGAGTTATCTTTTAGGTTTAGTGGGAAACGGTTACCCGCATTGGTGATTTCATATTCATCACGACATGCTTGGCTACAACGGCCACGGTTACCTGAGTTACCGACACTTACTGAACTTGAGTAACATTGACCCGAAAACGCGATACACAATGCGCCATGTACGAATACTTCGGTCAGTACATCATGTTCGTGTGCGACTTCAGTCAGCATTTTAATTTCAGGCAGATTCAACTCACGAGACAAGTTAACGCGTGATGCACCAATCTTAGACAGGAACTTAATCTGGCCTTCGTTGTGTGTGGTTAGCTGAGTTGAAGCGTGAACATCTAACGATGGGAAGTGCTTCTTCACTAGGTTAAACAAGCCCAAATCTTGGACAATGATGCCGTCTACCTTGGTGTTCACCAGCTGGTTTAATAGTTTAGTGATGCTCTTCGTTTCGTGCTCCAGCAGCACAACGTTAAGCGTTAGAAAGATCTCACAACCGTATTCATGAGCAAGGCGGATTACCCCGTTCAACTCATCTAACGACAGGTTAGAAGCTCTGTTACGAGCGTTGAAGGTGTCTAAACCGCAATAAACTGCATTGGCACCGGCTACGATGGCTGCTTTGATCGCTTCTACATCGCCACCAGGGGCTAATAACTCAATTTTTCTGCTCATTTTTGAAGTCGCTCACTTACTTATAATTTTTAAGCCGCGTATTCTACCCACATCACGATCTGTTTACCACCGTACAACACTTTTCAAACTCAATGACCTCAACAATGCCTAATCCTTCAGCTTTACCTGTCCTGTACTCTCTCCGTCTCTGTCCTTACGCAATGCGTGGAAGAATGGGCATCGCCTTATCGAAACAACAAGTACTGCTGAGAGAAATCGTCACCAAAGATAAGCCTAGTGAACTATTGGCCAGTTCGCCAAAAGGTACGGTTCCAGTATTAGTGTTACCCGATGGAAGAGTTATTGAGCAGAGCTTAGATGTGATGATGTGGGCGCTTCAACAGAACGATCCTCAAGATCTTCTTCGTTCGAGTAACCCTTCACTCAGTGAGCAAATCCACCAGCTTATTCAACGTAATGACAATGCGTTTATTGGTCACTTAGAGAAGTATCGCGCTTCTGTTCGCTATCGCAATGACGACATCGAGCAACGTAGGAGCTTGTGCGAAGCCTTTATCAGCGAACTTGAGGCTAAGCTCGCTCACCACGACTATTTGTTTGGAGATTCCCCTAGTCTAGCCGATTTTGCCGTAATGCCATTCGTCAGCCAGTTTGTTAGAGTAGAAAAGAAATGGTTTGTGCAGTCTGAATACCAGAACGTTGGGCGTTGGTTGCGATCGCACCTCGAAAGTAAACTCTATACCCAAGTAATGAAACAGTACCCATTATGGAATGACACCAAGCAAGATTGTCTTTTTGGATAATTCCATATCGCAAAAGAGCCGCTCACACCGAGCGGCTCTTTTAGTTCATTAACTTTTACAGGATATATCAGTGCTCAAAGGTTATTGAATCGCAATTGAAATCTCGACTTCAGTTTCGCCTTTGTACAGCTCAAAGTCGGTTGTGTACGTTCGTGTATGTGGGCAATCTGGCGCGTTAAAATAAGCCCATACTTCTCCCCACAAATCGATCACCGCTTGTGGTAATTCGCCTTGTGCCGAGAACGTCAGGTATTTTCCTGGTTCAATTTTTGTTTCGACCAATTGGTCAATGGTGTTATTAGTAAGCGCATTGGTACAAGCAATCACATCAAAGTCACCCGTAAAATCTGACTCGTAGTTGGTGTAAACGCCGTATACCTTTGAGTCTGGGGTCAGCTTAGGAAAAGCTTGTTCGAAAAAGCCTTGCCACAATTGCCCTATTTTCGCCTTTGCTGGATCAACCTCGTCGGTATTGTTGGTTCTTACCGAAAAACCATATGCCTTTACCGCTTCTAATATTTGTTCTTTCACTCTTCTATTTCCTAAGCCATTTATTACATCAACTGTTAAACCAACTCGATTCTAGTCTTGAATCTCTTTGTGTCCGCACTTTTCACAAACAACATGACGAGAAAACTCATCCATAGAGGCGATAAAAGGACCAAGAAACCATCCTTTAATTAAGCCTGCGATAAATTCATGCCGCTTTTGGTTTGGCTTGCCTGCAAATGCACTTTCCTTTCTAACCAAAACAACAACGTGTTGCGTACGATCACGACAAGATGTGCAGTAGCTTTGCTCTATTGAATTACTCATATGTCACCCTATGACGTTTTGAAAGATTTTTGCTTAAAATGAGGGTTGTCGACACACACTTCTAATTCAGTAATTCCCGTCAATACAACAAGTTGTTCTTGACCAGAGACACTTAGCTTAATGCATTCTTCTTTGTCTTGGTTACGCTGGGTATCTACAGCGATCCCCTCAACCGGTTCTCCGGATTTCAAGGTCAGCTTAACTGGGTACCTGTGCATACACACAATTTCAATATAATCGTAATCACTGCAACTAATCATAATGCCTCCCATTCATCTATCACGCTAATGCGATATGCCATACTATGCAAACTGTTTATAATCAATCATTTACTTACATCACATTGAAACAGCATATACACCAGATGCTCATGGGTTTAATCATAGTCCCACTTTGGTTATTCACGTTTATTCTACCCACACCCACTTATTCTTACGTTGTTAAATAACCATGAGAACAAGACGATGAAATTTACGAACCATCACCACCTGTTAGCTTACTTTGGTTTAATCGCTGTAGTGATGTCTTTTACTGCGAACGCTGCCTCGGCGAATGATGCGTCTCACTTCGCCAACGGCAAAACCAAATATCAACAGCTTTGCCAAACGTGTCATGGTGACAAAGGTTTAGGTGATGGACCAACAGCAGCATCTCTGCCAAGCAAACCCGCCAATATTCCCAATAAGCTTGGCGAGTTCTTTACGACAAAGAACTCCTTGGTTGATGACATTTTAGAAGGTGACATTGAAGAGGGAATCCCATCGTGGCAAGGAGTGATTACAAGACAAGATGCCATTGATATTCTTGATTATGTCGAAATGATCCAACGATAATTGCTAATCAATTCAACTTTTAAACGCTGAACTTACTTAATAACGTTCGTTTTATTGCGCTATCTATTCGTTTGATTACACTGAAGTTATTGGACAGTGAATAATACGGAACGTTATGAACTTAAAACCTATAGCCACAAGTGCTCTCTTGCTCGTCTCTACAACAGCAAGTGCGGTGAGTTTTATAGACCCAATCGATGGTCACTTGGACATGGGTGAATACCTAGCTGAAAATGCCTATGGTTTTTTACCCGTCCCAATTCTCATTACAGAGCCAGCGGTTGGCTACGGTGGTGGTTTCACTGGTATCTTCCTTCATGAATCAGAAGAACAGAAAACCACACGCAAAGCACTGGCGGAGAAGTCCCTTGATGGCGGCGCACAACTCTTAACACCAGCAATCACCGCAGTCGGTGGCTTTGCGACAGAGAATGGCACTTGGATGGCGTTTATTGGTCACAAGCGAAGCTGGAAAGAGGATTCGATACGCTACCTTGGTGGTTTGGGTTACGGCGATATCAACATGACTTTCTATCGACAAAGTTCTCCTAATGCCCTTTCACCACTCGATCCAAATGAAGGTATCGAGCTTGGCTTAAAAGGCATGGGAGGGATACAAAAGCTTCAATTTAGAATCCAAGACTCGCCATGGTTAGTTGGCCTATCTCAACAGTTTTTTGCACCTAAATTGTCACTCAATAATCACCCCAAAGCGCAAGAGATCCTAAACAATATTGGGAATACCTCACCAACTTCATCAGGCTTGGGCTTAATCGCGGAGTACGACAGTAAAAACAGCTTTCTAAATCCAAGTCAAGGCTATAACTATGTCGCTGAGTATCTATGGTTTGGTGATGGACTTGGCAGTGATTACAACTACCAAACGTTCAATCTAGAGGGACTGAATTATTGGGAGCTCAACAAAGAATGGAATCTCGCGCTGCGTGGACAATACAAATCCTTGTCGACTGACGAACGCTTTCTATCGCCTCAATACTATCCAGACATTCAACTAAGGGGTATTGCGAGAAACCGCTATCAAGGAGAGCATACCTTTGCGGCAGAGGTGCAAGTAAGCAAACAATGGACGCCGCGTTGGTCAACAGGTGTGTTTACTGGGATTGGTTATGCTGGCGACAGTGACAGCGATATGTTTGACCAAAGCTCACACTCAGCGTATGGCGTTGGATTTCGTTACCTTATCGCGAGACGTTATGGCCTCATTTCAGGGATTGATATTGCGTTTAGCGAAGAAGATACCGCACTCTACTTTCAAGTCGGAGCCGGTATCTAGCTAAATCACGATTCAATTTACCAAGCAGAAGACGCTAAGCAAAAGTCTTCCAATACTGGTACAAGCCATCGATATCAGAAGAGCACATCAAGGACATTGCACCTTTGATTTGCTCTTCATTCCATTCCCACCATTTCATTTCTAGCAACTTCGCAATTTCAGTTTCACTAAAACGATAGCGGATATGACGAGCTGGATTAGAGCCGACAATTGAGTATGGCTCAACGTCTTTGGTCACGACTGCACGGCTGGCGATAATGGCACCGTCGCCCACCTTTACGCCACTCATGATCATCGCCTCTGTACCAATCCAGACATCATTACCAATCACTGTGTCTCCAGAACGTTCGAAGCCGTCGATCGCCCCTTCAAATTTTTCATCATCTTGGTAGAAAAATGGGAATGTACTCACCCACTGGTTTTGGTGACCTTGATTACCTGCCATCATAAACACAGCACCAGAACCAATCGAGCAGTAGCTACCGATGATCAACTTGTCGATATCAGTTCGGTCTGGAAGAAGGTAGCGCGCACAATCATCAAAACTATGGTTGTGATAGTAGCCGGAGTAGTAACTGTGCTCACCCACAATGATATTTGGGTTGGTTACTTGTTCTTTAAGTGATTTACCCACGAATGGGCTTTCAAAATAGTTATTCATATTTGTACTCTTAGTTTCGTTCTTTTAATTGGGTACTATTTATTGCGTTATGATTCTAACTAATTTCTATTTTTGCGTAAAAGCCTTAGTACCCTAACGCCCACCGGCAATATCAATAAATGACCCAGCCACATAAGAAGCTTCATCTGACAGTAACCAAGCGATAGAGTTTGCGACTTCTTCTGGCGTACCGCCTCGTTGCAAAGGTAATTGTGAAGCTAACCTATCTACTCTACCCGGCTCGCCGCCATCGGCATGCATTTCAGTATAGATACAGCCAGGTCTTACACCATTGACACGGATGTTTCTTGACGCCAGTTCAAGAGATAAGCCTTTTGTAAGGGAGTCCATTGCACCTTTCGAAGCCGCATAATCTACATATTCAAATGGCGCTCCGGTACGTGACGCTGCAGACGATACATTCACAATCGAGCCAGCACCATCCGCTTGCTTGATAAAAGCTTTACTGCAGAGGAAGCAGCTCGATACATTTGACTTCATGACCTTTTCAAAGCGATCCAGTTCAATATCTTCTAATGCAGATTGAGTAAACAAGATGCCTGCATTGTTAACCAAGTGAGTTACTGGCCCGAGTTTGTTACGTGCAATTTCAAACAAGGATTTAACGTCTGATTCAACCGATACATCAGCACGCACACTGATAGCAGTGCCGCCTTGTTCTCTAATTTCGTTAACCAGCGCTTCAGCTCTCGATTCATTTTGGATGAAATTAACACAAACCGCATAGCCTTGTTTTGCTAATAGCTTAGATGTTGCAGCACCAATACCTCGGCTCCCGCCGGTAACAATTACGACCTTGTTCATGGACTCTCCTAACTTGCTGACTTCTTGTTGATCTGATTTTTGTTATGTAAGTACGCTTCTGTGAGCTCGTGTTGTGGCATTTGATGTTAGTAATTCAGTGATTCAGGGCTGACTAATTGAACCCATTGTGAGCGCCACTCTTGTGGAGCAAAGCCATCCGGCCAAAACTCAGTTTGCTTTTTGATCAAGCCATCAACCACGGTATGGAAGGTAATCACACGGTCATTAAGAACACTGTCAGTCACTGACACATCGGTCACGACAGTATCACCTTCGCAAACTATCGAATTGAGCGTAAACTTCCATACATCATTTGCTGGGTATTCAGAGTTGATCGCTGTGAAGTTATCTCGCCCGACGGTTAGCTCAGATGACTGTGGCCAATAACCTTGGAAATCCTCCGCCAACCATTCGCTCGCTTTTGCAAAATCATTGGTACGCATGGCATCCCAAAAATTTAACACCACCTCTTTTGATGTCATTACCTAATCCTTTATGTTCGCTATTATTCTGATTTAACACACATTAACGGTAGAGCTAGGCTTCAGCAAATACCGAGCTTAAAATAATACTAAAACCTTGTCAGGCCGCATGTTTTTGGTCATGGCCTCCATTCTACAAATCGTCTATTTTTCATCGCGAGCCGTGCAGATTAAGTTGCTGTCAATACTCCACACCGATCGACATTACCGTGTAAAAAAGATTGCTGTTTATGTTTGGATCTCAGCTTTATCAATTGGAATATATGCGTATAATCCCCCGCTCCATGCGCCATCAACATGAATATGAGCGCAATTACACTATTTCTGAATGAGTACCCCATGTCGAAACTATTTTTCAAAGGCCGTATCGAAACAAGACAAAACCACGTTCTTGCAGGCTACAACGTAAACCGCGATGTAAAAGCGGGTACTGAAGAAGCACCAATCAAAGTAACGGTTCAAAACGAAACTCGCAAAACCGAGATCGAATCACTGGCTGCAGAGCACGCTATCTTCGTTAACGAAACAGTAGACGCAGAGAAAGAAGAGAACACCGTCGAGCTTGATACATTCCTAAACAAGCCAAAAACGATGACGTTTGAAAAGACACCTAACCGCAACGACCCATGCTCTTGCGGTAGCGGTAAGAAATACAAGAAGTGCTGCGCTTAAGACTTCTGAATTGCCAATAGCAAAACGAAATACAACGGGAAGATCGCTGAAATCTTCCCGTTTTTATTTATCCAAACCCTTCATCAATCTAGATGGTCCGGCGTCTCTAGGTAGGTACCGCATCGAGTACATTTGTAATCCCCCGTTGCACCATTGGAAATAAACCCAGACAAGATTTGCATCAGCAAGCCTGGTTTCTTCTCATCTTGTGGCGCTTTTTGCGCATGGCTACTGAACAAGGTGTATTTGTGCAATGTTAGCGCTTTGCAATTACAACAAAATGCTCGCGTTTGTTCACTTCCATACATCGGATCTACAATCCTATTGATAACAGAGACTTAAGAGATACGAATATGACATAGCTTCACTTAATCTCAAGATGTTTTATAGAATCAAAGATGCATATTACAAATATGGCGACCATGAAAAATCGCTCAGCCAGTTATTTGTTTACGCACAAAGCTGTTTAACTCGCTCACACTTCTGATGAGGTGAACCTCTTGCTGTTTCGTGCGTAGTTCTAAGCGCGACCTAATCAAGATTTCGTTTTAGCAACCGTCGCCTCAGATAACTTACTAAGCACACCTGAAATCTTCTTAATCACCTCGTCACAGCCATTTATCGCGTGGCGCTCTACCAAGTAATTAGGATCGTTGTAAGACAACCATACTTTCTTATTAGAATCCTCCGTGACTAACACCTTCTGCGGTAAATCTATCGCGACTTCTTGAGCGCATTGCATTAATGGTGTCCCTACTTTCGGGTTACCAAAGATGATGACTTCCGTTGGTCTCAATTCAAGATCGACCTTACTCGCGTTTTTCTGATGGTCGATTCTCGCAAACAAGGTTAAACCTTTGCTTTTGGCTATTTCTTCAAAACGGTCTGCCGTCTCTTTCACTGAGTAATTACTTTGGTACTTTATCAAACCGTCGGAAGCGGCAACTGAAAAGGATGCAGAAAGTAGAATGGCGCATAGTGGTAGTAATTTTTTCATCGTCACCTCTGAGATTTAACCTAATCAAACTTACATTCATAGCGCCATCTAACGTCGTGGCGTAACCTAACTCAGTATAGACAGGTTTATAAACTGAGTTTGCAGAGAGGAGCATCTTTCTTGCGCGTGCTATGACCGTGTCCTAATACATATACCCTAACCAATCGACTTTCCCAGAAGGCCAACTCGCACCACTTATCGATTTGACATACAGGTCGTCAACTTCCTCAACAACGATGCCATAACTTAGATGCTCATTGAGCCTTAGCCAAGAATGGTCGGCAACGACTCGGCTGTAACCGTGCGATGAATAAAAACTGTGTAACTCGGAGATTAAGATAATGAAATCAACATCCCTCTCCTTTGCATAAGCATCAAGTTCAGAAATCATTGTTGAACCAAGACCTTTACCTCGAACGTCCTCGGCGATACAAAAATCAATAACACCTAGAACTTTAAAAGCATGGCCGCCAACGTTGTTCATTCGATAGTCAAGGCCAAGATAACCAACCAACTTACCTTGTTCCAGTTGGAGCGCACGCATATGCGGTAATTGCTTGAAGTATGAACGTTGAACCTGATGCTCTGGAAATGCACTGTTCCTGAGTGTGGTAATCGCTTGGTGCTGTTGTTTGCTTACTTCAATTTCAGATATGACTTCCATGCACTTCCTTATTCCAAAATGGATTCTCGAAACACTATGAGACTAGAAGTTAATAACCCAAGGTCCCTGCAGCTCAAAGGTCTGATAATCAAAGTCGATACTCCCTTGAACGCCAAGTGGCGTGACTAACATTGGATGAGTGTGGCAGCTATCAAATCCATACAATATCGGCACGTTTTTACCGTTTAACACTTCAAGAAGCACATCGAGTGGTGTTCGTCCGGTTCCTTTATCATCGAACAACTCATGCTTACCTAAAATGATGGCGCCCACCTTATCAAACACTCCGCAAGCCAATAGGTGTGCAAAAGAGCGCTCTACGGTTTCGATACCCTTCAATGAGTCCTCGATAAGGAGAATATCTCCATCGAGAATTTCGGGCATATATTGGCTACCCCATATCCCAGCCATCGTACTCAAGTTACCACCAATCACTCGGCCATTGACTTTGCCTACGCCGATGAACTTCCATTCATTGTCGTAGACGGGCTTCGCGTAGTTCTGAGTTTCCCAGTCGTGTTTAATATCCGTCCATACCTGGGGCATGGTGTATTGATGTTGACTTGTACTCTCGCACAACAACTCACTGAATGATTCGAACGTTTGATCAACCAGCGGTGGAAACTCACCAAATGAGGCAACAAGTGCCGGGCCATAAAATGTGACTAAGCCAGTTTGAGCATGAATCGCCAATAGCAATGCGGTTACGTCGGAGTAACCGATGATGATCTTTGGATCCTTTTTGAGTGCCTCATAATCAATATACGGTAATAACGAGTTGCTATTATTGCCGCCAATTGTAGACATAATGCAGCGAACTTCAGGATCTCGAATCAGTTGGTTTAGCTCTTCGGCTCTTGCTTGAATAGAGCCAGAACGGTAGCCATCAGACTTCCCCGTCAATGTGCCTTCAACTAAGGTGAAACCTTTCGATTCCAAGTAATTTTTAGCGCGAGCAAACCGATTGGGAGCGAACACTGTCGCAGGGGAAGACGGTGAGAAAAAACCAATTTTGTCACCGATGTTTAAAGCCTTTGGGTAAATCACTTCCTTTGTCCTCCATAACAAAAAGGAAACGGCATAATGAGCCTTTTTAGACGAGGTTATTTGGGCTTGTCTTTGTTCTGCTTAAACAGTGCATCCAGCACAATTAAAACTCGATATACAGCCTCAACATGTCTTGATGTTGAATACCGTTCTCGAAGATGGGTTCTGGATAATGGTCGATGAAGTGGTTTTTAACCACACTATCAATCCTAAAACCAGCTCGTTAATAATAAGTGAGTTGATAACCGAACGTACCCGTTCCCAGCTCAACCCGCTTAATTCCTTGATTAACCACTTGCTTTAGAGCGAACTTTAAAACCTGAGACCCAATACCTTGCTGTTGATGCTCAGGGCTGACTGACACGTTAAAAATCTCTGCAGTATCATCACTAATTGGTTTAACAACACAGACACCAAGAATTTGATTATCTCGTTTCGCTGCGTAACACCATGATTCGCTTAAGTACGATGCAATACTTGCTTCAGACGGGTCCGCTTCAAGTAACAATGACATTGGGACTTGCGTAGCATCGACGACGACATATTCCATTTTAACCTCAAGATATAGGCACACTCACATAGTCAGGCTACTGTAATCTAAGATACTGATCAGCTGAAGTTTTAGATGCTAAAAGTTAGGTATCGAATGAAACCAAATCCAATAATATCAATGCCATGACTTGGTGCCGCACTTCTCACATTGATATTGGTATTCTTGGTCTATGAAAAAGCTAGGCGTGCCTTTGTCGTCTTTAAAGAACAGGTTTACGATATACTCCACTAACATCCCTATTTTCCACTGTCTTGCTTCTGATTCCGCTTGCTCCTTTTGCTCCTCAACAGAGCTACTCATAGCAAGGTGTGGAGTCATTGAGTTACAGTTTTCACAGTAGTATGGGTGCTTAATGTACTTACTATCAATCATTTATATAAACCAACGTTCATTTATAAAGTTGATTGCATAGTAACAAGCTAACGTTGGATTATCTAACTTATTATATTGATCGACGTCTCATAGCATGTACTTACGCAGCACAGGGCGAAGGTAGTGCCATGGCTAATGTGTCAACTTGCTAAAGAAGGTTAACTATAAATCGAGCTTCTTAACTTTGACGGAATATGTCCACACGTCACTCTCGCCATCACCAAAGCTCATACTCGCTTCACCGCCCTCATACTTGAGCACGAAGTCTGGCATCTCACTGTAGCTTGATCCACTTTTATTAGTGCATGACATCGTGGCCGATAGAAGAATCGTTTTGTCGTCATCTTCAGAGAGCGTTCCAGTATACGAACACTCATCAACGCTCGTGGTAAGCGTCTGGCCAAGGTAATCAAATTTAACCGATGGAAAGTCGCGCTTTAGGGATTGCTCTACCACTGTAACGGTCATTTCATAACTACTGCTTGGTAATTCACTGTCAGCGAATACACTGCTTGATAGGCAAAGCAGCGATAGCGCCAAGATTCTATTTTTCATTAATTGATGTGTTCCTTTTAAACTTGATGCTCTTTGCATAACATCATGCTGGAGCCACAAGTTTTTATTACATACGCTTGGGTGGAAACTTCTTTGTCATGCCTTGGCTAGAAGGAGATACAAGCTTATAACCGAGTTTCTCATAAAACACCGGTTCATCAGCAATCATGGAAACATACGATCCTTCCAGTGCAACAGAAGATAGGTAATTGTCGATGTATTCCATCACTTTTCTGCCTAAGCCCTGCCCTTGATAAATTGGATCTACTGCGACATCAACCACTTCAAAATTACATGCACCATCACCGACAACACGCCCCATCGCAATGAGTTGGTCACCATCTCGAATAGAAATGCCGTATAAACTATTTGGTAAAGCGATTGTGGCAGCTTTCAGTGACTTCGGTGATAATTTTGCTTTCACCCGCATTTCACAAAACTCGGCTGGATTTGGGACTTTTTCTTCGTATTTGAACGCCATTTTTACTGCTCCTTTTGATGAGCAGTGAGAATACAAACAATAACTGTATAAATAAACAGTATTCCGGTATTTTGATGAGAATGTCACAATCTAAAGGCCATATAAGAACCCAAAAGGAAGAGATGGTGTCATTCCTTCTCCATCACCCTTGGCACACTTGATTTAAATTTACTTCAATAACCCTCGGTCGGCGGCGGCTTCAAGTTGAACTTCTAGTTCACTCCACAGTGCCTTGCTGCCTTTAGAAATGCGTTCACCGTTAAATGTCAGTACTTTATCTTTAGATATATTGTGCTTCTTCCAGCTATGGCCGCCGCCGTGGATGTTATGAAGTAAAGGTGGCACTCTATCAATCGCTTTACCGAATCTCGCTTCCGGTGACTCACCCGCTTCAAATTCTAGCCATAACTCCAAATATTCGGATCTTAGATGGCTCGGCAATGACTCAAGCAAACGCTCGACACAATTTCTCTCTTTAAGTTTGTTTTCTTCCGTTTCACTGGCGTAGATGATCGTGTCACCCGCATCGATTTCACCGAGATCGTGTATAAGCAGCATCTTCATCCCTCGGGTTATATCGATCTCTTCATTCGCGTAGTCTTTCAACATCAGAGCACTCAAACAGACATGCCAGCTATGTTCAGCGGAGTTTTCATAGCGATCCAGACCAACTGGCTTCGTTTGTCTATGAACATCCTTCAACTTTTCTACTTCAGCCATGAATTGCAAAATGCCTTTGATTTCTTCCACGATACGCTTCCTTAACTTGAATTGATGTTTTAGATATACGACTGATGCACAGGGTTACAGTGAAAGTCTTTACCCCCACCGAACCGACATCTTGTAGTAAGAGACTCCTGATTTTTGGAATTCAACGCCTTCAACCTGCATCTCAAACCTTTGATAGAAACCCAAAGCGGTTGTGCGAGCATCACACCAAAAATAACTCACTTTATCCGCTTGTAGATCTTTGATGATGTGCACGATCACCTTAGAGCCAACACCCTGCCCTTGGTATTCTGGCAATGTAGCGAACTTACGTAGCCTGGCTTGCTTCCCTTGAACGTAAACAGACGCAACACAAACTAATTGGTTATCAATATAAGCACCATAATGCGAGGCATGCTCATCGCCTTCTACCGCACAAAACGACATTGGTTTGTTTGGCCAGAGTACTTGGTGACGAATGGGCAGCACGTTATCCGCTGAAATTTTGGTTATGTCCATGTTGCTCCGGTGCTATTTGGTGTTGGTTTGTAAGATTCAGGTTTATCGATTTGCCATTGGGTGGTCTGGGTTTAATTGCAGAAGATCCCATAGGTTTCCATAAAGGTCTTCGAATACCGCCACTGTTCCGTAGGCTTGCTCTTTCGGCTCTCGAACGAATTTGATTCCCAGAGACACCATGCGTTCATAGTCACGCCAAAAATCATCGGTATTTAAGAAGAGGAACACACGGCCACCAGCTTGGTTGCCGATAAAATCCAATTGCTCGGGCTTGGAGGCTCTCGCTAATAATAAGCTCACACCGTGTGAATTAGGTGGAGCAACAACAACCCAACGTTTATCTTCTTCTGGTAAGTAGGTATCTTCGAGAAGCTCAAACTTGAGTTTGTTCACGTAGAAGTCTAGGGCTTCATCGTAGTCTTTTACGACAAGTGCAATATGGACAATATTTTGTTTCATAACATACCTTGTTGAGGGTGTCGGATGTAATTGGCATGTTCCCTCCTTAGAACAAATGCCACTTTAAATTTTAAACCTTTTGGTAAAACGACCAGCTACAGCTGCCAAAAACCGAGTTCAACACCACTTTGAATGACAATGGCACACATTCCGTGACGTGGTAACTCCATTGGTGGAACTGCCACTTCAGCACCCAACTTTTCAGCTGTGTTTACTGCTGCTTCAATATCTTTTACCAGCGTGTAATGACGAACAACCGGCTCTTCAGTTTCACGAAGTGGTCCCCTTATACCAATTACACCGCCATTAGAGAGCTTAGCGGTACGAGCACCGCCTAAGTTCACGTCCGCATCACTAAACTTCACATCGTAGATCTGCGCGTAAGTTGCACAAACCGTATCTACTTCAGGGGTAACAATTTCAAGATATTGAACTTTCATGGCCTTTCCTTTTGATTCCCAGTTGGCTTTTGATAAACAGATCTAAGTTAAGCGTTAATGGCTCCGCGCATAATGAACTGTGGGCCAGCGGCGCCGCCTAGGTACTGTTCATTGGTATCTTCAAAACCACCTTTAACATAGCAGTTATAAGCTGCGGGGTTTTTACAATTAACCGTTAAGTAAATCCAATCATACCCTTCATAATTAGCTACTAGATAAGGAAATAAAGCTTTCACCGCGCCCGTCCCTAGCCCCTTTCCTTGTTGGTTTTTGTCAAGCGCAAACGCCCTTAAGCCGATACTACCTTCAGGACAAAATTTGTAGCCAGCCGGGTAAGCGACATCAAGCTTAAAGAAGCCCACCACCTCAATGCCATATTTAATAATATGTAGATGCGTGGTCTCACAACCGTCTGACAAAAAGTCCATTGCTGTTCCTGCGAACTTAACCTGCTCATCTGCAAGCTGAATTTCATTAACTTGCTCAATATGAGCATCATTAAGCCTTTCGATAGTAATCATTGTTATTCCTTTATTCGTTATCTATTCGTGTCTCATTACAAGTGATATTTTTACGAATACCTCGTAAACCAATCAGATTTCCAAAAGGGTCCTCGACTTGGCACATCGTTAATCCGCCCTCGATCTCCATTGGACCTCTGTATAGCTGAGCCCCAATTAACTGAAAATGTAAAAGTGACTTGTCAAAATCCTCTGTAGACCAATAAAGCACTGTTCCCTTTTTGCCAGAGCCAACTTTCTCATCTGCTTGTACAATCTCAATAGAAAAACCATTGATATCTAGAGTCGTAAAGTCAGAAGACGGATGATAGGTGGCGACAGACTCAGGAAAGGCCGCTTGATACCAACTTAGTCCCTGCTCTATGTTTGGGACATGAATCAGAATTGCTATTGGTTTGCTCAAGTTAGTCTCCTGATTGACTTGGATGTTTTACCCTTTCGTCTGTAATGTCATTGTTAGTTCAGACACCGACTGACCATCAATTCGATAGTAGTCTTCCATTTCGCCGACAACCGTAAACCCCGTTCTCAAATAAAGATTTTTAGCCGGAAGGTTGTTTGACAATACATTAAGGTCCAGCCAATCAATCGCTTCGCTCTCTCGGCAATATTGAGTCGCCACATTCATTAGTTTCGAGCCTAAGCCTTGCTTTCTCACGCTGCTGTCGACACCCATACCAAGCAACACACGGTGAGAACAGTAATTACCATTATGATGGCGCAAGTCGATATGGCCACGAATAGCACCATTCGAATCTTTAGCTAACCAAATTTTTCGCCAGCCATTCTCTCCAAACTCAAACTTAAACCCATCAGAAAAGCGAGCCTTATGTGCTTCAGACATTTTACAATCTGACTTTGAGACTGGCTGGAATAGCGGTGTCTCTTCTAATGCGATTTCTGACAACTGTGTATCCAGATATACGAACAAACTCTCTAAATCAGAGTGTTGTGCTTCTACTATTTTCATTACTACTCCTATTCCAACTTCGCCTCAAATGGCAGAAATGTTTTATCGGGTTACTCATTGTGCATCGTTAATGCCAAGCCTTAAGAATCAACACCAATCCAAAGCAATGCCCCACGTGTCAGTTAAAACTCGTCACAAGTATCTCTTGAGCTCCTATCTGGAAAATCGAAATTAAGATTATTATCGTCTTCCAAGATAAACAGGACACGCCCATTCTCAACGCCCGTTTCATTTCTATCAGAACATCCGAGAAAGAGCTCCCAGTCGAACGCATATTCAAGACGATACTGGTTATAATTCACATGTTGCACGCTTTTGATTTTGATTCCGTTGACCACATGTGCCATATCATCGATGTACGACAGGTCTGGAACCAGTTGGTCCTCAAATTTACTCTTATTGTCAGCTAAAAAATCGGCCAGCTCAGAGCAGATAGCTGAGCCATGAACCAAAGGTTGAGATTTATGGATAAACAACATTTCCCAATATTCCTGTAGCGAGTTGGAGTGAAGCTACAAAGATCAGCGTATAAAATGCGACTTCCAGCCTGTTAGACAACGACCTTTCCGTAACTATTTCTGTCCATATCAACCACCTCAACAGTGATCGATGCTCTGCTGAGGGACAAAGACAGCAATTGCGTCATTACTGTTTCAGATAGCATTACTTTGTCGGTGTCACTTCGGCCAGACAATATACGCACAGTCACATGGATAAAATCTTCTTTTTCTGTACCCGTTTGGTAGTTCTCATAAGCGATACTTCGAACTTTAATGTCTCGTCCATCGGCTTCGAATAACTCTGAGTTCAGTGTTCCTAAAAACACTTTCTTGTTCAGTTGCTCGGCGTTAATTGTCGACGAGTGTTCGATAATACAATGAGGCAAATCTTACTCCTTTGGTTAACCTGGTATTAGTTATGTGCAGCTTTTTCTGACTATATCGATCCGTTAGGCGTTACTATTACCCGAGCTATTAAACGAATACATCCGCACTTCATCACGTGGAAACCAGCCTAACTTTTCATAGAATTTCTGAGCGTTAATATTATCGTTATACACGAATAAATGTGTCTTGGGGACACCTACCCCAGCCAATGCGTTAACCGCTTCAGTTACTAGTTGGCAACCTAGATTTTGTCCTCTAAATTCAGTACTGACCGCTAGATGCTGCAAATATCCACGACGGCCATCCGTCCCTACTAACACCGCACCAACCACGCCTTGTTTAGACTCTGCAATGAAGCTCAAGCCGGGGTTACGCTCGAGATAAGTTGCAATGCTCTGTTTTGAATCTGCATCGCGAATGCTCATACCTTCGGTTTCGCACCATAAGTTAATCACAGAATCATAATCGGCGATGCACATCTCTCGAATATTAATCACTTCACTTTCCTTGTGTCTGTTTATGTTCATCCTTGCCCTATATGATTACTCTGTTAGCGACTTGGTGAGAAACGCCAGTGATGAGTCTAGAGGATAATTCTCAAGCACCATTTGGCATTGGTAGCCATGCTTCTCATAAAAAGGTTTAGCTTGAAAACTTAACGTGTCGACCAATGACGACGTGCAGCCTTGAGACCGTGCGTAGTCTTCTAATCTTTGCAGCAACTGGCTGCCGACCTGCTTGCCTCTCATTGAGTCATCGACCCAAAGAAACTTGATCAATAGCCAGTTTCCCCAAAGATCCGCAATAACACCACCGACCTTAACACCCTCTTCCATGGCGTAATAACCCACTTGAGATTTAGGTATGCCTTCAAGAAATGGCGTATTGTGTTTGATTAGACCAGTGCGAACTTCGTTGATGTCACTATCTGATGGGTCGGTATCTAACGTGTATTCCATTTGCTACGTACTCCTAGTCTGTCGAGTTGTATAAAATGACTCATTCATTATTGAAATTTCTGCCGGGGCAACAAGCCAATCTTCAAACTTTTTGGCGATCTCTTGCGTAGCTTGGGGTATGAGCACCTGACGATAAAAAGGTGATGGAACAGATTAGGGTTACAGTCCATATAGTTGATAGATACTCAAAGAGACATTTCTTCATATGTATTGATGATTTTTATGGTGTCACTTAGGTCATTCTTTCCATTGAACTCATGCTGGATTGCAACAACATCACAACCACTTGCTTTACCTGCTTGAATACCTGCAGCTGAATCTTCAAACACGATAGTCTGTTCTGGTGAAGCGTTAAGCCCAGACAAAGCAAGATTGTATGCTTCGGGATCAGGCTTATGCTTAGTCACATGTTCCTGTGTGATAACTAGGTCAAAGGTATCTTCAAGCTTTAACGAGGTTAAGATATTTTCAACCATCCAAGTTGCCGCAGAGCTCACCACACCGCATTTTTTGCCAGCAAGTTTCAAGCTGTTGAGATAAGCCTTAGCACCATCATTCAATTCAAGTTGCTCACTTAGCATTTGCTCATAGTGTGAACGAAAAGCTAGATTAAACTCTGCCAAACTTGGAGCGATATCAGCATGCTTGAAAAAGTGGTTTGTCACCACCTGCCAACTTTCTCCCATCACCTCTTTGTAAATATTGTGGTCTACCGTTGCACCATAATCTAGACATGCTAATGCTAGAGCCTTGCCTTTTAGAGGTTCTGAATTAACCAATGTACCGTCCATATCAAATAGGTACACTTCATACATTTTCAATTTACTCTCCTTGTGTCATTTGCTCATCATTGTACTTTCTAGTTGTCGCTAATCCTCGAGGTAAGAATATGGTCTTCCCATTTCCCTGCGATTTTCAGGTATTTCCTGGCGTAGCCTTCCTTTTCAAAACCAAGCTTAAACAAAACCTTTTCACTCGCTTTATTACGTGGCATATAGGTCGCCATAACTCTATTGAGACCGACAACGTCAAACATGTATCGAAGCGTGACCTCAAGAATTTCAGTCATAAAACCTTTACCTTCATATTTTTGTGCCATGTGATAGCCCAAAAAGCATGCCTGAAAAACACCTCGGGCAATGGCGGTGTAACTGCAGACACCGACTACTTCTCTCGTTTCTTTGTCGATTGCGATAAATTTAATTTCTTTCCCGCTCTCGAATAACGCTTCACTGGCATGACAAAAGTCTTCCCAATACTCCAAGGTATAGAATTGCTCGTCGCGCATGGGAGACCAAGGAGCTAAATGGCAGCGATTTTCTAGATGATATTGTAAAAGCGACGCCGCGTGTTGCTTACCCATTGCTTCAATCTGAGTTCGTGTCGTTTCTAACATTTCAAGTGCTCATCTTTTTTGGCGTACCAATCCGCATTACTTTGGTTCGTTTGAGCAACCCAATGTATTAGGCTTATAACCCAATGCATCTAAATCGATACCTTGCTCTGACAGTAACTTCTCAAATAAAGGCAATAATGGACCTAAGTTCTCATTTAAAGTATCACGCACCGTGTCGACAACAACTTGAGTACCACGCTCGATTTCGATATTGACGAAGTTACCCACTGATTTCGATGAGAAGACGGTCATTCGACGGGTTTCTGGGATCAGCCAAACCTCAAACCACCCTTCGACTTTATTAACGTCAGAAACGGTTAAGCTTGCCCCATTGATTGCAATATAACCTTTTGGGAATACATATCTTTTCCACTCATAAGGAAGAGCTAAGCGCACGCAGTAGTTATCTTCAATTTCGGATATTTGGATAATCGCGACATTAAAATCAACGTGACCAGAAAGTGGGTGACCGCCAATTTCAGCACCGTCTCTGGCCGCCCTCTCAGCATTCACTGATTGACCAACTTCATAATTGCTTAGCGTGGTAATTAATAGGCTTTGCAGCATGACGTCAAACTTTACCCGAACATCTGACAGCAACTCAGTGACGGTTAAACACACGCCATCAATTGCGATACTGGCACCAATTTCCAAATCGTGACAAAAGCCTGTTGGAAACTCTATGACAAACGTTCTTATTCCGTTGTTATCGCTTACTTCAGCAATGTTAGCAACGGTTTGTACAATACCTGTAAACATATCTTCCCTGTTATTGTGTTTAGTGTTGGCACAACGTGACGTTTGACTAATACCCAACGCCACTAGCCTAAATGAAAAATCGGTAACTCAACACGGAACGGCTTACGCACAAAGCTTGGGGTGGTTAATCTCAGGCTTTATGTTTTTTGTAAGCGCGGTATCATTCAATTGCTGAGTGATTAGGTAAGTTATCGGTGTGCAATTTTCGGGTAGCTCATCACGGTCAAACCAGCGTAACTCTTGGCATAAATGGGGCTCAGCATTCTGTATGTCGCCAACCCATTCATGGCACAAGTAAAAATAGTGACAAATAGGTAGCTCTGGGTCAGAGACAATCGCAAACAGTGCTAAGTTACTTACGTCAACTGCGACCTCTTCTCGCGCTTCGCGCTCTGCTGCGGTCCGAGGTAACTCCCCTTGCTCTATTCTGCCGGAAGGAAAACCCCAATATTGGTCGAACGCTTCTGTGTTTTGACGAAAGCCGAGCAGAAACTTAGAGCCCGAAACAAAGATAATTTGGACTACATTCTTCATGAGTATCACAGTGTCGATTGGTAATATTTGACCATATCGTCTTGATTGATCGCTGGGCCTTCTAAGCTCTGTTGAGCTTTCATGATCTGTGCCAGTGAAGGTAGAATAGAACGCTCGACTTTAAACGTATCAGACCAAAGCTTGCCTCTCATTACCGCCTTAGCGCAATGAAAGTACATAGACTCTACGGCGATTTTAATCACGACTTTTGGGGCTTTCTTCCCGTCAGGACAAGCGGCAAGCAAATTTGGATCGGTATGAATGCTGGCTTTACCTTTAAGACGTACCACTTCATCAATCCCATTAACCATCAGCAGTAATCCAACTTCTGGGTTATTGATGATGTTTTTTAAACCATCAATTCGATTGTTTCCCGAACTGTCAGGTATTAGGACCGTTGACTCATCGACAATCTTAATAAAACCGGGCTCACCGCCTTTTGGAGACAGATCCCCAAAGCCTTGAGAGTCTGTCGTCCCCAAAACCGCGAAATGGCAATGGTTGATCAAAGTAATCGCATGGGCATCCAGTGCTGGAAGTACTTTATTTTTAGCCCTTTTACTCGGCTCGGCATAAAGCTCATTTAATTGTTCTAATGTTTTTATTTCACTCATTTTTAAGCCTCTTCGTGCACTTTTGTGCATCTAATTTTCACTATAATTACAAATTTTTTAATGACTCGCGCAGTTTCTCCATACTTTGGATGCCGAGTTCACTACTTTTCCAACCAAACTGATCGCCCTCAAATCTTGGAAAGATATGTAGATGATAATGAGACAACTCATTAAACTCACCGTTATTTTGCAAGAATGAAATACCATCAGGTTTAAACGCCTCTTCAATACGTCTATACACCCGCTTAGCGACAGAATGAATTTCAGTAAGAACCCCTTCTGGTAGATCGATATAGTTGGTGTACGGACGTGTCGGACAAATCAAAATATGCCCAAAGTTGATCGGGTCGTGGTCAGCAAAAGCAATCACGTCATCGGATTCATAAACGATGACGGCTTCTATTTCACGGCTAACAATTTTTTCGACTATTGTCATTTCAAACCTCTAGGTTTCAGTGTGGAGCATTAATCTTCTTTAAGGGCTATAGGCCATAGAGCGAGCTCTATTACTTTTTAAGTGATTTGTACATGATGTAGCTGTTAATTGGACCAAATTTATGATGCTTATATGCCTTTGGAATGGCACCGATAATACTAAAGCCAAGCCTTTCCCAAAGTTTGATTGCCGTTTTGTTCGTCGACACTACACTGTTGAATTGCATCGCCTCAAAGCCTAATTCAATCGCGACTTGTTGAGAGTGTTCGCACAAAGACCGAGCAATTCCCTGCCCCCTTGCCTCTTCGGAAACCATGTAACCGCAGTTACAAATATGACCGCTTGGACCCATTGCATTAGGCTTTATGTAATACGAGCCTAAAACAACGTCATTCTCGGTATAGACATAAGTTTGTGATGGCTGTTCACACCAAACCGAAAAGGCTTGTTCCATCGTCATTTCCGGATCAAATGCGTAGGTTTCTTGCGCTTGAATCACAGCCGAGAAAGTAGGCCAAAATGACTCAAAGTCAGATTTAGACATTTCCCTGATCATGAATTTCCTCCTAAACCAAATTTATGGCAACACGGATTCTACTACCACCAAGTTGACACATTGATGTGGTACTTATTTATCGGAGGCGCCCTGTTAATAATTAGTATGTTAGGAAAGGAGAACACAGCAGCAAAAGGTCAAAACTGAGTGGTTAGAAGAAGTTATAAACCTTCGCTAACTGGCTAATACATTTCCGTAACGTACTGACTACCATAGCAAATATGCCTCCATTCCGGATAGATACGGAAGTGCGTAGTGATACACATTATTAACAAAGAGCTACTATAGATAAAATGTTTTATAACCCAGTTATTGAGGTAAGCCGATCACCAACAAGCGCCGACAGCAGACTATCTTGGAGCCTCTTCCTCAGTGAAGTTTGTTTTGAAGGTAAATGCGTAAGGAGAGTCTCCCACTTCTCTGAGGTGCTCTAAACGTTCAATCGCTTCATCAAGGGTTGGGATGTGATCATCCTTAACCCACCAAAGCACATATGTGTCTTCCGCTAAGCGATGAAACCATTCGCCCTTTCTTCGCATAAAGTCACGATGGTGAGTTCGAAACATAAAGTTCTTTAACGCGTCGACCGATTCCCAGACAGACATATTGACGATCATGTTCGGATCATCAAACGCTTTTATGTTGGTTGCATCGCCAGATTCATCTTTAAGGCGCCACACAAACCCTTCACTACTTTCGGCAATGCCATTTACCAATTCCAAGTTATCGACGAAATCTTTAATCTCTGGTGCGTCTAAAGGGTATTTCGCGAGTGCGATATTTAATTGAGCGAGTTTCACAATGCTTCTTCCTTGAATGGATTATGATGGAAATAAAGAACGCTTCCTTGAGCAATAGCTAAGGCGATTCGCTAACCTTAACTCGTCACTGATGCTTCACACTGTAACACGGCAACTACCTAGGCGTTCTACAATTAATTTGAGTACATAAACTTGTTATGTAGTCGCTAATAAGTTCTGTCGATTCGAATAAAGAGCTAACTGGAAGGGTGAGATTTAATCGTTCTATATCTGCTGCATCATGGCCCTTCAGTCTCGCAAATTCACTCCAAGAACATTTATCGACTTTTTCGATAACGTTTGATTCAAATAAGAGTTGAGAAAACTGTTCTGGGCTATACCCCTTAGTTTCTGCAATAAAGTGCTGCGTTTCCGAAGTTGGGTTTAAGACCAAAAGTAAATAAAATTTGGCGACATCATAAACGTGCACGTATTGATTGTACCCTGTCGACGGAACAGCAACTTGAACCGTTTGTTCAGTAAGAGACTCGACGATTCGCTTTAATTGGCAATTGTCACCGCCATACACTAAGCTCGGGCAGTAAACAATATTCCAATTAGAACTCATCGCATGTTCAATTGTTCTTACGTCTAACTCAACGGCTGTGAGCGGGTTAAGTCTAAACTCTTTAAGATCTTGGTGAGATGCACGGCCAAATAACCAAACTCCCGAGGTGTGAATCTTTATTGCATTTTCACTTGCAAAATTATCAAGCTGCTTGATTAGCCTGGATTCAATATCGACAATTTCACTTGCTGAATACTCTGCCCAATGAGGACGCGCGCAGTTGATAATCACATCAAAGTAATTTTCATACCCTGTCGATACGTTTTTAGAATGAACCGAGCAAGGAACAACACCATTGTGCCTACAGTACCGAAAGACCTCCAAGCCACTTTCTACGAACACTTTATGAACGTGGCGACCAATATAACCACTGGTGCCTGATATCAAAACTCTCATTCGTTCCCTCAATTAAGTGCCAAGCCTTAGGCTTCTAACACTGGTAATTTATTTTACGAAAAAGCTTACATGACATCTGCGATTAGAAGTATCTAGGCAGGGTCCCTTTAAATGCCCTACCATCACTCGTAATGTACATGCAGTCAAAACCTTCAGTCACTGTAAACCCTAACCGCCTATAAAACGTTTTGTCGATATCACTATGTAAGAACAACACCGTATTATTTTGATGCTGGAGTAACTCATTCTTTATCATGTTAATTAACTTTGAAGCATAGCCTTTGCCTCTTAGCTCTGGAGGTGTAGCAACGGAACCAAGCCCGCAGCTACCATCTTCAAGACCAAACACTCCCTGATAAACAATCAAGGAAGATAAGATTTTTTGATGTTCAATAAGCACATACCAAGTTCCCTTCTGATACTTATCACTTTTATTACAACAAGCTAGATACTCATCGACAGATGCGGAACCTCCCCATACATCAAAGCCCATAAGATAAATATCATCTAACTCATGCGTGTCTGCAGTTCTTAAAGTCATCATATTGAATTCCCAAATTCACTCACTGCTATTTTTCTTTCAACACCGCGCTACCTCTGCGTGTCGGCTCCGCGAGATGAAGGTAACGGGTAAATGTGTCCTTTGGGCGTTCTAAATTGTTTTCAGCTAACACTCTAGAAGCCATGCCTCTGTGGTTATTACCGTGTGTGAGCAAGTGGAGAAGGACTTCTTCAACAGACATTGTCCCTATATCACCATCTATGAAGTTAAACTGAATGACTTTCTCTAACTCATCTTTTGAGGCTGACATTGCATACTGCACTAACCGAGTATCGTTATGAGCCATTCGCTCACGTAGCTCTGAAAAGGAAGGCGTTTCAACCGTATTATCAGCAGTGTATTTTTCCGGTTCTCCTAGGATTCGACTTGTAAAAAGACTATCCACTACAGTCGTATGATTCAGAATTCTTAAGAAAAATATGCCATCATTTTCCGGCAGTTTTGAAAATTGTCTCTCTCCAAAGTCGAGTAGCTGACTATTTGCCCATTTTTTGTATTCAAATGCTTTAGCAAACTGCATTTATTTGTCCTTTTTGGTTTGATTGACTCCCGTGCATTAAGAATTCCATAACCTTTGAAATCAAGCGAATCAACTGTGGAGTTTTAAAGTCCCAACTCTTATCCGCGCACGGGAACGGGGTCACACTTGGTTTGAAAACAAGTGCTATAGCTTAGAGTTCCGATCACTTGCACCCTATTTAGGGTTGCGGTATCAAAATAATGTTCTAAATGATTGCTCACGTTTTATGGTTATCAGGTTCTTTTGCAATGAGGAAAGCATCGCTTCGTACAAGAAATTACCCATACTGATGCGCTTCACGCCAAGAGCCTCTAACTCTTTAAAATTTGGTAATTCAGGAACACACATGACATTTATGGGCAGCAACGTGCTATCTACAACGGCTTTAATATCATCGGTTCCTTTGATACATGGAAGAAAAACTCCATCAGCACCTGCTTGCTGATAAGCTTGGATTTTCTTGATGCTCTCCTCTAGAGGCTCTTTTACATTCATTAAAAATGTATCAATCCGGACATTAATGAACACTTCTAGGTTGGCTTTGTTGAGCATACTTTTAACTTTTCTCAACGTTTGCGAGAACATCATCCAATCACAAAGTCGCCTCTCACGATTAACGACTACGCTATCTTCTATATTGATTCCGACCACGCCAACATTCACCAACTCAGTAATATTTTCATAGATTGCCTGCGGTGTATCTCCGTAACCTGATTCAATATCCACGCTCAGAGGTAGATCTGTTGCCTGTGCAATAGCTTTTACCGCCGATAGTATCTCTTCAAATTCGATATTTTCACCATCATCAAGCCCGTGACTGCGTGCAATCGCTGCACTCGATGTCCCAATCGCTAAAAAGCCGGTTTGCTCTGCAATTAAGGCGCTTGCTACATCCCAAACATTACAAATAACGAGTGGTTTTGATGCGGTATGCATTGTCTTAAACATGTCTGATACTCCTTAAAGTGTTTTGGTTTCAGACATAGGCTAGCAACAGGCATAACAAAGAACTCGCCAGTTTCGGAGGTGAATAGTAAATTTATACCCCAGACTCTTTATGTACCGAACAATCAATAAGGCTATCGAATATCTACTCGGAGGGGGGCTTTACCCAAACCACATTTTCATTTGAGGTTGGTATTTCAAACCAAGACCAGAACAAAGCTAGCATATCAGGCGTCATTTCATACGACTTTCCGTCCAGATCTGCGTTGCGCTTCAATGCCCTCTGCTTACATGTCTCAAACGATACATCGAGATAATGAACTTCACTTTCAACACCGACAGTCGATGCCCATCTTATAAAAGCATCGCGATCTGCTTTTTTCCAAAAGCCAAAGTCGAAAATAACAGGGACATCGAGAGAAAACAGCTGAAGCGCAGATTCTTTAAACAAGTCTTGGAGCGTAGCGAGCCGTTTATCGAAGACATCGCGCTCCATATGCTCGCCATATAGAGGAATCATCCACTCATCAATCGAAAAACGAAAAGCGCTATGTTTGTCTGCAAGCTGCTTTGAATAGGTTGTTTTCCCGGAACCAATGAAACCACATACGAAATAGATTTTAGACATAATTCCTCATCGCCTTGTGTTATTGGATGACTAGTAGGAAGCACCATTGATCTTACGAACAGGAATACTCGAAAGCATTTCAATATCGGCCATTCTCATGTTTACTGCCAAAATATCCTCGGAGCATTTCTCCGTTGTTACATAGTGCGTCAGGCACCCACATGACTTACAACGGTGAAACTCTACTTCTTTGTCTCCCCAACAGTAAAAATCTGTTGGTTCAATTATATTGATTTGAACTTGCTCGGGAGAAAAGTACGCCCAAGCTGCAACATAACGACGACAAATAGAACAGTTACACTCGCCAACTTCTTTAGGGAGCGAACTTAATATCAAACTTACATTCCCGCAGTGACACTTTAATTCCATTCAATGCTTCCCTGTTCTGGCTTAAATCTAATAGAGGATTAGAAATGATAGAACGAATCAATCCTCATCCGTTCACAACACCTTGCTGTGAAGTTTACCCTGCTCTGGCGCCGTTCGGCATTTCATTCTCTGGGCAAGCTAAGCACGGCTGTAATTTGTCTTCATAGCCGATATCAAACAACATCCCCTGAGAAACTTCACCAGCCATCTTACGCTCAGGTAGGTTAACAACGAACAACGCTTGCTTACCTTCTATTTCCTTTGGGTTTTCACGTTCTTGCTTTATGCCGGCCAAAATCGAACGTTGATGATCACCAAAGTCGACTATTAACTTCATCAGCTTATCGGATTTAGCAACGTCGGAAACCTCAATGATTAAACCCACACGAATATCGACTTTTGCAAAGTCATCAAATGTGATTTCGTCTTTAATTGGAGCGTGTTTCATGCATCTGTCCTTAAATATATTCGGAACGTATAAAGCTACATCAAGTAGTGAGTAGTAACAGTGTCTAACATAAAGCATTGTGTCATAAACACAAAACCCTAGGATGAGTCGAAAACACAGAGTTATTAAGTGTTGTATAAAATCGGCGGCTACAGTGACGCATAGAGCTCAGTTAAAGTCGGGAACTTAGAGCAATCCCAATCACTTGGAAGCTTTATTTCACTGCACGACTTAACTAACTCAACAGCTTTGGCGTTATCTGAAGAACAACTGACCTCCGCAAGTTCATCCAGCAAAGCCAATTCAGATTCTCCAGAAATTGGGCTAATGAATTTCGGCAGTATGCCCCACCCTGCATCCCATGTATGCATTTCAAATTTTGACAATGCATACAGGTCTCGAATTAGGCTTCCTTTAATAAACGCTAAGCCTTTAAAATCTCGAAACCCAAAATTGTCAGCCGACTCCACGTTTTCGCGACATAACTTCCAAGCCTTACCTGCTACGATAAAGTTTGATGATGGTACATCACATGGATCAAATTCAAACTGCAAGACTTGGCGGTGAACGTCGTCTAACTGAGCATCCACAGACACCCACCCTTTCCCTTCGTTCCAGTACTCACATACCCAGTGGTCTTCAAAATGGTTCTGAGTCAAATAAGTCGCAAACCCACTCCTTAGCCGAGCTGGTAATCCTTTGGCCCTCAAAATAGCGCAAACCAGCAGTGAAAAGTCTCTACAAATACTGATAACTCGGTGGTTTGGCTTCTTGAACGTATGAGAAGACTCAGCTGATTTCAACATTACTAAAGAGACTAAGTCTTTAGCATGCCGAGTCTGCATTT
Organism: Vibrionales bacterium SWAT-3; assembly: GCA_000169995.1. Classification (GTDB taxonomy): domain Bacteria; phylum Pseudomonadota; class Gammaproteobacteria; order Enterobacterales; family Vibrionaceae; genus Vibrio. The sequence goes on along the minus strand of AAZW01000007.1, from coordinate 16,441 downwards.
CTGTCAGTTTGTTTAGCGGGTCAGCCTCCACACCATAGTGCTCAAGCCAATAAGAGTGAATAAGGTTCCCTTGAACAAATTTACATATACCCGCTATATCATCAGGCACTTTACTTATATCGAGTAGATCTTTCGGCAGATATGTAAAATCCGTGTTTTCTATATAGTCGTTGATAACCATCTGTTTTAAGCCTTTGTGGATATTCGCGCGTATACATGGCGCCTAGTTATGCTGTGAGGTATGAAACGCCAAAGCTGATGCAAGTACCTTAGTGATTGAATCCAACGCATAGTGAAATGTCATGCTTTGAGAATCACTCTGAAATGCTTTATTAAGCGTAGTTTTCGCTATACATTAATACAGCTTCCCGTGGGGATTGCCTCTAAACGTTCTCCAAGTACTTCTTTTAACAACTTATATGCTTTTTTTCCGGTGCAATGCCCCGTGTAGAGCTTATCAATTGGATACTCTGATAACGCAAGTCCAATGTCTTTAATGTTTTGCTTAGTCCCACCAATGCTATCAAATAAGGGTAACCCCACTAAATGAAAGCCCCCGACAACGGCTTTAATTCGTTCTTCTGGAAAATGAGTAACCGCGGTATCGACCATATTTAGGACACCACTATGCGCACAGCCAGTAAAAATAACGATGCCGTCTTCCTCTTTGATTACTAACAAAAGCTCATGATCGAATGAGTCCTGCTTCCATTTGTCCTGAGATTTTGTGTAAAGGTACTGATTCCCTTTTGGCTTTTCGTATTTATCGCTGATATCAGTAATGATAAATACGTTACGCGCAATCTCGGTCGTCTTATTCACGAATTTCAAGCGACCACTACTATTTTTCAGTAAATCCGGATTAATACCGACATTATTTTTAAAACCATAAGCACGGAAGTAGTAGCTACGCTCATCACTGTGTTTCAAAAACACATTGGCATTAGAATTATGGCGAACAAAATCGATGGCGCCATTACAATGGTCGTGGTGTCTATGTGATATAACGGCTAGGTCTACGTCTTTGATCTCTACGTCGAGTAAAGGCGCATTTTGACAAAATGTACCGCCACCTCCCATATCGAATAACATGCTTAGCGACTCAGTTTTGATATGCAGTGACAACCCGCGTTCAACAGCTAAATCAGGCCTACTGTCTAAGCGATTATTATCAACTAACGTCGTTATCTTCATCGTTTCTCTTATATTTTTTGCCCACTCTTCAGAGCGCAAACGTCAATGCAACTTTGGTGCTAATTTCTTTGTGGCCTTGGCCCCGTTGCAGCCTTGAGTACTACATAGGCAAGAAAACCAGTTATGACAAAGCCATTGCGTAATAGCCATCAAGTGTAAATTTTTTTGCTAGTCACACATATTTCTACGATCACTCGTATAAGTACATTTCATCATGTATATCAGATAAAAACTCTGTGAGCTCCCACTCAAAACCCGCTTTATCGTAAAAGTATGCTCGCTTTCGATGCGTTTCTCTTGGAGCATATATACCTCGACGATAGCCTTGTTCGACAAGTTTAGTTTCTATTGTTTTGAGATTTTGTACAACTAAACCAATATGGTTGACCCCATGGTTCTTATACGTTTCTTGAATAGCTCTTGGTGCGAGCGAGTCTAAGTGAGGCTCTTGAAGAGCGAAATAGCTTTGCTCATTTCCAACATGAACCCAACGATGGCGGCCAGAGAGGTCCACATCTTTACGTATTTTAAAGTCAGGGGCGACAATACTAAGAAACATCAGGGTTTCATCAATATCTGGAACAGTAATGTTTAAATGCTCTATCTGAGTCATGCTAAATAATCCTCTAGTTAGTGATACGAATAACAATCGAAAACATTCTGTTACTTCAACTTAACTTGAGGTCAAGCAAACTTACTCAGTAATACGATGCTAAGCGACTGAGTGAGAATTGCTACTACTGTCTTATCAACTCTTAACTCACTTGAAGCCATGTCAACGAAGCTCGGAAACTACTTTTCGCTAATCAATAACCGTTGCTTTCAAAGTGTATGAAGAACATCAAAAGATCGACATCATTGGCTTTCGTCACTCTAAATTTGTCCCCAACAATGCGAGAAACAGCAGACTTCCAGAAATATAGAGCCGCAGAGTTTTCTAACAACACTCGAATTTGCCATTTGCCTGTAAATACAGAAACGACCTGTGCTAAGGCTTCCTTGCCAACACCTTGCCCTTTAAATTTTCTGAGTACAAAAAACTGTTCAATATCATAGCTCGATAAATCACTAGGATAACGGCGAACCAATACAAACCCTGCGAGCTCGGCATCCACATAGATGAAATAGGGAATATGATCTTCTCGCTCCCAGTACACGTCAAACTGGGAAGAGTCGTAGCTGAATTTGCCCTCATTATTAGGGCTCCACTTCATATACTCGGTCATGTCGTATATGTAATAAGAGAACAGGTTTTCAAGCACTTTCCGTTCTTGTTCTTTAATCTCAATTAATTGAACTTCCATTGAAGGGCCTCCCTATGAAATGAACAAGTTCAACTATGCTAATGCATGGGCTTTAGCGTCAACCTATTGCCTTGTCGAAAGTGGGCAAACCTGAAATGTTTTCTAACCAACTGACTTTCGACTCATTGTAGATATTTACATCTGGTTTTAGCTCACCTAACAAATCTAAGTCTAGGCAGCCGAGATGTAGAATATTTAACCCTGCGTATTTTGGATTTGAATTGAATATCGGTGTGCCACATTCACCACAAAAGTGTTTTCGCGCATTTTCCGTCACATCACAAAAGGATAAATCACCAGTAACCAGCTCAAAGTCTGTCTGCAGTACTGCAACGTAAGTTGAAAATGCAGCTCCATTCATTTTTCGACATAAATTACAGTGACAATTGACGATACGCTTAAAGTCACCAGTGACTTTAAACTGTACAGCATTACAGAGACAACTTCCTAAAACCATTTAATACCTCATTACTAGCATTTAACCGAGTCACCCAATCACTTTCGTATTCATAACATCGACAAAAGCATGAAGCTAACTCACAAGTGACTAATCGACTATAAGCCACTGATTAAATATCAAAAACACCAATCATAAAGATAGATACGGAACTGAGTAGCGATGCGCATCAATGAGCAATAGAAACGATAATATGGACGACGTTATAAGTACTATGGTTAAGTTCAGGCTACTTTTGGGGCAGAAAAGGAAAGCCCACTTAACGAAGTTATTTCCCGCTTAGCGCTAACCAATCTTGTTCACTTGGCATTGTTTCAAACTGAGGGATCCCGTCGTTAACAAAACCTACATCCCAATTAGCGTGAGAACCAACATAAACATGGGCAGCAACTTTTGTATCTACCGCTTCAGTTAGCAAACCAGCTGGAACCCAATAAGATTCACCGCTAGAACTCATGTTGGGTACAGGGCTACCGCACTGAGAACAGAACTCCGATTTAAAACCCGAATGAGTAGAAAATGACTTAATTTGATGCTCGCCGGTACACCATTTGAATTGCGACTCTTTTATAATTAAAGCTGAATTTGATGAAGACCCCGAAACTTGGCGACACAATGAACAGTGACATTGATAAATAAGGGGTAACACGCCTGACAACTCAAACGAGACAACTCCACATAAACAGTTACCTTTCACTCAAATACTCCTTGTTAATACCTATAAAAATACGTTTGATCGGCACGGGCAAGCAATACCTAATGATGATTACCCAAAAGACTCACTACCACAGGTAAAATGGCAGCAACTCTTAAACTTGATATTTAGCCATCGCTAAACGGTACTCCACAGTATTTGCGTTACTAGAGGTTATCTTTTGAAAGCCTAACTTCTTCAACACCGAAGCGCTTTTGTGATTCCAAGAGTGAACACCAGCCCAAATTTCGCCTTGATAGCCGGAACTCTGAACCTGTGATAATAATGCTTTGCACATTTGCGTAGCAATGCCTTTGCCCCAACATTTGGGACTAATCCAATAAGCTAACGCAAAACAATTTTCCAAAGGGAGTAACGTGACCTGACCAATAACTTGCGAATCGTTTAAATGCCGACAACTCCAAACATAGCACTTACCCTCTTCCCACTCTAAAGCACGTTCTAAACACCACTCTCGTGCTTGTTTGAGCGTTTTGATGTCTGCTAAAGGAAGCGACTTAGGGAACAAATCTGAACCTACAGATTTGAGCAAGTAAAGGGCGTCATCAACGACCACAGGCCTAAATGTAAGGTCTAAGCATTCGAATTCTCTTGTGAGTGTCAAAATTCCCTTCCTATCTACTAATATGAAAAATGCTAATAGCGCGTGCCGTCCTTTCTGCATGCCACCCAATTGCCAGAACTTGCTTCTACCCACTTAAAATCGTCGTCCGGATAATGAGCTTTATCGCCTGCTACGCGGCTACCTATTACAATAAACTTTGCTTGTTTGTCACTTCGGTTTACTAAATGATGCCCATTCTCGACACCACCGGGAAAACCAACGCACATTCCTCGCTTCATAACTTGCTCACCGCCATCCATGATTAAGCACAGCTCACCTTCAAGCAAATATAGGAACTCGTCGGATTTTGTGTGCCAATGTCTTAAAGCTGATTGCGCATTGGGTTCAAGTATCTCTAGGTTCACTCCAAACTGGGTTAAGCCAAATAGGTCTCCCAGCCCCTTGCATTCAGAGTCCCCCAGAATTGATTTGTATGGCTCTGGAAACGGGTTAAAAGTGTCACCTATTAAGCTTGCAGTATCTTTTACTTTCGTCATATTTATCCTCAGTGGAATGTGATGCAAAGCTCGACAGCGAAGATTGATAAGCTTATCTAACCTCAAGACTTAGCGAACTGTTAAAATGCTTTTAATCTGAATCCCTCAAGCTTGCGTATTGAATCGATAAATCACTCTTTACATTAGATTTCTTGTACTTTGCCGATTTTTAAAAACACATAGTCTTGAAATATTCCAAACTGAACCCTTCACCGGAAAAAGAAATACCAAGCCTTATGAATCAGAACGGGGGGCGCGGTTGTAGCTGTTTTTCGTTCCAGATATAAGTGGTAGTTTACAGATGTTTATTCAACCAACATATCGTATGATCACGCATATCATTCGAAAAATAATGTGATTCGTCAGCCAAATTGAACGCAATTTCAGTATTATTTTTATCGTATTTACTCTTAACCTTTTCAAAAAAGTCTTTCGCGAACTTGGCTGGAACCCAATCATCTCTCTCGCCATTTATAATTAGCATTGGACGACTTTCATTTTCAAGAAGATACAAACATGGATCTATCTCGGCCATATACCTAATTGCTAACTTTTCGTCTTCGTTGAAAATCTTATTGTCCGAATCTGCTTTTAATGCGAACTTCTCCAAACCGACGAAATCAGGAGAACCAAGAATAGGCACCGCAGCTTTAATCTGGTTATTTTGAGTCAGCGAATAGAATGTAGACAGTGCCCCCATTGAAATGCCGACAAGAGCTATCCTCGATGGGTCCATCCGAATGTCTTCTTGATAATGTTTAATGAGTGCATCAATGTCGTTTGCGTTCTGCTTGATAACCTGTGTCACCCTTTTAATAAAACGCGAGTGGCTATCCATGCTCTGAGCATTGCCATCATTCCTCTCACCGTGGCTATCTGAATCAAAACAGATGACTGAATAACCCTGGAGAGCTAAATTTAACGCTAGATTAGAACCTTCATACTTATCGTTGCTCCAACCATGACAGATGATGACTAAAGGGCTTTTCACCCACTCTTTATTGCAATAAAGCAAGTGTACAATCTCACCTAAAACAGCTTTTTCGACTAAAACACCTTCCATGATTCCTCTTACCCTTAGTTATAAGTCACTTACGCTTCCATTTGTTAGTCGTCTATTAATACTTTTTGATAAAAGATTTTGTCTACTCCTTTTTTAAATAATCGTTATAACGACCAAACCCTTGAAACCATGAGAGTCATAAAAGTTGGGGGCTTGAAACGTATAAGTGTCAACTGCAATATTACTTATTTCTCGCTCTTTACAGTACAATGCTATGCTTTGAGGATGATCATAAACACTTTGTTATATGTTTAGTTACACCTTATCCGCAAAGTAAGCCATGATTTCTTCTGTAGTCATCTCATTAGTCTCGTTGGCAAAGCAGTAATAGCTTGGACGCATGTCGCTAAAGTATTGCATGTCCATTTTCAAACCTTCTAAGTTTGGAAACAGACCTACAGGCATATTGTACTCACCTGTTTCTTTGAACTTGTAAAACAAATGAGTGCCGCACTCCAGACAGAAACCACGAGAGGCCCAAGAGGATGACTTGTACATTTTTACTTTGTTTTGCCCCTCAATTTTGACTTGAGTTCCACATTTAACTGCGAAAAATGGTGCACCTCCCCAAGTTCGACACGACTGACAATGACAAACTGTAAAGTTAGGGTTGATGCTTTTTGCTTTGATTTTTACAGCACCACATAGACAGTTAGTCTCTACGTAAGACATTAAATTACTCCTAAATTGATGAAAACATATAACGCCCTGCTAAGGGCAGTAACGTAATAGAAAGCCCCTGCATACCACTTTACATACTGAAACCAACGCATAGAGAATGCCATGCATTTCGAATCAATCTTGGGTCATTTGTTAGTACATGCGCGACTTCTATTTATACGCCCCAAGATATTGAAATTCCAACTTATATGAAAGCATATGAACACTGAAGTGAGGCGGGCAGCTACAAAACTTAAACTCGATTAAGAGACGAAAGTTAGCTAGAGGAAAACGAACGGAACTCCCCTACTTTTACTGATTTTAAGTTAGAAAAGGATTCGTTCCTCGCACTTAGCCAGCAACACCAAAACTCGTGACCTTTGATGTCAACCCCGTACTAAAGCACCGTTAAGGTTTGAGAAACGTAGTACCTTAACCTCCGCATGATACGCAATGTAAAAATGCCACGCGTTGTAAATCACTCTTAAACACTTGTTAAGTGGGTCGGTGTGTAGAGTTAATAAACAAGGTAGGCTCTTCTCCGCTTAGATGAGCTTGATTTCCGGATAAATGGTAGAGTGAGTTTCTAGGATTGAGGTTTGTCTAATCTTCAATTTAAAGTAATCAGTATCCCTTACTCCTCGGGCTCTCCGTCTAAGAAGACCTATCGATACATTCCCTGCTTCCACTCGGGCATTCGTCAGCTTATATTTTGCATAGTTGCAGATCCCAACTCTTCTCTCCCAAAGCGCGTCTGCAAAGTTGATGAGAGATAAGATCCTCGTCTTTTTAGCAAGCTGGCACCACGCATCAAGCGCTGCGATCATCAAGTCAAAATTACGTTCATCCCATAAGGCTTGAAGCTGCTCTTTGAGCATATAAATCGTACAAAGAGTCTTATTGCTTTCCAGTAAATCATCTAGCCTATCTGACTGCTTATCGCTTAATTTCGGCGCATTTTTGAGGAGTAAAAATAGCGTCCCTTTAAGCATTTTCTTCTCGTCATGTGTTCCTTTCCTAAACGCTTTATTACGCTCTTTCCTTATCAGAAGAGAGTAGTTCTGCATAACGTGAAACCGGTCAAAAACGATGTCTGCATTCGGAAGAGCGTTTCTCACTGCTGATTGGTAAGATTGCCCCCATATCCATTGATACCGCTTGGATGCCGTCTCTCGTTTGCGGTGATAATTGTTCAAAAAAGTTGATGAGTACGTTTGAAGTCCGCCCATGGTCAACCCAAATAAGTTGTCCTGAAACGAGATCATAAACGACGGTCATATAATCATGGCCTTTAGCCCTGGCGACTTCATCAACGCCAATATGAACAAGGTTGGTCAACTTCTTAGGCTCTAAAGCAGGCAAGGTAGAGAGAAGGAATGCTTTATCGATATTTTTCACGGTTTCCCAGCGTATGTCTAAATGCTTCGACACTGCGTGGATGCTCATATAGCGGCACAGTCCACTAATAAAGTGACAGAACCTCTTTGTATAACGACTCCCCTTATCAACAAAATCAGCCTCTTCAATCAACCTTCGGCCGAGCCTATCCCTTGTCTGAGCCAATTCAATTTCTATAACGCAAGGGCGACCACTGACAGGTAAATCCGACAGGCGACGGTGAACGTAGTGGTCGACGGTGCGCGGAGCTCCAGTCTCAGGATCAACAACTTTACAGCGTCTATCTCGCTTGCACTTGACGAGTACTGAATGAGAGCTTTCTTCAAGCGTTACAGACTGTACGGATTGGCCTTTAAAGTTAAATAGAGCGGAAGATAATAACGACAAACTACAACACTGATATATAAGGTGGGAAGCGATTGTAAATCAATGTGTTAGCGGTTTTATTGTTAGTTTATAGACTCATCTAAGCGGAGAAGAGCCACAGGTATAGTGCAAAACCCATTGTTTCACGTCCCCACTTTAAGTACGCATCTTTCCAGTGTCGTATCGTTTTGACTTTGTCCAACAACTCAATATTCGTAGGAGCTACTAACAACTCTCGTTCGGATGCCAACCAAAACGAACTTTCAAATGTGTCCCAATCTTGATAGGAAGAGTGAACAACATAAACGCATTCGAGGCCTAACTGATTGGCTGCTTCTATGTTTTTCAAGTTTGACCTTAATTCTAAAGGATCAATACCTGTTGCTAGTAAGTATTCCTCATCTGGCTCTTTTCGCCAATACGCATCCCCAAGTACAATTACGCCATTGGAAACTATAAGAGATTTCATGTCAGATAATGCATTGTCTAAAGCTTCGCCAACATCGCCAAAAGCATGAGTAGAGCCTAAGCTAAAACACGCATCAAATGCGCCCCTAGGCAACTCAACATCTTTGAATGCAGATGTATGAAAGGTAATTTGGTCCAAATACGATTCCAGATTTTCCTTTGCTTTAGCGATTTCCAATTCATCGTTATCAATGACTACCGCCCGACAATTAAATTTTTCTATAACTCTTTTAATTAACTCGCCATTACCACAACCAACATCTAAGACTAAAGAGTCCTCATTTAGCCATAGCTCATCTAGTAAGTTATCTATACAACTTGAGCCAATGGGGCTGTTATATTCCATGATTACCTTCCATGCTATTTTCTACTTTAAACACTTGACAGAATTGTTGATATCAGAAGCACCTAACACCAAATTAAGATGTGAAGCATTCAACAAGGACACTTAGTTTGACTACCGTAAACACTGAACTCAACCAGAACCAAAAATGCCAAGCGTGCCGAATCACTCTTAAATGTTTGTTATATGCACTTTTCAAAGTACTGAACTGGCATATTTTGATAGGAACCGTCACCACACGCCTTGAACCCAAGTTTAAGAAGTATGTGCTGCGAAGGCATGTTTTCAGGTTCAGTTATAGCAAGAACTTTCGTATAACCAATTTGATTGGCAAAAGAAAGAACGGCAGAACTTGCTTCGAATGCGTACCCTTTACCCCGAGCTGAAACCTTAAGCCGATATCCAAGTTCAACTACACTTTCGCCTTTATAGTTAAATGATTCTATCCCACAATAACCAACTAGCTCGCCAGTCCTGCGTTCCACAACACAAAACTTTCCAATACCTTTATATTGAAATGCACTAACAAGCTCTTCAAAACGCGTATCTGCTTGCTCATGTGTCATTGCGCCAGTTGGAGAAAACGCCATAAAATCAGAATTACCAAGTAATTTTATAACTTCACTACGATCTTGCTGCGTAAATTTTCTGAGTTCTAAACGCTCCGTTTTAATCACTTAATGCCTCCATGGATATAGACATAATGACCCCCACGAAAGGTGCTAGCCTCCAATATCGTGGGTTAGCTTTAAGCCAGAGCCATAATTAGTGCGTCAAACAACTAAATTTGGAGGCTAGCATGAGTAAAGATAGCATAATTTTCATTGGCTTAGATACGCATAAGTCATTTATTCAAGTCGCTGTTTTACAAGAACATCGAGGGGCAAACCCACAACACCTTGGCCGTATTAAATCTAACAAGTCCGCGCTTATTAAATTAGCCAGACAACTGCAATCCAAGTATCCAAAAGCCACTCTGCACTTTGTCTATGAAGCAGGACCGTGTGGTTACTGGACTTATCGCCTGATTACGAGCCTTGGACACTGCTGCTATGTCGTCGCTCCATCACTTATACCTAAGAAGCCAGGCGATAAAGTTAAAACTGACAAACGAGACGCAGCAAAGCTCGCCAAGCTGTTAAAAGCCGAAGAGCTTACACCCATCTATGTACCAGAAGCCGAAGATGAAGCTATTCGAGATCTCTCGCGTGCCAGAGAAACGGCAATGAAAGATCTCAAAGACGCAAAGTTCCAACTCAAAGGCTTTCTTCTTCGCAATAATATCCAAGCGACGGTCAATGATAACTGGTCTAAAAAGCATCTACGGTGGCTGACCGACCTCATTCTTCCTCACCATAGTCAACAAATCGTCTTGCAAGAGATGATCATTACAATCAATGAGCGGATACAGCGGCTGCAACGACTCGATAATGAACTGCTCCATCAGGTCAAAAACTGGCGATACTATCCTGTTGTGAAAGCCATTCAAGCTATGCGGGGTGTTAGGTTACTCGTAGCTCTTGGCACAATAGCTGAGCTGGGTGACTTACGGCGGTTCGACCATCCAAGAAAGCTTATGGCTTACCTTGGGCTTGTTCCAACAGAAAACTCCAGTGGAGGTAAAACTCGTCGTGGCAGCTTAACAAAGTGTGGCAACAGTCGAGCCAGACGGTTACTCGTTGAAGGCGCACACACCTATAAGCATAAAGCGAACATATCTGTAGAGCTGCAACTAAGGCAAGAAGGGCTGCCTAAAGAGATAGTTGATATCGCTTGGCAAGCCCAGCAAAGGTTATGTCGTCGTTACCAACGACTATTACAAAAAGGTAAACACCGAAATGTCGTTGTGGTCGCCATCGCAAGAGAGATGATCGCTTACATCTGGGCCATTGCGCGTGAAGTTGTCATTAGCGACGTAGATCCTAGAACTCGAATCGCTCGTTTACCGGCATGAAGACAGAATTAGTGTTATCGCATTGGATAAAGCATCGGGAGTGGCACAAACACCGACGGCGTTAGGACGGCAATATAGCTTCGGCTGTATTGAACCACGAGCATAGACTGAAGACAGGTGCTACGACGGAACAAGTAAGGTAGGCTCTACTCATCAAACGATGAGCAATCCACGTATATCAGCATGAGAACCGACGACATTACTTGCTTCATCTATGCGGTAACACTATCCCAAAATGAACAAAGGCTCTGAAATGAGGGAGCAGAAACTTCTACGTTTTTAATTGACAGTGGGGGTCATATCAACGCGCAGTTAAGGGGGAGTAACGGAACACCTAAGCGGCTGCAAACCGCCGTAATCACTAAACTCACCGCACAGCAAAAAAGCCAAGCGTTGTGAGTCACTCTTAAACAGTTTGTTCAATCTAATTTTTTATTTGGTTTGAAATTGCACTAATACAGCGTTTTGCCGAATTACAAACGCCGGACAACTGAAAGAAACCATGAATCACACCCAAATAACGTTCGCAGTATGCCTCAACGCCTTGTGAAAGCATCAACTTGTATAAGTGCTCACCCTCATCACGTAGCGGGTCAAACTCCGCGGTAATAATAGTTGTGATGGGCAGACCGCTGAAGTCACTGTTTAAAAGGTTAAGCTCTGGTTCAACAATTTCTTTAGAGCTGCAATTCGCGTATAACTCGAAACCAGAAAGAAGCATATTTGCCGTTATAATATAATCTGAACCATTTTCTCTGTAACTTTTCGAATTGCCTGTTGGATCCAGCATTGGGTAAATAAGAATTTGCTGACGAGGCAACCACTGCTCTAGCTTTTTCAATCTAAGCGTCGTAGCCAAAGCTAATTGCCCTCCGGCGCTATCGCCAACAAATACTAATTGCTCTGAATCACCACCATACTTGTGCGCTTGCTCCTTAATACCGAGTACAGCTTGGTATACATCATCGTGTGCTGCTGGATAAGCATGTTCAGGTGCTAGCCTGTATTGAATGCAAATAACTATCGAGTTGGATAGAAGAGCAATTTGTCTTAGCTGAACATCATGTGTACCAAAGCCACCACTGATGAAACAGCCCCCATGAAAATAGACCGTTATAGGTAAGTTCACTTCATCTGTAGGCTTGTAAATCTTAACCGGAATACTATTAATTACATCTAAGTATTCGCTTTCAATTTTAGGACTTTCACCAGCTAGTACAGTGCTACCAATATAGCCAGCCCGGCGATCAGCGATTGTTTGTGCTGAAGGGCAAGGTTTACCATTAGATTGAAATTCTTCGACTAGCTCTCTGATGACAGCTTCTAGGTACTTGGTCATTTTATAACTCTATAACTAAAAAACCGGTGAATAGTATACCAACACACAGGCATGTACATCCATACAGCTATGAATGTGTGATTTAAATTAGATATAGACATAATGACCCCCACGAAAGGTGCTAGCCTCCAATATCGTGGGTTAGCTTTAAGCCAGAGCCATAATTAGTGCGTCAAACAACTAAATTTGGAGGCTAGCATGAGTAAAGATAGCATAATTTTCATTGGCTTAGATACGCATAAGTCATTTATTCAAGTCGCTGTTTTACAAGAACATCGAGGGGCAAACCCACAACACCTTGGCCGTATTAAATCTAACAAGTCCGCGCTTATTAAATTAGCCAGACAACTGCAATCCAAGTATCCAAAAGCCACTCTGCACTTTGTCTATGAAGCAGGACCGTGTGGTTACTGGACTTATCGCCTGATTACGAGCCTTGGACACTGCTGCTATCCCTATCTGGCAGGGTAGTTGTCACTGTTAAAATTTAACCAGTCTGGGCGATAAAGAGTAATTGTGTCTCGTATCTCAATAGAAAGAAAAGAAGCTATATTGAAGAAGCTATTACCTCCCTATTCGATGTCAGTTAAAGAAGTGTCGGAAGAGGAAGGAATCAGTACTGCGACCCTGTATCATTGGCGCCAGCAACTCAGACGTTCAGGAGCCGCCGTGCCAAATAGTAACACTTCATCAGAGCAGTGGTCTGCTCAAACTAAACTAGCCATTGTCGCTGAAACCTACTCAATGACAGAAAGTGAACTCAGCCAATATTGTCGTGAAAAAGGTCTTTTTCCAGAGCAAATCCAAAGCTGGCGCAGCGAATGTATGCAAGGGTTTAAGTCGAGTAAAGAGCACGAAGCTGAAGCAAAGAAGCAGGCTAAAGCTGACAAACTTGAAATCAAAGAGTTGAAGAAAGATTTACGACTCAAAGAAAAAGCACTCGCTGAAACGGCCGCCCTCTTGGTACTAAGAAAAAAGCTGAGAGCCTTTTACGGGGAAGAGCCAGAGGACGACTAACCTCAACCGATGAAAGGCAGACCATAGTGACTCTTATCCTTGAAGCGAAGCAATGTGGATGTCGTTTAGAGCCAGCTTGCCATGAAGTTCAAATCGACTTGAGAACATATCGTCGCTGGTATCAGCAAGGAGAAGTACAAGCTGACAAAAGGCCAATATGCCTCAGGCCTGAGCCTGCTAATAAGCTGTCGCAGGAAGAGCGTGATGCGATAATCGAGGTGTGTAACCGCTCAGAGTTCGCAAGCTTGCCTCCAACTCAAATCGTCCCGACATTGCTTGATAGAGGTGAGTACATCGCCTCTGAGTCGAGCTACTACCGAGTGTTGAGTACGCAGGGGCAACTTCACAAGCGAGGTCGTCAGCGGAGCAGACAGAAGCAAGCGAAGCCAACCAGTTACACAGCGACGGACTCGAACCAAGTCTATACTTGGGATATCACTTACTTACCCTCAAAGGTTCGAGGTCAACATTATTACCTGTATGTCATTGAGGACATCTACAGTCGAAAAATTGTTGGTTATGAAGTGTATGAGCATGAATGCGGTGAGCTGGCGTCACAACTTCTGCAAAGGACGTTGATGCGAGAGCAGTGCTTTAATCAAGCGCTGGTTCTTCACTCGGATAATGGTGCGCCAATGAAGTCGTTGACGTTCAAAGCTAAAATGGAAGAGTTAGGTATTACCTCGTCATATAGTCGCCCAAGAGTCAGTGATGATAACCCTTATGTCGAGTCATTGTTCCGTACAGTTAAGTACATGCCAAACTGGCCAACAAAGGGCTTTGAAAGTCTCGATAGTAGCCGAAGTTGGGTTGAAGCCTTCGTACTCTGGTACAACACCGAGCACAAGCACAGTAAGCTAAATTACGTCACGCCTTCAGAGCGTCACAATGGAAAAGATAAAGAGATCTTGAAGCGTCGTGTAGAGGTATTGTTCGCTGCAAAACAGCGAAAGCCTGAGCGGTGGTCTGGTGATATCAGGAACTGTGCGCCTGTTGGTGACGTTCATCTGAATCCAGAAAGAGAAGCTGCTTAATAAGCAAGCAAATGATGACAACTACCTTGAAAAACACCGCTATGTCGTCGCTCCATCACTTATACCTAAGAAGCCAGGCGATAAAGTTAAAACTGACAAACGAGACGCAGCAAAGCTCGCCAAGCTGTTAAAAGCCGAAGAGCTTACACCCATCTATGTACCAGAAGCCGAAGATGAAGCTATTCGAGATCTCTCGCGTGCCAGAGAAACGGCAATGAAAGATCTCAAAGACGCAAAGTTCCAACTCAAAGGCTTTCTTCTTCGCAATAATATCCAAGCGACGGTCAATGATAACTGGTCTAAAAAGCATCTACGGTGGCTGACCGACCTCATTCTTCCTCACCATAGTCAACAAATCGTCTTGCAAGAGATGATCATTACAATCAATGAGCGGATACAGCGGCTGCAACGACTCGATAATGAACTGCTCCATCAGGTCAAAAACTGGCGATACTATCCTGTTGTGAAAGCCATTCAAGCTATGCGGGGTGTTAGGTTACTCGTAGCTCTTGGCACAATAGCTGAGCTGGGTGACTTACGGCGGTTCGACCATCCAAGAAAGCTTATGGCTTACCTTGGGCTTGTTCCAACAGAAAACTCCAGTGGAGGTAAAACTCGTCGTGGCAGCTTAACAAAGTGTGGCAACAGTCGAGCCAGACGGTTACTCGTTGAAGGCGCACACACCTATAAGCATAAAGCGAACATATCTGTAGAGCTGCAACTAAGGCAAGAAGGGCTGCCTAAAGAGATAGTTGATATCGCTTGGCAAGCCCAGCAAAGGTTATGTCGTCGTTACCAACGACTACTACAAAAAGGTAAACACCGAAATGTCGTTGTGGTCGCCATCGCAAGAGAGATGATCGCTTACATCTGGGCCATTGCGCGTGAAGTTGTCATTAGCGACGTAGATCCTAGAACTCGAATCGCTCGTTTACCGGCATGAAGACAGAATTAGTGTTATCGCATTGGATAAAGCATCGGGAGTGGCACAAACACCGACGGCGTTAGGACGGCAATATAGCTTCGGCTGTATTGAACCACGAGCATAGACTGAAGACAGGTGCTACGACGGAACAAGTAAGGTAGGCTCTACTCATCAAACGATGAGCAATCCACGTATATCAGCATGAGAACCGACGACATTACTTGCTTCATCTATGCGGTAACACTATCCCAAAATGAACAAAGGCTCTGAAATGAGGGAGCAGAAACTTCTACGTTTTTAATTGACAGTGGGGGTCATATCAACGCTCTGTTAAGGTGATGAGATGGTCTCCCCCTACCACTTCACATGACTGTAAGCCATGCTTGGAGTGTTCAGGTCCGAAGTAAAAGGAGAAGACCATGACTCAGCATAAAATCATCGGCATCGATTTAGCAAAAAATATCTTCTTTCTTTTTGAAATCAATCATAAAGGAAAGAACCTTTCTCGTAAAAAACTTCAACGAAGTAAGCTACTTAGCTACATCGCCAATAAAGAGCCTTGTACCATTGCTATGGAAGCATGCTCTGGTGCCCATTATTGGGCTCGTGAATTCTCTCAGTTCGGTCACAAAGTGATACTCTACGCACCCCAACATGTGAAAACTCAAAGGCGTAAACAGAAAAACGACTATAACGACGCCGAAGCCATTGCCGAAGTCGCGCTCTATAAAAGACCTCACCCTGTCCCTCATAAATCCGTCGAGCAACAAGACATCCAATCTCTTATTCGAATGAGACGGCTGCTCGTCACTGAAAGAACTCGCATCGTTAATCAAGTGCGTGGCCTTATCTCTGAATACGGCATCATTATGCCCAAAGGAGCCGCTGCCTTTAGAAAGGCCATTCCCGAAATACTCGAGAACGATGAAAACCAACTGTCTTGTATATTAAGAGAGCTGATATCCCATCAGTACGAACGATATTTATACATCGACGAACAAGTAAAATGGTTCGACGATAAACTTAACCAAACCATCAAGCAGTTCGAAAACGCAAAGCGACTCATGTCTATTCCAGGCTTTGGGCCACTCACTAGCCAAGCC
>AAZW01000008.1 GCA_000169995.1 Vibrionales bacterium SWAT-3 | reverse complement strand
AGAAATTACGTTCCGCAATGACGACGGGCGTCTTTTCGCCGCAATAACGGGCAAGCCAAATACTGAGAATCCAATTGAACGCCCTGCTCCTATAAACCCGATTGAAGGCGAAGCGTCTATCGAATTACCAACTATTGGTTATGACCTAGATGGCAATACCCTTACTGTCACTCTTCTAGATGGCACAGAAGTCGAGATCAAAGATAATGGCGTAACTGGTGGTGTGATTGTTGGTCCAGAAGGAACGAAAACAGTTTCTAAAGCAACGATGGATGCCTATAAGCAAGCAGCTGAATTACTATCCATAGATGAACAAAAAGCACTTGTTACCGTGTTCTTAGTTAACCAAAGCGGTGATGCTATTAATGACGACGCTCGTCGCGCTCTATGGCAAACTCAAAAAGACTCTACTTTAGAGTGGGCTAAACAGTCTCCGGACAACACAGCGAAAATGCTTCATATCATCGCTATTGAGGTCGATGAATTCGGTAAGGAACCATACTCGCTGGATTACTACCTCTTGACTGGCAAGAAACAAAGCATTGATGATATTAAGAGCAATACGCAAGAAACAGTGAGAAGCCTTTCTGATAGTCAGAAGCAAGAGTTAAAAAGCAAGATTCAATCTCTTTCTCAAGAACAACGTCAGCACATTAAGCAAGCGGTAAAAGACCGTGTTAGTCGCAGCTAATCAAGGACAATAAATATAAAAAGCAAAGGAGCCGCTTATTAGCGGCTCCTTTTTATTTGAGAGTTGAGAACACGATGAAACGATTATTAATCACTTTATTGATGCCTCTTGCTGTATGTGCAAACGACCATCAATTACAAACATTGAACTACCACGAACCAAGCTTGAGCTTTCAAACTGCGAAGTCGGGAGATAATTGGATAGGTACAGTATCTGGGGTAATTCAAGCGACTGCTGAGATAAATATTAGTGCAGAAATAGATTCTGAGGGTTACTTGGAAATTGGGACTGGCTACGGCTTGATGCTAGGTAACTTTTACACCGAAGCTTTCGTAAGTTATGGCCGAGCAGATTTACTTGATATCTACGACATCGGTTTATTTGGTGGCACAGCTATCACGAACAATATTATGGTTTTTGCGAACACATCGCATGAATGGCGCGATGTTTCTTTATCCCTCATAGATATGACTGACCGGGAATGGAAAAATACGGTGGGGACAAGTTACTCACCGACAGAATTTATGAACTTTTCCTATTCATTCAGCCATGACCGCCAATTAACGGGCTCAAAAGGCTATTACAACAGCCAAGATGTCACTTTCACTTTGAAACCTAAATGGGTTGAACCATATGTGAAATATACTTTCGGCCAGAAACGTGTGAGTCCAGGAGACGTATTTCGTTCTGATGGCAGCGTCGAGCTAGGTTTCAACCTTCGTTTTTAGTTTACCGTTTCGTGTGGTAGCTCTCTCCCCTTTACTGACTTTTTAGTAAAGGGGCTTTTTGGTTTTTGCGCCCTATGAAAACCTCATCTCATGCTTTCACAATAAAGGATGAAGTGAGACTCAATTTTGAGCCTGCCACGTATCAGATATGTTTTTTCGACTAGCATAAAGTAAGTACATCGAAACGAAACTGAAAGGTGACATCATGATTAAGTCGAAGCTGAAAGCACTTGTGTTGGCGAGCAGTCTCTTTATCTCACACCAAGTACTGGCTACGGAAAACTACAATACCGATATTCCGCCTAGCATTATGACGCCGGATACGGTGCAAACCAGCATCGGTGAGCTGAACTTTAAAGATGGTGCACCAACGGCTGAAACTGCGCAAAAGTTGTATGACAACTTAGATACACTTCGCTCGACAGAGGTGTTCCTCAATGCGATTCCAATGGCTTCGGTTGAAGCACTGCGTGTTGGTCATGCTGAAATCGGTTCAACTTATTCAAACCAAGTAGTCGTGTTTGATAACTTGATGGATTCCAATCCGCTATTTCTAACCGGTAACACCGACACCGTTTATGCTTCTGTTTTCCTAGACTTGGAGAAAGATGGCCCAACCGTCATTGAAGTGCCCGAAGGTATGGGACCAACTACGGTGAACGATGCGTTCTTCCGCTTTGTGACTGACCTAGGCATCGTAGGACCAGATAAAGGTAAAGGCGGTAAATATCTGATTTTACCTCCGGGTTATGAAGGCGAAGTGCCTGAAGGTTACTTTGTTTCACAATCCACCAGCTATACCAACTGGTTTATCGCTCGCGGATTCCTGAAAGATGGCAAGACAGATGCCGCAGTGAAAGCCTATAAAGAGAAGCTGAAAATCTACCCACTAGCGAAGAAAGATGATCAACCGAAAATGGAGTTCATCTCGGGTAGTGGCAAAGCGTTCAATACCATTCATGCGAACGATGAGCACTTCTACTCAGAAATAAAAACCGTGTTGGACAAAGAGCCGGTATCATTCATCGACCCTGAACTGCGTGGACTGATGTCGAGTATTGGTATTCAAAAGAACAAACCTTTTGCACCTGATGAGCGCATGAAAAAGCTGATGAAAGACGGCGTCGCGATTGGTAACGCAACGGCAAGATCTCTGTACTTCCAGCCAAGAGACAAGAAGGCTTACATTTATGAAGATCGTTTATGGAAGACTGCATTTATTGGTGACGATTACCAATGGCTTGTTGACCAAGGTGAAGGCGGACGCAACCTAGATGCTCGTTCTTACTTCTTCTATGTTGCAACGGTGAATACCCCAGCAATGTCGCTCAAGCTAATAGAAAAAGGATCTAAATACGCGCTGCTTGACCAAGCGAAAGACGGTGAATATTTTGATGGCGGTAAGCACTATAAATTGAACATCCCAGCGAATGTTCCGGCTAAGAACTTCTGGTCGATTGTGGCTTACGACACACAAACGCGTTCAGAGCTACAAACCAGTCAGCCGCTGCCAAGCAAGAATAACCAGCGTGATGATTTTATTGAAAATGAAGATGGCTCGGTTGATTTGTACTTTGGTCCAACAGCGCCAGAAGGCAAAGAAGCGAACTGGATAGAAACCGTTCCGGGCAAAGGCTGGTTTACGATTCTAAGACTCTACGGTCCTCAAGAAGCTTGGTATGACCAAACATGGAAGCCAAGCGACATTGAAGAAGTTAAGTTATAACGCTCAGTAGTCTTCAATTAGACAGTAACTAAAACGCGCCAGCATCGGCGCGTTTTTTGTTTCTATCATTCTTTGTATCATCCTTCAGCTCATCAACAGCTTTCTAAAGTCTCACTTAAGATCTGCTCAATCCGTTTGACTATCGGGTGCTGATAACAAGCACGGTGGTACTGAATACCAACATCAAAAGTCACTGCTTCTCCGTTGAATAAAACAGGTCGTTTGCTCAGTCCGCTAGGAATAAAGGCCAAATCCATATCAAAGCCAACGTAGACATACTGGCTGACTTGAACACATTCCAATGCAGAGGACACCGATGCAACTGTCAGCTTTTGTTGCAACACCAAGCCTGTGCGTTTTTTAAGGCGTTCGTAATAGGAATTCGCATCCAATGACCCCATAGAAACACGCACCGTCTCAAAGCTTTCTAACTGGTTGAGGTCGATGGCTTCGTTTTGGGCTAGAGGGTGTGTATCGGCTACATAAGCAAACAGCTCTAACGACCCCACTTTACGTTCTACAATGCGGTCGTTGAGTTCATTTGGGTAGCCCGACACACCAATCGCCAAGGTGCCTGCCTTCGGAAACTCAACCCCATCTAAAGACCAATCCATCATCGATATTTTGGGCTTTGACTCTTCACTTGTTAACCCCTGCAACAAAGGAACCGTAAACAATGTGCTCAACGGGTTAGCAGCATGAAAAACATATTCAATATTCGAATCGGTACCAATAAACGACTGCGATATTTGCTGCGCTTGCTCTAGCTTTTCCAGCGGCTCTTTCACCACTAGCATCAATTGAGTAGTGAACAAGGTCGGCGTATAAACACCTTTGGTCGCAATAAATAACTCATTAGCAAACATGTCTCGACAATCGGAAAGGTGACGATTAAACGTGGCGCGGCTGATATCCAGAATATGGCACACCTTCGCCTGAGATTGTTGCTCATAAAGCAGGTCCAAAAATCGATACAGATTTAAGTCGATTGTGTTCTTCAAATGCCCTACCTCATTTCCATACTATGTCGGTCTTTGTTCAGTATGAACGTGAACCAAATAAACTTTAAACACTTAATACGATAACTTTGCTACTGACAACGGTTTACCCAGAATAAGGCGTTAAGGAATCTTACGAACCTTGGTCATCATCAACCCAAGGGCTGCCAACACTTGAGCCACGAAACAGCTGACAAAGAGTACCGGCAAACCAAACATTGTCACCAAGTATCCAGAAGCAGCCAGACCAAATGGCATCAAGAGTTTAAACAAAGACCCTGTAATTCCAGCAACACGACCAAGGTGCTTTTCCTCGAACGCTTCTTGACGATAGCTCCAAATACAAATGCTGCTGTAGACGCCAATCGCACTCACCCATAAGAACGACATCATCAATACGCCTTTTTCAATAACAACCATGTGCGCTGAAGTCATACCTTGCAATAAATAGCTTTGACTCAGCAATGCAGGGAACAAGAATCCAAACGCCTCTAAAACAATAGACAAAATAAGCAGCACACCAAGCCCGATGCGCTTTCTAACCTTATCAGCAGTAAAAGAACCTAATAAACCACCGACGCCGGACGCCGCGATCAAGTAACCCACCTCGATATGACTAAGCGCTAATTCAGCTTTGGCAAAATAGATGGCTTGAATCCAGAAAATTGCACCCGTAGTATTGATCACCATCACGACCGAGGTGATGTGCCACATGTTTTTGTTCGCATATAAGATCAACCAACCCTCTTTAAGCGCGCTCAGCACCGACTGTTGAACCACGGGGGCTGATGGCTTGAATTCCAGTTTATTGAGCTGCCAAAATGCCATCACATACATCCCCGCAATAAGCAGAAACACGTTATGTAACGCAGACAATAAAAGCAGCCCCCCAGACAAAACCGGGCCAACAGTTTCTAACAAACTGTACAAAGAACTCATTCTCGCGGTGGCGGTATTTTGCATGTGCTGAGGTAAAACATTTTTCATCATCCCAATACGCGCATTGTGGTAACCATAGTTAAACGCCATCATCAGGAATGCGCACGGAAACAGTGCGTACAAAGGGTTCGGCAACCATCTCACTGCAATATAAGAGACGACCAATACTGCTGCTTGCCCGATCAACATGCATTGTGACCACTGCTTTTTATTAAACCTATCAACCCAAACACCGATGAACAGAGCTAATAGTAGGTTGGGTAAAAACTCGACTGCTCTCATCCAACCCATCATCTCTGAAGACTCTGTCAACTCGTAAACCAACAAGGGCAAAGCAAGGTCATAAATCTTGGTACCAAAGGCAACAAAGAACGCTGTTGAGAACAAAACAATAAAGCTTGAGCTTTTCCAAATAGAGGGGGATACCTCTGCACCTTTTATACTTTCCATTTCTCATTCCTTTTAAAAACAATCGAATAACTCTATTATCGAGATTAAAAGATGAAGAAAAATAGAAAGATCAAACAAGGATTTCACCTTTATGCATTACTGGAAGGCTCTAGCATTTTTACGTTCTCGGGTACTCGTTAACCAACCGACTTCACTCTCTTTAACTGAAATAACGAATGCGCTAGGTTGTACCAAACGTAACGCTCAATTGGTGATCAAAAAGCTAGTCAGCGAAGGTTGGGTTGACTGGAAGTCGGGAGTTGGTAGAGGCAACCTACCCACACTCACGCTATTAAAAAGCTTGGACAGTGAGCTTGAGGTACGAATAGATGAATTGCTCTCTGAGAATAAAGTTGACCAAGCATTGGATCTGGTTGATGAATCACAACGGGATCAGTTTCTACTGGGTTATATCAGCCGCTATCAAAGCTTGCCGACTGAACTCGATATCCTGCAAATCCCTTTTTATCGAGGGACACACAGTCTGGACCCTATTGAAGTCACACGACGCACTGAAGCTCACATCACTAGCTACCTTTTTAGTAACTTACTACGTTTCAACAAGTCAACTCACTCGTTTGATGGTGATCTTGCCATTGATTGGTATCAAACAGAGCACCGTTGGCACTTCACGTTACGCAAAGGCTTAGTCTTTCATGACGGTTCACCGATTCTAGCGCAAGACGTCAAAGCACACTTTCAACGTCTGATAGGCAGCAGTCATCACAATAGTCAGCAATTTAAATGCATCTCCGCTATTACTGTTATCGATCCGCTCCACCTCTGTTTCGATATCAATGCCAACACAGGCTACCTTCCATCACTGCTATCGTGCTCCGCCGCAGGTGTTGCCAAAAAAGTAGGAGATAAAATCATTGGTAGCGGCAGCTTTAAATTAGTGGAACAGTCCGAATGGCTAACCAGACTCGAGGTTTTCAGCTCCTACCATGGGCACCGACCTTGGGTAGACGGTATCGAAATTTGGAATGTTGGTGATAAAGCCAAAGACTATGAAATGCACTGTGATGTTGTTCACTCACACCCACACTACCAACACTCATCCATATCAAACGAGCTTGCCGAAATAGAACAGTGGGAAAAGGGGTGTGAGTACGCTTTAATAAACCCACATCGACACACTTGGCTATCAAACCCACAACACCTTAAATCACTGAATGAATTACTACGTTTGCTAGGGATCGCGAAAGACATACCTCTGAACACTGTCGGCTACGCCGAGGGGATGCTATCGACGTCCAATCAATCAACACAGCCAAAGATAGAAACGTCGAATAACCAAAGCCCATTACAAATGGCTCGACAATTCGCTGACCAGCTTAGCAAGCCTAAACAACCGTTAAAGATCCTAACCTACCAGCTGTTTGACCACATAAAAATGGCTCGCCACTATTGTGATCGGTTAAATGAACTTGGTTTTATCTGCGAATATCAAGTGCTCGATTTCCCTGAATTTTGTCAGCCAGATAACCTAAAATATGCCGACATATTAATTAGCGGCGAAGTGTTTTCAGATAACCTCGATAGCAGTTGGATGGGGTGGCTACAAAGTTCTATCGCACTAGAAGTGTGCCTCACTGATGAGCAAAAACAGTGGCGAGATGAAAGCCTTGAACGGCTTTGGAAAATCACCAATTACCAGCAAAGACAACCTGTCTTCCTGGACATAGAAGCGCAATTGATCACATTCGGAATCTATCGACCAATTTTCCACGTTAAACAGCAGCTCAATTATGCCAAAACCGTGAACCCTGTGGAGCAGTTAGCGAACGGTTGGATTGATTTTAACCAAATCACTATGCGCTGCTAAATAGATTAATTCTCAACCTAAATTAAACCTCACAAAGAACAATGACTTTATGAAAATATCAATTAATGAAAATACTTACTCTTAAATAGTTATATTAGAGATTTAATTTCCACATTTCATTTCAATTAGAGGCAAAAAGACAAACTTTTTCTCCGACGACCTCCTTATACTGTGCCACGTCATTAAGGCGCTACAAGCCTATGATTTAAAATAATTATTAATGAGTAGTCACCATGAATTCGAAGTCGCTAACTATCTTGCTTTTTGTCTCTGTTTGCTTAATTTGGGGAACCACTTGGTTCGCTATGGAAGTGGCATTGCATTCTATCCCACCAATTTTTGCTACTGGACTGCGCTTTTTACTTGCAGCCCCTCTGCTTGCAGTATTAGCAAAAGCCTTCAATCAACCTTTGCTTTTCCCTAAGGGCAAGCGTCAATGGCTACTTATTGTGGCACTGATGTATTTCGCGATTCCGTTCACTTTGATGATCTATGGTGAGCAATACATCTCTTCTGGTTTGGCATCGATCATCTTCGCTAACATGCCTGTTGCTGTGATGCTGATGTCGGGGTTATTCCTTGGTCTACGCTTAGCGAAGCATCAAATATTCGGCTTAGTTACTGCGGTTATCAGCCTGTGCTTAATTCTTGGTAACGAAATGCAAATGGGCGGTGATGACTACTTTATTGGTACGGTTTGCCTGGGTCTTGCAGTTGCGATTCACGCGGTAATGTACGTATTAGTTCAAAAGCACTGTAGAGGCATCGAAGTTCTGACTTACAACGCTGTACCAAGTTTCATTGCTGCGATGTTCTTATTTGCTGTATCGGCTGTTGGTGAGAACGTGAACGTAGAATCTTTCACTTGGGATTCTATCTCAGCGGTCGTGTACCTAGGTTTTGTAGCGAGTGTCGGCGGTATTGTGGCTTACTTCAAACTAGGTCAGGTTTCGACACCGTTCCAAGCATCCATTTGTTTCCTTATCTTCCCAGTGGTTGCGCTGCTGATCTCTTGCTACATCAACGGTGAGGTGCTATCTGAACAGTCTCTGCTTATGATGATCCCTCTACTTTGTGGCATCTTGCTAACTAAAGCACCGAAGAGCATCTTCAAGCTGCGTTCAACGCTTAAAACGGCAAGCAGTAACTAGGCAGCTAAATACTAAGATAAACCGCATTCAAACTGCCCCAGAAGCTCACCATATGCTCCTGGGGTTTTGTTTAGCCCCAACACGCCTTCACAATTTACTGCCCCTTTACAGCCAACCCCTTCTCATATTGAACTGCTTACCAAGCGAATGACTTAAACATCGCAATCAACTACATTAGACTCAGCCATTATTGCCAGCTCTGGTTAATACCCTTAGTTATCTCTCCACAAAGGAATGTCATGAGTAATCCCATCAAACACATGCGTCTTGTCAAAGGTCAACCTTGTAGGGTTGAGGAACTGACGAATAACGACGATGCGTTCTTAGAACCGCACAGACATGAATACTGGGAGTTAGTATGGTGCGTGGATAATCATGGCAGTCAGAGCATTGATTTCGTTGACTACGACAATAAGATCGGCCGTATTTTCACCATTGCACCGGGCCAAGTACATCGCTCGGAGCTAGTCGGAGAAAGTGCTCGTTTACTGGTATTTACTCCTGGCTTTGTTAAAACCAATCACCGCAACACTCAGCTGGTCGATACTGTTTTTGCCATGCACCAAAGCCGCCCTCCCTATTTGGATTGCAGTGAAGAAGGCAACCGCTACCTGTTGCCTATTTTCGACATGCTGAAAGAAGAATGTGCACGAGAAGAAAGCGACTGGGACTTAGTAGAATCACTCATGAATAGCTTTTTGCGCTACATCCTGCGCTTTGCTAGCCAATCCTCATTGAAAGGTGAAGTACGCGATAGCCGAGTGAACAAGGTGGTTGATTTAATTGAGCAGCACTACGCCACCCATAAACATTGTGATTTTTATGCGCAAGCTCTGTCGATAACCAACAAACGCATTAACGAGATCGTCAAAGCTGAAAAAGGTAAAACCGTCACTCAATTGATCCACGATCGGATCATTTTAGAAGCGAATCGAGAACTGATCTTCTCAGCCAAGACCATCAAGACCATCGCTTTTGAACTCGGCTTCGAAGACCCGGCCTATTTCAGCCGTTTTTATCGCGGACAGATGAAAGAGTCACCAGCACAGTTTCGAGCTCGATGTGCAGATAGTGCAATATAATACGCAGATAGTCCCTTTTTTAGCCTCCACTAAGTTCCGATAATGCTCCCTCTTTATTTCACCCGTTTTGGTACATCCAAATTGTTGGGAGCTTGTTCGAATGGCCATCAACCTAAAAACCGATCCAATATCTAAGTCTTTTTATCAATACCTATGGCCAGCGCTAACCGGCATGGTGATCAAGTCCCTTTTCATCATGGGAGACGCTTGGTTCGTTGGGCATGGTGTCGGTCCCGATGGCTTGGGCGCTATCGCTCTCACCATCCCTGCTTTCTCAATATTCACTGCAATTGCCATGATGGTTGGTATTGGTGGTGCGGCGCTGATGTCTATTGAAGTGGGCAAAGGCAACGTAACCTCTGGGCAAACTCTGTTTAATCAATCGATGTTGATCACCGCTCTATTTAGCACGGTGACCGTCAGCATTGCCCTGTATTGGCTCGATGAGATTATTGCGCTGATGGGGGCTTCTGGATACATGGCTGAGCTCACTCACGACTACCTATCGGTAATGCTGCAGTTCTTCGTGCTCTACTCGTTAGCTTGGGTTATGTCGTGTTTTGTGCGCAACGATACCAACCCAAAACTGGCGACTTACGCCATGTCGATTGGTGCTGTGGTCAACCTCGTATTAGATTACTTCTTTGTCCTAAAATGGGGCTGGGGCATGAAAGGGGCCGCCTACGGCACAGCCATCGCACAGGGTGTCATCGCGTGTATTTTATTGAGTCACTTTGTACGCAAACAAGGCACCTTAACGCTGAGTTTAAAAGGCATTGGTTTTGATAAACTGCCAAGTATCCTGAAGATTGGCACTCCAACTTTCTTCATTGAAGTCACAGCCGCGATGACGATCTTGCTGTTCAACTATGTACTGTTGGATCAGTTTGGTGAGAACCACATAATCGCTTATGGTTTAACAGCCAACATCGGGGTCTTTGCTCTATTTGTGATGGTCGGTATTGCTCAAGCTTGTCAGCCTATAATTAGCTTCAATCATGGTGCTAACCAGCCAAATCGCATCGAAGAAATCTTCCGCTTAGGATTAAAAAGTGCGGTCGGCAGTGGCCTAGTATTTATGGGGATTGTGTATCTGTTCGCACCTAAAATCGCAGCGCTTTATCTGGGATCTTCAAGTGATTTGATTGGGCTATCCGCGACCGCACTCACTTTCTTTTTCTTTGGTGTGCCGCTAATGGGAATCAACTTAGTGATTGCCAACCTGTTTCAAGCGACAGCGAAACCGAAACAGGCAACACTAATATCTCTTGCACGCGGTTTTGTGTTCGTAGCTTTGGGTATCATCATTCTGCCAAAGCTGTTCCCAGAACAAGGGATTTGGGCAAGTATTCTATTCGCGGAAACTCTAACGGCAATCATCAGCTTTAGCATGTTACGCAGTTATAAGAAGCGCTTTGCTGACTCTTTAAAGCAACAAATCGTTTAGACGAGCGAACAGCAGAAACTAAAAAAGCTCCAATATCGCTATTGGAGCTTTTTGCTTAATGCCTGTGATATAAAATACCAAACTAAAATTTCAATTTTAAAATTAAAAATTTACCAAGTATAAAAATAACACAGCACAGACCTAAGCGGCTAAGTTGTGGAGCCATTTCCCAGAATTAAAGCGAAAGATAGAAAGGGTAAGTTTTAAAATTTCTTCAATCATAACAATAGAATAAATATAAATTACTGACATTGAGATTGAATTTAGGTACAAAACAAGAGGCAAAGTAAATAGCCATTGAAAAATAAAATCACACCTCAAACAAAAAAGACCATCACCGCCAGATCGTATAACACCATTCATCAGCTGTATTGATAAGCTTTTAATGAATATACTAAAGATCATAATATAAAAGAACATATCAGCATCGATAATTAGTTTATTGAAATTAAATAATTTAAAAATTAAACCTTTAAACATTAAAAGTAGAATTGAGATTAAAAATGACATTAAAAATGAGCTTAAAATTGATATTTTAGCATCTTCAAATATATAATCATTACTTCTATTAGGTATATTTTTCCCTATTTCTATACCGGTTGATACAGAAAGCCCAATAGTAAAAGAGAGAACGACAGCTTCAATTGGACTAATTATTGACATAATATAGAGAACATCTTGACCTCGACTTCCTATTAAAATATAGAAAGCGGAAGCACCTACAGCCCAAGGGCGGGATCGAACTTTAACCATTGAAAATAATGGATTTATTTTACAGGGAACTTTTTTAGATAATCACGATCTGATCATGAAGTAAAAAAACATGAGAAATTCGCACATGATTATCATTGAGCAACTTAAAAAAGTGAAAGATACCCGTTCGCACATCAATCAAGTTTATCCTGTTATGGAAGTCGCTTTCGTGGTCATAACAGCCATGATTTGTGGTCAAAATAAATGGACAGAGATTAAGGATTTCGGTGAAGGAAATATCGAGTGGTTACGTGAGTATTTCCCCTACGAAAATGGTCTTCCCACTCGACATAATATAGCTGCGATCATGAGATCCGTTGTGCCAGAGACGCTATTGGAAGCTATGGTGGGCTGGGTCAATTTGCACAGAGAGAAGCATGCTCAGCCTATAATCAGTGTTGATGGGAAGGTTCTAAAAGGGGCAAAAGCAAGCAAACAACAGCACCCCCTCTATATGGTTTCGGCATTTGATGTAGACGAGGGTTTGACTCTCACACACCAACCTTGTGACGGCAAAGGTATGGAGCTGCTAGCAATAAGAAACATGCTAGACGCTTTAGATATCAAAGGATGTTTATTAACTGCTGATGCCCTGCATTGTCAGGTTGAAACACTGAATAAAGTAGTTGATAAAGGTGGAGATATCCTAGTACAAGTTAAACTGAATCAACCAAGTTTATTAGCAGAAATTGATGTGCAATTCCAAGACTATTGGGCTTTGCCTGAAGATAAACAGGAATCATACATCACGGAAGAGAAAGGGCATGGTAGAAAAGAGGTTCGTGAGGTTTACGTGCTTCCTGCAGCCTTCAGCGAAGCACTCAGACAGAAGTGGTGTCTCGTAAAAAGCATTGTTGCAGTGGTAAGAGATAGGAGTGTCAAAGGGAAAGGAAGTTATGAAACCTCGTACTATATTTGCACAGACCATTTATCTTTAGAGTTAGCCTCAAAGGCAACAAGAAAGCATTGGCATATTGAGAATCAGCAGCACTGGGCGTTGGACGTAATTTTCAAAGAAGACGAGCAGCGAATTTACGCTGGGGATTCAGCGTTGAATATGGCTTGTTGTCGTCGCTTTGTGCAGAACCTATTTAGAAAATCAGAGGGTAACTTGTCTGTACCAAGAAAGATGAACCAAGCCGCATGGAATAAAGATTACAGGGAAAAAGTTCTTTTTACATCAGATTAACAAAGTATATTCGCGCCCTTATCACCCAATAGAGTTGGGTTCCAGTCTGGAGTTGAAAGTTTTTCCCAAGACTTGATCCTGGATTCTCTCAAATTACTGTTATCTTCGAGCGCAGGAGACATAGACAAATACTGAACAGCTCTAACTCCTCTTTCTGACATATTTTCTTTAACTCCATGTGCCAATAGGCCATTAAAAATCAACATATCACCAGCTTCTAATCGAGGAATAACAATTGGATGCTCCTCTTTATTTACCTTAGGTCTAATAGGGTCACGATCTTTAGGCTGCTTCACTTTCCAATCGTCAAAATGTCTAAACAAACTCGGGCAACATTGAAACCCTCCGGTTTCCGGGTCCGAGTCATTCAAAGCAATAATACCCTGAACTCTTTGTGGTAGATTTTCTAAACTCGTGTCCACATCCCAATGTAACGAAATATCAAAACCTTCATCTGTCCGTTTTATTAAATCTCTTGATCTGTTCAATATATTAGGTGGATTAAGATTCACTCTATCCAAAGTAACCCATAGCTCTTCGCAATCCCATATATCAACAAATGCATTGTATACTTTACTGTCTTGGCGTGAATCCCATAACAACTGATGGTGATACACTTCAACAAAACCATATACATAAAGGTCTTTATCGAGATCGCTCCGGTACACTTTTTCTGGATACCATGTTTCTGGTTTCTCCCTATCCATATTTTGAAAATCCCAGGTCATATCAAGTATCTTCTCTGAAAGGTCCTTAGAGATTGCACTCTTTATAATCACAAACCCAAATTATTGCCAATGTTTCCAGTCTTCTTTACTTAAAACCTTAAGTGGTAAATCTTTAGTTATTTTATTAAGATTTTTTTTTGCGAAGTATGATTCGCCGTCTTCACTTTGGTATCTACCACAGGCCGAATTAAAAAACTTTTCTTTCATAAAATATTATTAAACTTATTTTTCACCGGTTAATTTGTTTTCGAGTAATGTACTTATTTTTATTTTTTATTTAACCCCACAAATTGAAATGTAACTTTTCAAAAATAGACTGCCAACATGACATTTCCATAACAAAAAAATCAAAAACACAAAATACCGCTCTCCCTTCAACGAATAATGTTAATTATTGTGAAGATAATTTAAAAAACATCAACATAAAGAAGTTTTTTATTGAAAACTTACTTTTAAGTGAAGACGGTTATGTAACGTTTCACCAACACCCCCCCCACCTAAATCAAGAAATATTATTAATATATATGATCTTGGCATATTTAATTTAAATATTAATTTTTACTTAATTTTAATTATCTTATTTTTTTCAAATAACCACATAATCAATACACTTAATGACCGGTAATATAAAAACCACCTGTCTAAAAAAACAACAATAAAAAAACAGGCACTTAGATAACCCTTATATTTCATAGGATATTTTGTTTGATATTTAGGCAAGCTTTCAAATTGATAATTTAGTCAAAAACAAATGATTTTTATTTAAATCCTATAGTTTTTAATTTTTCGAATTACAGTGTGGTGATTAAGTTAGCAATCAAGTGCATTAATAAGAAGGGAGAATGGCAAAAGGCAGTATCAATCGAAACAAGTTACGCTCTATTCAAGCCTCAAATTTTAATTTGCTAACTGAGGCTTCAGGTGGATCGAAGGGGCTGTTCGCGGAAACTCTAACGACAATCTTCAGCTAAAGTGTGTTACGCAGTTATAAGAAGCGCTTTGCTGACTCTTTAAAGCAACAAATCGTTTAGACGAACGAGCAGCAGAAACTAAAAAAACTCCAATATCGCTATTGGAGCTTTTTATTTATCTCGTGTCTCGTCCTGAAATGTGTTTACACATTGAGGACGAATTATGACTACTTCAAATAATACCTACGTTAAGCGCACTCAGCGTGATTACACACTAGGCTTTAAATTACAGGTCGTCGCCGCTGTAGAAAGAGGCGATATGACCTATAAACAAGCCCAAACCATTTATGGTATCCAAGGCCGTTCAACCGTTTTAACCTGGCTTCGAAAGCACGGTAAGATGAATTGGGCGCAAAATCCAAGGATGAATGTCATGAGCCAATCACCGAAGCCTAAAGAGTCGCCTGCACAGAAAATAAAACGTCTTGAGAAAGAGTTGGAAGATGAAAAAATCAAGAACCTCTTCTTAAATAGAGTGGTTGATATTCTTGATGCTGAGCACGGAACCAGTCTGAGAAAAAAGTATCTAGCCAAGGAGCAAGAAGCCTTCAAAAACAGGAAGGAATAAGTTTAGTTCGAGTATGTAGGCTTTGCGGCATAACAAGGCAGAGTGTTTATCAACGAGAAAAGCGAGCTCATCATCGTCGGTTAGAGCTTAAACCGATTAAAAAAATGGTGTTGGATATTAGGCGTTATATGCCTCGGGTTGGTACGAGGAAGCTCTATTTTTTAATTAAACCCAGACTACAAGAACAAGGTATCAAGTTAGGCCGAGATGCGCTTTTCAACTACTTACGCGCTGAGCGATTGTTGGTAAGACCTAAGCGTAGTTTTACAAAAACGACCAATAGTCGGCATTGGATGAAGAAACACCCGAACTTCTTAAAGGACTATAAGCCATGTGGTCCAGAGAGTGTGTTGGTGAGCGACATAACCTATGTTCAATCTGATGAAGGAGTTCACTACCTATCATTGGTTACGGATGCGTTTAGCCGAAAAATAATGGGCTATGAACTGAGTAATGAAATGAAAGCGACGGATGTCGTGAAAGCGCTAGATATGGCTATCAAAGGGCGTCGATATCATCGTTCTTGTATTCATCATTCGGATCGTGGTTTGCAGTATTGCGCAGGTGTATATCAAGATAAATTGAAAACTAGCGGCATTATGCCTTCGATGACAGATGGTTATGACTGCTACCAAAATGCTTTAGCAGAAAGAATAAATGGGATCCTGAAACAAGAGTTCTTACTTAATAGGTGCAAGAATCTTGAGGAGCTTAAACGACTAGTAAAAGAGTCTATCAATATCTATAACAATATGAGGCCACACCTCAGTCTCATGATGAAAACTCCAAATGAGGTGCATGAAAAAAGCCAACAGCTGGCGCTGTTGGCTTAGTAAAAAACTGTCAACGTATTTTAGGACGAGACATCGCGTTAGGTGACCGTGTCATTAGCGCCAGCTAAACATTCGTACTTCGTTGCCCTCTTCTGGCTTCTTAGGAATATTCAAAGACAGCGCCAAAGAAACCGCCGCCATTGCTGCACCAATGTAGAACACAGTCGCAGGCGAAGAGAGCCAAATCACACCGAATACAACGGGAATGACAACCGCCGCAATATGGTTGATAGTGAAAGACACACCCGCTGTGGAAGCCATATCAGCCGGATCGGCAATCTTCTGGAAGTAGGTTTTGATTGCTAGAGCGAGAGCAAAGAATAGATGATCGACCACGTACAACGCTGCCGCCCATTCTGCACTTTGCACCAAGCCATAACCAACAAACACACCGATCAAACCCACGTACTCGAAAATAAGCGCTTTACGCTCACCAACCACACCAATGAACTTACCGATACGCTTAGCAAACAAGAAGTTAAACAGATAGTTAATCAAGAACAGTAGAGTCACGTCTGCCGCCGAATAACCGAACTTCTCCACCATCAAAAAGCCTGCAAATACCGTGAATATCTGTCTTCTGGCACCACTCATGAAGGTCAACGCGTAGTAAAGCCAGTAACGCTTTCTCAGCACCAACTTCTTATTTTGCTGGGTCTTCGTTTGAAATTCAGGGAAGCCAAAAGTCATCACCAGTACCAGAACAAAACCGAGGCCGCCAGTAATGCCATATACCCAAACGAAATCGAGCTTTAACTGCTCCAACATCACCCAGATAGAGCCGTATGTAAGCAGAGATGCTAACGCACCAACCGAGATCATTTTACCTAGCATCTCTGGTGCTTCTTCTTTACTCAGCCATTGTAGGGATAAAGATTGCTTGAGGGTTTCAAAATAATGAAAGCCCGTCGACATCAAAATGGTGGTAAACAAAAGGCCAGTAAGTGAAGGGAACAAGCCAGTAATCGCCGTCCCGATAGTGAGCATAGCCAGCGATACCAACATGAAGCGCTGCTCGCGGATGAAAGCCAGCACAAACACCACAGTAAAAGCTAAAAAGCCTGGAATTTCACGAACGCTTTGCAGCAAGCCGATATCGGCACCGTCAAAGTTCGCTTTCTCTATCACGAAATTGTTCAACAGAGCCATCCAGCTCGAAAACGCGATAGGTACAACAATCGAAATCAATAATAAAAAGTTTTGCGGCGTTTTCCAGCTCGCCTTCGATGCACTCATAGCAGCCAAATCCTGAATGATAATGTTACATCATACTCTGCTTTTCTCTTGAGTCACAAATCATTAACACTTCTGGAGATGTTAAAATGACACGACTTTTATCGTTTGCGTAGGGGAGCGAGAAAACAGCAATCGACGCCTTGAAATGATGAAACATTATGTTACATTTACACCCTACTTGATCACAACCAAGTGACGGGAATGACAACCCTGCGTAACACTCCTCTCTACTACGCGCATCCCAATATCAAAATTTCATTCTAAGCCTACCTGCACTTGCAGCGTTTGCGCTTCTGACTTTTATAATAATAACTCATTGGATTAACTATGTTTCCCATCTCTCATGAGGGGAAGTGGTTTCGATTTTTAATGGTATTCATATTCCTTGGTGCTGCCATGGAGACGGATATCTATCTACCCACATTTCCCGATATATTGAACGACTTCAACACTGACGCGGTTATGGTGCAGCGCATTCTGAGCTATAACTTTATCGGCATCTGTATTGGTTCCTTACTCTATGGACCACTATCGGATCATTTTGGTCGCCGAAAGATACTAATGTTTGGTTTTAGTGTCTTTCTTGCTGCAAGTATCGGCTGTATTTATGCTTCGAGTATCGAGCAATTACTAGCATTTCGACTGCTTCAAGGCTTTGGCAGTTCGGCGTGTGTGATCGTTGGTACCGCAATGATCTTTGATCTGTTTGATGAAGAACCCGCCGCCAAACTGATTGCCGATCTCAACACGTTAGTGGTCAGCTTGATGGCTTTTGCACCTCTTATTGGCGGCTGGATAAGTCTCCATATGGGGTATAAAGCAAACTTTGTCTTTATCGCCATTTTAGTACTGCTGTCTGCGACCAAATGTTTCTTCTTCTTACCTGAATCTTTGAGTAAAGATAAACGGAAGAAGGTCGCGCCTAAGCGAATAGCAAGCGACTATAAAACCGTATTGTCTTCGTCAGCCTTTTGGTACAACA
This sequence comes from Vibrionales bacterium SWAT-3, assembly GCA_000169995.1. GTDB lineage: Bacteria > Pseudomonadota > Gammaproteobacteria > Enterobacterales > Vibrionaceae > Vibrio. The sequence goes on along the minus strand of AAZW01000008.1, from coordinate 124,682 downwards.
CGCTAGTGACGAGCTTAATTCTTGCCGCCTATATGATTTATGTTTCCAACATGTCGTTGTTGTATATAGAGCAATTAGAAGTCAGCCCTGATCAGTTCCCGTTTTTCCAAATGGCAACACTGGGCACATTCGTCTTGGTGAGTTTGAATAACGCACGCTTAATCGACAGGTTTGGCATTGATAAATTAAAAAGTACTGGGCTTGGCTTAATATTTACCACCACGCTCATCTTTTTCTTATTGCCGTCTGAACAACTTAACTCACCATTCATCCTAACAGGGACGATGTGCTTGTTTTCAATAGGTGCAGGGTTATCGATTGGATTGTTCTTTGCGAAATCGATGCAAGTTTTTCCAGATCTAACAGGGATCGCAGCATCACTGGTGACAGCTATTCGTCTATTTATCGTTTCTGCAGCGATTGATTTAGGCAGTAATGCGTATGAAGGGACGTCGGAGTCAGTCATACATGTGATGACCGCTGTCGTTGTCTTTTTAGCGGCTATCTCCTCAGTCAATTACTGGCGTCAAAGCCGATTGAAACAGGCTGAGAATATGTAGTAAATATCTGAGTAAAGAAGGGAGTTAGCCTCCCTTCTTTATTGGTTGAATGCCTTTAAAGGGCTTTATAAAAGGTTAACCACTCGCCTCGTTCCAAGCCGCTAACGTTCACTCCAGTGATGCCACTCGAGGTTGTTGCGTTAGAAGGAGAGAATGAAAGGTTAACATTTTTAAATTTATCAGAAATGCTACTTTCCGTTCCTGTTTGAGAAAGAATGTAGCCCAAATTAGTAGAGTTCCAGCTTGAGTTTCCACTGTCTTCCCATTTTTTAAGGAGTTCTTTTGTTACCAGTTGGCTGCCAACTTTAAGAGCCGGACCACTAATATTTCGGAATTGATAGTAATCCACCCCTGAAGAAGTCACTGCAATGACCTTATCCTCTAATACATACAAGAAGTTGATCGCGCTACTTATCAACGTCTGGTGTACAAGTACAGATCTCTTCATGTTATCCACGATATAGAGCGAATTCTCGGTTGTAATAGCGCTCACAATTCCATCCGCCGATGTCGCCATATGGCGAATGGCACCATCAACCGTTAGCCCTCCGAGCTCTTTTTGCTGTGCGGAGTTTGAAATCCACTCGAGCTTATTATCTTCCAAGCCCAATAGAATTTGCTGTTGGGCAACAATGTTCGCGGTTTTCAAATTGATCTTGTCAATCGTCATCTTAGTCGAGAGGTTTGCAGCATTCACAACTTCAGATGCAACATTACTGCTTAAAGGGTGGTTACCGTAGATAACCAATACTTCACTCTCATCATAAGAGGGGAAAATTTGTGGCGACGAGGCCTTAAGCGAGTGACGCAAACTCTTCATGGCAAGCGTGTCGGCACTTAACAACTTGAGTTCTTGAGAACCCACTGAACTACTGGAGCCCTTAACCGCCAACAAGGAACCGCTTTGCAACAAGGGGAGTACCGACGCAAAATTATCATTCATACACGATTGATTTGCGGATGGGTCAACCGCTGGGGTAGGTTTAATAACCGGAGGAAGCTCACCACCACTTCGACTGCTATAAGTATCTATTGCGAAAGCTTTTTTCTCTGCATTGTTACTAGAACTGCTTAACCTTGCTAAAAATACGCCATTGGAACCTTGGTCATTACATACATCACTTGCTGTCGGTGAAACGTAAGCCGTCGGCTTATAAACCTTATAAGCTTGAACGCCATCTAATGCTGGTACCAATTGAACGATTTCGTTCGATTTTACCTCGACCTCGCCACCTCCAGACCCACTTCCGTGATCGTCATCGTCATCGTCATCGTCATCGTCATCATGACCGTAGTGATCGTCGTGTGAACGAATACTCGTCAAACCTGAATTAACTTCAGGCTCTGCGTCTCCAATCAGTGTCACAGACTTATTACGTACAGCACTGTCTATTTGCATCACCATATCATCGGCAGTCAAAAATACGATTTGACCGCTAGCTCGATTCAAAGCGACGGATTTCGCACCAGACAATTGTGGTACCGCTTGTGAACCGCTGACAACCAAATCACTGTCAATTTGCAAGTGCCTCGAAGCGATCCCTGAAACGTCTACGTCAGACAGATCTAACGTTTGATGCTCGATCATAAGATCGAGTGCGTGGGCGATATTAGTATATGCTCTTTGCTTACCATCAGTTTGTGCCTTTTTCAGTGATTTTAGCAACACGTTAGACTTATCTTTAGGACCATATGCTGTGTCTAGTGAGGAAAAATTGACCCCAACGTGATCACCGAGCTTACGTTGAAGGGATGCCTTAGCCTGAGCCAGATCGTTACTAACCGTTGGGTTAAACATCATTTCACTATGAATCAAAGTGGTAAAAGGCGACACCAGTTCAAAGCCAGGAGGGGCGGTCAAAACCGCACCATCGTATTGCCTCAGCTGCGCATGCATAGATACGTTTGCAATACGTTTTTCTAGGTCACTACATACGCCATTCAGATCTGCATCGGCACATACTAATGAACTTTGAAAGGTATAGCTGGAAGGGACAGATCCAACAGGGCTCTCCCCATCAGAGCCCCCCCCACATCCTGTGACCATTAATGCACCACACACAGCAAGTGACAATTTACACATTAAAAAACTATTACCCACTTTCAAACTCATTATTTAAAACCTATTCGACTGACAAATTAATCAATTAAAAGAATATAATTTTGATATTAAATCATTTTTCGAAATAAAAGATCAAACAATATTGATAATCACTATCATTTAAATTAACATCAGCGGCCTTTCTTATGAGTAATTTATAAAATATTTGGAGTTCAAGTGGTAAGGAATCCATACACATTGGTGGGTGTTTCGCTCATGTCCACAATGCTAATGGCTTGTGGTGGCGCAGGATCAGATGAAAAACAGGCACAATCGTTCGTAGAAGCTGATGCAGAAAAACTATCAGGGGTAGCTCTCGATGGTTACCTACACAAAGCGAAAGTCTGTTTAGATAAAAACCACAATGCTATGTGTGATTCCGCAGATGGGGAAGTTTCAACAACAGATTCCAATGGGTACTTTGAATTAAATCTTGATAATGAGAGTTCAGAACAGACGCTCTTGGTTGAGGCAATCGCAAACCAAACCATCGACATGGATATGCCAAACCAGACCATAGATTTAACATTCACACTTGAAATACCAAAAACACACTCCGCGGTTGTTAGCCCGGTCACCTCACTCCTCGCCAGCGTCGCACAAAGCAGTGGGATCAGCTTTGACATGGCGGCACAATTGATTGCCCAAGAGCTAGGAGTTGAGAAGCAACTGGTTATAAGTGATTACGCCTCATCAAACTCATCAAATAGCGAAGAATTACATATGCTTGCTCGCGGTTTAACCCGCGTAATTCAAGAGGCACAAAAGGCTTCCATTGAGGCAGGCATAGATCAAATAAATGCTCGTAAAGGCGCTATGTACAAACTCGCTTCGCTGGATCTAATCGCCTTGAAAGCGCGAACAGATTTACTCTCACATGGTGCACCTGGAACAAACAACACGTTGAAAAAACTTGGTGAGGCGTTCAAAGACCAACTTACGATATCTCAATCGGATATCAGCAGTGGTGCAATCTTAATCGCTCCTCCTGCACCTAAACATATCGAAGTAGATGATCTATCTGATACGTTCAACTGGCAGTTTGTCCGTGGTTTCAACCAAAATTCAGATTACGAATACTCATTAGATTCAGGAAATACGTGGGCAACCGTGATCCGAAAACCGATTCATGTCGGTTCCCAAGCGCTCAAAGAAGGGGCTGTTCAGGTAAGAGTTGCCGCTTCGAAAACACGAAACACACCAGCAGGAAACATTGCAGTTTCAAATGAAGCGTATACGTTAAAAACCGAACCTGCGGCCCCTTATAAAGTTTACGTAGATGATGCAAAAAACCAATTTGATTGGGATTTTGTCGATTCTTTCAATGCTCCAAGCCTTTATGAGTACTCACTGGACAACGGGACCAACTGGAACCGGGCAACAGAAAAGCCACAGAATATCGCTGACCTCGACATACCAAGTGGTCATTTACAAGTACGAGTTGCTGAAAATAGTACACTTGGGCATCTAGCTGGTTCCATCAGAGCGGCAACCGATCCAATGACCGTTACACCACCAAAACCAGAGCAACCAACACTCGATTTTGCAAATGACAACAGCAACCTGATCAATTGGTTCTGGGTAGATGGCTACGAGGACCCGTCGTTTTATGAGATAAAGCTTGGTCTTGATCAGGACTGGCAGGATGTAACGGGAGTTCCATTCATACTCGAAAATGCATCATACCCAGAGGGTGCGATTTCGATTCGTGTGAAAAGTAACTCATCGAATGCGAGACCGACTGGATATGAACTGACGATCGATTCAGCTTTTACCCATTCAGATAGTCAACCGCTCGCCCCAACCAATCCAATGGTTGACGACGCAAATGATACATTCCAATGGCAGCCCGTTGAAACATTTGAAGAAGTTAGTTCCTACGAGTATTCACTAGATCGAGGACTTCACTTTAATGCGGTCACCGGTAATCCTCAGCTCGTTGATAATAAAGCTTTTGCCAGCGGACAGGTCTGCGTGCGAGTAAAAGAAAACGCGATAAAGCAGCACCCTCCTGGCGAACTGCTCTGCTCTGATAAACCCTATACTTTCAAACCTGCTGCACCACAAAATCTGGTTGTAAATGATATCGACAACACTCTTGAGTGGAGCATCGTTGAGCCGTATAACCCCGCGGATTATGAAGTATCGCTCGATTCAGGGGCAACATGGACAAAAGTAGTGACAATGCCTTTCCATGTGGGTAACGAAGCGAGAAGCGCAACAGATGTTCAATTGCGCGTAGCAAGAAGTGTCAGCCATGCCAGAGCTAGCGGTGAGATAGCTTCGCCTACGGAAGACTTCACCAAGGTATTCGATATCCCGGTACCCAAGGGAGCAGGAGCAAGGATCATTAATCCCGAATTTGAGGCTGAGGATAAGGCTAAAGCTAACCTCACCAACGGTTATGACTGGGATTATTGGCAAAAAGTCACCATTGGGGGGCAAGAAATCAGTTTCGAATTACCTCAACATTACGAATACACCAACGACCAAGGAAAAACGTGGCATCCCGTTGTATCGAAGCCACAATTTATCGGCACCGAAGCGTATGACAAAGATAATGTGGCCATTAGGTTAAAAGAAAATGCTAAAGAAACCGTTAAAAACCCTGCGAGTGAACCTCTTTGGGCAACAACAGATAAAACCGGTGAATTCTACGCAATCACATTCGTTCCGATGCAAGACTTAAACACCCCTGTAGATTATAAAAAAATTCCATTCACATCGAGTTATAGGTGGGAAGGTTTCAATTGCATCGCTGAATATGACAATGAGGGCAAAGGTGAGCCGATTTTTTGGGCTACGATACAGACGTATAAAAAAATTTCCGAAGTGTCCAGCACAGTTCGAGGATTAAACAATTGCGGTATCAACGATTGGAAGCTTCCTACAATGGATCAGGCCATCGAATTATCAAAGCAGAGTCGTGCCAATCTACCCAACAATCTAGACAGCTACTTGATAGAGAATGGAAATACGAGTGCTTGGGCCAATGACAATGGCAGTTACGTCATAGTGAAGAATGGTGAGGTTTATAGCACATCAACTGCTTATGTGTACACAACATGGACGCTGCCCACGAACCAAGGCTTATTGAACCTCATCAATAATGAGACGGTAACAATAGACAACACCCCCAAAACAATCAACGAGTTACTCAATGAACAAAAAAATGGAGTTGATGGTGTTTTAGAGGAGGCAAAAACCTTCTTAACGGACTGGTTTAGTAAGAACCAAACAGACAAGAGTTACGCTTTGTTAGAATTTGCGGCAAATGAAAAATTGGAGACACTGTCGGGCTTAACCGAGAAATGGAAAAGTGGCTCTGATCTTTTCAACTCAAAGATTGCAAAATACGAGTTGCAGATCAAGTTGGCTCAACAACGCGGTAATACTAACGATACCCAAGAACTTGAAGACGCCCTCAACCATTTCATAGCAAAAACCTATGAACTAGAGCAAAACACTAAAACACTGGCAACACTGATAGAAGGCGCTGAGTTTGCTCAGAAACTGGCAAAAATTCAGCAAAAAAACGCGACGGTAGATGTAAAAGTCGATTCGCTTAGGGCGTCAAAAAATGAGGGCGAGGCAAAGGCAATGCATGAAGCGAGTTTAGCGCTCAATCAAGCATTGTATATGTTAGCGCAAGAGCATGAGCAGGCAGAAAGTTTCATTGAATCGCTGGATAAGCATATAAGAAACTCTGATGATGAAACGCTGAAAGCACTGTATCGCAACCTTATTCTTCAAATGGAAAGGCTAAAATCTCGCGTTCTTACGACATTTGAAGATGAAGCAAATGACGGTTTAAAAAGCTCAGGTTACAAGGTACCAGAGGCTGATGTGTTATTCGATAACGAACGATTTGCCAAGCTTGATATATTTGGTCATTACCTCGATAAGACAACCACATATGCACAAGGTTGGCGATGCGTTGAAGACAAGCGTATTCCGGGCAAACGCAGAGTTTGGACGTTACTCAAAGACGGCTTACCACAAGGCGAAGACAAGCTCTTCTACAATGCTTCCGCATCTGGATTACCAAGCATTTTAGGGAGCGACGGACTTCTCGAAACCACCAATGCCGATGAAGGCATGTGTGGGTTTAAAGATTGGTCAGTCCCAAGTTTGACTCAACTGTGGTCTTTAAAGTCAAAACCAGTAAAACCAGAAAGCGAATACCTGACGTTGAATATAGAGGTATTCCCCCATCATTTAGCTTTGAACCCAGAGTATGACATGCGTACTGATGATGATGGGACAGTATTTTATTACTGGTCCAAAGATCAAAAAGACAATGCAAATATGCACATTGCACGTTTTAAGACAATCAACCAAAACCAAGAAACAAGCTTTACAAGCACAGACAGTACTAGCCAGAAAATTACGTTAGCGCGATTGGTTCGTGAAGAAAAGGTAGCTTTAAAAGACTATGAATATCTGGACGCGATGGGAAAAGTCGTTCCAAACAGAAACGATGCGATATGTGTTAAAGACTCAATCAGCGGCTTAGCATGGCAAATATTTCAAGACGTAAATAAAGATGAATTGAACAAGTATCGCTACAAAACATACAAACAGATTCAACAGGAGATAAAAGTTTGGAATAACAACCAGATCTGCGGCTTGAAACATTGGCGTATTCCAAGCAAATACCAGCTTTACGGGTTATTTCCCTTAAATACTACGGTCTTTAAGCATAATAATTTAAATGATAGCAAGGATGACTATGTAACCAATAGCCCAGCTGAAAGCGGTAAGTTTAAGACTTTAAATATCACAACATTTTCAGAACGCTCTTATGAAAAAGAAGGTGGCTACAGGCCAAATTCAAAGCTTTATCGACTGGTTGCTGGTGAATAAAGCCAACATATTGGCAATTAATCTTAATATCAACTCCATCAGCCTCTACCGAGGCTGAATTACGCAAGGAATAACATCATGTTGAACAAAAAAAAGCAACGCGGCGCGGCTGCGATTGAGTACGCCATTCTCGCTGCCGCGATGTCTGTAGTCTTACTGTCTGTCGTTGGTGGCAAAGATGGGACACTGACAAACGCGATCACTGATGCCTATAGCACAGTGGTCGAAAAAATAGAGAAAGCACAAGAATCTGAATAAGCCCGTCTACTTATAACATTAAAGGAATAACCATGACTGCCAAGCGGCTCCTGTTGCTGTCGTTATTATGCTCAGTAGTCGCGTTATCTGTCTTACTGTTCAGTCAAGGCAATAACGCGTCAGAAAAAGTCTCAGTGCCAACCACTCAGCAAACCATTAAAGTATTGGTGCCATCTCGTACTATTGACATAGGCCAGAACTACACCCCAAATTCATTTCAGTGGAAAGCCATTCCCTTAGGTGAGTTGGAGAATTACATCGACTATGTGACACCAGAAAGTATCTCAGAAGACCACTCTATGTCTGGTATTGCCCAAACAAAGCTGGTCGAAGGGTCCGTATTGTCACATGCAGACATTACTGAGCCAAAGGGAGGCTACTCACTCTCTTTTAAACTGCAGCCCGGCTATCGCGCTATTTCCGTCCCTGTTGATCAGATCACAGCAAATTCAGGCTTCATCCAACCAGGGGATCGAGTCGATATCCTACTTCTGGGCTCACAAGATGGTGAGCTGCTTCGTTATGGTAATTCGTCACAAGGGCTATATGTCACCACCATTGTTCACGATGCTAGAGTCTTGGCATTTAATAACACTCAAGCGGCAGAATCTTACCAAAAGGTGAGAGACTCCTATGGTGCGGTCATTCCCGATAACAGCAGCGTTTCTCTAGAGGTTACTCCAGAGCAAGCCAACCAAGTCGTGCTTGCTGAACAACTGGGAAAACTCACTCTTGCACTGCGTGGACAAAACGACACCCAAGTTAACGTTCAACAAGCAAACTCAGTCACACTAGAAGTGATTTCTCCAGACACCACCCAGATATTGCCTGACGTCGGTCTGGTGGAATTTAGAGCCGATAACAAAACGATTAATAATAAAACCGGAGCTGATAACAATGGCTAGTACCTGTCGTTGGTGGGGGATTCTCCTGCTATCAAGCCTTTGCCTCTCTTTTGCATCAGCAGCATCTGCGCTTGATGTAACAATCAATGAGGCAAAAATGATTCGCCTGCCAGAAAAAGCGAAGTCGATTTTCATCTCTAGCACTCATATTGCGGATTACCAAACCTTAACCAACACCAAGGTGATGGTATTTGGCAAACGAGCTGGCAGCGCCACCATCACCGTTTTGAACGAGCAAGAACGCGTTATCTATACCAATAAGATTCGTGTGACTCACAACAGCCGCGAATTCAATGAATTGGTGAAAAACAAGTTCCCAGAAGCGTCAGTTAACGCAGAATCCTTAGGCGGCAAACTGTGGTTAAAAGGCCGTGTTCCTTCCCCAATGATGGCGCACAATATCGTGTCGTTGGCGAAAGGGTATCTGTCTCCCATTGTTAACCAAACTGAGCAGAAAGAAGGCTCGAACACAAACAAAAATAACAGTAGTGACAGTGCACTAACTCAAAGTCAGCCTACCTCCTCCAAAGAAGAGGAGCTGATTAATCAATTGGTTGTCACCATGCCAAATCAAGTCAACATTCGAGTAAAAATCGCCGAAGTCTCTCGAAATGTATCCAACAAACTCGGAATCAAATGGGGCTCACTCGCCGGAGGCGTAGGACAATTTTACTTTGCAAAGTTTCCTAATGTCAGTAGCTGGGGAAAACCAAGCATCACAACACTGGTTGATGCATTAGCAAGTAACGGCATGATGTCTGTGCTAGCTGAACCTAACTTGACGGCAATGTCTGGTGAAGATGCAGAATTTCTAGTAGGTGGACAGGTTCCACTGCCATTGATTACTGCTGATACCACTCAAATCGAGTACAAAGACTTCGGTGTAAAACTGAACTTTACCCCCACAGTGCTTAGCCAAAATCGTATCAGTCTAAAAGTCAATCCAGAAGTCAGTAATGTCTCGATTGACGGGCAGCAAGTAATACAAGGAGCTAACTTTCCCTCTTTCACTACTCGCAGTGCTTCTACCACCATCGAGCTAGCCAGTGGGCAAAGTTTCGCTTTAGGCGGCTTATTAAAGTCTGAAGACATTGAACAATTACAAAAAGTACCACTTGTCGCGGAGATACCAGTACTAGGAAGTCTCTTCCGTTCAACGGAATTCACTCGCCGAGAAACAGAGTTAATCATCATTGTCACAGCTTATCTAGTGCAACCAACTCGTTCAGATTCGATGCAGCTACCAACCGACGGTCTCATTCCATTAAGCGATGTTGAACGTCTTCTGGCACTGCCGAGAATTCAGCGTAAAAGAACACACGACCAAGACACATACACCGACAACCAGAAGCCTCGCTTGCTGGGTGACAACGGGTTCTATTACTGAGGACATCATGAACAAATTATCCTTATTACTCCCTGCCCTATTTATGTTTGCGGGATGCGCACCTACGCCAACCACTCAGCAACCATCGGTCGATGTGGTGTCGGTTACAAACAAGTTCTCTCTAACGCTTTCAGGAAAAGTCCTGTCAGATCAGGAAAAGGCGGATATTTCTGATTTCATGTCTCGCCGAGGTGCATTAAATAACTTGATGGTCAAAATAACAAAAACAACGCTGAAAGGTGAAAGTCAGATAGAGAAAGTAAGGCTTCACCTGATCGAATCAGGCCTCTATCCATCACAAATTTGGGTAGCAGACGAGGCTACAGAAGGTAAAGGCGACATCACCATTTTAGTTGAGTCTTACCGCGCCAAAGTCACAGCCTGTGACGCGGGTAAAACGCCAAGAACCACAGTCAACGCCTACCGCACACAGCGCAATTTTGGGTGTGCCAATGCCAATGCGCTTGCGCAAATGGTCGCCAACCCTAAAGATCTGATCGTTGGTCAACCGATCAGTGGTACTCAAGGACAAAAAGCTGTCTCTAGTATCGAGAACTACTTGGCTCCACCAGCCCAAAACCAACAAACAATTAATGGCTCTTCGACGAACACGCTAGGGGGCTCGCTATGAATAAAGTACACCAGTTAACGGTACTCATCGCTGCGTCCGAGCAACTCGACACCCTATCGCTTAAAGCTACATTGAGTGACTTTGGTATTAACCACATTATCACCTCTTCCAATCAAGAGGATGAGGTAGTACGACAGGTCCTAAAACATGGTATCACAACTGTATTTCTCGACGTGATGAGTTGTGAGTTAGCAGAATCGAAACAGGCGGTGCAACGCTTAATTAAGCGTACAGGGTGCCAAATTATTGTGATTGGGCAATCCAATGAAATTTTCATTTACCGTGGCATGCTGGCATCAGGCGCGAGTGACTACTTAGTACCTCCTGTGACGACGCAAGACTTAGAACACGTTTCCTTTACGGCCTTGCAAAACAGTAACGGGAAACGCAATGAAAAAGTCATCTCGGTTGTCAGTACCAAAGGGGGCGCAGGTAGCAGCACTATTACCGCAACGCTTTCTCAACAACTGGCCGAACTAGGTAAGCAAGTCGCTTGCCTAGACCTCGACTTTTCAATGGGCGATTTGGATCTACTACTCAATGTTGAAGGGAACCCAGCATTAATAGAGCTTTTACAATATCCAGAAAGACTTGAACCACTTGTATTCGAGCGCTGCGGGATCAGTGTGGATGAAAAACATACTCTCTTTACTGGCTACCAACCTCTAGATGCCGCGCCATTTTGGCCACAAAAGAGTGCTTTGGACCAATTTACCCAGTTTTGCATACAAAAAGCAGACTACCTCGTAATGGATATCCCAACTTACTCCTTACGTGATCAAGTTGGCTTCAACGCGCTGAAAAGCGCCGATATAAGAGTCATTGTTGTTGAACCAACACTGGGTGCTATTCGCAACGCTGGCCAAATTATAAAGCGACTGCAGGAGCCGTCCTCTTCACAGACGATAGTGATTCTGAATCATTGTAAATCAGACTCTGCATCAATGATTTCTGTAAAGGACGTACAAAAATCATTAGGCGTCAAAATCGATATTATCATTCCGTTTTTACCTAACCACTTTATAGGTAACTCATCACTCGGACACCCTGCTCACAAAGGCAATAAAAAGGCTAAGCTTGCGTTCAATTCTCTCATCGAGTTGATCATCGGTGAAGTGCCTCAGAGCAGTCGCCGCTTTTGGAAGAGAGGTGCATAATGTTTGGTCAGAACCCTCAGGTCATTGAACAAGATGTAAACGGTGGCGCACGAATAAATCAATCTAGCGTAACCTCGACACCTTCCATACGTGAGCACTACCATGTTATTCACGAAGAGGTTATCAAGGCCATCGATCCATCGGTTGTAGTCAGCTTAAGTACGTCAGCTCTAGAGGCCCGAATTGCTGAACTCGTGTCGGAAATAGTGGTCTCCAAGCAATTGCCATTAGGCCACGGTGATGTGACTCATTCTGTAGAACAACTGCTGCATGAATTTTTAGGTTTGGGACCGCTTCAGCCTTTAATTGAAGACCAAACGGTCACAGACATTATGGTCAATGGTTACCGCGAAGTTTACGTAGAACGTTCCGGCAAACTGCAAAAAACCACGGTTCAATTTCGTAATGAAGAGCAGCTGCTCAACTTAGCACGACGTATCGTGAGCAAGGTGGGTAGGCGAATTGATGAATCGAATCCATTAGTCGATGCAAGACTGGATGATGGCAGTCGTGTCAATGTGATGATTCCACCCTTAGCGCTCGATGGGACGTATATTTCAATCCGAAAATTCAATGAGAATAAACTCTCATTGGCTCAGTTAGAAGGCCTCGGAGCGATGTCAAAATCAATGGTTAAGTTAATCGATATCATCGTTCGCTCTCGTCTTAACGTTCTTGTTGCCGGTGGCACAGGCGCAGGTAAAACCACATTGCTGAATGCGATGTCTTTTAGCATTCCACCTCAAGAACGCATCATTACCATTGAAGACACTGCTGAACTGCGATTGCAACAACCACATGTAGTACGTGCAGAAACTCGCCCAGCCAACGCAGAAGGTTTAACACCGATTACCCAGCGAGAATTGGTCAGGAATGCATTGCGTATGCGACCAGATCGCATCATTTTAGGCGAAGTTCGTGGTGATGAGGCCTTTGAGATGATGCAAGCGATGAACACAGGCCACGATGGTTCTCTGTGTACACTGCACGCTAACTCGGCGGCAGATGCTCTGGTTCGAATGGAAAACATGTTGATGATGAGCCAAGCCACTTTACCGCTCTTCGCGCTACGCCGCCAAATCGCTGACACCATTGATGTCGTAATCCAAGTTGAGCGAATGCGTGATGGGAAAAGGCGTATTGTTTCAATAACAGAAGTACAGGGTATTGAAAGCGAACAATACATTACTCATGACCTTTTTACCTTTGATGCATTGTCTGAGGATCAACAAGGAAACATTATAGGGTGCTACAAAAGTGCTAGATGTGTCCCTCACTTCAACGAGAAAGTCAGACACCACCAGCTAGATAAACAACTAAGAGCTGCGATGGAGGTCGACGTCGTATGATCCTAGTTCTAGTAGTACTAAGCACATTACTAAGCCTCATATTGTTGAGGCGTCGAGCGAGACATGCCAACGTCAATAAACGATTACAGCTTGTCAGCTGTCAGCAACAGGCATCTAGCATCTCGATAAAAAAAGACGACCATATACGTTCTAATAAACTATATGCGCTATTTCGAAGAATCAATGCCTTACTCTGCACCTCAGACAAGGGGTTTATTATTCTTACTGCGATTGGCTTTCCAATTGCAAGCCATGCTTTTTTGCCAAAGGTAGCCCTTTACTACCAGGTAATTGCTGTTGCCGGTTTATGGCTCACTTGTTTCTTCGCTTTGGTTTTCTACCGCCGTAAATTGCAAGTAGAAGAATTCGAGAAAAGCATTATCAGTGTGCTTGGTTTAATTTCTAGAGCCGTTTCTGCAGGCTTATCTGTTCCTCAAGCTATCGACCAAGTCGCGCAAAATGAACAGGGGTTACTCGGTCGTGAGTTCTCATATATTCGTGACAACTTGGCGCTTGGGCTTAGCTTAAGAGACACGTTAGAGGACGCGTGTATTCGGCTTCCTTACCATAGCTTTCGTTATTTCTCTGTTGCTCTCATCCTCAATCAGTCGAATGGTGGTCAACTACGTGACATTCTTCAAGGCTTGAGTCGGACGATGCATGACAACCGAGCGATGAGAAAAAAGGTTAAAAGCCTAACCTCTGAGCCTCGAATGACTGCTCTATTTTTATCTCTATTACCCATCGGCTTAATTGGAAGCATAGCTTGGATAGAACCCACAATGGCCGATCGATTGATCAATACTGAATCGGGACAAAATGTACTTATTTACGTTTTGAGTAGCATCTGTTTTGGCACCTTGATTCTAAACTCCTTAACACGCAATAAAAGGTTCTCTTCATGACCTACTTTGCCTCATTGATGATAGGGACAGGACTACTACTGGCCCTGATTGCACACCTTTATTCATTTAAACGAGATATCGTCAAAAATAGGCTCATGTCTGTTTCTGCTTATTCTAATAAATACTCAACAACCTCAAGCGATTGGGGCTTTCAGGGTCAAGAATCTCGACGTCGAAAGCTGACCCTAATTGGTTTAGGGTCACCAAATGCAGAAACTTATTTTCTCGTAATAAGGTTCACCCTAATGACCATTGGCGCCATGATTTGGCACATGACTCAAATCTCGGAGTCAGACGTGTACTCAATAGCGGAATGTATCGCCATCGCCATCGTCACCGGTATTCTTATCGATCGGATTCTCGATTGGTGGGTAAACCAAGTGCTAATGCAAATTAGTCGTGTCGTGCCTGACGCAATTGATTTGATGGTGATCTGTGTCGCATCAGGTTTAACACTCGAATCCGTATTCCGCTGTGTTGGTGAAGAGATGCGTTCGATCTCTCCTGCATTGTCACGCGAGTGGCTGTTAACCGCGACAGAGATATCGGTTCTCGATTCACCACAAACGGCACTTAACAACTTAGACAAACGCGTACAATTGCCTGACATCAACAATGTCGTCACCACGATGAATCAAGCACTTCAATACGGTACACCGCTTGCTGACGCACTTAAGCTTATCGCTTCGGATAGCCGTCAATACTACTTTCTCGAACTGGAGGAGTGGGTCGGAAAAATACCAGCAAAAATGTCGTTCCCTTTAGTGGTCTTTATTATGTTGCCAGTAGTCGCCATCATCATTGCACCAATTATGCTTAATTTAATGCAAACATTGGGGGGAATATGAGACACACCATTCTATGTTGCCTACTTGCGATACTCACAGGGTGCCAATCAACAAACAAAACACAAAATGAGCACGTAGAGGACATGAAAGTAGCTGAAGTTGCGCTAATGAACGGCAAGCCTGAGAGCGCCATGGATCTCTATCGCAAAATGTTGGTAGCGAAACCCAATGACCCGCAGTTACTACTGTTGATGGGCTCCGCAGCCAATCAAGCCAGTCGTTATGACGAAGCACTGCATTACTTAAAGCGTGCTATCGAGCTTAATCAATCCAGTGCGATTTACCGTGAGTTAGGCCGTTCATGGCTAGCTTTAGGAGAGCTTGAACAAGCGACCTCGGCTCTTGAAGAGTCTGTTCGACTGGAAGCTTCCGATGACGTTGCTCAAAATAGCTTAGGAGTCAGTTACTCGCTCAATAAGCAGTATCCCAAAGCCAGAGAGTGTTACTCAAATGCACTTAGCTTAATGCCCTCAAGCAACGAATACCGAAACAACCTCGCTATGGCGTGGATACTCGATGGTAAACCAGAGCAAGGGATTCATATTCTGTACCCGATCTTTGTCAGAGGCGAAGCGAGCGTAAAACTCCAGCTTAACCTTGCGTTGGCTTACGCACTTTCTGGCGACAGCGAGTCTGCAAAAGCGATCGCTCGTGAACACTTATCGCAACCGGAATACGCTAACAATAGCCTGTATTACCAAGCCCTAGCCGCTCACGCTGATCGAGGAGAACAATAATGCTCTCTCGTCAGAAAGGTGCGAATAGCGTTGAGTTTCTAATGATCACCCTACCGTTTCTATTGCTGATACTAGGGGTCTTTGAGATCTGCCGTCTACTGCTAGTCAACATCATCTTCGATGTTGCCGTTCATGCAGGAGCTCGAGAAGTCAAAACTCGACCAGTTAGTCCTATATCAAACCAAGTTTTCATCGACACTATCGACAAGTTCCCGCTGATCGATCGCAGCAAGATCAAGCTATCCCAACCTTTGTACGTTGAAACCCTACCGGACTTAGTTAACAGGAAAGCGGCACCGATAAGCAAAGCGGTATTGGGGGAATACACGGTGTCTTACGCATTTTCATTCGCTCTGCTGCCCAGCCTTTCAACCCGCTTTTTAGAACGTACCGGGAAAATGACAGTCTTGGAAAGAAAGGTATTGGTGAGTTATGACGGTTAATAACACACACACCAAAAAACAGGCGGGCTCAGCCGCAGTTGAGTTCCCGTTTGTCGTGCTCGCGATGATGATCATTCTGTGGGGATTCGTTGCTATCTACCGCTTATTCAGTATGCAGACTCAGTTAGACAATGTTACCTACAACCTCGTAAATGCGATTTCTTCAACTCAACTCAAACCAGAGCAAGGTAAGAATGGTTTACCCGAGACTCTTAAAGGTCCATTACTCGTGCTCGCTGAAAGTTACCTGCCGAGTAGCATTGTCCGCGGCGATATTGGGCTTTTACTTGAAAGTCGTGTGTTTGATACTGCTACTTCAACGTGGGAATACAAACGTCTTTACGCGGGAAGCAACTGCCAAAGTGATTCACCGATTGAGCAGCTTACGGACATGCTCGTTGTAGGCAGCGGCGATCCTGCGTTGGATGGAACACCATCTACTTTGATTCAGCTGACCTTATGCGTAAAGACACCATTTGACTACGAACGGCTCGATCTTCCAAAAAGCCTAAGGAGCTCATCTGTAGTGATAGGTAAGCACTATGGTTAAGTCAATGTTTAGCAGCCTAGCCCGTCAGCAAAAGGGTTCCATCACCCTTTCCTTTCTTGCACTACTGCTCCCTGCACTATTTATCGCCGTCGGCACTTTGATGATATCGGCGCAAGTGATGGTTTCTAATCGAGCTGCGCAAGCCGCTGACTCTGCCGCATTAGCTTGTGCTTTTGCTGATGAGGCGACTCCGAGAATGATGCGCGCATACCAAGATTACTATCACCCGACACTGAAAGGTGTGAGTGGATTAACGCCAGAAAACCAAGGCTGCCGAATTAGCCTAGGTTACTCCGTTACACCGCTACTACCGCATTTCAACTATGAACGCTATGACCAAAATGTGACTGCAACAGGTGGTGGCTTTAAGGGGGTGGTTGAAAGCAAACACTCTGCGATTCCAACAGAGTTGGTGCTAGTGCTCGACGTATCTGGCTCCATGAGCCCAAACATTCAGTCACTAAAATCCATTTTGTCTAATGCATTGAATACGATTCAATCTCAGAGCAATAACGCTAACGATTTGGATTCAGTGAGTATTTCTATCGTTCCTTTTGACTCTGGGGTGGCAACACATCGCCCGCCCTGGTTATCCGAAGAAACAGCCGGAATCTACTGTATCGATGGACTTAGCTATCGTAATGGCGATTTCTCTGCGTCGCTGACCGTGGATAACCTCGCGACGTTGCATTCAGAGCGACCTGTGAAGTTTACACCGCCAAGTAAGTGGTTAAGCGACTGCAATCAAGAGTCACCAATGCTGCCGTTGACTAACGTCTTTTCCCGCGTCCAAAACTCGATAAACAGCCTAACTGCAAACGGGGGAACTCGCTCTTATCAAGGTTTGGTTTGGGGAGTGAGGCAGCTTATCCCAAGTTGGCAACAAGCATGGGGAATGAAGGTTAGCTCTGTACCTGAGACCAGAAGAAAACTGGTGTTATTCACCGATGGCGCAGACGAAGGAGACGCATTCAATCAACTGGTAAACGCTGGGTTCTGCACTACGGCTATCAAGCAATACGGCATTGAAATGAATTTCATCGGCTATGGCGTCAGTCCATCTCGAATTACTCAATTCGAGAACTGTGCAGGAAACCCTTTGCGCGTATTCAGTGCCACAAATACGACACAACTTAACGAGTACTTCTCCGACATTTTGGCGGTTGAATACTCGGCAAGCATCCACCTCACTCGCTAATTCAAACAAAGCGTTTGATTCAAAAGCCCCAAATTTAAAGCATTGAATTTAAAACAGAAAAATTAAAAACAATATGGAGAACAACATGTTTACACGAGCCCTAGCGTTATTGGCGCTGTGCCTTTCCTTACCTACAATGGCTTATCAAGAAGGCGATGCTTTATCGCAAGACGTTATCAAGAAACTGCAACTCAACAATGAGGAGCTCACCATTGTCGACTTCTTTGCTGAGTGGTGCGTTTCTTGCCGTGAAGAGCTTCCAGAAGTAAACCAACTCTACAAAGAACTTAAAGGCACTGGCGTGACATTCAAAGGTGTTGATGTCGATGAGGATGTTGAAGTTGGTCTTGAGTTTCAAAAGCAACTCGGATTGGAATTCCCAGTAGTCAACGATCCAGAGCAAGCATTGATCGCAGAGTTTAAACCTATCGGTATGCCTGCCCTTTATTACATCTACCAAGGCAAGGTTATCAAGATTCGCTTTGGCGCAATCAACCATATTGGCGACGTCATTACTGATGACCTAATGAAAATGGGAGTGCAGTTGTGATGTTGATGAAAGCCACCCTTGTTGGATTGCTTGCTATTCCAATGACCGCAAATGCCGCTCTTGAACTCGACCTTAGTGGTTTAGGAAAAAAGCCCGTTGAACAGCAAACCAGTAATAACAGCACTAATAGCGATGGTCCTATCGTAGAAGAAGAGATCATCTCTAGCACGGTTTACTCCAGTGGCGGCACGCACTCAAACCAAATCACCAAGAGCGCAACAAGACGCAACATCGACATGGTTACACCAAAGGCAAAGCAGCTGGTTATCAAAGAGAAAGCGCCAGAAGAGACTAACAAGCCTTCAGCGTTGGCGTTCGTCGATGAATTTCTTGGCATTGAGCCGGTAAAGCCTTGGGAGAAAGGGACGCTAGCTCAAAAAGAGATGAAACCGGGCGGTCCAGTACCGGAATTCGATGTTTTCTCTGAAAAAGTCTTTGCCTATAAACAAGGCTCTGTGGGTGGCAGCGGTGTTGGCGGTGGCGGCTGCGGCTGTAACTAACCATTAAATCGATCCAATAAACTCAATCGACAAAAACACTCAATCAATAAAAAAATATTCAGTACTTCAAAAACAAAATAAGAACAAAATGAAAAAACTACCAATTACGCTGCTCAGTGCAGCGGCAGTGGCTAATGTGGCATTAGCTGAAGATCATGTCTCTGTGCATTACCTTAACTATGAAGAGTATGACGACAGAGTTTCAGCCAAGGACACCATGGTTTCGATTGAAAAAAGTATCGGCTTAGATTGGACCCTAAACGCAGAAATAAGCTACGACAGTGTTTCAGGTGCTTCTCCAGCATGGGGCCCTACGACGCCTCCAGCCTCGGATGCCGACAAAATAAATCGCGCCCTGAAAACTCAGCAAGCTCAAGACAAAACTAACGAGGTCATCCGTGCAGGTTACGATCCTCACCGAGACAGTTATGAGGTCCAGAAAGTCGGCCTAGAAGACACAAGAAAAGCACTCAGCTTGAGTGCCACCTACCGTGACAGACTGCGTAATGAATGGACCTTTGGTGGCAATATATCTCAAGAAGAAGACTACGAGAGCATTGGTATCAATGGTAAAGGTTTGATTTATGCTGATAGCGCTAAAAACCGTTCGTACAGCTTGGGGGGCTCTGCTCTTTTCGACCAAACTCAGGCATTTGGCAAATACGTTATTGGCTCTTCTAATAGCCAGAGCTGGGAAGACATCTTCACTGGCAGCTTAGAAGCGGGGTTATCTCAAACCTTTACACCAAATCTGTACAGCATTTTTACCGCTTATGCTGGCTACCGTAGCGGTTACTTGAGCAACCACTATTTGACGGTTCTTCGCGAAGTCGACATTAATGACGATGGCAAAATCGATGATGACGAAGTGTTCTTGGGGCAAGACTCTAGACCAGATACCCGACTGTCTGGCGGTATTAACCTTCAGGCCTTCTACTCGCTGTCCGATAGCATCAAAATCCGACCACGTTACAAATGGTTCATGGATGACTGGGGGGTAATGTCTCATCAAATAGGCGGAAAATTATCTTGGCGTGTCAGTGAGTGGCTAACCCTAGCGCCAGGTTATTTCTGGTATACGCAAGATGCGGCAGATTTCTATCGCGATCCGAGCAGCGCAGATCCTTCTTTTGCTTCGACAGGTTACGCGACTTCGGACCTTCGCCTAGGTAACTTCACCGCGAATGCTTATGAGCTAGGCGCGAGCGTTAAGGTCCATAAAACCGTGCGTTTAAATGCGCTGGCGGCTTACTACGAACAGAGCAACGGATTTGAAGCGCAGTGGTGGGCGGTTGGAGCAACTTATGAATTCTAAGCTGCCCTTTGTCCATCGCTTTCATGCCATGACAGTACCTTGCGAAGTGCAAATCTTATCGCTTGATTTGACCCACTTCCCAAAGGCGTGCGCAAAAGACATCGCTGATGAGATAGAGCAGAACACACACCGCTTAGAAGACAAATATAACTTCTACAGCGATGATTCATGGCTAACACGACATATTAATCAGCGTACAGCCAATGAAGTCGAACTCGATTCAGAGTCTGCGGAAGTTTTTGAGCATCTCGACCGATTAAGCCAACTGACATTCGACACGTTTGATACCACCGTTGGCAGTATCAAACATCTTTTACAGCAGAAACCGAAGATGTCACACAGCCATGCCTTTCAAGCCCTCTCTTCCGCGCTGGGCAAGCAGGCATGGGAGCTAAAAGGGGCAATTGGTCTAGAAGAGACGGTCGCTCTACAAGGAACAGTCGAACGACAAAGGGCTATCGATCGAAAAAGGACAAGGCTACACATCCCTGACCCACGCACTCGCTTCGATTTTGGTGGCGTCATCAAAGAGTACGCGGTCGATCAAGCAGTAAAAATAGGTAAGCGACTTGGTGCAACTTCAATGTTGGTAAATTTTGGCGGCGATATCTATGCATTAGGTACAAAGCCAGATGGGTCACCATTCAATATTGCAGTTCTAGATCCAAGAGACAACAAGACACCTTTTTTTGCCGTTCCGATTACCGACGCGGCGCTGACCACATCAGCCCACAGTGAACGTCAGATGCAGTTCGGCGATAAAACCACGTCTCATATTTTGTCGAAACAAGACGTAGAAAAGAAGATCTTGTCTGTTACGGCAATAGCTTCCTCCACTTTGGAAGCGGGTGTACTTAGCACTTCCTTGACGCTCAACCCGAACATTTCAGTACCAGAAGAGAGCGCCGTTATTTACATCGACGATCAATTACACATTCACCAAAGCACGGAGTTTTTGCATTCATGAAAAACTACCTACTCACGTTAATTCTATTGTTTAGCAGCTTTTTACATGCTCAAGACAGCGAGTTTCTTCCGGTTGAAGAAGCCTTCCCGGTTACATGGGAAGCCACAGACCAAGGTGCGGTTATCCGCTTTGATACACACCCGGGGTACTATCTTTACCAATCTCGCTTCTCGTTTAAAGAAGAGTCCTCATTATCGACATTAGCTCCTCAGTACTCGCTGCCAGGTGAAGAAAAACAAGACCCTAACTTCGGCAATGTAGTGGTATTTCACGATCCACTTACCGTTACCGTGCCTTACACCGGAAGTGGCAAGCTCACCGTCCGCTATCAAGGCTGTGCAGACAAAGGGCTTTGCTACCTGCCACAAAAACTAGTGCTGGATTTACCTACGCTCAAGGCTCTAGCAGAAGTCGCTACTGAGAAGCCATCAAATTCTCTGGTTCAAACGCTAGGTAAGATCAGTGACGATACCAATGGCTTGTCATCGTTTCTCTCTCAAGCAGGTAAGTTGCAGGCACTGCTTGTCTTCTTCTTGCTTGGCTTAGGCCTATCTCTCACGCCGTGCGTGCTGCCTATGATTCCTATCTTAGCCAGCATCATAGGTGGTGAAAAAGCAATGACAGGCAAGAAAGGTGTAGCGCTTTCAAGCTCATACGTTCTGGGTATGGCGACCAGCTATGCCATGACGGGAATTCTGGTCACCACATTAGCAAAAGGCATCAATTTACAAGCAGCGATGCAACAACCTTGGCTGCTCAGCACTTTTGCCGCCGTGTTCGTTTTATTGGCGTTAGCTATGTTCGGTTTCTATGAACTTCAACTCCCTGCCGCACTACAGCAGAAACTCAACAGTGGTTCAGACAAATTAGGTGGCGGTAAAATTGCTAGTGTGTTCGCGATGGGCGCGATATCTGCACTAGTGGTTTCGCCTTGTGTGAGTGCGCCATTAGCAGGTGCATTGCTTTATGTATCCACCACTCAAGACTGGATGTTTGGCGGTGCTACCCTGTTTGTCATGGCTCTGGGCATGGGTGTTCCGCTTATCGCGATTGGTGCTAGCGGCGGACGCTTACTGTTAAGAAGTGGCGCGTGGATGGTATCGGTTAAGCAAGTATTTGGCGTACTGCTACTCGCGGTGGCTATCGTCTTGTTAAGCCGCTTCGTTGACCCATCATTCATTATGATTTTGTGGGCGCTCCTTGCTATTGGTACGGGTGTGCACTTCGGCGCGCTAGAAGCGGCACAACCAGGCTGGGCTCGTACTCGCAAGTTTTCTGCGCTATTGCCACTGAGCTATGGCCTAATTCTGTTTGTAGGTTTTTTCTTAGGAAATTCCGATCCTCTCAACCCACTTGCGAACCGAGAGTCCGCACAACCTATGGCCATCACGTCTTTTGAGAAAACCGATTCAGTCACTCACTTAGAGCAACAATTACAAGCTGCAGCCAATGCTGATCAAAAGGTGCTAGTGGACCTTTATGCTGACTGGTGTGTCTCTTGTAAAGTGATTGAGAAAAACGTGTTTAACGATCAACAAATCATCCAAAAACTCAAAGAGTGGCAGACCATAAAACTGGATGTGACAGAAAGCTCGCCAGAACAAATGGCATGGCTCAACAATAAGAATGTGTTTGGCCCACCAGCTATTTTCTTTTACTCACCCGCTAACGGAGAGTTAGAACCGGCGCGAGTCATGGGGGATATCGACAAAGCAGGCTTTAACAGTAAGCTCAAACTTGCCAATCAGCTTGTAGCTGCCCGCACAACGGAGCCAGACAGCCAAACAAATTAGACTGTCGCTCAATGATCAAAAACGCCCAATCAATGATTGGGCGTTTTTGTTTGATCCATTGATGATAAGCCTGTTACTCAGCTCTCTCTAACTGTTGGATGACCGTTTGGGTCAGCTGTTCAGTATAAGGATTGATCTTCCAATGCTCTGGGCTCCAACCTTTTACGAAACGTTGGAAATCAGCCCACGCAACATAAAACAGTGGTCGCCATGCGCGTTCGACGTCTTCAAATGAGAGCTGTGGTTGATAGTGTGCAAGCGCCTCTTTCAAGTGCTGGAAATAAGTATCTAACACCTCATTTTCATACTGTTGGCAATCTCGAGGCCTAATCGCGCTGCTCATGAACAAGGCAACGTCTTTCATTGCACGACCATGACCAACGTATTGAAAATCGACTGCGGCCGCGTTTTCACTTTCAGGATCAAAGCAAAAGTTTGCGAGCTTAGCATCGCCGTGCACTAAGGTGGGATACGGGCACTCTTTCAATAGACGATCGATACGTTGCGCTTGTTGTTTCAAAGGTAAATCCACCAAAGCACTTAGCTCATCAGGACGTGTGTCTAAATGCCAATAAGTACCGACTGACCACCATGATGCCGACTGATCTTGACTGACATTGATGTGTTTTGCGTGAAAGTTAGCCAACCATTTTAAGCAAGCATTTCGCTGTTTGACCTCAACAGAGGTATAAGCATGATGCTGCTCGCCTGAAGTTGGTTCATCAGAAACGGCCAGTACATCAAACTGAGAGGTTAATGGGAAACCGCTATCGGCTAAGTCTTGCATCACGATAAGCCATTCGTTGTCTGCTAATTCACATTGCAAACCCACAGGCACGGGGCAGCGCTCATCCCATTGTTGAGTGAACGATTGATACCACGCTGTCTCTACTTGATAGGAATGCACTTTACGCTGATGAGACAGCTTAGTGTTCCATCCTTTCGGGTGTTCAGTTTTATCTGGCAACGCGACATGTTTAACGATAACGCTGTTGAATCCAGCATCACTACTATCTGTGAAGGCTAAGCGTACTAACTCGCCATACCCACCCCACAAGCGTTGAATCACGTGAATATCGAACCCTTGATGACAACCGAGTGACGTGGCTATTTTTTGATAAAGCTCAGGAGGTTGCTGACTGGGATTAACATCGGATTCGACAGACTGTTTTGAAGGTATTGATTGAGACATATAACTCGTTGCTACGCTTTATCGGCTAAAAGATGTGACCATTGTGGCTGTCTATTCATGTAATGAACAACATAACTGCATACCGGGACAATTGTGTAACCCGCACGCTCAATTTCAGGGAGTACCGACTCCATCATCACCTTACCAAAGCCCTTACCTTGCAGTTCATCAGGGATTCGAGTTGAGGTGATATGCAGTACATCGCCATCCTTTTTATACTTAACTACCGCAAACTGATCTGGTTCTAACCCAACCGTGATCTGGTTCGCATCTTGATCCCATTTAACTGCCTGCATTCTCAACTCCTGCAAATAATGGATACGACAAACAATTAAAGTTTGAAGTATGAATTCCTTGTAATAGACTAACGCAAGTGCATATAAATAAAACTAAGTACTTACAATCAAAGAAAATATTATTATAGCGTGTGGTTATAAATAAAATTCAAACCAATTAAAAGCACTCTATAAATTGCGTTAGTACGCCTACTAAATCTAGCACGTAATAACCCCTTGTTAGCAAGTTATCAATATCTAACAGACGCATGTTGGCACATGGAGAACCTATAATGAACGCACCACTGAAGAAGCCTTTGGAGCATAATCAGGCACTGCAAGACCCTCGAAATCGAACCGTCACCACTATTAATAGCACCGATGCGCTGGCTATGATTGAGCATGGCAGTGAGCTGACATTAAATGTATCGACACCTGTTGGCACCAAGTTTCTCGCTACCACCAAATTTATCGGCACTCACAGTGATAACTGTATCCTAATTGAGGTACCGGAAGTCTCTAGTGATGACCTGCGCTTTTTCTTTCAGGAAGGCTTTTGGATGACGGCTCGTGCCTACTCTTTGCGAGGCGAAGGTGCTCTGATCCATTTTAGATCTCAGATTCACCACACCATTGGCGAACCCTTTCCTATCATCGTGCTTTCCACGCCAAGTACCATGCAAGTCACGCAACTGCGTAAAGAAACGCGTTATGAAGTGAACCTAAGCTCTCGCGTGATCTTTGATGATCAACGCATGAACTGCGAGATTAGAGACCTCTCGAAGAGTGGCTGTCGCTTTGTCACATCGCCAACCTCTCGTCCAATTCAAGTTGCCGACCGAGTCTCTATCGAACTTACGCCCGAGAACTACAATGGTCCGCTGATTCCGCCACTTCGAGGGATTGTGTGTAATCTGCAAAGATCAACGCACTATGCGCGTTATGGTGTCGAATTTGATGATATCGGTAAGGCCAATGCCAAAAACCTGCTCAGTAAGCTGAAGTTCGACGGCACCAAACTTCGTTTGCGTAACGCTTAAGCGCTAGAGATTGTAAGAATCAAAAAAAACAGCCATCGATAATATCGATGGCTGTTTCGTTTAAGGTTAACGGTTATTTAGCTAATCTAATTAAAGCGCTAAGCTATTTACGCAGTGCGTTGAGTTTAGCCTGAGCGATACCAAAGATAGTATCGATTGGGTAGCTTCCCTCATCACTCGGTTCGCCAGCGGCTTTACCCGTGAACAGCTCAATCGCCTCTGTCACATGATCAATCGCCCAGATATTAAACTCACCCTTTTCCACCGCTTTAACGATGTCACTGCGCAGCATCAGGTTATGAACATTAGAGCGCGGGATGATAACCCCTTGCTCATTAGAACGACCTTTGATTTCACATACATCAAAGAAGCCTTCAATCTTCTCGTTCACACCACCAATTGGCTGAGACTCACCGAACTGGTTCATTGAGCCAGTAATCGCAATGTCTTGACGGTTTGGCTGTTTAGAAAATGCAGATACAACGGCACAGAACTCCGCCATACTCGCACTATCACCATCAACGCCACCATAAGACTGCTCGAAAGTGATGTTAGTAGTAAGCGGGACTTTAGCCGTCTTACCAAACACAGAAGAGAGATACGCCGACAAGATCATCACCCCTTTCGAGTGAATGCTGCCTCCAAGGTCTACGTTTCTTTCAATATCAATCACCTCACCGTCACCATAAGCAGTGGTTGCCGTGATTCGGTTTGGCGCACCAAACATGTGATCCGTTGTGCTTAATACCGACAGCGCATTGACCTGCCCTACTGCTTCACCATCCACATGAATCAGAGTTGTGCCGTTGGTGAAGGTTTCCATTACGCTGTCTTGCAGTCGTCCAACACGCATCTGTTGGTTCGATAACGCTTGGTCAACGTGCGATGCACGAATCAGATTCGACTTCGAGCCTCTCGCCACATAGTTAGATTCACGAAGCAGATTAGCAATGTGTGCTGAGTGCAGGGACAGCTTACCTTGGTCACCCGCCTGACGAGAACTGTGTTCAATGATACGAGCAATCGCCTTGCGGTCACAGTGGAGCATATTGTTGTCATGGACGATGCTCGAAATGAAGCGCGCATAATGCATTTCAGAATCAGCAGTACGCTTCATCTCATCTTCAAAATCAGCCGTCACACGGAACAGCTCACCAAACTCCGCATCGTAATGTTGCAGCAGTTGGTATGTGCGGTAATCACCAAACAAGATGATCTTAACGTCCAGAGGAATAGGTTCTGGGTCGAGCGACACCGCTCCCGTTAGCGTCACCTCTTTCTCTAAAGACGTGAAGCTTAACTGACGAGAACGCAGCGCACGTTTCAAGCCTTCCCATACGTAAGGTTGCTCTAGCACTTTTACCGCGTCCATCAACAGCACGCCACCGTTCGCTCGATGTAAGCTACCTGCGCGAATCAATGAGAAATCAGTAAATACAGTGCCTTTAAAGGTTGCCGTTTCTACATAACCAAACAGAGAGTGATAGTTCGGATTCTCCTCGACCACAATCGGTAGAGTGTCTTCCTTCTGGCTCACAATCACGTTCACTTTGTAGCGACGCGGCATTTTCTTATCCAAAGAAGCCGTCGCGACTTCAGCCTGCTCAGTGCTCTCTTCTAAGAAAATATCAGCGTTATCAACAATGTCTTTACGCAGTGCAGTTAGATACTTTTTAATGTCTGGATATTGACTGTAATCCTTCTTCAATTGCTTGATGAAGTGCGTAATCACATCTCGCGCCGTATCATCATTAAGCTTTTGAATTTTCTCGGTATACGTCTCTTCAAGTTCCGTCAGTTCACGAGAAATAGTTCGCAGCCCAACTTCCAGTGCATCGATGGTTTTATCGAATTGGTCTTGCTCTTCAGGTGACAGCAGATCAAAGCTCTCTTCGGTATGAAGCTCATCGCCGTTCATCGCCACAAACTGGTAATCACCTTGCGTGGTGATCGTCAGATTCACACCGTTCTTTTTCGCTTCTTGGCTGATCGCCTCTAGCGCAGCTTGTTGCTTGGCTGCTAACTGGTTCTTTAGTCGATCAGCCCGGCTGAAGTACATCTCATTGTCGAACGCGAGTGGCATCGCTTTGATGAGTTTGCGCATCAGCTTTTCAATATCTTGCTTTAAGCTACTGCCCACTCCACGGGGAAGTTTCAATACCTTAGGTGTGCGAATATCTTCGAAATTCGCGATGTAACACCAGTCAAAAAGCTCCTCAACTTCATGGGTGTGTCGGTTGAGATAACGCAAGATCATGGTGCGCTTGCCCAGACCATTGCGTCCTATCGCATAAATGTTGTAACCCTTTTCCTTAATTGACATCGCGAACTCAACGGCTTTTTGCGCACGTTCTTGCCCGACGATTTCGTCAATTGGAGCCAGTTCTTTGGTCGACTTGCATGGTAGCTTTTCGAGTTCTGCTACCTGATACAGTTGTTCTGTATTGAGCCTTTGAATCGCCATCGCCACCTCCTTAGTCCTTTATTTCTTGGGTGTAGATAAATTCAGTGTAGATGTAATTGCCTATAAATTTAGTGACTTACGCTACATCGCTGTTCAACCGAACAAATAACACACAATTTAATGCAATTTTACGAATAACAAGCTATTTAATTCACCAAACCTAACATATGAATGATTTTAATTTGCAATTGATAATAAATATCATTAACATTTTAAAATATTATCAATCGAGGATGTGGATATGGAAATTGAACGATGCTGGATGCACTACCTAAAAGCTGAACAGTTAATGGAGCAAGGTCACTGGCCCGAAGCACAGCGCCTTTATGGTGATGTTCTCAATTCTCTTCCTCACCACATTCAAGATGCGGCATACCAAAGCGATATCAAGCCTTGCCAATTTGCCTGTCTACTTGCGGGACTCAGAGATGCAAGCGTGGCTCAATCTGAGATTCTCAACCGTTTAGGGCAACACCAACAAGCCTTTGATACATTGAATCAGTCTTATGCGTTAATGCAATTTATCTCTCTTGAGAGCACAGAGCTGATTCAACGCACCCACGGGTTACTGGAAAAGCAGAGTGAAGATCTACTCAATCACCTGATCGCTTTTTGTAGTGCTCAACGCAGCTCGCATTGGATGCTAGAGCTAGAACAAATTCAACGTGCTCATCACCATTTTGGGCAACTTAAAACAACGTCAGAAGTTCAATCTTCACCAAACGTCTTAAATTGATAAGGATATATCATGTCGGACCGGGCTCTTCTTAAAGTCAATAACCTCTCCGTTAGCTTCAAAACCAACGATGGAATCGTTGATGCGGTGAAAAAGGTTAACTTTACCCTTAAATCTAGCGAAACCTTGGCCATTGTTGGTGAATCAGGTTCTGGTAAATCTGTCTCTTCTAACGCACTGATGCGTCTACTTCCAGACAACGCCATTATTGATCCGCAGTCTCAAATCGAGTTTGAAGGCGAATCTGTTCTCGAAAAATCAGAGCGTGAAATGCAGTCGATTCGTGGCGACAGAATCGGCATGATCTTTCAAGAGCCGATGACATCTTTGAACCCATATCTGCGCGTCGGTATTCAAGTGGCAGAAGCTATTATGTGTCATCGTAAAGTGTCAAAGTCTCAAGCCAAACAGCGAGTGATTGAGCTGTTTAATCTTGTGCACTTGCCAATGCCAGAAAAGTCGTACACCAAGTACCCTCACGAATTTTCGGGTGGTCAGTTGCAGCGCATCATGATTGCAATGGCACTGATTAATGAACCGGATATTCTGATTGCGGACGAACCGACGACAGCACTCGATGTCACGGTTCAAGCTGAAGTGCTTTCTCTTATCAAAGAGATCCAAGGCAAGATGGGAATGGCAATTTTGTTCATCACCCATGACTTAGGTGTGGTGAAACACTTCGCCGATCGTGTGCTAGTGATGTGTAAAGGTGAACTCGTAGAAGAAGGGATGACTCAATCTCTGTTCGATAGTCCTAAACATGACTACACACGAATGCTCATTAACTCGATACCTAAAGGAGCGAAAGATCCGGTAAGCGCCGCAGCTCCAGAGCTTCTGTCTGCTGATGATATTCGCGTTAAGTTCTTGGTGAAACCGCACTTCATCAAGTCAAAAAATCAGTACTTTGAAGCGGTGAAAGGCATCTCGCTGAACCTAAAACAAGGTGAAACCCTCGGTATTGTTGGCGAATCAGGCTCAGGAAAATCAACCCTTGGACGTGCGTTGATCGGCTTATTGCCAAGCTCAGGTCGTATTGTTTATAAGGGACAAGACGTCAGCTTACTCAACGACAAACAGCGCCATAGTCTGAAAAAAGATGTTCAAATGGTGTTCCAAGACCCTTATGGTTCTTTATCGCCACGTATGACGGTTGGGGAGATCATCACCGAAGGCTTAACGGTGCATCAACCTCACTTGTCAAAACAAGAACGTTTAGAAAGAGCTCGCAAAGCGCTGATTGAAGTTCGTCTAGAGCCGAACTCAATCAACCGCTACCCTCATGAATTCTCTGGTGGGCAGAGACAACGTATTGCTATTGCTCGTGCATTGATTCTTGAGCCATCTTTCATTTTATTGGATGAACCGACATCTGCACTCGATCGCTCAGTGCAGCTAACCGTCATTGACCTGCTCAAAGACATCCAAACCAAGCACAATATTGGCTTCCTATTCATCAGCCATGACCTTTCGGTTGTGAAGGCACTTTCAGATCGTGTACTTGTGATGCAGAAGGGTGAAGTGATGGAAGAAGGCTCAGCTGAAGAGATTTTTAATGCGCCGAAAAACGACTACACCAAGAAACTCATCGCAGCGTCATTCGATTTAGAAAATAATTCGGAAAAAAATGCCGCTTAAAGGGAACTAATCAAGATTAACAGCGTCTTATAGGTACATTCTGAAAAAGCATCTAATGGATTGCACTCTAGAATGGATATAGCAAAACTGGTTTGGCCGCCAAAAGAGAAATGTCGCATGGATGCGACATTTTTCGTTTCTGAAGGGAAATAATGTGTCTTTCAACGTCATCCCCTACGATTCAAACACTTCACAACTAACGATACAAAGACTTCGTCGATTCTCTAACAAGTAAATCAATCGGTGGTAGTCGCGCTTCATGTCTTTCACCTGAAAGTAAATTCAAAATAGACTGAGCACACACCTCACCAATCTCTTCAATCGGCTGTCTTAAAGTGGTTAACGCTGGCGTGAAATACTTCGACGTAGGTAAGTCATCAAAGCCAATCACTGACACATCTTCAGGTACTTTGTAGCCGTGATCATGGAGCGCCTTAATCGCACCGTAAGCGGTTTGATCATTGGCAGCAAACAGTGCAGAGAAGTGAATCTTAGATTCAATCAACTCAACAGTCTTCTCATAGCCAGTTTCACTACTGAAATCCCCTTGCTTGACGAGTTTTGGCCTCACCTTGATACCTGCCTCTTGGAGTGCTTTTTTATAGCCTTCGAAGCGGTTACCTGCGTCTGGCTGGCTTGAAAGCCCTTTGATATGAGCAATATTCACGTGCCCCTGTTGTAGCAAATGGAGGGTTGCCATGTAACCACCCAACACATTATCAATGTTAATTGAGCGAACATTATCTGCAACCATGTCATAGCCCACCGCAACCACCGGAATGTCTGACGCGTACTTAGCAATATCCTCTTTGGTAATACTGCCTGTCACGATGATCATGCCGTCGACATTGCTCTTAGCCAGATACTCTAAGGCGTGTATCTCCAGCTTTTTTTGCCAATGTCCGGTTGCTATCACTAACGAATAGCCTTGAGCTATCAGGGTTTTCTCCATGTCGTTGAGGATACGACTGGTATAAGGGCTATCAGGGTGCTGTACCAATACGCCTATCGTGAGTGAACGGCGATTGATGTTCTCCTGCATCTGAAAATTGGGCTTGTAGCCAGTGTCTTTGATGGCCTGTTCGATGTTCTGGCTTTTATCATCCGACACATAAGTGGTTCGATTAAGAAAACGAGAAACCGTGCTTGGGGAAACGCCGGCTAGCCTCGCTACATCGTATACGGTGGTTTTTTTAGTTTTCGTGCGCATCTCGATACCCTAATCCAGTGACATTTGGGGAGCCCTAGAGCTCCCCGTCAATTTCAACCTGCATACCACTGCTTTCGTTGAAATTCGTGCCATTAAGTTAATACATATAGGCGAAAATCATCCCCGGTCTGAAGTAACGACCGGCGGTATATTTTAACCCTGTGCTCAGAAGCCACTTGTGAAGAACCGTAGCTTGCTCCGCTGGAATTTCACCTTGCAGCATATTAACAAATTTATCACTGCCTTTAGTCAGCTCAGGATTAACTCGACCGTCAGACAGCACACAGTTTTGCAATTTAAGTGCATTAAGCCACTTTTTCGCATCATTTTGTGACAATTCAAAAGATTCTGTAAGATCTTGCTCATTGAAAGAGACAGAACAGTTGAACCCTTCGGGTGCAGCAAAGGGAATTTTTGAATAGTCATACAGCGCGGTATACACGGTATCCATCAATGTTTCTGCTTGCTGCGATTTCCCCGCTAAACTCAACGCTGTTGCGACACTAAATTGCACGCCAATCCACACGTCTTGCGCCTGAAAAGCCTCATGTGGCGAACCATCGGCGCGCGTCATATTCGCCACCCCAAGTTTAGGGCTGTTAATCTCGAAGTTATGTTTATAAACATAGTCCAATGCACGCTGAATGCGCTGTTGCGGGAAAATTCCCTCTAGGCCAATCAGTCTAAGATAGCTATCTGCAAGCAGCGCATCACTAAAGCTATTGTCTGAATCCGGTACCAAATCTAGATATTCTTGCGTGAAAGCTTGAGGGGCGGTTTCACTCAACAAACGTTTCTTGGAGACACGTTGAGCTACCTTACCGATGTTTATTGAAGTATCGGTTTGGTTTAGATAATCGTTAAGCATATTCTTATCGGCAATCGCATCACCCGTTAAAGTAAGCCCGAGAGTTTCCAAAGCTTGGTAGCCTTCGCCCGTTAGATGCTTAGCTTGGACAGGCGTCACAAAGAAGTGGTAATAACCTTCTTTCTCATCCCACAAGCTCTGCTCAACTGTTGCTAATGCCTTTTTCGAACGTGTTAGGTAACCCGCGCCTAGATCGTGTTCGCCCATCAACTTTGCAAGCTCACTTGCAGCTTGAAGGCCTGCAACCCAGAGGCTCGCACAGTAGATAGAGATACCGTGAGACGCAAGGTTATCAAAGGTGTCGTCAGTACCGCGGGTTAGTGGTAAATCATCGCCGTCTG
Source organism: Vibrionales bacterium SWAT-3 (assembly GCA_000169995.1). GTDB lineage: Bacteria > Pseudomonadota > Gammaproteobacteria > Enterobacterales > Vibrionaceae > Vibrio. The sequence goes on along the minus strand of AAZW01000008.1, from coordinate 91,895 downwards.
CAATCAAGTTAGATAAGAAATCGATGCTCTCTGTTACGGCTTGCCAGCACTCTTTAACCACCGACATATCTTGTGTGTTTTGGTAGTGACGGTACACCATCAGAATGTATTTCGGTGCTAAGTCCTTCCATTCCTTAACATTATGCCAGCTATACGCATCTGGCTGAATGTCGAACGGGCTACCCAAATCGTGGATGACTGCACCTCGAATCGCGCGCACACCTTGGTACTTTTCATCAATCAATTCAGCATTCGGTGTCGCTTCATATTCCCAGTAGCGGCGCTGGGTAAAATCTTCAGCCAAAATCGCTTTTGAGAACTCTTTCATCACGCAGCCATCAAGTTCAGGTAGCAAATAGAGCAATGAAAATGAGCCGTAGAAATACACATCCAGTGAATTAAAGAATGGGTAATCAACACACTCTTTCACCAGGAACTTATCTTCTTTATCCCATACTGTTGATTCAGCAAGGAATGATAGTGAGTTCATCGCCATCGTCGCATAGCGCAGTGCCGATTCAGGCTGTGATATCTTGCTTTGAGCTTGCTCTAGGAAAGCAGTCTGTTGCTCAACGATCTTCTGCTCAATCACCTCAAGCTTTGGTAAAACATCTTCTAACATCGGTAAGGCAGGTTTCGCTTGAGGGTAGAATTGCGTATAAGCCTTGTCCGAGTTCCAGCCATTGAGCATCACTTTGCTATGTGCCATCACTTGAGCAAAACGCAGGTCTACAGACTCACCCGGCTCCAGTTCAACCTGAACCACAACTAATGCGCTCAATGCTTCGCGCCCAGTGTAGATCCCAGTTTGGAATTCTGTATTAGTGCGGCCGGTTTTCAATGCGAACTCTGTTTGCTGGGTCACTTTCGAAGTATAGAGCGTTGGCTTAACAGACACCGACACCTTGCCAGATTCAGTCAAACGGTTTTCGGCTTGAACACCAAACACCACCTCACCCTCAATGTCACTTTGATAAGGGGACTGACTAGTGAGCTGAACACCAGTAAAACCGTGGCTTTCACCATCGACCTTCACTGCTTGATGCTGCTGAGCAATCGGGTTTTGAGATAAGGTACACGCCGAATCTTGAATCCCATCACGACCTTTTCGGTAGGTTGAACCGATCAGGTTTTGTAGAGGTTGAGCAAGCGTCATCACGCGTGTTTGCTGTGATTCATTAGTAATCTGGAAGTGATTCCAGTGCATTGGCAAAGAACAGAGACGCTTATCCTCTTTAACGATCGGCGAGACTACCTTTCGCTTTATATTAATACCATCAAAAGAATTATATTTATATTCAGCTAATGGATATAAAGCCTTATATTCTATATCGCTACCATTAACACTTTCTATATCACTATTATTTCCCGCAGTTAGTGATAGCTGTCTCGTTGTATCATTTATTAATAAACCATTAAAGAAATCTAAGGCTACATATAATTGACAATCAATCGACAATGAATCGGATTCAATTAATAATTGAGTCTTATTAGAAAACTCGACATTCCACTTTATAAAGTTATCTTTATTTTCTTTATAGAAATTACCATTTTCTAATGCGGCACGAATGAGATTAATCGCATTCGAAATATTTTCTTTATCTATCTTCTTTCCATCGAATAGCGCTGGGTAAAAATTCAGATGAACGCTAAGCTCTTGCTCGTTAAGAACCTGGAGCGTTTCAATGGTCGGCACATCCATCACTGACGCATAAAAATCATTAAAATTAATAACTTGCTCTGAACAATCGACAAATATTCCTGGAATAAAACTGAAGTTTGGCGTGTTACCATTTGGCGTCAGTGTAAAGGTATTACCGATACCACCGATCGCCAAAGGGCGCGAATATACTTTGTTAATCTGATGTAAAAAGAACTTTTTCCCTGTAATCTTTATTCCATGCGGCTTGGTTCATCTTTCTTGGTACAGACAAGTTACCCTCTGATTTTCTAAATAGGTTCTGCACAAAGCGACGACAACAAGCCATATTCAACGCTGAATCCCCAGCGTAAATTCGCTGCTCGTCTTCTTTGAAAATTACGTCCAACGCCCAGTGCTGCTGATTCTCAATATGCCAATGCTTTCTTGTTGCCTTTGAGGCTAACTCTAAAGATAAATGGTCTGTGCAAATATAGTACGAGGTTTCATAACTTCCTTTCCCTTTGACACTCCTATCTCTTACCACTGCAACAATGCTTTTTACGAGACACCACTTCTGTCTGAGTGCTTCGCTGAAGGCTGCAGGAAGCACGTAAACCTCACGAACCTCTTTTCTACCATGCCCTTTCTCTTCCGTGATGTATGATTCCTGTTTATCTTCAGGCAAAGCCCAATAGTATTGGAATTGCACATCAATTTCTGCTAATAAACTTGGTTGATTCAGTTTAACTTGTACTAGGATATCTCCACCTTTATCAACTACTTTATTCAGTGTTTCAACCTGACAATGCAGGGCATCAGCAGTTAATAAACATCCTTTGATATCTAAAGCGTCTAGCATGTTTCTTATTGCTAGCAGCTCCATACCTTTGCCGTCACAAGGTTGGTGTGTGAGAGTCAAACCCTCGTCTACATCAAATGCCGAAACCATATAGAGGGGGTGCTGTTGTTTGCTTGCTTTTGCCCCTTTTAGAACCTTCCCATCAACACTGATTATAGGCTGTGCATGCTTCTCTCTGTGCAAATTGACCCAGCCCACCATAGCTTCCAATAGCGTCTCTGGCACAACGGATCTCATGATCGCAGCTATATTATGTCGAGTGGGAAGACCATTTTCGTAGGGGAAATACTCACGTAACCACTCGATATTTCCTTCACCGAAATCCTTAATCTCTGTCCATTTATTTTGACCACAAATCATGGCTGTTATGACCACGAAAGCGACTTCCATAACAGGATAAACTTGATTGATGTGCGAACGGGTATCTTTCACTTTTTTAAGTTGCTCAATGATAATCATGTGCGAATTTCTCATGTTTTTTTACTTCATGATCAGATCGTGATTATCTAAAAAAGTTCCCTGTAAAATAAATCCATTATTTTCAATGGTTAAAGTTCGATCCCGCCCTTTCAATAACCACAGGTACGGCAAAAAAAAAGCCACTTTCCAAGAGTAGGGAAAGTGGCCATGTATAAGTGGCTTAAATAACAAGAATGTTATACATAGCCAACATATGCAATTAGATTAAACGGGGCAACTGTCGCTAAAAATGATAATTGGACAATTATTAGCTAGATCAAAAGCTCTAGTTATTTCGTTGCTATTACATGTTGGATGTATTAAAACCTAGTAATGATGAATATTTAAGCATCATAAATAGCGGTTAACTTATGCAATCTATTGATTTAATGGTTCCAATCTTTGCTGCGGACGCGACCCGTTTGGTAGTGGTAGTAGTTAGAAACCAAATCGATAAAGTCTTTGAAGTCTGCGTTCTCTTCAACAATTCGGTTAACAGATTGCCAGTCAATCTCAGGGCGTTTTTTAGCTGGCAGCAGTAACTCACTTTCAGACGGATTGTTTACAGAAAGTAGAATGACACCTATGCCATGCAGAGCGCTTAGCATACGGAGTTCTTGCTCAACACGACTATCAGCAATCGACGTTGCCACTAAGTAGCCCTCGCTAGCCCATGACGAGTTGCTGACCGCTTGGAAGAAACACTTACGCACGTTGCCCATCGTTAGGGTTTTCTTAACTTCAAATGACCATAGGCGAACGCTTTGACCGCCACCTTGAAGTACACAGCTTTTAACGTATTGATGCCATTGTTGAGCAACGGGTTCCATCGCGACAATATCGGGATGTAACCACTGATTACCACCGCTGCCTAAATTGTTCTTAGAACGCTTTTCATCGATTCGTAAGCAATAAAGTTGATGCTCTGACTTTAGGTAATCCATTAAGATCGGATATAAATCATACTCACTCAACGTATTGTTTATCGGCGCTTCGTCTGATGATTCTTCTTCGGGTAAAGATTCATCATTCGCCAACAACGTGCCATCATCAAACCAGTAAACTCTAGGACGTGGTTTATCTTGCCACTTAATCTTGTTTGATTGATTTAGAATACCTTGTTTCTGAGCGCCGATTTCAGCGACAACTTGCGAAATGAAATCTTGCTCTGTCTCAAACCGAGGGTTAGCTCTTTTCTCCGCATAATCTTCTGGATAACGTGTAGTGATCGCTTCTGCAATCGCTTTTGCGGTATATCGTTGATTTGGATTATCTTGTAGGAAGAGTGCTATCTTCTTTGATTGCGATAATTTACTCATTATTCTTCTTATTCATTCAAATACAGCTCAGCCATACCATCTAGTTTGCTTTTAACCTCTTTCCAATGCGGCATCACACTGGTCAGCAAACGCCAGAACTTGTCACTGTGGTTATGCTCTGCGATGTGGCAAAGCTCATGTAGGATCACGTAGTCAATGCACTCTTTAGGCGCTTTAATTAGGTGAGGGTTGAGCATCAGGTTCCCTTTGGCTGAACAGCTTCCCCATTGCTTTGTCATAGGCAGTACACGAAAGCTTGGGATACCATCAACCCATGTCGCTTGAGGTAGTAACTCAGATAGACGCTCATGGAAAATACGCTGCGCACGAACCATGTACCAGTTACGTACTAAGGCTTTAACCATGGCTGCTTTGTCATCGTTAAACCTCGTCAAGGTGACAAGTAACTTACCGCGAGTCATTTTTACCGTTGGCAAGGCATCTGCATCTTCTACTACCTTCAGCACATAACGACGACCAAGATAGAACTGCATCTCACCGCTGACGTAGTATTTAGGCTGGACAAACTCCAAATGACCTCGAAATTCTTTCAGGGCATCATAAATCCACTTGGCACGTTTCATTACCGCTTGGTGAATGTCCTCAAGCTCAGCGTCTTCTGGGGTACTAACTGTGACATCACAGTTGGGTTGCACCTTGATGGTAATACTTCGCTTTTTTCCTTGTTTGATAGGCTTACGCAGCACCTCATAGCTCACAGCCTCATCGCCATAGATGAAGCTGTATTCCTCTTTGTTACGTTCGTCAGAGACCGTTGAAGCCATTACTGGTGACCTGCTAAACCCAAGCGGGTGATTTGCACGACTTCTTCGGCAATGACTTGCGCTTTATCGACGCCTAAATCGGCAAACAGCAACGGAAGTACCTCTAGAGTGATCTGGTTTTCAATCTCTGATGGATTGATTGAAAACTCAGCCACCGCTTTACGCACTTTCTCGTCAATCTCTACTGCATAGTTGAAGCATTCATCTTCAGTAAGACCTTGACCTTCAGCGCCATGCTTTAAGAACAGTCCAAAGTAAGCTTGTACATGACGCTTAATTTTTGGATCTAGCTCTGCGAAGCGATCGGTTGGTAACCCTTCGACTTTGCGCTCTTTCACTTGCTCTTCAAAATCAGCAAATAGGAGATATTGCTTAACAGGTGCATCAAACATCTCTTTTGCTTGCTGAATCGCTTGCTTAAGTAGCTTCGAGAAATACTCTTGAGCGTAAGGGTCGTCGGCAAGGTCTTGCTCAATCATCTTAGTGACACGACCAGTGATCGCATCTTTCTTGTTACGAGCTTCATCGTCACTTAGCTCTTCTGGTTTTATATCCTTACCCATGTTGCCAACCAGATAAACCCCTTTAGATTCTTGGATCTCAACGCCACCGATGTGCTTGTCTAACATGGTGCGAATACTCTCAGCATACTCGTCATAATCAATGGTTTCTTCGGCATCCTGACGGACAACTTGGCGTAGCGATGTCATGCTTTTTAGCGTGTCTTTATAAACCTGACGTTTATCATCAAAGCTCTTGTCTTCAAAGTAGGTGGCAGATTGCAGGGCGACTTTTAAGCAATTAGCAAACGCAGTGAGTGTGCTATAAAAATCTTGGCGTTTCTTTAGGTTTAAATCGGTAGGCTGACCATCGACATATTCTATGTTCGGCGCAAATACCCGTGCCATTGCTTGCGGATCTTGTGTGTTTTTTACATCAATAAAAAATGCCCAGAGTTCACTGTATAGCGCTGGCAGCTTCTTATATTCCGTGTCCATGCGACTGTATAAGCCTTTAAGGTCGTCAATATCAAAGCCACCTTGGGTACGCTCAGCCAAATCTTGGTAATCAGCGATGGTGGCATCTAACTCTTTTAAGATGCCTCGGTAGTCGATGAGGTAACCAAACTCTTTCTTCTGGTGTAGACGATTCACGCGAGCAATGGCTTGTATAAGGTTGTGCTGCTTGAGCGGCTTATCGATGTAAAGTACGGTGTTCTTTGGTTCATCAAAGCCCGTTAGAAGTTTATCGACCACGATCATTAAGTCGGGGCCGTCCTCTTTACCGAATTCGTCAATGATATGCTTAGTGTAGGCTTTTTCATCTTGTCCAAAGTCTGAGTCCAGTACGTTCTCTTTCCACCAATTCTGAACCACATCCTTGCTTTCTCCATCAACTGTATCGTGTCCTTCGCGTGTATCTGGCGGTGACATGGCAACAACTGAACTCACCTTGCCAATTTGGTCGAGAAGCTTCTTATATTGGATAGCAGAGGCTTTTGAGTCACAAGCAAGCTGACCTTTTAAACCTTGGCGCTTAAAGTTTTGGAAATGGTCAGAAATGTCGTGAGCGATAAGCTCGATACGACCTTCGGTTTGATAGATTTGACCTTTTTGAGCAAACTTTTTCTTCAAGTCCGTGCGTTGTTTTTCGGTGAGCTTATCAGTGATGCGATCAAACCATGCATCGAGCGCTTTGTCGTTGGTACTTAGCTCAGGCACACGTTCTTCGTACAGCAGCGGGGTAACGGTTTTGTCTTCCACCGCTTGTTGCATGGTGTATGAGTGGATGATTTTACCGAACTTGTTTTCAGTCTTATCGTCTTGCAGCAGCGGTGTCCCTGTAAAGCCGATATAAGCCGCTTTTGGTAAGGCTTGCTGCATACGAATGTTGTTTTCACCGTTTTGGCTGCGGTGGCCTTCATCAACGAGCACAATCATATCTGGGCTGTCGTTATAACACTCTGGCAATTCAATTGCGGTGCCAAATTTGTTGATGATGGAGAAGATAATACGCTCATTACCTTTACCAATTTGTTCTGCAAGACGTCTACCTGTTGTAGCCATGGCAGTTTTACGATCTTTTTCAGACAGTGCACCACCAGAGGCAAAGGTACTCGCTAGTTGGTCTTCTAAGTCAACACGGTCAGTCACGACCACTACACGACACTTGGCGAGTTCTTTAATCCAAATCAGCGCTTTAGATAAGAACACCATGGTAAAAGATTTACCTGAGCCAGTAGTATGCCAAATAACACCGCCGTTTCGAGCGCCTTGCTCATCAAAAGAGGTGACACGTTCGATCAGGGCTTTAATACCAAATACCTGCTGATAACGAGCAACGATTTTGCCTGCTTTTTTATCGAACAAGGTAAAGAGTTGGGTCATTTCCAATAGACGATCATGACAAAGTAGCGATACCAATAAACGGTCTTGGTCTGTCACCATCAAATCACCGCCTGCAATCAGCGATAGGTATTCATCACGAACTTTGGCTGGACGGTGAGCAAATAGCTTATCGAGCTGCGCTGGAGAAAGCGGTGCGTTTTTAAGACGCGCGAATGTGGCTTCGGTGATCTCTTCTTCTTTCCACTTCGCCCAGAACTTGCTTGGTGTACCACACGTACCGTATAAGCCTTTGTGCCCATTGATTGACATGACCAATTGGCTGTAAGCAAATAATTGCGGGATATAGTCTTGCTTTTGGTTGCGGATAGTTTGGGATACACCTTCTTCAATCGTCGGTTTACCTACCGTTGAAGAATCTGGGCGCTTGGCCTCAATAACCACCCAAGGTAAGCCATTTACAAAACAAACAATATCTGGGATGAAGTGTTTAGTACCGTGGCTATTTTCCACCTCGAACTCTTCGGTAAAGTGAAATTGGTTGTTATCTGGGTTTTGCCAATCAATGACATTGATTGTTGGGTTGGCTTTTTTACCATGAACAAACTCGGTTACGCCAATGCCATACGTCAGAGCGTTATACAATTTTTCATTCGCCGTTTTCAGCCCTTCATTCATGGCAGGATTAGCTAGCTCGTGGACGATTTTGTCGATAGCCGCTTCTGATAGCAAGTGATCTTTCCCCATAAACGAGTAGGTTTTGTGTTTGAGCACATCACGCAGTACATCAGGCAAAATAACCGTAGAGAGGTTGCCACGCTTAATCACACATTCACTTGGTGGAATGAACTGATAGCCGAGATTGGTGAGTAAGGTTAACGCGGGGATCTTCGCGCTTTGCTCTTCACGGAAATTGGGTAAGTTGCCTGACATTGTTGCCCTTATTATCGATTCGTTTTTGTTTTAGTTATCTATATTTTTTAATGTAGTTTACGTTTTTTTGCCTGATTGAAGTCGATGACGTTATCTGGTGTCACTTCGTTTAACTTATCAGGGGTAACCTCTTCGTTGTATTTATTGATCGCTTGGTTAAGTAGATCATTCATTTCATCAAAGTAGCCATCATCTGGAATGCCGCGCTTAACCATTTCGGCGTGCATCATCTGTCGGCGCAGAGATCCAAATAACTGGCGAATGAGCTTGTCCTCGTTGTCGCCCAATTCGCTGTAGGTCTGCATCCAGTCAAGGAACATCTCTTCGTCAGGGTGAAAGTAGTCTTTCTTTTGTTTGGTCGAGCGAATCAAACTGTTAATCCACTCATCAAAGCTGGCGCACTCTTCGTGGCCGTCTGGTAGAGAACCAATTTGATAAGCTCGGTCTTCAAACTGCCAAGCGACATCATTAATGTGGCTTTGCACGCTGCGGTCACCGCGTTGACAAAAGTAAGGCTTAGGATGAAGTTTGATGAACTCATTAAACATCTCTTCAAAGCTCTCTTCATCGCACATCTCGAACTCTTCACCAAAAAACTGCATGTTGTTAAACAGTCTTTCAAGTAGCTGATTAGTAAACTCGAGCCAATCCCCTTTTTGAATGCCAACAAACACCATGGCGTAGCGGGTTTCGACATGCATGGCAATTAGCACCTTTTTGCGCTGAACGTTTACCTCATGAACCAGCCAAGCACTGATGGGGACTGTAGGGGCATTCAACACATTCGCGACCTCAGAGCCACTTACAGAATCCGTCGGTGGCGCTTCTAAAGGAGAGATTTTTTTGCCATTGCGCTTTAAGGTGAAAAAGTCCGCAGCGGCTTTGGTGCAGTTAAACACTAACATTGTGTAATACCTAGTTTTGATAGCGGCAATAATGAGTGGCGCACTGCGTCACTCATTGGTCGAGAGTTAATAGATGCGTTACGCCGCAACTTCTTCATCCACTTTTACACGGCGATTACCCGTCAACAACTGCTGCATTAGTGCCTTTTTCTCTTGCTTAAAGTGAGCAAGTTTGGCTTCGAGCACTTCGATCTCTTTATCGGCAGCGGTTAAGACTGAGGCGATTTTTTGTTGTTCTTCGTAAGTCGGACAATACACTTTTAAACCAGCAACATCAGATGAATTGATCGCAGGATAGTTGGAACCCACAACCAAGCTGTCAATCTGACCAGTTACATGAGAGCTAAAAATATATTGATGAATGTAATCTCCACTTACACGCTTTTTAGGGGTCAGTACAGAAAAACCAGTTGAAGCTATGCAATCGGCATGCTTTTCAGATACCTTGGCAAACCCTTTTAAGTTAGGGCGAACAGTAGAGAGTAAGATATCGCCTTCTTGTATGACTCGTCGTGCACGAGATGGGGCACTTGCAAACTTATGTACTTCCAGCTCTTTTGAAATAGAACCAACAGCGACATCAGACAATGAAATGTATTGAAATTCAAAATCATCTGGTGTTTTTTTGCCAAGAGACTTTCTATCGATAAATACTAGATCGGACATAGAGTGACGCTCCCACTCCCCCTCAAACGCCTTACCCGTTTCAGGGTTAACCAAACGCTTCTTACCCGTCAAAAGCTGTTGCATCAGAGCTTTTTTCTGTTGCTTACTGGTTTCAATCAGCTTTTCAGTGGTTGCAATACCGCGATCCCATGTGGAAAGGATTTGGGCGATTTTACGTTGTTCTGGGAGTGGTGGAATTGGCAAAACAACTTTGCGAAGAGAACCTAATGCTATCTCTTGAAGAGCTGAACCACCAGATTTTCTCGATAATTCGTTCTTAATTTTATTTGAACGAAGCGTCCATAATAAATAATCACTGTCGACACTTTTTATCGGTGAAAGACGAGCAAGCCCTCTCGTGATGTTGGCACCTACAAGTTCAGGTGTAACTTTTTTTACTAAACCAATTTCACCTCTTAAAGCCATCATCAACTCACCTTCACATAGAATTGTCTTTTTGTAAGATTGATGGATTTTGTCAGATGTCTTGATCATTTCGACAGGGTTTAAGGTATTCTTTGATAGGTCGACAACCCTTACACAAGGAACACCATTTTCAATATTTTCACCTGTTTGAACGATGCCATAAGATATTGTTTTTTTACATATATCTTTAAGCGACTTTTCTTCCCAACCATTAGGCACCATAACCCAACTCCTCTAGATAACCTGCCATTTCACCTTCAAGGTCAGCCAGTTTATTTTGCAGAGCTAAACGTTCATTGCGAACCGTAGCCAAATCAATCTCTTCTTCTTCCTCGAAGGTATCCACATAACGAGGGATATTGAGGTTGTAATCGTTCTCGGCAACTTCTTCTAGCGAAGCTAGGTATGAGTATTTATCGGTAGTTTCACGCGCCTTGTAGGTATCGACAATCTTCTGGATGTTCTCAGGCGTAAGCTGGTTCTGGTTCTTACCAGACTTGAATTCACGAGAGGCATCAATGAACAGTACCTTGTTATCGTCTTTTTGCTTTTTGAAGATAAGAATCGCAGCAGGGATACCTGTACCAAAAAACAGCTTTTCAGGTAGACCAATCACTGTATCTAATAGGTTTTCATCAATCAGCTGCTTACGAATTTTACCTTCACTTGATGCGCGGAATAGCACACCATGAGGCACAACCACACCCATGCGACCGCCCTTTTTACCTTGAGAAGCGGGTTTAAGCGTTTCAATCATGTGTGAGATAAACGCATAGTCACCTTTGATCTTCGGTGGGATACCACGACGGAAGCGACCAAAATGATCGTTACCTGCATCCTCAAAGCCCCATTTATCTAACGAGAATGGAGGGTTTGCCGTTACCACATCAAAGTGCAGCAGACCGCCTTCTTTGTCTTGTAGCTTTGGGTTGCGAATAGTATCGCCCCACTCAATGCGGTGGTTGTCTTCACCGTGCAGGAACATGTTCATCTTCGCCAGTGACCACGTTGAACCAATCGCTTCTTGACCGAACAGCGCGTACTGCTTAGAACCAGCAAAGTTTTTTTGTACTTGCTTACCACACTTCATCAATAGTGAGCCTGAACCACATGCAGGGTCACAGATGCTATCGCCTTGTTGTGGCTCTAGGATAATCGAGAGTAGGTCTGATACCTCTGGCGGGGTATAGAACTCACCCGCCGATTTGCCGCTACCAGCCGCAAAATGTTTGATTAGGTATTCGTATGCGTTACCAATTACGTCCAGCGAACCCACACGGCTTGGGCGCAGGTTTAGCGTGTCTTTACCAAAGTCTTCTAATAGGTGGCGCAGGATATCGTTCTTCTGCTTTTCATCACCGAGTTTGTCGGTGTTAAAACTGATGTCTTGGAATACGTTCTTTAGCTTAGTGCCGTTGGCTTCTTCAATCGCGTGTAGGGCTTGGTCGATGCGAGAACCGTTACCTGCTTCATGGCGAGATTCGTATAAGTCCCAGAATGTTGAACCAGTCGGAATTTTGAAAGACTGTTTCGACATCATCGCAGTGATCATCTGCTCGTTACCATTGAACTGCTTTGATAGCTCATCAAACTTGTCTTGGTGTACGTCAGATATGTATTTCAAGAACAGCATGGTCAGGATGAAGTCTTTGTAAATGGATGGATCAACAGTGCCACGGAAGGTGTCACAGGCAGCCCAAACGGCTTTGTTGACTTGTTCTTGGTATAGCGGATCTTGATTGATTTTAGTGTGTGGCATGAGTGGTTCTCAAATCGGTTAGATTGTTTTAATTAACGACTGCGCAATGCGTTTAAACGAGGCGAAGCAGGTATCAAAATCATGAGGCTCGGTGTTAAACACCATAGGGGTAACAAAGTCCTGAAAGCGCTGGCGAAAAACTGGGTTATCTTCAAGTTCTTTTAGCCCGAGCTGTAGCTCTTGTTTAGGGTTAGCAACAAACTCAGTGTGTTGATTACCAAAGCGATCGATATCTTCCTTCAATACCGTGTTAAATAACGCTGTCATTGCTGTAAGGTCGAAGTTTTCTAATTGTGCTTCGGTCTTTAGAATGCAGTAAACATCATAGATGTGGCGTACAAGCGTGGCATCGTCCTTACGTTGCGTATCGCGCTTTACTGACATGGTACGGCGCAACATTGAAATCACTTTCTCCACCAAGGTCGCTTGAATAGAGACGCAATCAAACGCTTTTACTTCTTGTGGCTGTCGATACAGTTCCGTTACCAATGATTGGATCGGCCGTGGTTCTACATCGAGTAAGGGGATCGTCTCTATTAACTCAAGTTTAATGATGGGGCGAAGACATGGCGCTTGGCTAAACTGCTGCGGGTATCTGAGTTCAAACGCGACATAGCGATATTCATCACGAACGAGACGCGACTCAACGGTAAATCGCTCTGTTTGAGTGATCGCCATTTCAATCTCGTGAATGCATGTCTTACGGGCGGCTTTCTTTTGGCCGCGACTCAGCTCACCAAATTCTTGATGGGGAATGAGCTTTATATCCACATCTTCTGACATTCTCAGGATTTTAACGTTTGACTTGGCTAGCGCAGTCCCCCCAGAAAAAACCATTTGATGATACACAGGCGACACCTTCGCTAATTCGCTAAGTAAGGCGACGACCCAGTAATCTTTTTCAATAATGGCTGGGTTTCCGAGCTCAAGCGCATCGGAAACCTCAAGGAATTGTTGTTTTAGTTTTTCCATATTAACTCGGTGAGTTTAAGACTCGGTTACCGACAGCTAACTTGCGATTAAACTGTTTATGGTTCCACGAGTATTGAATGGAGGATGGGATTTGGGTGCTTTTACCAGATAGGCTTTGTAAAGACAGTTTGTCCATTTCAAAATCGACACCTTTCATCTTTAAAATTTCACGCATCAGGGCATCGCTTCCGCCAGGGTTTGTGGGCATGGGTCTGCCGGTTAGACTATTCATTCTTGCTTTTGTGTATAGACCGTAGCCAAGTTTAATTAACTCACCTTGCTTAACTAACTGCCTTAACGCTCGACCGATTTGGTCGTAGCTAGCAAAACCATCAAAGTCTTTGCGCTCAAAAACATAACGTCTTGAGCGCTTTATCTTTTGATAAACGCGTTCAACAGCTGTCATTTGAACCTCCTAGCTTTTATACGTGTCGGTAGTATAACGCAACCTTATAATGACAGAAAGAAATACGGCACATTAAAAAGAAGATATACGGCGTTAAAAAATACAAACAAACCATAAAGCATTGATTAGCAATGGCTTTATAATGATAAATAAAAACGACCTATCTATAAGCTTCATCCTAACCTCACTATGAGTCTATCCCCTCAGATATGTTTAGAGCATCCTCTATTTCTACACCTAAATAGCGAATGGTATTATCTAACTTCACATGGCCAAGCAATAACTGCACAGCGCGAATGTTTTTAGTTCTCGCATAAATTAAGGTCGCCTTGGTACGGCGCATCGAGTGTGTACCATAGAGGTAGGGATCGTAGCCGAGTTCGGTTACCCAGCGGCGAATGATAGTGGCATAGTTGCTATAACTCATCGATTTCCCCTGCCTCCTAGGACTAGGGAAGATATAGTCTGATGCCGTCAGTTTGCGGTGCATTAGCCATTGAGCTAATGATTGTGCAGTACGAGAAGTAATCTCAAATTGTACTTCTCTGCCAGTTTTACTCTGACTGTAAAGTACCCGTTCTTGAATTACCCCTCCAGAAGAGATGTCCCTCACTTTCATTCTGAGCAAATCACATGAACGCAATTTGCAGTCGATAGCGAGATTGAGCAGAGCCAATTCCATGATGTTGCCTTCGATTTCTAGTCTAGTGCGAATTCGCCAGATATCTTCGAGCTTGAAGGGCTTTTTCTGCCCAGTGAGGTGACCTTTCTTTGTCCACATAATTGACCTCCAGTCTAACTTTAGAAGTGGCCTTAGTAAGGTTAGTGGATGGTGTAAAGAAGAAATGACAGTGGTTAATGGAAGATGCTTGACGGTTGGATGTGACTACTTTAGTCTCGCTTTCCTTCTTGATGGCTCTTTTAATATCCGTCCAAGACTTTCGATAAGGCATCTTGAAGGAACAATAGAAAACGTTTTTATTCTTTGGCGGCTTTTGTTCCATTCTTATGCAGCAATTAATAGGCGTTACAAAAGCCGCTTCTTGCTAATAGATAGCTTCCATCCTTAAAGCCTTGTTTAGAAATTTTCCGTAATGTACCACGATTAATCCCAAGCATTCGGGCGGCCAGCGCTTGATTGCCACGAGTATGTAGTAAGAGCGCTTCTACAATGGTGAACTTCAGTTATGGTAGTAATTGTCTGAGATCGGGCGCTGCGTACTTTTTATCTACAATTCCTGCCAATTCAAGCTCTTGTTTAACACATTCAATTACCTCGCCTCGTGTGATCAAGATTGTCATATTGATTGTTCCTCTTAGATACTTCTTTGTTCGATGTATAGCAATGAGCGACTAAGCACCCTTTATTTGCTTTGTAAGGTAAGCCTGCGATACCAATATTGATTCTTTTACGCCAAACTAAAAGGTCTTCTAGTGAGCTTGCTTTACTTATTTGTCGTTGTACTTTTTCGAAGTATTCGTTAAAGGTCATAAGAAGCTGTTTGTATTGTATTAACTTAGCGACTCTAGAATTGCTCCCAAATGATGGCCCCTATACTGCAAGTAACGGATCACCTGAGCTTTTTCTTTTTCATCTTTCGGCTTATTCGAGCCAAACTTTTTCACTTTAGCGGTTAGACAAAGCTCAAACCAATCAACATCGAGATCTTCAAGGGACTGTGCGATTAACAACGCATCAAGCCCTTTTTTTCTTAATTCGTGCTTAATACGCGTTTCGCCATGGAGCTTTGTGAGCTGCTTTTGAATCTCTCGCTCGATAAGTCGTGTGTCATCTACATAGTGGTGAGATAGCAACCTTTCCATAACCGCATCAACCTGATGAACATCGGATAAGCGCGATAGTTGGTATTTCAAATCTCCAGATGAGTAATCACGTTTTGATAGTAAAGTAACCGCATACTCGTATAGCTCTTGCTCTGTCATACAGCCTCCTTGGTGAACAGAAAAAGTCCATTATGAACTCAATTCAAACGAGCGTAAATGCAATCCCGTTGCTCTTTGTGTATGGTTGAATAAATATTCATACTCGCAAGGACAGGTTGGGCTAAAAAGATAGCAAAAAAACAGTGAAGATAAAGCGTGTGAAAATGATTTTGGGGCGTGCGACATGAGGTCGTATGCAGCGCTGTCCATCGCGTTAAGAATGGACCATCTGTATCACCAGATGAACCTAGGAGCCTGAATTAAGTAGCGGCTCTGACAATGTAACGAAGACAAGAAACTATCTTGTCGGGAGCTAAATCGCGAGAGAAAGCTCCTCCTGATAACCACATAAATCGGGTGAGTGCTAGGTAGGTAGTATGGTGAACAAACGTGAATCCGCATAAGATGCGTTATATCATAAGCAGCGGAAGTGGTTTTTACGCTGTCGCCAAAAGGCACTAAGAGTAGGAAAGAGATTGCCCCATGCTCTTTCGTGATCGACACGCTCTTCGCATTATAGCGGGCACCTAACCTACCATTGCGTTGCATACGGAACATGGTAAGCCTGTATCACTCCCTCTGGGAAAGCCGAAGTGGCCGATAGTGATGCAGGTAGAGGAGGTTGGAAAAAGCAAAGGCTGCATTGTAACGATGCAGATACAGACTTGTGTCTGGTCACGAAAGTGAGCCCACTTCCAACTGGTCTCTCGTTGCGAGAGAGTTTGAAGAACTTTATTAAGGAAGAAAAGCAAATGATGATTTCGAATGAGATTAGTACATCTTCTGACAGTGCACAGTGGCAATCCATTAACTGGAAGGCCGTAGAGGCGAACGTCTTAAAGCTTCAAATGCGTATCGCAAAGGCAACTAGAGACGGTAAGCACGGCAAAGCAAAAGCATTGCAGTGGATACTGACTCACTCTCGCTCAGCAAAACTTCTTGCTGTTAAGCGAGTCTCTCAAAATAAAGGCAGTAAAACGCCTGGAATAGACGGCGTTGTCTGGAACACAGACACGCGTCGTATGAAAGCGGCAAATCAACTGAGTCGGAAAGCTTATCGAGCAAAACCACTCAAGCGTATCTACATCCCCAAAAAGAACGGTAAGCTCAGGCCACTGGGTATTCCATGCATGATTGATAGAGCCCAACAAGCTCTCCATCTTCTAGCGTTAGAACCTGTGTCCGAAACGCTTGCCGATCCTAACAGCTATGGTTTTAGACCAAATCGCAGCACAGCTGACGCTGTCAGTCAGTGTTTTATATGTTTGAGTCAAAAACGGTCAGCACAATGGGTTCTTGAAGGAGATATCAAAGCTTGCTTCGACAAAATCGGGCATCAGTGGCTGATGGATAACATCGCCATCGATAAACGGATGTTGGAGCAATGGCTAAAGTCAGGCTTTGTAGACAAAGGGCTGTTTTACGACACCGACGAAGGCACGCCTCAAGGCGGGATTATATCCCCCACCTTGATGTTGATGACGTTATCGGGTCTCGAACAGTGCATTAAGTCTACCGCGCTTAAGAAAGGCGCAAGAGCTAACTTTATTGGATATGCCGACGATTTCGTTGTCACCTGCGCTTCAAAGGAAGTGTTGGAGAACGAGATCAAACCACTGATTGCTGACTTCTTAGCGGTTCGAGGCTTAACGTTATCCGAAGAGAAAACGCACATTACTCACATCAACGACGGTTTTGACTTCCTTGGGTTCAACCATAGGAAGTACAAAGGAAAGCTGCTCATCAAACCGAGCAAGGCCAACACATTGACGTTCCTAAGTAACTTGCGCGGACTCATCAAAAAGCACGTTACCCTACCGGCGAACGACCTTATTAAACTGATTAACCCAAAGCTTAGAGGGTGGTCGAACTATTATCGCCACTGCGTAGCTAAACAGGTATTCAGTTATGTCGGTCACAAACTATTTCATGCGTTATGGCATTGGGCTAAAAGGCGACATCCAACAAAATCTAGAACTTGGATCGCCTTGAAATACTTCATCAACCGAAAAGGCCAATGGCAGTTTCACGGTTGGCAGAAGATAAAGGATATGGATTGCCAGTTTAATCTTTTCCAGGTAGCTACAGTGCCGATAGAAAGACATGTGAAGATCCGAAGCGCAGCGACACCTTTCGACCCTCAATACCAAGAATACTTGGGAAAGAGGAAACACAAAAGGCCAGCTCGTAATTCTTGGATTGAACCTGCTCTCACTGCTTTATAAGTTGCTGGGTATCATTTGATGCCTTTGTAGAGGCTTGAGCCTAGTGCAGTGAAAGTTGCACGCTGGGTTCTTAGGGAGACGGCACTTGGTAACAAGTGTCGTCCACCCGACAAAAACAATCTAGCCACTAATGACTCACCGAACTCGAAAACAGGTTGATGATCACCACGCCAGCCAAAATCAAAACGATGCCGATGATCGCGAAAATATCGAGCTTTTGCCCGAAGACTAGCCAAGACAACGCTGCGACTAACACGATCCCTGCCCCACACCAAATCGCATACGCCACACCCAAAGAGATGGTTTGCACTGTTAAAGACAATAAATAGAAAGCACAGCCGTAGCCAGCCAATACTGCGGCAGTGGCAGGTAGAGAAGTAAATTGCTGTGTTTTAGGTAATAAAGAAGTGGCAACAACTTCAAGCACAATGGCAAGCGATAGCATTAAAGGAGGTGGGAGAGAGAAAAGCATGTTCAAACCTACAACTAGAAAATAGGCGGCAAGCTTATGCTCTATTTATTTCCATCAAATGTCCCTTCTACTTAGTTACTGTTTAGAGTCTCGATAGATTCTCTTAGCAACACCTCCCCTTTCTCCCCCCTTCAAACTCCGCCAATTATTACACAAGCGTAATAATCATTTTCTATTTAAGGGGATTATCAAAACCTGTGACCACACTTATACTAGCTCCAACAAAACGAGAGAGCGGAAACAATTAAGCTCGACTACGCTTAACGGGTTGAACTTAATTGCAAAGTTATCCGCTGTACTGACATATAAAGGAAGCATCCAATGACTATCGAAATCAAACCTGGTCAAACTCATATCCAATCCAAAGCTATGGTTGCTTGGAAAGCGGGTGAGCCTCTAAAACGTGAAACGGTTGACGTTGAACTGCCAAAAGCAGGTGAAGTTCTTGTTCGTATCGTAGCGACTGGTGTTTGTCACACTGACGCATTCACATTATCAGGTGACGATCCAGAAGGTATCTTCCCTTCTATTCTTGGTCACGAAGGTGGCGGTATCGTTGAAATGATCGGCGAAGGCGTTACAAGTGTTGAAGTTGGCGACCACGTTATCCCACTTTACACAGCAGAATGTGGCGAATGTAAATTCTGTAAATCTGGTAAAACTAACCTATGCCAAGCGGTTCGTGAAACGCAAGGTAAAGGCCTAATGCCAGACGGTACAAGCCGTTTCTCTATTAACGGTGAGACAATCTTCCACTACATGGGTTGTTCTACTTTCTCTGAGTACACAGTACTTCCAGAAATCTCACTAGCGAAAGTAAGCAAAGAAGCACCGCTTGAAGAAGTTTGTCTTCTAGGTTGTGGTGTAACTACAGGTATGGGCGCTGTACTGAACACAGCTAAAGTTGAAAAAGGCGACAACGTTGCTGTATTCGGCCTAGGCGGTATCGGTCTTTCTGCAATCATTGGTGCTCGCATGGCTGGTGCTGACCGCATCATCGGTGTTGATATCAACGAGAGCAAATTCGAGCTAGCTAAACAGCTTGGCGCGACAGACTGCATCAACCCAATGAACTTCGACAAGCCAATCCAAGACGTTATCGTTGAGATGACAGACGGTGGTGTTGAGTACTCTTTCGAGTGTATCGGTAACGTAAACGTGATGCGTCAAGCGCTTGAGTGCTGTCACAAAGGTTGGGGCGAATCTGTAATCATCGGTGTTGCAGGCGCAGGTCAAGAGATCTCAACTCGTCCATTCCAACTAGTAACAGGTCGTGTATGGCGTGGTTCTGCTTTCGGTGGTGTTAAAGGCCGCTCTGAGCTTCCAGAAATCGTAAACCGTTACATGGCGGGTGAGTTTGGTCTTCAAGAGTTCATCACTCACACAATGAGCCTTGACGAAGTAAACGACGCATTCGACCTAATGCACAAAGGCGAGTCTATCCGTACTGTTTTACACATGGACAGATAATTCTCCTTGGTCTCGGCACCTAACTGTCGAGACCACAGTTCTGACTTAAACATCAGAGCGAAACTGTCTTCACCACCTCCTGCCCGGTGGGTGGTGAAACCTCTAGCTTAAGCTATAGAAAACAAATACATAAATTCCGAAACCATCAACCTAACGGAGCACAATAAATGACAATCGAAAACATTAGCCAAGCAAAGGTTGCTGGTGGTTGGCACAAACAATACACCCACTTTTCTGCAACGCTTGACTGCGATATGCGTTTCGCGATTTTCTTGCCACCCAATGCAAGCAAAGAAAACCCAGTTCCTGTTTTATATTGGTTATCAGGCTTAACCTGTACCGATGAAAACTTTATGCAAAAAGCCGGCGCATTCAAAGCTGCGGCTGAGCAAGGCATCGCTATTGTTGCCCCAGATACAAGCCCACGTGGTGAAAACGTTGCTGACAATGAAAGCTACGACTTAGGCCAAGGTGCAGGCTTCTACGTGAATGCTACTCAAGCGCCATGGGACAGCCATTACCACATGTACGATTACGTGGTAACAGAGCTTCCTGCACTGATTGAGTCTTTCTTCCCTGTGACATCAGTGAAATCAATTTCTGGTCACAGCATGGGTGGACACGGTGCCCTAACGATTGGTATCAAGAACGAAGATAGCTACCGTTCTATCTCTGCATTTAGCCCAATCAGCAACCCAATGCAATGTCCTTGGGGCCAAAAAGCATTTAACCAATATCTAGGCTTAGATATTGAAGAATGGAAGCAGTACGACGCCTCTGAGCTTCTAAAAACCAAAGGCACTAAACTGCCAATGTTGGTTGACCAAGGCGAAGCGGATAACTTCCTAATTGAACAACTGAAACCTGAGCAATTGGTAGAAGCAGCGAAGACAACCAATGCCGATTTAGAGCTACGTATGCAGCCTGGTTACGACCACAGCTACTACTTCATCTCTAGCTTTATTGATGAGCACATTGAGTTCCACGCAGCTTACCTAAACAAGTAGTCACACCTATTTAGCCCGCACCTTGCAAAAGCGTGAGGTGCGGGCTTTTTTGTGCATGCAATATGAGCTAATCCGCGATTAGCACCAATGACCACTTTCAAACACTCTTGCTATACCAACACAAACAATACAAAGATAAAGGTACGAATATGAGCTGGTTTTTCTTGATGATGGGCGTAATGGCTGAAGCACTTTCTCACGTTGCACTTAAAGCCACCGATGGATTTAGTTTGTCTAAACCGGTCCCAGCTTTACTGGTGATCTCAGGGCACTTGGCAGCGTTTCTATTTTTGAGCCAAGCAATGAAGGGAATGCCAGTTGGTGTGGTGCACTCGCTATGGGCAGGATTAGCGATTTTGACAGTGAGCTTAATCTCGACCTTCGTTTACAGCCAACATCTGGACACTAAAGTTTGGATTGGCATGGGGCTTGTTGCCGCAGGCGTCATGTTGATCAACCTATCACAAGGCCACGCTCATTAATTTAACAATGAGTTGTCGCAAGGGGCTTAGCCGTTCAGATTTACAAGCCACAAATTATGAACAGTGAGTCAATTTGTTCAAATTTCCTAACAGAGTGGTGCCGCCTTCACTTATTCATACTCTTACAATCGACAAATCAAACCTGTTACCATAGCGCCTTCAACATCACCTATTTTGAAGGTTGCTATGAAAGCAATTAAGACTCTTTTCTTCCTGATGGTTTTGGCTTGCGGCCTATTTACGGCTTGGTTATTTATTCCAATCCCTGCGACCATGGACAAGCAAACGCTCGATGTCCCACTGACGGAACCATTCAAGCTTGTGGCATACCGCAGTAATCCAAATGATGCGAGCAAGCCATTTACTTACCACTACTATGTGATTTCAGATGTAGTTGGCGTTGACGACATGGACCCGTTCCTAGTTACGACCGATCAGTTTGTGAAGCTTGGCGACTTCGACGAGAACACATTCAACCTTACGGTTAACGGCAAGATTGAGAGTTACACCAACGATTTGTGGATCAAAAAAACCGACGGCAAGCTTCAACACTGGTATGTCAGCGTTGATGCGAACTACGTTCGTTAGATACGAACTCAAATAACTCCGACTTTAAAACTGCGCTCTGGTTTCCAAGCGCAGTTTTTGTTTCTTACCTACCGCTTTCTCCAGCAATCTCCATGTCACCGGCTTTTCGGGTGTCATAACCTCTATATCTGTTATAAGCTCGCCCTATAAAAGGCTCTCAATAAATCAAAACAATAAAGGATCACCCGTGGAATTTACGCTCGACAAATTTAACGGCATCATCATCGACCCGCTGACTGCACCCAACGATGCTGACTCATTCCACGCTGAGCTCAGCGAAATCACCGAGTTTTCCAAGCAAAACAACAAAGGCATTATCTGGATCAGTTTACCTATTTCACTGTCGCATCTTATCCCAGTAGCGACTGAGCTCGGCTTTGTATTCCACAATTGTCTAGAAGACGAGATAACGCTGATCCACAAATCCGAAATCGTCGAATTTGTACCTTTCATCCCAACTCATACTTTGGGTGCTGGTGCGTTGATCACCAATGAGCATAACCAAGTGCTGATGATAAAAGAGCACGGTATGACAGGCTACAAATTACCAGGTGGCCACATTGAACTTGGTGAGGGTATTGAAGAGTCTGTGGTTCGAGAGACAATGGAAGAGACGGGCATCGAAGCCAAGTTCGTTTCAGTGGTGGGCATGGCAACGCGCCATCCATATCAGTTTGGCAAATCGAACCTCTACTTTGTGTGCCACCTTATCGCTCAAACTCAAGAGATTGCGATTCAAGACACGGATGAAATTGCAGAAGCCAAATGGGTGGATGTGGAAGAGTTCATCAACAGCACTGAGAACTACCCGTTCAACCGTCAGATGGTCGCTTCTTTGGTCGGCAAACAAGGTTTGGAACTGACTCAACTCGAAAGTAATTCAGGTCCAACTCATAAGCCAGAAATTTTCTTTTCAAAGCACTAATGCTCAGTCGCCCAGTGATTGAAAACAAAAAAGCCAAGTGATTTGAATCTCACTTGGCTTTTATTTCGATTAAACCTTCATCCTTACTGGTTTGGTAGATTGTTTAGAAAATCTTGAAAGCCAGCCTCTCGAACACGCCCCAGCACTTTTCGCAATTCACCAATTAAGCACCCATCAGCCCAATCAACACGAATATCAATTGGCGCTTTAGTCAGGCTTTCTACTCGGAGTGATGCGGAAAAGGTTCCTCGCTTGTCTCCTCCCGCTCGCAACGCGGCTTCCAATGCTGTTATCAATATTTCTGGTAGCTCTGCTTCATAGTTATCTCTATAAACAGGCGCACCATCTTCTAAGATTGAGCTTGGATTCTGCGTCGTTTGAGCGATAAAGCTGTCTGAAAAGGCCTGTAAAACCTTGTCACTCTCTAGCATGTTCCCAGCAACGGCAATCGTAGGGTAAGCAATCGCGCCAACATAAGGGATGTTGTCATCCCCATGAATGAAAGCGCTGTTGCCATTTTTATCCATCACCATACATTGGCGTTTTGAATATTCGGCATCGCCTGCTTTTAAAGACTCGACAACCTGATCAGCCGTCTTACCGAGAATAAATAACTCACGCGCTTTGTCTGCATACCAAGGGTTAGTAAATAACCCTTGAGTTGCACACGCCCCGACACCTCTCCAGCTATGGTTTACATAGCCGCCGACTGACACACCTCCTGTCGCAGAGATAGAAGCCGACAAACCGGTATTTGGGTTAACGTGAATAAGTGAAATTGTCATAGATGTTCAACACCAAAAAAACTAGTAACCAATCATTTGTCCAATGAACAGCGCCACCCAACATAGGGCATATACCACCAACATAAATGGCACAATCGCTTTCAACCACTGCTCATAAGAGACTCGACCCAGCGCAAGCATCGCTAGCGTGCCGCCAGAGGTTGGCACAATAAGGTTTGTTAGGCCATCGCCTACTTGGAATGCAGTAACCATCAGCTGGCGACTCATACCTGCTAAGTCAGCAACCGGGATCATGATTGGCATGGTCACCATTGCCTGACCAGAACCACCAGGAATGAATAAGTTGATGATGCCTTGAACCACACTCGCCACAATGGCAGCTAACGCGATTGGCATATCTTGAATCAATGAACTCAGTGCGTTAACGATGGTATCGATAATTGACGCTTGGTTAAGGATCACTTGAATAGAGGCAGCAACACCGATTACCAATGCGCCAGAGGTAACGCCCGACGCACCTTCCATCATCTGCTTCACAATAGCGTTTGCACCCAAGCCGTTCACGATACCAATCGCAATCGCCATCAATAAGAAAAGACCCGCGATCTCGTTGATGTACCAACCGTTAGCGAACACTCCGTAAAGCATGATACCTAAGCCAATAAGAAAAACGCCCAAGGTCATTTTGTCTTTCTTATTGAGTTGGTATTCAGAGATGTCTTTGCTCAGGCCACCAGCTGTCTCCGGCTCTTTGAACTCCATTTTAGTGACACGAGAACAAATGTAGTAAGACAGTAATGCCAAAGAAGAAAGCACCATAACAGTACGTAACCAAGCACCAGAGAAGATTGGAAGCTCCGCGATACCTTGTGCAACACCAACCGTGTACGGGTTAATCGGTGACAGAGCAAAACCCACGCCGATACCACCTACTGCCATCACTGTGCCAACTAAGCTCGAGTATCCAACTGCCGCAGAAATCAGGACCGCAACTGGCACTAAGGCGATGTTGTTTTCAAAGCCAACCGCTACACCAAAGAAACCATAGATGAACGTTCCTATCGTAATGATTAGGTTACGGTTTTTAATTCCAGCTTTGTTTACAGCCACACCAATGGCATTTTCTAATGCGCCTGTGCGTTGCAAAATATGGAATAGACCGCCCGCGATAAACACAATAAACAAGTAAGGTGCTGCGCTAATCAATCCTTTAGGGATAGAGACGAAGATATCGAAGAAATGTACCGCTGGAACACCTTCAATATAAGTAAATGAATCAGCAACAACCGTTGTTCTGCCATCAACGACAACGCGCTCAAACTCACCAGCCGGCACGATAAAAGTAAGAAGGTAAGTGGCTACCAGTATAAAAAAGATAAGAACCATCGGGTCTGGTACGTTTTTATACCACGCCCTCTTCTCTGCTGTTTCCATTTTCTCTGTCATATCCATAACCAAATATCTCCTTAGTATAGGGAGCGCCTGAGAGCTGCGCTCTGTGGTATTTGTAGCAGGCAATAACCAGAACTTTGTTCAGATACCGTTAAAGGCTGCTACTAAAATCTCGAATCGTTTATTCTTGCTCTGCTTTCATCAATAGACAGAAGTGGTTTAACACTTCGACTGCAGCAACCAAATCTTGCTGAAGAATGGCTTCGTCTGGGTGGTGGCTAATCCCATCAGTACAACGCATAAATAGCATTGCAATATCGGTAAGCTTACTCACTGCCAAGCCGTCATGGCCTGCACCGCTATATAGGTGTTTCGGTGTGATACCCGACAAACTTACCGCGTTACTTAACACTGACGACAAAGAATCAGCACAGGTCACAGCTGATTGCTCATAAGTCTGTTCATGACGGTAAGCCAGGTTGTATTGATTCATCATGCTTTCAATTTCCGCCAACATCTCTTCTCGCGCTTCAATACGAGAGGCATCATTTGGCGAACGAAGCTCAATGGTAATGTCTGTTTGTTGAGGGATAACGTTAACGCCATTCGGGTAGTTAGCAATTTTGCCTACAACACCAACTAAGTCTTCTTCTCGCTTACAAAGCTGATCAAACATGTGGATCACTTGAGCTGCACCTACCAAGGCATCTTGGCGTAGGTTCATTGGTACTGTGCCCGCATGGCTCGCTTTACCAATGATCGACAAGGTATGGCGCTCAATCCCAGTCATTGCCGTCACTACCCCTATAGGCAGGTTGGCTTGCTCTAACTGCGGGCCTTGCTCAATGTGCAGTTCAACAAAACCAAGCACATCTTCTTTCTCATAAGCGTCTTCGCTAATGAGGTCTGGATTACAACCAAAAGACACCAAAGCATCTCGCATGCTTACGCCGTTTGCGTCCTCTGCCGTCAACATCGCAGGGTCGAAGATGCCTGAAATCGCTTTTGAGCCTAAAAGTGTCGATTGAAAGCGCGTGCCCTCTTCGTCACTAAAAGCAATCACATCGATATGAAACGGGAACTCTAACTGGTTGTTGTGAAAGTAATTAACCAATGCAATTGGCAGTATTACGCCCAAGATCCCATCATATTTACCCCCATTAGGCACCGTATCTTGGTGTGATCCAAAGATCAGTGTCTTAGCATCTGGATTAGCACTTGGGTAACGACCAATTAAGTTTGCCGCGTTGTCCATTCGAACTTCCATACCAGACATTGTCATCCAGTCATGCAGCTTTCGGTTTGCCTCTTCATGCTCTTGAGACGCACATAAACGCGTAACCCCTTCTTTATCAGGATCGGATGTTTGGCTGCATTGAGCAATAGACTCTAGCCATTCCCACGTTAAGCTGGCGGTTTCTTCGAATTTACCCATCTAAAATCATTCCATTCTGATCATGTACACCCAGGCAATTTATCATGATAAATATCAAATAAAAGCTATTTATCATGATAAATAAATATTTTGTGACTAAGATTCGATCAATAATCGGAGTGTTTCATAACTCAACACTCCGATTTTTCCGAGGTTTTTAGGGCAAGAAAACAGGTGACATTCAGAGGAATTCCGTCAGAATTCAATAGGTACGGATAACACCCCAGCGAGGATAATGTGGCAAAAAGCGCGAAGAGACGTAGAACACAAGAATTAGCAGAATCGATCAAGAACTGGATCGTCGAACAAGCACTTCAGCCTGGAGATCGTTTACCAAACGAGCTTGAGGTTATGGAAAAGTTTGACGCTTCAAAAGGAACGGTTCGTGAAAGTATGCGAATCTTGGAAGCGCAAGGCATTTTGTCGACCAAAACCGGCCCGAATGGCGGTGTGTTCGTGAGTGAGATGAGCGAAAATAAAGCGCAGTCACTCTTAAGTAACTACCTGTTTTTTAAGAATACTTCGATATCAGATTTATACCAAATGCGTTTGTCGCTTGAGCCGGAGATTGCGGCTTCCCTCGCGGGGAGACTAAGCGAGTCGCAACTGCAGGCACTGAGCGACCAAATCGACAAGTATCAAACGCCGCCTGAAGATATTTATCAAGAGCGCGAACACCACATCGCATCGCTAGAGTTCCACAGCTTATTGGCGAGCTATTCAGATAATGAGTTATTAAAGTTTGTGGTACGTTTTACCGCGCAAATGCTCACTGAGCTGACGATTTATCACAAGCTTTACGAACCAGGAAACCACAAACTGTGGCGTACCGGTGTGCAAAGCCAACGCGACCTTGTGCAAGCGCTGAGCAAAAGTGACGCAGTAAAAGCGAAACAAATCATGCAGCAACACATGCTGACAGCACACCAACTTATGATTAAGCAAGAAGCGCAGATCGCGAATAGCTTTATCGCCGAAGAATAAGTCCGAGCGCGTTCGACTTACTTCCCCCCCCCTCCCCTTACAAACACTAAAAAACGCCAAGCTCATAAGAACTTGGCGTTTTGCCAATGCTCGAGCACCATCTTGTGGCTCTCACACTCAATGCCTGACTTCTTGTAACCAGCAAACGCGTATTAGCTTCGTCCAGCCATCGCTAATAAACTGCCTGTACCAATAAATACACTGCCGAAAATACGGTTTTGCACAATCATATGACGGCGATTCTTAACCAATCCGCTCAACCGACTAGCTAATAATGCATAAGCACACATCACAAGCATATCGACGGTAAGTAAAGTACTGCCTAGCACTAGTATCTGCTCTACATGGGGACTGCTTGACACAATAAACTGGGGCAAAAGAGCAACAAGGAAAACAATACTTTTAGGATTGGTAACGTTGACAATCACTGACTGACAAAACATTTTCAAGCCACTTACTTTCTGCTGGTGTCCTTTGTAATCTGTATTATCCACCGTCTCGGTAAACTTCTTGATGCCTAAATAAATTAAGTAGAATACCCCGACCCACTTTATAGCAATAAACGCAACCTCCGATTGGGCAAGAACAGCACCAAGCCCAACACCAACTATCGCAATATTGAACATATTCCCAACTTGTAACCCAATGTTTGAAATCAAGCTTCGGCGAAAGCCGTATTTCATTGTTATTGACATCATATTCACGGCCCCTGCACCAGGAGAAACAGCTAAAACAATGCACGCCATCAAAAACGCAAACCACAAATCAAAATTCATTTAAGATCCCTTTTAAAATGACATCGACTCTAGACTTAAGTCGTCGTTGTAGCTAGTTTACTCACCACATAAAAATAGAAAAACTAAGTTTTTTTATATTCATTCGTAAGGAAACCTATGGACACTCGATTTCTTGAAAGCCTTGTCGCAGTCGTAGAGGAAGGGTCAATAGCCGCTGCAGCTCGTGCCCAAGGCATAACACCGGCAGCCATCAGTCAAAGGATTCAAGCGTTAGAGGGCGAGTTTAATTGTAAGCTGTTTAGACGAGCTGGAAGCACTGTTCAGGCCACATATGCCTGTTTGGCGGTTGTCCCCAAAGCAAAATCGATTATCAGGGAGACTCGTGATCTTGTTGAAGTTGCACAAGGGTCGGGATTAGATGGCACGTTAAGAGTGGGGGCTAACTCAA
Source organism: Vibrionales bacterium SWAT-3 (assembly GCA_000169995.1). Lineage (GTDB taxonomy): Bacteria > Pseudomonadota > Gammaproteobacteria > Enterobacterales > Vibrionaceae > Vibrio. Next base: position 63,564 of record AAZW01000008.1, on the reverse strand, counting down.
CGTCATTAACCGCGTTTATCCCATCGACTCTCAAGTCCATTCGGGAAGTTGCGCCACAGGCAAAATTTCATATCATTCCTGGGAATTCGATCGATTTAAATCGGAGCCTTATCAATGGCGACCTTGATGCAGCGATTATCGTTGCCCCTCCCTCTGTCATTCCAAAAACATTGCGATGTAGAGAACTGAGAAATGAGCCTCTTGCGTTAATTCATAACAAAACGATTCAAGGCTCTATTGCAAGTATACTCGATAACAACGCTTATATTAGATATGACCCTACCTGTTGGGGCGGGCAGATGTCTGAACGATTCATGAACGACACAGGGATGACTAAAAATACCATTTTTGACCTGGATTCCCTTGAGGCGATTGCTCAACTGGTGGTGGAAGAGGTTGGAGTATCAATTGTTCCAGTCTGGCCAGGCTTGGAACTCTTTGATGAACACATCACCATCACACCAATAACCAACAAGAAATACAACCGGAAGATGGTACTACTGAGTGCATACCACCCTAGACAGCCCAAACTACTCGAATTGTTTGTAAAACATTTAGGTGAACTCGACTCGATTACACTACAAAAAAGTGAGTCATAGCATTAAGGAACGGGGCAATAAAATGGGAAAAAGCGCCGTTGATACGGCGCTTTGTATTGAGTCCAAATAGTCCCCTGAGTCCATTTTTGTGTAATCAGAAAAAGCCTAGCGGATTGGTATCGTAGCTAATTAGCAAGTTCTTGGTATTCTGGTAGTGATCGAGCATCATCTTATGTGTCTCACGACCTATGCCTGATTTCTTATATCCACCAAACGCTGCATGTGCTGGGTAAGCATGGTAACAGTTAACCCAGATACGGCCCGCTTCGATATTACGTCCCATGCGGTACGCAAGGTTGGCATCACGCGTCCATACACCTGCACCCAAGCCATATTCGGTATCATTGGCAATCTCTAGCGCTTCTGCTTCATCTTTAAAGGTAGTGACCGCGATAACTGGACCAAAGATCTCTTCTTGGAAGACACGCATCTTATTGTTGCCTTCGAGCATGGTCGGTTGAATGTAGTAACCATTACCCAGATCGTCTGGCTGCTGTGAAATCTCACCGCCAGTCAGCACTTTCGCGCCCTCTTGACGGCCAATCTCTAGGTAGCTAAGAATCTTATCGAACTGCTCTTGAGAGGCTTGTGCGCCAACCTGAGTGTCTGTATCTAGCGGGTTGCCTTGCTTGATGGTTTGAGCACGCTCGACCACTTTCGCAATAAACTTGTCGTATACCGATTCATGAATCAGCACACGAGAAGGAAAGGGCGGGATCGAACTTTAACCATTGAAAATAATGGATTTATTTTACAGGGAACTTTTTTAGATAATCACGATCTGATCATGAAGTAAAAAAACATGAGAAATTCGCACATGATTATCATTGAGCAACTTAAAAAAGTGAAAGATACCCGTTCGCACATCAATCAAGTTTATCCTGTTATGGAAGTCGCTTTCGTGGTCATAACAGCCATGATTTGTGGTCAAAATAAATGGACAGAGATTAAGGATTTCGGTGAAGGAAATATCGAGTGGTTACGTGAGTATTTCCCCTACGAAAATGGTCTTCCCACTCGACATAATATAGCTGCGATCATGAGATCCGTTGTGCCAGAGACGCTATTGGAAGCTATGGTGGGCTGGGTCAATTTGCACAGAGAGAAGCATGCTCAGCCTATAATCAGTGTTGATGGGAAGGTTCTAAAAGGGGCAAAAGCAAGCAAACAACAGCACCCCCTCTATATGGTTTCGGCATTTGATGTAGACGAGGGTTTGACTCTCACACACCAACCTTGTGACGGCAAAGGTATGGAGCTGCTAGCAATAAGAAACATGCTAGACGCTTTAGATATCAAAGGATGTTTATTAACTGCTGATGCCCTGCATTGTCAGGTTGAAACACTGAATAAAGTAGTTGATAAAGGTGGAGATATCCTAGTACAAGTTAAACTGAATCAACCAAGTTTATTAGCAGAAATTGATGTGCAATTCCAATACTATTGGGCTTTGCCTGAAGATAAACAGGAATCATACATCACGGAAGAGAAAGGGCATGGTAGAAAAGAGGTTCGTGAGGTTTACGTGCTTCCTGCAGCCTTCAGCGAAGCACTCAGACAGAAGTGGTGTCTCGTAAAAAGCATTGTTGCAGTGGTAAGAGATAGGAGTGTCAAAGGGAAAGGAAGTTATGAAACCTCGTACTATATTTGCACAGACCATTTATCTTTAGAGTTAGCCTCAAAGGCAACAAGAAAGCATTGGCATATTGAGAATCAGCAGCACTGGGCGTTGGACGTAATTTTCAAAGAAGACGAGCAGCGAATTTACGCTGGGGATTCAGCGTTGAATATGGCTTGTTGTCGTCGCTTTGTGCAGAACCTATTTAGAAAATCAGAGGGTAACTTGTCTGTACCAAGAAAGATGAACCAAGCCGCATGGAATAAAGATTACAGGGAAAAAGTTCTTTTTACATCAGATTAACAAAGTATATTCGCGCCCTTACGAGAAGGACAAGTACACACTTCACCTTGGTTAAAGAACGCCAGCAACATACCTTCAACACACTTATCGAGATATTCGTCTTCATGATCAAAGATGTCTGGGAAGTAGATGTTTGGAGACTTACCGCCCAGCTCTACCGTTGATGGAATCAAGCTTTCAGCCGCACACTTCAAGATATGGTGACCGACCTCAGTTGAACCTGTAAATGCTAGCTTAGCGATGCGATCACTTGTCGCAAGAGCCTGCCCCGCTTCACTACCGAAACCATTGACGATGTTGACTACGCCAGCAGGCAGAAGGTCGGCGATCTTCTCCATCATTACCAAAATAGACGTTGGTGTTTGCTCGGCAGGCTTCATCACCACACAACAACCTGCCGCGAGTGCTGGTGCTAGTTTCCAAGCTGCCATTAGAATCGGGAAGTTCCAAGGGATGATCTGACCAACTACGCCAATTGGTTCTGGGAAATGGTAACTTGCAGTGTTTGAATCGAGCTCGGCTGCACTGCCTTCTTGCGCTCGAATACAACCCGCAAAGTAACGGAAGTGATCGACAACTAACGGGATATCTGCTGCCAGGGTTTCACGAACTGGTTTTCCGTTTTCCCATGTCTCAGCAACTGCGATCTCTTCTAGGTTTGCTTCAATACGGTCAGCAATTTTAAGTAGGATGTTCGAACGCTCTGTCACACTGGTCGCCGCCCAACTTGCACGAGCTGCATGTGCCGCATCGAGCGCTAAGCTAATGTCTGCTTCGGTTGAGCGCGCCACTTGGCAATACACCTGACCATTCACTGGGGACGTATTATCAAAATACTCGCCGCTGACAGGCTTCACCCACTCACCACCGATAAAGTTATCGTATTGAGCTTTAAAGTTCACCACTGCATGGTCACTACCCGGCTGTGCGTAAATCATAGTTAGATCCTTCTTAGATGTGTTGTTCGTTATTAAGTGAGAGCTGTCTTATTTTTTGGCGGCTTATCCTGAGAAAAGAACTCATAACAAGACGCCCATGTTTATGCTTTCTGTTTAAAACACTGATACTTCGTGCTTTCTTCACAACAAGAACAACGCAAATCACACGCCACAACCTCAAAACTTGTTGTTAATAAATTGTAAAACTATGATTACCAAACATTTACAACCCAAAGTGAGTTGGCATTGAACAGCCGTATGGAAACCAATCCAATGTTCAACTGTTCCAATTTGGTACACTCTCACTGTTACGACATGGAACAGTCATGCACCTTCAACAAGCAAACACCTCAGATTGGCTTTCATCATCTTGGCATCGCAGCACAGAAGCGGGGCTAAAACAGAGACGACTTCCCGAAGATATTCGCCTGCCACAGTCGATTCTTAAGCAGCGGCGTCATCAATCATCGAGCTTAATTCAAATCGTCGAGCGCAATGCACTGCCTCTGTTCAACCAGATGTTTGCACGTACAGACAGTCGTTTGATCTTGACCGACATTGAAGGGGTGATTCTGGCTAGTTGGGGACAAGAGCGGTTTAAGGAAAAACTAACTTCGATTGCACTCAGCTCTGGAGCGTGTTGGCAGGAACAACTCAAAGGGACCAACGCCATTGGCACGGCGATCGTGGAAGCAAAACCTGTAACCATCATTGGTGAGCAGCACTTCATCCACCAGCATCGATTTATCAGTTGTTCAGCAAGCCCAGTGTTTGATCATCAAGGGCAAATGGTTGGCGTATTGGACATTACCAGTGAGCAGCAGCAACACGACAGTTCGGTGCAACTACTCGTTCAAAATATGGTTCAGCTTATTGAGAATCAGTTATTGAGCCATATACCACAAGGTACGACTCGCATTGATCTCGCGTGTGAGAAATCGCTACTTCATAGTGGTTGGCAAGGGATTGTGATAGCCAACGAAGCTGGAGAGGTAGTCGCGCATAATCAGGTCGCCTCTCAACTGTTGGATCAAACCTCGATCGTCGGTGAGAGTATCGATACTCTCTTCAACAGAACTTCAATTGATGCACCCTTTGTGTTTGAAAAACAGCACCTAAAACGCCCAACAGCCAAGCGCACACGCTCTATTTCAGCGTCGTGTGACTTACACCATGGTGAACAACAGATAGAACACGCTTGGCAGCAGGCCAATAAGGTTATCGACAAAGGCATTAGCCTATTAATCCTTGGGGAAACAGGTGTCGGCAAGGGCGAGTTCGTTAAGGCGTTACATAAGCAAAGCCAGCGAAAATCATCGCCCCTAGTCGCCGTGAATTGTGGTGCGCTGCCTAAAGATCTTATCGAATCTGAACTGTTTGGTTACGCGCCAGGGGCTTTTACAGGCGCGAGCCACAAAGGATTCCAAGGCAAGATCCGCCAAGCGGATAAGGGAATTCTGTTTCTAGATGAAATCGCCGACATGCCATTAGAGGCTCAATGTCGATTGCTGCATGTTCTGCAAGATAAATCCGTTGTTCCTGTGGGTTCCAATCAGAGCTACCAAGTCGATTGTCAGATCATCGCTGCTACTCACAAAAACCTCGAGCAGTTAGTCGCAACTGGTGAGTTTAGGCAAGACCTGTATTACAGACTCAATGGCTTAGCCTTTACCTTGCCAAGCTTTCAACAGCGACAAGATAAGCATGCCTTAATCGAACACATTCATCGTAAATACGCCGAGGCTGAGCAATCAATTTGCCCGCACCTAATGAGTCTATTGTGCGCCTATTCTTGGCCAGGCAACATCCGTGAATTAGACAACCTACTTAAAGTCGCCGCTTTACTAGCAAGTGACGAACCACAACTCACACTCGAGCATGTACCTAGTCATCTTGCTCAGCACCTCACCTCTTTGGAGCAAGTTAGTCATCACCAAATTACTGCATCTCGTATCATCGAAGGTAAGCCAAATGCTGATTTAAGAAGCACGGTTGAAGAAACCTTGCTTCAAACCTATCAAGCCAACCAAGGCAACATCAGCAAAACTTCGCGCATACTTGGCATCAGCCGTAACACGATTTATCGAAAACTAAAAAGCTTAGGCATTCTCTAATAATAAATACAGACGCCCATGGCCTGCCCTTTCATTATCGAAAATAAAATTCACTTCCAGTGAGACATTTCGCCCTCTGACTCGTAATGCACCAAAACGAAAGAGGGCTCAGATGCAAACAATAAACGTAGTGTGGCTAAAGCGCGATTTAAGACTCACCGACCACGCACCTTTACAACACGCTTTATCAGATCAATACCCAACGATATTGCTCTACATTTTCGAACCCATGCTGTTAAACAATGCCCACTATTCTGAGCGACATTGGCGATTTGTCTGGCAGTCACTGCAATGCATGAACCAGTCACTGAAGGCGTATGGACATCAGGTTTCAATACTTCATGGCAGTGCGGTGGACTGCTTCGAAGCGATTCAATCTCGTTACCACATAAAAAACCTCTTCTCTCATCAAGAGATAGGGTTAAATTGCACCTTTGAGCGCGACAGAGAACTTTCTACTTGGTTTACAGAGCACAACATCCCATGGCAAGAGTTCGCACAGGGCGCTGTCGTAAGAGGGTCGAAAGACAGAGTCGGTTGGGACAAGCATTGGAACAGTGTGATGCGTGCTCCCATCGAAGAAAGTCTTTTCACTGCAGAATCACTGCATACCCTTGATCCTGAAGAGCTTGAACTCGCTATGGAACCTCCACAAGCATGGTTAACCAAAGTTAACGGCATACAAACGGGCGGAAGTGCACTGGCATGGGCAACGTTACACGACTTCTTTGATCGCCGTGGTCGAGATTACTACCGCAGCATCTCAAGTCCAGAAGCCTCGCGACATGCCTGTACACGTCTATCTCCATATTTAGCTTGGGGCAACATATCGCTGCGTGAGGTTTATCAACACCTATTGGGGCACTGGCAAGTCGCAGGGTTTCGTCGCAGCTTGATTGCGCTCTCTTCAAGGCTCCACTGGCATTGTCATTTCATGCAGAAGTTTGAATCGGAATGCGCGATGGAATATCGCTGCATCAATCACGCCTATGAAGCACTCTTACAAAAAGAAACGGTAAAAGATCCGACACATCTTCAGGCATGGAAGATAGGGATGACAGGCGTGCCATTAGTCGATGCGTGTATGCGCTGCCTGCATCATACGGGGTACATTAATTTCCGCATGCGCTCAATGCTGGTGAGCTTTCTCACTCACCATATGAACATGGACTGGCGTGATGGTGTCACACACTTGGCGCAAATGTTCCTCGATTTTGAACCCGGAATTCATTACCCACAGTTTCAAATGCAAGCCGGGGTAACAGGCATCAACACCATCCGAATTTACAACCCAACAAAACAAGCCCAAGAGCATGACTCTGATGGGGACTTCATCCGTAAATGGGTTCCAGAGCTCTCAGATATCCCCACTCCACTTCTATTTGAGCCCTGGAAAATGACGCCAATGGAAGTCATGATGCATGAGCTTGAACCAGATTTCCCTTACCTCAATCCAGTCGTCGATCTCGAAGTTAGCGCCAAAGAAGCACGCGTGCGTTTATGGTCATGGAGAAAGCTAACGGAAGTGAAACAAGAACGCAGTCGTATTTTGTCACGCCACGTTAGGCCACCGAAGAAACAGAGCAAAACAACACGGGCAAGCTAATACAACGCTTTCCCTCTTTAAATCACTTATAAAAAGAGTGGTAATTCATCGGGTTAAATAAAATTAATTGTGACCGCCGTCATATAATGAGTAATAGACTCGCGGTCACAAATTAGATAGCAAAAATAGCGGTCTTCCTAAAACATCAAACTCTCCTAACCATCATTAAAACTAATAAATACAGAAAGTTAGCGATTGTTAAATGATGATTTTCATCTTCCTCTAAGCGTTGCGATCAAAGCAAAAACTGAGCACTATGCAATCTTGTTTATATTTTTGATCTCCCTATTCTTTTTGTGTTCATTTTTTTGCATTTTCCGTTCACTTATCTTGTTTAAAATCTCTGCAAAACTACCACTATTTAGCTAGAGAGATCATATGTTTAACAGTATACGAACGCGAATTGCGGTGAGTGCGGGCGGGGCGATGGCTTTCACCCTGTTGATCGCAATGGGCATGACCACTAGCGCTTTTACTGATGTGAATAAACAAGTCACAGAGAAAGTAAAACTACAGTTAACCGACGCTACGATTACCGATTTACAAAATACGGCACTTCAGCAAGGGTTAAACATCTCCAACCAACTTAACCCGGTGCTAGCTAACTTAAAGCAAGCACGTTCAATCATAGAGTTGAGTTCAGAAACGGACGCTAGCGCAGACCTTATCGTTAAACAGTTTACTGCCGCGCTAGAAGCACAAAACAAAGCCGTATTTGCCGGCTACATGGTGTGGGAAAACAAGACTTGGCCACAACAAACCGATCTCAATGGAGAGATCAACTTGGACAGCGAATTAGGCTTTAATAGTCAGGGCTACCTTGCCCCTTTCTTCTCTCCCAATGACCAAAACAGCTTTGACGCAGTCGCAATGGAGAGCTTCAGCAATACTGAACTGAACAGCAATGGCGAACGCAAAGACGACTGGCACTTAATGCCTTACCAAACCGGTAAAACGTTCGTAATGGAACCTTACTTCTATCCGGTTCGTGGTAAGCAAGAACTCATTACCACCATTAGCCAGCCGATCAAACAGAACGGTAAGATCATCGGCTCACTTGGCTTCGATTTGTCACTTCATGAACTGCAAAGTCAGAGTGAAGGTCTTGCTCGTCACCTGTTCGATGGACAAGGTAGAATCCTCATCACTTCATGGAAAGGTATCACCCTAGCCAACAGCAGCGCTGGAAACATGGTGGGTAAGAAAGTCTCGCCAGCGCTAGAAAAAGAATGGTCGCGCGTTCAGTCTATCGCTAAACAGTCTGGGGCTGGGTTGGTTACATTTGGCGGAGAGGAATACGCCATAACGGCTATCGAAACTAGCGACGCACCGGGGTAGTCATGGTGTCGGTTCCCAGTAGTCACCTTGCAAAAAGTGTCGACGAATACACCCAGTGGAGTGATGAACAGAATTCGAAAGCGCTTGAAAAAGGTGTGTGGGCGGGGATCGTCGCCGTTCTTCTAGGCATCATCTCTATGGCATTGATTGCCAACTCTCTGGGCAAAGTTCTCAATAACTTGGTCGAGCGCTTTAAAGATGCCGCACAAGGGGAAGGTGATTTAACCTATCGCATCGAAGTAAAAGGGAAAGATGAGACCGCGCAACTGGCTCACTGGTTTAATACCTTCCTATCTCGTATACAAGAGATGCTACTTACTGTAATGGCGACAGCAGACCAAGTCGATAAAAACGCAACTGAAGGCCAAGCGCGTGCAGAGGTATCTCGTGACCAGTTGAACGCTCAAGTAAACGAAGTGAACTCACTCGCCACTGCAATCAATGAGATGAGTGCAACTGCGCAAGAAGTGGCGAACTCAGCCGTGCAAGCCGCTGCCGCAGCGAGCCAAGTACAAAGTAATAGCCTTAACGGCATGACACGCATGGACAATGCTGCAAGCGCGGTTGATAGCTTAGCGGTTCAGGTGAATGATGCGCAGCAACAAACGCAAAACTTAGTCGATTCGAGCACTGCGATTCAAGGCATTTTGAGCGAGATTGGTGGTATTGCAGAACAAACTAACTTGCTTGCTCTGAATGCTGCCATTGAAGCTGCACGCGCAGGCGAAGCAGGACGAGGATTTGCCGTGGTTGCCGATGAAGTACGTAACCTAGCAAACCGTACTCAAGGTTCAACCGAAGAGATCCGCTCAATGCTAACGCGCCTAGAGCAAGAGACCCAATCTATCGTGGTCTTGATGGAGCAAAGTCAAAAGCAAGCGAATGATACCAAAGGCGAAACTCAAGCCGCTCATTTGGCGCTGTCTGAGATTAACCAAGCCATTGAAGTCATCAACGACATGAACAATCAAATCGCTTCTGCAGCTGAAGAGCAAAGTTCAGTATCTGAAGAGATTAACCGTAATGTCGTCATCATTAACGACACCGCCGTGGAAGTGATGGACACCATGACATCCTCGGTAGAAATCAGTAATGAGCTGACAGTAAAAGCCGGAGATTTACACGGAGAGTTGAGCAAATTTAAGCTCTCTTAATTCGCTCCCTCTTCGATAAAAACAAGGCCGAGAAACGCAATGTTCTCGGCCTTTCTATTTATTGTTCGCTCTCGAAATCAATGCCTCTCAACAAGCAAGATCTAATTAGAATCCAATTCAACCAGCTGATTGAGTACCTCTTTGTCCAATACTGGATGATGCTTACTCGCGAGCAACAGTACGATGTCTACCGCAGGTAACGGCGGCATATCATCGAGAATCTTCAAATCAGGCGTGACACTGAGCTTGCCCATCGCACCAATTGCCAACCCAGCTTTGACGATTGCACGCTGCGCTGAAGCCGTATTACTACACGCCATAAGCTGATATGGCGTGTCTTGTTTAGTTAAACCATTCACCGCCGCAGCATGGTATTTACAATCCGTCTGGAACAGAGCAAGTGGGACAGGTTTAGAATCATCAAACACAAAATCAGGGCTGCTTATCCAAACGCCCACATCATTGGTTAGCCAATATCCCTCTTCACTATCGGGAGCGCGGGTCACGATAGCAGCATCAAGCCTACCATCATCAAGCCACTCTCTAAGCGTAATGCTCGGCAAGCTAAATACTTGAATGGAACAAGTAGGTTCAGCGTTCTGCAAAAGCTTAATCACTTTCGGCAAGATGCTGTCGTTATAGTCTTCAGGGCAACCTAATCTCAGTGGCTGTTTGTCCTCATAACGTTTTACTTGTTTCAATGCCGTATTGTGGAGTGCGACGAGCTGCTCCGCATGAGAACGTAATGCCAAGCCCGCCTCAGTCAAAACCAGATTGCGTCCTTCCTTTTGAAACAGGGTGACATTCAGTTCTTCCTCTAACTTGCGCATCTGAGCACTGAAGGCTGATTGGGTGCGATTAATCTGCTTTGCAGCGCGTGTAAAACTGCTGGTCTCCACAAACGCGAGAAAGCCTCGCAACGCATCAATATCCATATTGAAATCACCACCCATCGTTTTTATTAATGTATTGCATCAAAATTATCCGTTAGTGCGCCGTAATACAATCCCTTAAGCTCAAATGCATACCCACCAAACGCAAGGAAGCATTTATGCAGCTTTATATCGCTAATCAAAACTACTCCACTTGGTCACTGCGCGCATGGCTAATATTCGATCACTACAACCTCAACGCAAACGTCATCAAACTTAAGCTGTTCACCCCAGATTTCTACGACACGTTAGCGAAAGTTACGTCCACTGCAAAAGTGCCGACTCTGGTTGATGGTGACGTCGCAGTGTGGGATTCACTCGCCATTCTCGAATACGTTAATGATGCCTACCTAAACGGCGCTGCCTGGCCAACATCCGTTGCAGAGCGCGCCTTAGCCCGAGCTATCTCGGCAGAAATGCATTCTGGTTTTTTCAACATCAGAAATGAATTACCAATGAATTGCCGAGCCAAAAGAAAACTGGTTTTGAGTGAGGGTGCCCAGAAAGATGTCGCCCGTATCGATGCCATTTGGTCAGGGCAAATGGAGCAATACCCAGAAGGCTGGCTATTTGGTGAATGGTCGATTGCTGATGCGATGTTTGCACCTGTAGCACTGCGAGTCGAAACCTATGGCATCAAGCTTTCGGATAAAGCCCAAAAGTATCAACAACGTGTGTTGAATAGCCCGTCGATAAAGAAATGGTTGGCGGAGGCGAGTTTAGAAAAAGATATCGTTGAAGAAGACGAGGCAGGAGAACCTGTTTAGTTTGTAACGAATGAGTCTCGAATAACTTCGAGACTCATTGTTTTCATAAGGGAATACGATTTACGAACTCGCTATTCAACAGTTGCGCTCTCTTGATGAACGTTCGCTTCAAATTCCAATATGTCACCCGGTTGGCAGTCTAACACTTCACACAACTTGTCTAGTGTAGATAACCTTACCGCTTTGGCCTTGCCATTCTTTAACACCGACAAGTTGGCTTCAGTAATCCCAACCTCTTTTGCCAATGTCTTTAATCGCATTTTTCGCTTGGCCATCATAATGTCTAAATTAATGCGGATAGTCATGACAAGTCCTTTAAATCGTTTGGCTGTGCTCATCAGCCAGAATATAACCTTCTTTCATCACCCATGAGATGATCAAAATAATTATACCTAATATAAGTGTCAAAAAGTCCATTCCCTCAAAACTAATCGCAAAGATACGCTCACCTGGTGGATTATTGAACGACAAAATCACTGACATCAATGAGCCATAGATAACGGAGCCGAATACCCAATAAAACAAGCTATACCCGAGCTTCTGGTAAGACAGTGCATTTTCTAGTGAGAAGATCTCGCCTCGCTCATAGTTGCGGAATAAACGTATCAGAACGACTAGTGCGTATATCAGGATGCTAGACATCGCTAAGCTTGTGAACGCAGCAATCATTCTTGTTGTCATAGTAAGCGGCAACATCGTGTAACTCCCGATGTCATAAGTGAGGTAAAAAATACCAGTCGAACTTATAAAGTCATAGGGAGTCTCAACAGTTAACCAGAAGTAGCACACCATGATAGGAGTAAGTACAAGAAAGGACTGCAATAGCATGCGGACACGTCGGCTTTGTTTTTGGATGTTAGACATAGTTAATGTTCCTGTTAAGTTGACAGGAGGATACTAAGATCAAAACAAATGATAATCAACAATAAATTATCGCATTTCGATAATTTATTCCCATTTTACATTTTGATAAGAAAATAGAATAACGTTAAATTTATCATTTTATGATGAAGTCTTTAGCTCGCTCTCGAGTCGATTCACTTAACCACCAATCACCTGAACCTTTACCCATATCGCAATAATTTTGTCGACTGTGATCGTCTAATCACAATGTGCAAACCTGATTGTTTATATTCAACTAAATTCAAACCATTAAGATAAACATCATGTTACGAGCAACCATCGCATTACTCAGCGTGACCAGTTTCGCTGTATCTGCCAATGTCACCCTTCCCTCTGGAGAAGACTGGATCAACCATGCTTCAGAAGGGCTTGCACCTTATTGGTTAATGCCTAGCGCGCAGGGAGAACCGATAGGCAACTTCCCCACTTTCCGATGTGATGATGGAACACTCCTCAATGTTTCTAACGTTTGTCCTGAACTCGATAGAGGTTGGATCACTCCACACTTCGGCAAAGAGTTCACGCGTATGAAATCGCGTCAAACCTATGCTTATGGCGTGCTTTATCATCTGACCGGAAACAAACAAGCATTAGAGCTAGCCAAGCAAGGGGCTTACTACCTCATTGAACACTTAGAAGATCAGCAAAATGGCGGCTTCATCAGCTTTACTAAAGATGGTAAAGCAGGATTGGAGTGGCAACAACGAACTGCTCAAGATCAAGCGTATGCACTAGTTGGATTGGCGATGTACTACTACCTGACCCAAGACAAAAAGGTAGAAGAAGCGCTCATCGCCCAACAAGCTTTTATCTTTGATAAATATCGACTTAGCGACAACAGCGGCCTAGCGTGGGTACTTGCCGATGGTGAAGATGGCAGAGCCACACAACGTGAACTGGTCGCGCAACTTGATCAGATTAACGGTTACATGTTGTTAGTCGCTCCCCTACTAAAAGAGCCTATCAAGACAAAGTGGCTTGATGATCTGAATTGGCTGACAAAAACCATGGTTGAGCACTACCACTCCGAAGATGAACAGCGCTTCTACGGTGCGATTCATAGCAAAGCAGCCATGATGCCGAACGCCAATCACAATGATTTTGGGCACACCATCAAAGCGTATTGGATGACTTACCTTACCGGGCAAACTCTGGATAACTCCGAATGGAAAGAGTTCGGTATGCAAGGGATGAAGCACACTTTAGCCCAAGCGCAATACCAGAAAGACTTCGCCGATGTATCCCAATACTTTGGCGAGGAACTTCAGCAGGCGTGGCAAGGACAAGAGATTACTGGCTGGCAAAGCAGACCAAACACAAATTGGGCTTCCTCATGGGAATGGGCTGAGCTCGACCAAGCGGCAATGACGGTATCGCTTGTCGATGCTTCAATGAAAGAAGTCCTGCAATACACGCTACCGACGTTTCATGATGTGTGGGTCGACCACAAGTACGGTGGCGTAGGGCTTGAGCCCAAGCGAACCAAAGCTTTCCATTGGGGCAACGGCTACCATCAATTTGAACATGCGTTGATTGGCTATTTATATGCTCGACAAGAGGAAGGTAAACCCGCTGTACTTCACTACGCAAGGCCAACCAATAGCGAGATGCCAATGGAACCGTATTACTATCAAGGCGATGTGGTTAAGCTGGAAAGCTCTGGGGATGGTACGCAGGCAGTCAGTTTCAATAACATTCGACCTTAGCGGGTTGTCTTAAGCGCACAATGAAAATGAGCCCGTTCAAAGGGCTCATTTTGCTATCTTTTTTTGTTTTATTATCTTCTTTTGTTCTGCTCTACCAGCTTCTCATTCCATGCTGTATTGCCATCACGCTTAGAGACTTCATACTCTGCACAGAACTGGGATATGGTCATGTTGTTGTCGCCAGTGGCAAGCTTGAGAGCCAACTGGACTTGTTGAAGCTTACTCTGTAGGCGCAAGATTTGACCAGCATTTGGGCTTTTCTCTTTGGCGTATTTTAAAGCCGCATGCTTACGTTCCGCCGCGCCAGCCCTGCGATCCGCTTCTGATAACAGATACTTTAACTGCGCAACACTCTTGCCCTTCTTGAAAGCAGGATCAAGCAGCTCAACGCACTCATCAAACGATGGATTGATAACGTATGGGTCTACTTTATGTGCCTGTTGGCGCATCCACTCTAGTGCGAGTTTTTCATCTGACATAATCAAATCTTTTCCAAAGAAATAGCCCTATATGGTATCGCTCAATAGCGAATGGCTGCAATAGCAAATTAACTGTTCTCAAGCCTTTAAATACATCGCTAAAGAAAGCATTGGTGCCACACATCAAGAAGCACCCTCTCTCCAAATATTGGCGTTAGAAGCTAAATAAGAGCAAATCACACCGTTAAAACTCGCCAAACCAAACGCAAAAAATTGAAATTAAAAACATTTAAATCAATAGTTTATTGATATTAATCCGTGTAATTCACGCGTCAAATTACACGACTTCTTTGCACTCTTTCATAGTTTTGTACATTACTCATTCTAGCCAATAAAACTCACCTACTTTGTTTATATGCATGGGTAAACATATAAATCAGAGCAATGAAAAGACGTACATTTTTGAAAAGCGTAGCCGGGGCTGCCTTTGTGCCAAGCCAACTTTTGGCTTCCCAAGACAACAACCCTTCCTCATTTCCGGTCTCAATTATGCAGGCTGGACGCAGTGCAACCTCAGGAGATTTGCACCTTATTGGTGGAGAGTTGCCAGCTGATATCCATGGCCATGTGTTTTTTTCTGAAGGAATACCATTAGAGCCAGACCACCTGAGTCCGAATGGCCGCGGCGCTTTAACCCGTCTCGACTTTTCGCCAAGCAAAGTGTCTTTCTTACGTAAGATGATTGATACCCCATCAGCCATAATGCAACAGCATATCTCCTATGGCTATGACAGCTTTAAACTGCTTGGTGGTATGGCTTATTACAGCCCGACGATGGGATTCGTCAACTATTGTAATACCGCACCCAACTACCTGGGTGACAACCGATTCGCGCTCAGCTACGAAGGTGGGGTTCCCTACGAATTTGATGCGCTCAGCTTAGACCTGATCACACCGATTGGTCACTATGATGAGTGGCAGAGCAGTCTTCCACCTTGGATGAGCCCATTTATTCCTGACAAATGGCTGTTTCCACAAGTACGTACCACAGGCCACCCATATTTTGATCTCGAGTCGGATGAATGTTTCACCATTAACTACGGTGGAAACATTTCCAACACGGGTACTAAAAATGGATTTATACGGCTTCTGAAATGGGATAAGCACAGCCCTTTACAAGGCTGGAACATTATTGGCCGCAACGGTAAGCCCGCCTTTATCGCCGCAACCGCTCACTCGCTGGGTGTAACGCGCCACCACATCCTCGTATTTGAAACTGCAGCGCAAGTCGAGCCATTACGTATGCTCGGTATATCGTCGGTTTATGCTCAGCAACATCGAACTCCAACTTGGATAATTCGCAAAAAAGATCTCAATCCCGGACGCGATTATGTGGTTGCCGACTACCTAGAACTGGATTTCGATACCTCAGACATCATGTGTAATTACGATGACCATGACAACGAAATCACCCTATACGGCCAATACCTAGGAGCGATGGACAAATCTGAGCCCCAATACACACGCGATAAGCGATGGTTTGGTGGAACAACTCCGAGTCAATTGGCAGGTTACCCGGCAGCGCCTATTGATGTCGGCGGCTTAGTACGCGCAAGGATTCAAGTTCAGTCACAATCCGCTCGACAGATAAATGAAGACTTCAGGCTGATACGAGACGACCAACTTTTTTGGGATATGAATGATCCCGCGTACCGTGGACACTTCCAGTTCCCAGAGCAATTTGAACATATTTATTGGGCTGCCGTTGGCTATCGCAAAGACCATGTCATTAAGCGTGTCGCAGACGCGTATGAGCACTACCCCAATAGAAGGTTCACCAACGATTCATTACCTCAAACCGACCAACCGTCGGCTCTCGTGCACATGGACTGCCTTTCGATGAATCTCGCCGATGCGTATCAGTTTCCCTCAGATTGTGTGATGCGAACGCCTCAGTTTATGGCTCGCCCTAACAGCACCTCTCAAGACGACGGCTACATATTCACAGCCGTGGTTCGTAGTCACCCTACTTACGGCATTGGAAATGGCAAAGAGATCTGGATCTTTGACGCACAAAACTTAGTACAAGGTCCATTAGCGATCTGGCTCTTCTCCGCTTAGATGAGCTTGATTTCCGGATAAATGGTAGAGTGAGTTTCTAGGATTGAGGTTTGTCTAATCTTCAATTTAAAGTAATCAGTATCCCTTACTCCTCGGGCTCTCCGTCTAAGAAGACCTATCGATACATTCCCTGCTTCCACTCGGGCATTCGTCAGCTTATATTTTGCATAGTTGCAGATCCCAACTCTTCTCTCCCAAAGCGCGTCTGCAAAGTTGATGAGAGATAAGATCCTCGTCTTTTTAGCAAGCTGGCACCACGCATCAAGCGCTGCGATCATCAAGTCAAAATTACGTTCATCCCATAAGGCTTGAAGCTGCTCTTTGAGCATATAAATCGTACAAAGAGTCTTATTGCTTTCCAGTAAATCATCTAGCCTATCTGACTGCTTATCGCTTAATTTCGGCGCATTTTTGAGGAGTAAAAATAGCGTCCCTTTAAGCATTTTCTTCTCGTCATGTGTTCCTTTCCTAAACGCTTTATTACGCTCTTTCCTTATCAGAAGAGAGTAGTTCTGCATAACGTGAAACCGGTCAAAAACGATGTCTGCATTCGGAAGAGCGTTTCTCACTGCTGATTGGTAAGATTGCCCCATATCCATTGATACCGCTTGGATGCCGTCTCTCGTTTGCGGTGATAATTGTTCAAAAAAGTTGATGAGTACGTTTGAAGTCCGCCCATGGTCAACCCAAATAAGTTGTCCTGAAACGAGATCATAAACGACGGTCATATAATCATGGCCTTTAGCCCTGGCGACTTCATCAACGCCAATATGAACAAGGTTGGTCAACTTCTTAGGCTCTAAAGCAGGCAAGGTAGAGAGAAGGAATGCTTTATCGATATTTTTCACGGTTTCCCAGCGTATGTCTAAATGCTTCGACACTGCGTGGATGCTCATATAGCGGCACAGTCCACTAATAAAGTGACAGAACCTCTTTGTATAACGACTCCCCTTATCAACAAAATCAGCCTCTTCAATCAACCTTCGGCCGAGCCTATCCCTTGTCTGAGCCAATTCAATTTCTATAACGCAAGGGCGACCACTGACAGGTAAATCCGACAGGCGACGGTGAACGTAGTGGTCGACGGTGCGCGGAGCTCCAGTCTCAGGATCAACAACTTTACAGCGTCTATCTCGCTTGCACTTGACGAGTACTGAATGAGAGCTTTCTTCAAGCGTTACAGACTGTACGGATTGGCCTTTAAAGTTAAATAGAGCGGAAGATAATAACGACAAACTACAACACTGATATATAAGGTGGGAAGCGATTGTAAATCAATGTGTTAGCGGTTTTATTGTTAGTTTATAGACTCATCTAAGCGGAGAAGAGCCTGGAAAGTAATGAAACATTTGATCGGGAAGAGATACTCGACAACCTACGCTATCAGCCCGTCGAGCTAGGGTGCGTGATGCTTCACAAGCAGTGCACACTGCATGAGCTTTCTCAGCTGAAACCTGGGGATTTTATGCCCATGACCTTATGCAAAAACCTGACGGTTAAGGTCAACGGGCACCCAACATTTTTTGGCAAACTTCAATCTATAAACTCTGAACTGGGAGTCGAAATCGATGGCTAACGACAAAGAGACACGCAACATTGACAGCTCAATGAGCGACCTAAACCTGCATGATGAATTACCAGATCTTGATGATTTAGATCTGGATGATCTTGCAGACGACATCGACCTTGGTGCCGACAAAGAGCACGTCAGTAATATCTCTCTGCTCAAGAGTATTCCTGTCGACATCACCGTTGAGGTCGCACGCAAGACATTGATATTAGACGAGCTACTGAACTTAAAAGCAGGCAGTGTTGTGATGCTGGAAAAACATGAAGGAGACCCTGTTGATATCAAAATCAATGGCACCGCGTTTGGTACAGGAGAAATCGTATCCAAGAATGGTCAGTATGGCGTGAGATTACTGAGCATCATTAAGAAGCCAAGTAAGTAACGCCTTTGAGTAACGTAAAGAATACGATGTATAAACCAATATTCTTCACGCTAGCTTTAGCCTTATTTGCGGGCGCATCGCACGCAGAAGGGTTGACGATTCTCAGTGAAACCACCACATCTGACGGCACCGAATACAGCATTAAATTGCAGATTCTGATCCTAATGACATTGCTGAGCTTCGTTCCAGCCTTTGTGATTATGTGTACCAGTTTCACGCGAATCGTTATTGTATTAGCCATTTTAAGACAAGCACTCGGCCTGCAACAAACACCACCAAATCAGGTGCTTGTGGGGATAGCACTGATTTTCACCTTACTGATCATGAGGCCAGTTTGGACCAAGATTTACGACACTGCTTACATTCCATACTCAAAAGACGAAGTGACCTTGATGGAAGCGTTAGCCACCGCAGAAAAACCACTCCGTCGCTACATGCTCGACCAAACACAACGCAAGGCACTCGAACAAGTCTCCAAGATAGCCGGAGAAACCGCCATAGAGTCTGACCAAGATATTCCCTTCTTAGTTTTACTGCCGGCCTATCTGCTGAGTGAGCTAAAGGCCGCCTTCCAAATCGGCTTTATGTTGTTTTTGCCCTTTCTTGTCATCGACTTAGTGGTGGCGTCTGTCCTGATGTCGATGGGGATGATGATGTTGTCGCCATTAATTGTCTCTCTGCCTTTTAAACTGCTGGTATTTGTCATCGTCGATGGTTGGGGCTTACTCATGGGTAGTTTAGCCAACAGTTTCTGGATAAGTGGATGAGCCCGGAAGAAGCCGTCACTCTGGTAAGCCAAGCAATCTGGCTGATCATTCTTATGGTGTCGGTTCTTATCGTGCCTAGCCTTGTCGTCGGTTTGGTGGTAGCGATTTTCCAAGCCGTCACTCAAGTCAATGAACAAACCCTTAGCTTCCTCCCTAGGCTGCTCGTCACTTTGTTATGCATCATTCTTGCTGGTCACTGGCTATTACAAGAGATCAACGACCTATTCTTGTTTATCTTCAATACGATACCAAGCAAGGTTGGCTAGCTATGATGCAAATAACCTTTACCGATATCACTCAGTGGCTAGGGGTTCTTTGGTGGCCTTTTGTTCGGTTTACTGGGCTTTTTCTGATCGCACCATTTTTTGGTGATAAAGCAATACCGGTAAGAGTTAAACTGCTGTTTGCTTTTATTTTTTCTCTGCTTCTCGCCCCAATGGTAAAAGAGGTTCCTCCATTTAACCCATTCAGTATCGACACCCTATTGTTCTCTTTTTATCAGCTCATCTTTGGGTTTTTAATTGGTTTTGCGGTGATGATATTTTTCACCATTTTTTCGATTGCGGGTCAGGCAATTTCCATGCAAATGGGTTTAGCCATGGCTGTGATGAACGACCCTGCCAACGGAGTCAGTATTGCCATCATTGGCAGGATCATGTTCATCACTTCGATGCTGCTTTTCCTCTCTTTGGATGGACATCTAGTGGTGCTGCTTGTGTTCAAAGAGAGCTTTGAGTATTGGCCTCTCAATTCACCTTTCCCTTTCAACAGCATTGAATACGTCTTAAAAATGGTGTCTTGGATGTTTGCGACCGGCTTGTTGGTAGCGGTGCCAGCTATCGTCGTGATGCTATTAAGTAATATTACGTTTGGTCTAATGAACAAAGCGGCACCGTCTCTTAATGTCTTTGCTCTTGGTTTCCCAATGACCATGCTACTTGGCTTATTCGCATTAATGGCGTCCCTAACCGGTATCGGCGATCACTATTTTGATCTGGTACTAGAGTTGAACCAGCACCTTCACTATATGCTGAGGCTGCCTAATGTCTGATCATCAAGATTCCGGAGACAAGAGCGAGCAACCCAGTCAACATAAGCTCACTAAAGCTCGACGAGAGGGGCAAGTACCGCGCGCGAAAGAGTTCGTTTCTTCCATAACTCTCATCAGCGTCGTCGCTTACTACGTGTTGAATGTAGACATGATTAAACAGTCCTTCATTGAACTGTTTCTTGTAAGCTTTCATTTTGATAGCCAAACGGTCAGCCAGCCAATGGCTATCGTCGAGTTAGTCGGCACCGCGCTTTTTTCGATGATCACGCTATTTTTCCCACTACTGATTTATCAAATGATTGCCGCGATCGTCGGCTCGACTCTACTTGGAGGGTGGATATTCAGCCCATCTTTGCTAATTCCTAAATGGGAAAAGATAAGTCCACTCAAGGGATTGAAACGTATCTTTTCCTCCCAATCGATCGTTGAATTGTTCAAGAACGTTATCAAGGTCTCTCTGTTTTTTACCCTGCTGTATTGGGTAATATCGAGCTACATCTCAGTGATCACCAACCTTGTCAGCGCCCACTTTGATACCGTGGTGCTGTCGGTCGCGACCATCACCATTGAGTACTTGGGCTACCTTCTTTTAATCGTCTTACTGTTTGGCTTGTTTGATTTTCCTTATCAACGACATGAATTTACAAAGCAGATGAAAATGACCAAGCAAGAGGTCAAAGATGAGCACAAAGAACAAGAAGGGCGACCTGAAGTGAAAGCTCGAATCCGTCAGATACAGACTCAAAATGCCAAGAGAAGTGCCAATGAGCGAGTGCCAAAAGCGAGTGTTGTATTAACCAATCCAACCCGCTACGCCATTGCCCTAATCTATGATTTGAGCCAAGCTGAAGCACCGTTTGTTGTCGCGAAAGGTCAAGATGATGTGGCGTTATACATCAGAGAGCTTGCAGCTAAACACGAAGTTGAAATCGTTGAGAGCCCGGCACTCACTAGGGCGATCTACAACACCACTCAAATCGACCAGATGGTTCCAAACCAACTCTTTATCGCGATAGCGCATATCCTAACTTATGTGAATCAGCTAAAAGCATGGCGCAAAGGCGAAAGAAACAAACCCACCAGCTTACCTCAATTCAACATCCCTAAATCTTGGTCCGACCCGACCGATTAGATCGCTACTTCACCGAGTGAAACACCCAAAGTTGTCGTTTTTGTTCAATACCCGAATCCAATAGTCACTTACACTTTCGGTCATTGAAACAACAGAGATTAACGCGATGTTAGACATCAAAAAAATCACAACACTTAACGACTTAAGTGAATTAAAAACAGCTTACTTTTCAGAATCGACAGCGCCACTCGATGGCATGTGGCACTTCGGCTTTGTGCCTATGTCGGACCATTTTGGCTTTTACGAGAGCGGCAAACTTGTCGGTTACTGCGTACTAAACGGCGAAGGTTACTTGCTACAGTTTTACCTAGCACCAACCGCAAGTGCGAACGTTGCCGACTTGTTCACTTTGATTACCGAAAATAACAGCTCTGTGATTAGTGAGGTGAAAGGTGCATTCGTTAGCACCGCAGAGCCACAATATTTATCACTATGCTTGGACAATACAGAGTCATTCAAGGTAAATGCCATGATGTACCGTCAAAACCAAGAAAGCGACGCTAGCCGTCATTCAGGTCGTATTGAAGACATTAAAATGACGCTCGCGACAGAAGAGCAACTCGATAAGCTTGTGGAATTTGCTTCATCAGCGATTGGCGCACCTAAAGAGTGGCTAGTTGGCTACTACAGCAATTTAATTGCTCGCCAAGAGCTGTGGGGTTACTGGGAAAATGAAAGCGTTCTTGCAACGGGAGAGTGCCGCAAGTTCGATGAGCACCAAACGCAATTTGCTGACTTAGGCATGATTGTCGCAGAACAAGAACGTGGCAAAGGGCTAGCAACACGCGTGCTTAACTCGCTTAAGCAACAGGCTAACCTCCAAGGTTTGGAAGTTATATGCTCAACTGAAAGCAGCAATATTGGTGCGCAAAAAGCGATTGAGCGAGCCGGGATGTCATCCAAGCATCGAATCTTGCAGTTTGACTTTAACTAATTAGATACTCAGCATAGCCCTTGCTCTGCGGAGTATGCTCAGGCGCAGGTCCAATACGAGGTATAGGCGGTCAGTAAGGATAAAACTGTCGCCGACAAGGATATCCACATATAGTTGTGGTGGTACTCATAAGAAATAGAAGTTCGAATGATCAATTGGTTACAGTCTCCTCAATCCTCCGTTGTTGCTCAATACATTGATTGTTATTGGCTTATCGAGAAAGCGCCCGACGCTCAAACTCATCAATTTCCGATACTCAACCCTGATCCTTCGGCACATTTGATTCTGTCGCCCAGCGACCAACCGTATCACTACACAATAGATCAACAAGTCCAACAAGGAATTGGCAGCCACCTATTGCTACCCCATCACAAAGCAATAGAACTCGATCACTCGAAGCCATTTGTCCACTTAGGCATCAAGTTCCACGTCGGCGCTTTATACTCGCTCACTATCCCTGATTGCCCACATCCAAGCTTAGATCGCGTCAACACCATCGACCTTACAGTTCTACTCAACAACTCAGATGCCGATGTAACGTCACTGATTAAGCTCGCTCAAAGCGACTTTGAAGCTTGTTGCCAACAGTTGGATGATTTGCTGCTTCCTTGGTTATCCACCGCTAGAACCGATAGACATAGCGAACTCACTCTAAAAGTACTGGGGGTGCTTGGTTCAACGCCGATTGCTGGACTTGGTGACAAGCTATTTTGTTCTCAAAGAACACTCGAGCGAAGCTTTAACAAGGTGACTGGCCTAACGTTAAAGCAGTGCCAATCCATGAACAAACTCGAAGCAATGCTCGAATATCTTTATAAGAAAGAGTTGAATGACATAGATTGGCTAGGCGTTGCCTTTCAATTCGGGTTTAGCGACCAACCACACCTGATTCGGTACTTGAAGAAAACCATTGGTCTCACACCCAATACCTATGCCAAGGAAGGTGGGTTAACCATAGATGTTTATGGTGGTGTCAGGTCAGAGTAACGAACGGCCCACACACGAGATCTCTGTCTATCGTGTCCCATTCGTAGCAAGTTTTATTGAGTTTAGAATTGCGACTCCATATACTGGAAACACCATCAGACGGAGGGCAATAATGAATAATAAAAACAAACACATAGTTTTAATTCATGGTCTGTATATGCCTGCGTTGATCATGCAATATCTGGATAGGAATTTTAAAAAACGCGGCTTCACCACCCATAAGTTCGCCTACAACTCACTGCGCTTTCCATCCGCAGCAAAACGCCTAAATCGCTTCGTAAATGCACGCTTTGATGAGCACGATAAGGTCTATTTCTTTGGTCACTCACTCGGTGGCTTACTGATTCGTCATTACTTCAAATTCTACCAACCACACTTCGCTGACACCTGCATCATCACAGCGGGCACACCACACAATGGGGCGACCATAGCTAAAACACTTTCTAATCATGGCCTTGGGTTCATTTTTGGTTCGACCAAACACATCCTCAACGATGGGCTTGGTGACTACGATAATGATGTGCCGATTGGTGTGATTACTGGCACCTACGACGCTGGCGTAGGACGAATCGTATTAGGAAAAAATCACGGCGATGGTACGGTCACTCTTGAAGACGCAAACCTGAAAGGGGCAACAGACACTTGCGCACTCAAGCTCAATCACACCGCGCTGGTGTACTCTAAGGAAGTAGTCACGCTCTCTACTCAATTTATCGAACACAGAGCTTTCAAGAAGGTTTCCTAGCTTTATCCCGCGCAGGTTTCACGCTTTTAGCCGTTACATAAAAAATACCACTCTATGATGAGAGTGGTATTCGAAGGTTCATCACTCGATATGAGTCGCTTGCTACAAACGGTTTACTCGCGTAGGTAAGAATACTTCACCAAGCATACAACGCACTGAACCACCACCAATGTCTTCAATGGTTTTTACGTTAAATGGCAACAGTTTCCCATGTGTCGAAAGTTGTGCGAGTTGAGTTGGAGAAAACGCATCATAAGCCGATTGAGACATCGCGATCACTTTGTCGCCATTCACAGTTTCAAGCTGCAGGATATTGCCACAGAAGCGATTCATCTGATCGATTGAAATAGAGATAACCTGTTTATCTTTCGCGAGTGACTTAACCACAAAACGGCGCTCAAACTCTGGAATCACTTCATCACAAATCACGCAGAAGTTATCACCAATCGCCATCATTACATTGGTATGGTAAATCGGCTGGCCAGATGGCAATGCCGTTTGGAACGAAACCACGCGTGAATAACCAATACGCTTCGCGTAATCCTCTAACACTTCACGATCACAACGTTGAGAAAGCGCGGCATAGATGGTCTTATTGATGTGATCAATCACCATCACACCCGTACTCTCAAGATAAGAGCCTTGCGCGATATAAGACTCTAACGACTCAGTGTGATTAACAATACGACCCGACGCCTCTAGTGCTTCAATAAGCGCATTTGGTTTCACTTCATTCTGACGGTTTTCACAGGCCATTGGGAAAGTGAATAAACTGCCATCGCTACAAGTGCTGAACCAGTTGTTAGGGAATACCGCATCTGGCGTTTCCACACCAAGCTCTGGGTAATCAAACTCTACAACTTGCACACCTTCTTTACGTAATGACGCCACCATCGCCTTAAATTCAGCCATAGTTTCTAACTTCACCTCAGCTTCAGTGAGGTTAACTCTATTTTGAAACTCGTTATCACGTGCAGTTTCTTCGTTAAATCGAAACTCTTTTGGCGGCACCATAACAACGCAATTGGCGTTTTGAACATTAGTAATGTGAAGTGATTTTTTGTGTAGGTTTAACATTTCAACCGTCCCTATCTTTTATTTACCTCAGAATTGTAAACAAGTTGTTACGAAAAGATTCACTGAAAAGAATAATGATTTGAATATTTATCCCAAACATTTACTGCCAAACCCAGTTTAAACCATAATTTTTACTGCAAGATAACAGCACATCAGAAAGAACCAACAGTTTGCATATCAATTAGAGAATTTGCTGAATAAATATCCGAGCGGTCTTTTCTGTGTTACCGCGAGTTTAGGTTACAATTTAATCCATTTAGCGTTAGGATTATCACCGTTGCATAACAATCAATTACGTTTGAAATAAGCTTAACTCTTCCCATCAGATCCAATCTAAAATAAGCGTCATACACAATACGTTTTGGACCTTTCACGATCACTAAAACACGGTTTTAAACCAAGCTTTAGAGCCAAGCGTTTAAGCCCGAGTGAAAACCAAACTCCATCGAATGATTTAATGCTTATAAGAACGCATGGGCGCTCATAAAATTTCAAACCAAGACTGTGAAAATTTAAATTGAGACTATAAAAACAAAGCTGCACGACGATGCAGCTGCTTATAGATACACGAGTTTATAAAGGGAAATCTATGTACAAAAAGTTTGAAGGCTTTACTGAAGCCTTTCCAAAGGGAGAACCGATACAACCTCCTACTGGAATACTGGCATTTTGCCGCCACTACACGCGAGGTTTTGAAAAGCCACTGATCTTGCTCGGTATCATGAGTATGACGATTGCGATCATCGAAGTAGCGCTATTTGGTTACATGGGACAATTGGTTGACTGGCTATCAACAAGCAACCCAGAATCCTTCTTGGCTGACAACAAGTCCACTCTTATGGGCCTTGGTGTACTGCTGTTGGTCGTGATGCCAATCTTAATCAGTGTGTACTCACTTCTGCTTCATCAAACCTTACTCGGCAACTATCCGATGTCGATTCGCTGGTTGGCACACCGCTACCTTTTAAAACAAAGCTTATCTTTCTACCAAGATGACTTTGCTGGGCGTGTCGCCACCAAAGTAATGCAAACATCGCTCGCAGTGCGTGAAACCGTGACCAAGATGGTTGATGTGTTTGTCTACGTGACGGTTTATTTCACCGCGATGCTGTTCATGCTTGCCGAGTCGGATTGGCGTTTAATGGCTCCAATGTTGATCTGGTTGTTCGTCTACATCGGTATTCAGCTTTACTTCGTACCGAAACTTAAAGACGTGTCATCAGAACAGGCGGACGCTCGCTCACTGATGACTGGCCGAATTGTTGATAGCTACACCAACATCGCGACAGTAAAACTGTTTTCACACAGCAAACGTGAAACCGAATACGCAGAAGAAGGCATGGAAGGTTTCCTTGATACCGTGTATCGCCAAATGCGCCTTGTTACTGGCTTCAACATCTGTGTGGAATTCGCTAACTACCTACTGGTATTCAGTATCGCGGGTATCTCTATCTACCTATGGCTTGATAGCGCAATTACTGTCGGTGCCATTGCGATTGCGGTGAGTTTGGCTCTGCGTATTAACGGCATGTCGAAATGGATCATGTGGGAGATCGGTGGCCTGTTTGAAAACCTAGGTACCGTGATTTATGGTATTAAGACCATGTCGAAGCCGATCGCTATCGAAGACAAGAAAGACGCACAGCCACTTAAGGTTCCACAAGGCGGCATCAACTTCGAGAACGTGAGCTTCAACTACGGTGAAAACAAAGGTGTTATCAATAAGCTAAACCTAAACATCAAACCAGGTGAAAAAGTCGGCCTAGTTGGACGTTCTGGTGCGGGTAAATCGACGTTGGTTAACTTGTTACTGCGTTTTCATGATGTCGAAAGCGGCCGAATCCTGATTGATGATCAAGAGATCTCAAGCGTTACTCAAGACTCACTGCGCAGCAATATTGGTATGGTGACACAGGACACTTCACTGCTTCACCGTTCGATCAAAGACAACATTCTTTACGGTCGTCCGGAAGCAACAGATGAAGAGGTGTATGCCGCAACCAAGCAAGCGCACGCGCATGAGTTTATCGAAACCCTAACCGACCCGTTTGGCAACATTGGTTACGATGCTCAAGTGGGCGAGCGTGGTGTTAAGCTTTCTGGTGGTCAACGCCAACGTGTAGCGATTTCACGTGTACTTCTGAAAAATGCACCACTGTTGGTTCTTGATGAAGCGACTTCGGCTCTAGATTCAGAGGTAGAGGCTGCTATCCAAGAGAGCTTAATTGAGCTAATGGAAGGTAAGACGGTGATCGCGATTGCACACCGCCTATCCACCATTGCAGCAATGGATCGCCTGATCGTTTTGGATGAAGGTAATATCGTTGAAGAAGGCACGCACCAAGATCTGATTAACCAAAATGGTATCTATGCGCAGTTGTGGAATCACCAGACTGGTGGCTTCATAGCCGATGATCTTGAGCAAGCTAGCAACGATTAATTTGTGTGCTATTTTAAAAGTGCGGCGCATTTCACGCCAATTTGCTAAATAGCGGTAAATTACACATGGCAGAATGTTATGTCGTAATTATATAATGACTTTAATAAACCATGACGGCTTCGCTTGCGCGTTCTGGAATAAGGCTAGACTTCGGGGGGAGGCTAGCCTTTCTTATGCCCGTAGTTCAGCGATCTTTCCCACCGGTTCCATCAACTTCATCGATCCTTTTGTTTTTTTCTTGGCGTTTTTTTCTTAAAATGCGCGCAATATTCTTTCTAGAGATCAACCATGAACAAAAGTGTCTTAACTAACGTCATCGCGTTAGCACTGCTTGCTGGCGGCTATGCGACAGCAAATCAATACCTACTTTACGCCGGCCTATTCGCCTTTTCTGGTGCCATCACCAACTGGCTTGCGATTCACATGTTGTTCGAGAAAGTACCCGGCCTATACGGCTCTGGCGTTATTCCAGCACGCTTTGAAGAGTTCAAAGCAGCCATCAAGCAACTGATGATGGAGCAGTTCTTTACTGAGAGTAACATCGACCGCTTCCTAAGCAGCGAAATGAGCGGTGGCCAATCACTGAACCTAGAGCCTGTGATTAAGAAAATCGATTTCAACCCTGCATTCGATTCACTAGTTAACGTTATCGAGAACTCACAGTTTGGCGGCATGCTAGCAATGTTTGGTGGTACAGAAGCATTAGAGCCAATGAAAGCGCCATTTGTTGAGAAGATGCAAGAATCTGTTATCGAAATCAGCAAGAGTGATTCAGTGAAAAATGCCATCAAGGAAGAACTGGAATCACCAGCGATGATGGATGAAATCAAAGAGAACATTGAAGCTATCATCGACCAACGTTTGAATGAGCTGACACCGAAACTGGTGAAAGAGATGGTTCAAACAATGATCAAGAAACACCTTGGCTGGCTTGTCGTGTGGGGTGGTGTATTCGGTGGTGTGATTGGTCTTATTTCAGCGGCGATTACACTGTAAATCGTCTATAACCATACTTATCTGATTGCTCCTTTCTGGCAGTCAAAAAAAATGGAAGCTCATTGGCTTCCATTTTTTATATCTATCAAAACTGGCTCAAGTTAGAAGCGCGCTAAGTTAAAGTCGCTAACAGCTCAGGGTTCACACCAAAGCCCTTTTTATGCTCTTCAATCACCACTTCACTGCGCGTCTGAATCACACCAGGCAAGGTCCCTAACTTGGTGGCCATAAACGCTTGGTATGCCTTCATGTCTTTCACTCGAACCTTGATCATGGTGTCAAAGTCTCCCGACAACGAATAACACTCTTCCACCTCAGGCATCATTTCCACAGCTTGGGCAAATTTATCAAAGATTGAAAAGCTGGTTTGGTCGAGACGAATATGGATAAAGACTTGAACATCGAGCCCCAACTTCTCGGAACACAGCTCTGCGTGGTAACCCGTAATGTAACCCTCTTTTTCTAATCGCTTCAATCTATCAGAACAAGGAGAGGTCGTTAGGTTAACCTGCTTGGCCAGCTCAACCACAGGCAAGCGCCCCTTCATGTGCAGAATTCTTAGTATCTCTTTATCGATACGATCAAGCTGATGCTGAGACATAACATTCCTTAAACATTCTAAATTCGGCTCAGTATATTCCATACCTAGAGCGATCGAAGAAAACCCCGCTCACACATTTAAAAACTAAACGCACAAGTCGCATTCACAGCAAATATAAATCCATACGAATTGATAACAACCCTTATAAATCAAACTCTGGTTATTAACAAATTATTATAGAAATGACCCGATAAACAAATAAGTTGAGCCAGAAACGAAAGAAAGGATATATGGCAAAGTGAATAATAGAATTATCAAAGAGAAAGGATGACTCTATTATGAAAACACAAGAACTCGCATATAAACCCTACGGTATCGGCTCATGGACACACGTAACCGTGTCAAAAGATGTGGCTCAAGCACTCGCTAATGAATACTCAAACTACGGATGGGAAGTAAAAATTGATGGCAACGCCATTAGCAGCGAGATCGCACTTAAAGCGGCTTAAATGACAAAAACCTCCCAAACGGAGGTTTTTTTGATATCGGTTAGTAAGCACTTACCATCAGCTAAGCTAAGCCAACTTGGTGAACTGAGCTTCCCGTTTCACAACGACAATTGCATGTACGACAAAAGTGCTGCGTTTCCATATCGTAATATAAGTTGCCACTAAATAGCTTTGAGGTCCATTGCAACATACGGCCAGAGGTTGTCTCAGGCTCTGATTCACAACGTTTCATTATAGACTTATGTAGTGTTGTTTTTTTACATCCTTTGCAATAGAGATCAGGCATACCTTTGTCCTATAGGTCTTTAGTGATTACTGACAATTGACACATGATGTCCAATTCGGTTCCACAATTCACCGAGCTAATAACAAAAGTGAGCGCCAAGTTCAAAAAATAGCCACTTTTCTATTTCATTTTTTGACATCACACGCCATTGAGTAAGTTGATCTTTCCCTTCTCACACAAGATCCAATCGCTTCGATTTACATTGTAAAACCCCACCAACCGCTCGATCACGCCTGATTCCACCTCGACCTCAAGTACGACAAACGTCGCACCTCACTAACAAAATACCGATATCGTAGGCTGCTCAAATTGCCGAATCAAAACCCATCACCTATACACCTTTATACGACGCGATTAGAATACTTGGCTATCAATTAAACATGCCTGTTTAGTTCACGCGCTCGCAACCAATGAGGTAGAAATGCTCACCGTTACTCAAATTGCCAAGGCCTACAACATATCTCGTACCACCATTCTCTACTACGAGCGTGCCGGGCTGCTGCTTCCTCACAGTCGCTCCGATAATGGCTATCGTTGGTATGGCAAAAAAGAGCAAGCTCGGTTAGAGAGTATTATCTCTTACCGATCGTTTGGTTTGTCTATACAGGAGATAAGCGCCCTGCTTGATCGCACAGACGATGTAAAACAAGAGCAGACACTAGTGAATCAGTTCAACGCCTTGGAAAAGGATATGAAGAACTGGCACAAGCAGTTTGAAAAGATGGAGCCAACCGCTCACCAAGAGTTTTTGGAGTCATTGAATATCGATGAGCAAGAAGTCGCGAGCATTAGAGAGTGGTCAAAAAAATAGAGCCACCGAAGTGACTCTATTGTTCTTAATTAATATCTTTTACTAATTCATTTGTATTTTTACAATGTAAATTAGTCTAGCTCAACGAGGTTCTTCTCGAACTCAGCGTGTTGCTTCTTAACTTCGTCTTCTGGCTCGCCAGTGATTAGGCTCACGATAACGATAGAGATAGTCGATAAGATGATTCCCGGTACGATTTCGTAAACATCGAACCAACCGCCCGTGAACTGTTTCCAAAGTACGATAGTCACACCACCAACCACGATACCCGCTAGAGCACCGTTGCGGTTCATACGAGACCAGTAAAGGCTCATCACGATAGCAGGACCAAATGCCGCACCAAAACCAGCCCAAGCGTAAGACACAAGGCCAAGTACAGAGCTGTCTGGCGTCATCGCTAGGAATAGCGCGATAAGAGAAATAATGATTACTGCAAAGCGACCCACACGAACGATCTCTTCAGATGTCGCATCTTTCTTAAGCACTTGCTTGTAAAGGTCTTCTGCCATTGCAGATGAAGATACAAGAAGTTGTGAATCCGCAGTACTCATGATTGCAGCAAGGATAGCCGCCAGTAGGATACCTGCGATTACTGGGTGGAACATCGCGTTAACAAGAAGCATGAAGATCTTCTCGCCATCGTCTAGCTTAGGCGCGCCAGAGTTAGTCACGTAAATAAGACCAACCAGACCCACTAACATTGCACCAACCATAGACAGAGCTGTCCATACCACTGCGATACGACGCGCTGTTGCTAGGTCTTTATTAGTACGTGTTGCTTTGAAACGAGCAAGGATATGCGGCTGACCGAAGTAACCAAGACCCCAAGCCGCTAGCGAGATGATCGCGATAGCAGATAGCGGTTCACCTTTCGCATCATTCCATAGCGTTAACAGCTCTGGGTTGATGTTGTGAAGATCAGTCGATAGCTGACCAAGACCACCGTTCATCGCTGCGATTGGTACAATCAATAGCGCAGCAGACATCAGTAGACCTTGAACCAAATCCGTCCAAGATACCGCAAGGAAACCACCAAATAGCGTGTAAGAAACCACACATACTGTACCGATGATTACCGCTGTTGTGTAATCTAGGCCGAATACTGTTTCAAACAATTTACCACCCGCTACCAAGCCAGAACTTGTGTAGAAAAGGAAGAATAAAAGGATAAAGAAAGCAGAAATTGTTTGGATCAGCTTAGAATTATCATTGAAACGACGAGATAGGAACTCAGGTAGTGTCAGTGACTCTGTCGTAATGCTGTAAGTACGCAGACGCTTAGCACTGATTAACCAGTTCGCCCAAGTACCAACTAGCAGGCCACCAGCAAGCCAGAATGCTTCAAAACCAGCTGCATAAGCGTAACCCGGTAGACCAAGTAGTAGCCAACCACTCATGTCTGATGCACCAGCAGAAAGTGCAGCAGGCCATGGGCCTAGCGAACGACCACCAAGGAAGTAGTCTGTCGAGCTAGAAGTACGTTTGTAAGCAATAACACCGATTGCCAGCATCATAATTAGATACGCAATGAACGTCGTCGTTATTGCAAAACTGTTTTCTATCATTTGATAGTCCTCATTTGTAAAAAGCCTTCCATGCCTAATTCAATGCAACACACTCACCGTAAAGGCAAGCGAGTGCATTGAGTTAGGTATTGAGGCTCCAAGGCACTGCGAGTTAAATCCAAAGGTGGTGAAACCAACAATGGAGAAAACAAAAGTGCTTAGAGCCAATGTTACTGAAGGTTAGTGAGCTTCGCTTCCAAGTTCGAGCAAGGTCGCGTTACCGCCCACGGCTGTTATATTTATAGTTCGCGTACGCTCGGTAATGAAACGTAGCGATAGATGTGGATCGTGAGCAACATGCATTGCTGTCAGATCCGTTTCAGCTACTAAACTGACGATGGCACCGTCACGCTTAGCAAGTTGTAAATTGATAGCTTGAGCCGTTTGTGAGTTACCTACGTAACCTGCGCTACGTACATCGCAAGACAGCAGCTGTTGAGCCGCGTCGTACGAAGCAACCTGCACCAAGTTCGTCGGTAAATTCGCTTGTTTCGCTGCATCAGCGATCAAGGTGTTGAATTGCACGTCATCACTGCACAATTGCACGCTGTTACCCGCTAATAGTGCTGCGGTAATCATCGCGGTTGCTGTTTGCAGTGCTGGCTCTTTGTCTTGGCAATCATCAACAATCACCAAAGCCACACCACGACCTGCAGCATACAGCTCGTTTGTTTCACCAGTAGGGCCAGCCATTAAATGCTGCTCAGAAAGCAGCGCAGACGCTTGCTCTAGGTGATAAGTTGCCACTGCCGCCAAAGACGTAGATTGGCTTTCGATCTCTGATTTGAATGCAAGTACCTGAGCACTCTTATGATCAAAGTCGGTAAGATTCCATTGTTCCCACGCCAAGAAAGCATCAGAAAAACCTGTCACTTGATGAACCATGATACTGCTCCTTATGCCTTGTCTTGTGATTGAGAGAAATGAACATCAGTAAAGCGGTATAGGTAGTGAGGACCACCCGCTTTAGGGCCAGTACCAGACAAGCCTTGACCACCAAATGGCTGCACACCAACAACAGCGCCGACCTGGTCACGGTTGATGTAACAGTTACCCACACGAACGTGTTTTTCGATCCAACGGTAAGTTGTCTCGTTACGGCTGTGGATGCCCATGGTTAAGCCAAAACCGGTTTGGTTAATTTGGTCTACCACTTGCGCCAGTTCACTCGCTTTGAAGCGAACGATATGCAGCACAGGACCAAACTGTTCTTCTTTCAAACAGCTGATGTCATCGATTTCAAATGCACTTGGCGGAACGAAGTCACCATGTTCGCAATCCGCTCCTAGAGAAAGTTGAGCCACTTTCTTCTGGGTCTTGGTCATGTTTTCTAGGTGCGTCATCAACTTCTGTTTCGCGTTTTGGTCGATAACCGGGCCCACATCCGTTTTATGAAGATGTGGAATACCAACGCTTAGCTCATCCATCGCACCGTGAATTAGTCCAATCACGCGATCTGCAATGTCTTCTTGAATGTAAAGCACACGTAGCGCAGAACAACGTTGACCTGCTGAAGCAAAGGCAGAACGAATCACATCACGAACCACTTGTTCAGGCAGTGCAGTACTGTCGACGATCATCGCGTTCTGACCACCGGTTTCCGCAATAAACGGTACAGGCTTAGCGTTGCGGCTTGCCAATGACACGTTGATGCGTTGTGCAGTTGGGGTTGACCCCGTGAAGGCAACGCCTGCAATCGCATCGTGGCTAGTTAGCGCACTGCCGATCTCTGCACCACGACCAGGTAGAAGTTGAATCGTGCCAGCAGGGAAGCCCGCTTCATTCATCAGTTCAACCGCGCGAGCCGCAATCAAGCTTGTTTGCTCTGCAGGTTTCGCCACAACCGTGTTACCCGCCACTAGTGCAGCTGTAATTTGGCCAAGGAAGATCGCCAATGGGAAGTTCCAAGGGCTGATACAAACGAACACACCACGACCTTGTCGCGAAGCGACTCGAGTTAGACCATCAAAGCCTTTTAGCTCAAAACCTTGTAGGTTGTTCGCTTGTTTTGCGTAATAACGACAGAAGTCGACCGCTTCACGCACTTCATCAATGCTATCGTGAATAGTCTTACCCGCTTCTTGATGACAAATTGCCACCAGCTCAGCTAGGTTCTCTTCCATCAAATCGGCCAGCTTCTCAAGCGCAGCGGCTTTGGTTTCAACCGATGTCGCATTCCAATCAGCAAATGCTGCGTCTGCACCAGTGATCGCTGCGGAAACATGATCAAGGTTTGCGAAAGCCACCTGACCCACGTTAATACGACGATCGTAAGGTGCTGTTACTTGTTCAACATTCTGATCAGCCTTGATCATGCTTTCGGCAAGAGATTCGCCGTTGATCACAGGTCCAGCAGTCCATTGATTGTTCAAAAAGCCTTTTACTTGCTCTTCAAACTGATGTGCTTCGCTTTCGATATCAATGTTCACACCGTATGAGTTCTTACGCTCAGGGAATACCGCTGGCGGCAGAGGAATCTTAGTGTTGTTCAAAGTATCGAATGCCAAAAGCATGTCGACTGGGTGCTGTGTTAGCTCTGCCACAGGGCAACGAGCATCAACCAAACGGTGTACAAACGAGCTGTTTGCACCATTCTCTAACAGACGACGTACTAGGTATGGCAGTAGATCTTTATGGCTACCAACTGGCGCGTAAATACGTACCGACTGTTGGTAAGCTTCCATTGCATGGTTGTAAAGTGAATCACCCATGCCGTGTAAGCGTTGGAATTCAAAGTCTTTATGGTCTGTCATCACTGCAATAGCAGAAACCGTGTGAGCATTGTGGCTCGCAAACTGCGGGAAGATATTGCCACGAACACTTGGGCTCAATAGGTAACGCGCACACGCTAGGTAAGCCACATCAGTCGCTTCTTTGCGGGTGTAAACTGGGTAGTTATCGAAACCTGCTTGTTGTGACCATTTGATCTCGCTATCCCAGTAAGCACCTTTAACTAGGCGAAGTGGGATTAAGTCACCCTGCTCTTTTGCTAGGCGGTTTAGCCAAACTAGAACCGGTAACGCACGCTTTGAATACGCTTGAATAACCAGACCAAACTTACCCCAGCCTTTCACTAGCTCGCTGCGGTACAGTTTTTCGAATAACTTAAGCGAAAGCTCTAGGCGATCCGCTTCTTCTGCATCAATCGTGATCGCAACATTAAGCTCAATTGCACGGCGCAGTAACTGCTCTAGCGTGTCGCATAGCTCAGTCAATACGCGGTCTTCATTCGCTACTTCGTAACGAGGGTGAAGTGCAGAAAGCTTGATAGACACAGATGGCGCTGGGCTAGATTTTGAAGAGACATAAGTGTCTCGACCTACGGCTTCAATCGCCATTAGGTAATCTTTAAAGTACTTATTTGCGTCAGCTGTGGTCAGTGCTGCTTCACCTAGCATGTCGTATGAGTAGGTAAAGCCTTTGTCACGCATAGACTTACCGTTCTTTTGCGCTTCAGCAATGCTGCGGCCAAGAACAAATTGGTGACCCATCACTTTCATCGCTTGGTGCATCGCTTTACGAATCACTGGCTCAGAAAGCTTGTTCACTAAACGGTTAACCGCTTGTCCAGCACTCTGCTCATTCGATGAAAGTCCAACCACCTTGCCTGTTAGCATTAAGCCCCAAGTCGAAGCGTTAACAAAAACCGAATCAGAATTCTTTAGGTGAGACTTCCAATCCGCAACGCTTAGCTTGTCGCGAATCAGTGCATCAGCCGTTGCTGAATCAGGAATACGCATCAAGGCTTCCGCCAGACACATCAGCAAGATGCCCTCTTGAGTATCTAAGCTGTATTCAAGCAACAGCGCATCGATCATCTGGATAGAAGTCTTATCCGCACGGATAGCTTCGATCAAAGAAGTCGTTTTGTCTGTGATTTGCTGCTTTTCAGACTCAGAAGGGGTAGCTAGTGGCAGAAGTTGCTCTAGCCATTGGGTTTCATCCACCATATATAATGGTGAGATAAGCGACCATAGATCATCAAGCGACTGCTCGTTGAATTCTGGCTTTAACACATCAGTAGCTGTAAACATGCGTTTTCCTTAATCTCACACCCGGAATTAGCCCGGGATCTCTACAATGGCTGCAGTGTATTTAGAGTATATAAGGAATACTTGTCAAAAACTCCGAGTTTTTTGCTAAAAACTCGCTTTATTAACAAAACAAACACAATGTCACATATGAAACTTTAATATAATATGCCGTTTCGTTTCACTATTTAACAGAAATTTGCTTTTTGTATTGAGATGGTGACATGCCTTGAAGGCGTGAAAATGTGTGGGTAAAAGAGGATTGACCGGAGAATCCTGCAAGTTCTGCGACCTGACCAAGGCTTAAATTCCCTTGCTCAATAAGACGTCGAGCACGGTCGATTCGCTTACCTAATACATACTGGTGAGGAGTAATGCCCAT
The DNA here is from genome assembly GCA_000169995.1 of Vibrionales bacterium SWAT-3. Taxonomy (GTDB): domain Bacteria; phylum Pseudomonadota; class Gammaproteobacteria; order Enterobacterales; family Vibrionaceae; genus Vibrio. Next base: position 26,840 of record AAZW01000008.1, on the reverse strand, counting down.
TTGCTCTTTAAACAACATATGGAATTGGCTTTCGCCTAAGAACACGCTACCTGCAAGTTGCGCGACTGAAATCTTACTTGCTAAATGTTGCTCGATGTAACGATCAAGCGCTTCAAGATCGAAGCGAGAATCCTTCACTGACGTTTCAAATGCCGAAATGTGCCTTTGCATTAAGGCGATCACCGTGTCATTACACGCTCGGCTTAATAAGAGATCATCAGGGCTCGCCTGCATCTCTTGCACTAACATATGGATAAGCTTTTGAATTTGCGCATCTAATTGGAAATAGACGTTCGAAGATTCGAGTTGGTTAATCTTCTCTAGCATCAGCGGGTCGTCGTCACTCGGCACGGGCATGTTAAGTACTAAAATATCGGATTGACCGACCACACCACCGAAAGCATGATCAGAGCTCGCCGTCACCACACAACCTTGTCCAGGGCCAACAAGATTTCCCTTACCACTGACTTCAAATTCAGCCTGACCTTTTAAACCAATCACCACCTGAGAATAACTATGATCGTGGCAATCCATATGCGATGGCAAAGTGATGATCTCAGCAGGACGAGGGCCAGTAAGGCCTAGCGGAGAAAGGTCTAGGTTAGGAAAGGGTAAAGGTTTAGACATGACAGAAAAATACTCGGGTCAAAATAGTAAGAATAATACTCTTAAATGCGCATAAGATGAATTTGTAAATGTTCCTGAGAGTTATTTGCTCGCGAGAATGAAAAGATCATTATCACGCTCGTCATGATCATGCCTCCGGAAAGATGATCAAGAGTGTACAAACTACGGGCTATGTAAAATCAATATTTCCGGTGGTTTTTTATAAATCCCAATCTCATTATTCAACCAACTCAAGATGGCTTATAAATGAGAATTCACTCATCAGAACATCGCTGAAAAATTTTCTTCTATAGCTCAAACAATTCGCATAAAACTTATAAAAAGTGTATCCAAAGTACCGAAACGCGGCATTTGAGTAGATTGAAATACAATAAAACGGTATAAAGACGGATACTGTGTTAATTGCTAATAACTAGTGACTCACAACTAGAAAGCAGACACATTATCAATGAGCCAATTTCAATCTATAAGTTGCAGGGACCTATGACTAACTTTCGAATTTCAGCGCTTTTACTTGCGCTATCCCCACTTTGGGTATCTGCATCGGTATCAGCTGAAGAACTGAATCAAGTCGATCCCGTTTCAGCCATCGATGCAAAAATAACAGAGAAAAACTCAGATATTGAGCGTATTTCAGCAACCAAAGTATCGGCGACTGAGAACCTAAAACAACTACAAAACACAAACAGTAAGTTGTTGCGCGAAGGTGAAGAACTTAAGGCAAAACGTAACAGAGCCAAGTCTGTACTAGACAAACAGTACAGTCGTCTACTTGAAGACCCAGAAACGGACCTGGTCTCTTTTCAAAAAAGCTACCAAGATGCATGGGCTGCAGTTAAAGAAAATCAATCGGCTCAACTAGACAATCAACAAGCGATGAATGAAGGTGAGATTCACCTTTCTCAGATCAAACAGAAGCAAGCTCGAATGAACAATGAGCTGGCAAGCCTGAGAGAGTCAAAAGTTGAAGCTCGCGTAAAACGTATCGCAACAGAACTTCGTGAAAGTGCAGTTTTGGAAACCAGCTACACCACCACATGTGAATCCACAATGACCCTTGGTGAGTGTACTGCTCAAGGTAAATACCTAACGAACCAAAAAGCGGTGCAAACGTTCAAGAGCCAGTTACTTGAGCAGCTCACAGAAAGCACTCTGGCGAAGCAGAACTTGCAAGGCGTTCAGCTGAACATCCACGTTCAGGACAGCCAGCCAATCAAGAGCGGTTTCTCTGGCAACAACTCTTACTTCATGCAGATGCAAGCTCAACTGCAAGCAAAACCTGAAGCGGTTGCCGCATGTAACCTATTGAACGTTTCAACACGCTACTGTTTAACTGGCAGCGATACGGCTGCAGTTAAAAAGAGCGACAAGAAATGGGCAAACGTAACCGTGCGTTCTGACCAATACAACGACTCTGTGACCATCAACGGTATTAAGTATGGCAGCACACCTCTTGAGGTAGCGCTACCAAGCGGTCGTCATCAAGTAACTATCTCTAAGCAAGGTTACGAGTCATACAACCGCACAGTTACCATCAACGGCAGCGACACTATCTGGGTTAAGCTTCTTCCTAGCAAAGAAAGCTAATTCCCTCAGTAGAAGATCGCCATACCGATTTCACAAAGCTGAATGAACACTCGCCATTTTGTTGATAGTTATAAACTGTTGATCGTTATAAACTTATACGGTCATTATAAACAATAACTGCAGACGAAATGGCGTTGTCGTTTAGAATAGTCGATTAACCTAAATTACGATTGAAGTAGCCCATCATGCGCCAAGGTTTTCCCACTCTATTATTTGCACTTGCTCCCTGCTTAATGACACCTGCTGTTTTCGCTGAAGCAACACCACCAGCAATCACGGCCGCCTCTGTTACTGATCTTGAAAGTTCGCTTTTCGAAAAGCACGCCGAGTTAACGGCTATCGAAAAGAAAGTCGCGGACAAACAAAATCAAGTCGATAACCAAGCACAGCAAACGGCACGTCTTGCTAAACTCTCTGTAGAAGCAGAACAAAAACTTGCAGCGGCCAAAGCAAGCCTAGAGCAAGATTATACGCGCATGATTGATGAGCCAGACTTCGATATCTCGACGGCTCAAAATCACTTCCAAGACGCATGGAAAACCGTGAAAGAAGGCAAACTTGCGATTTCTGACTCTAAGCAGAAGCAGCAAGGTTTGGCTATGGAGCTGGAAGCTATCCAAGCCGAGAAAACAGCGACAGAAACAGCCATCGCGCAGCTAGAGCAAGACAAGCTAAGAGCAAGAGCCGATCGACTCAGAAACGAGATCACCCAAACACAAGAGCAGACGGTCAGCTTTACCAACCGCTGCAGCAGCGACATGACATTGGCGCAATGTTCTGATCAAACGGTAACACTAGCGCTTCAAAAAGCAGTAAAACAGTTCCAACACAGCCTTGTAGATAACACGACAGAATCGAAAACTGTCAAACAACACTTGGCATCGACATCACTGAATATCCACGTGCTACAACACAAGGTGACTTCCTCTGGTTTCTCAGAAAATAACCGATACAGAGCTGTGATTGCTGCGAATCTAGAAACTCGCCCGGATAAGAACACACCTTGCCGCCTACTTGGTATTCAATCGTCTAACTGTTTCACGCAAACCGATCAACAAGCCAACGACCAACAAAAAGAGGTCGCTTGGGTCAACTTAGTGGTTCGCTCAAATCAGTACAACGACAAAGTGTTAATCAACGGCGTTAACTACGGCAGCACCCCTGTTGAAATCATGTTACCAACCGGCCCACACATGGTGACGATCGAGAAAGAAGGTTACCTTTCTTTCCACCAAGAGCTAAAAATAACTCGCGATCACAACCTAAGAGCGGTATTACAAGCCAAACAAAACACGTTAAACGTGGGTACCAAGTTTGCGGACCCGATGGAAGATAATACTCAGAGCCCTGAAATGATTGTGGTCGGCTCTGGTCGCTACCTGCTGGGCGAGAACAGTGCCAAGCAAGTGACAATAAAACAGCCATTTGCATTAGCCGCGACCCCGACACGTGTGCAAGATTTTAGAGCGTTCGTTAAGAGTACTGGCTATCAGACAGATGCTGAGCTAATGAACACCTGCGACACCTTCGCTAATGCCGAGATTACTTCAGTCTCCGACAATGACTGGCAAAAACCGGGCTTCAAGCAAGCTGACAACTCTCCGGTGGTTTGTGTAAGCCAAAACGATGCTCAAGCCTACACTCGCTGGTTATCTGAGAGCACTGGCTTCACGTATCGCCTTCCTACACCACAAGAGTGGGAGGCCGCAGCAAGAGCAGGCCAAGACACCAACTTCTGGTGGGGTAACGAATTCCGCACAGGTAAAGCGAATACAGGCTGGGCTGGTACACCTTGGTCAAACGTCAGCACGTCTCCTGTTAAATCATTCATGCCAACACCAACGGGCTTCTACGACATGGTCGGCAATGTATGGGAATGGACAACCGTTCAAAAGGGCCTAGCCAAAGGTGGCGCGTGGAGCTTCTCTCCTGAAGAGGCCAAAGCATTTAACGAGCTGTACGTTTCGCCTTCAACAGCAGCCAACTACCTCGGCTTTAGAGTGTTACGAGAGCTTTAAGCTCTCAATAACTCGCACCATAGTTTAAAATATTTACTCTAGGCTCTCATTTATCGCATTGAATCGTGTTTATAGGGGAATTCCCCCCTTATGCATAGGTACGCCTAGGAGTAAATTCGTCGATAGAGTAGTAAGTCACTCTGGGTATCTAACTGATGCCTCAGCTTAATTTACCTGACCCTCGTAAATTAAGCTGAAAATCTTCTACATGTCGACAAGGCATAACTTGTCTTTGGCCAGCCCCTCTTCAGGCTGGCTTTTTTTTGCCTATCGATCACGCGGTTCGCCTACCTATCATCCGTGAATCTCGCAGTTATTCAGCACTTTGATTAATGAAAACTCACCCAACCTTTTCTACACGTATTCCAACCTGTAATTGCCATTGCAGCGCAATAGTAAACTGATATCATTGCAACATCGCCACACACGAGAGAAAGCCTTGCCAGAACCACTAAAACCCATACATCGTTCTTTATTCGAACAACTTCCAGGCTGCTGGGGCTGTAAAGATACTGACTCTGTTTTCGTATACGCAAACCTCGCTTACAACCAATTGATCGGTTTGAAGCCGGGCGAGAGTTGTACCGGCTTAACGGACTTCGATATGCCGAGCCAAACCATCGAATGCGCGCAAGACTTTAGAGCGCAAGACAAGCATGTAATGGAAACGCGGTCGACGCTTAAAATCCTTGATATTCACCCCTACCCCGATGGACGCTGGCATGCGCATATCTTCACCAAAACGCCTTGGCTTGATGACAACGACAACGTACAAGGCACTATATTCTATGGGCAAGAGCTGACTGATACGGCGATTTTAGAGGTAGGTCACTGGGTGTGTCAGGCAACTTGCGCCAAAGACAATCAGGCATCGATCGCAGGCTCAACACCGCGTGTGTCTAAACTGCAAAAAAAGCTGACCTCACGAGAATCAGAAGTCCTATTTCTACTGCTGTTCGGTAAGAAGCCTCAATACATTGCATTGACGTTGAACATCTCAATCAAGACGGTCGAGGGGCATGTCGCAAGGCTTAAGCAAAAGTTCGATGCACGTAGTAAGAGTCAGTTAATCGAGTATGCATTGGATTCAGGATTAGGCTCTGTGATTCCTGAAACTTTACTCAAGAAACAGATCTCAGTGGTTCTACACAGCGACTGATTAACGACTCATAGCGCCCATAGCGATAAAAAACAGACAAAAAAATACCGTTGATGTGGATGAACACAAGATCAACGGTATCTTCCTAATTTTACTGTCTTTACTGCTGAGTCCAACAGACTCAAACTATGGCGCTAGGCGATCAATGTCCCAGCTGTTGTCTTGGCGTGAGAACAAGAAGCGATCATGCAGGCGGTGCTCACCACCTTGCCAAAATTCAATACTATCGACGCGCACTCGGAAACCACCCCAGAAAGAAGGAACCGGAATCTCGCCTTTCGCAAACTTCTGTTTAAGCTCTAGATACTTGCCTTCTAAGATGCCACGTGCAGAGATACGGCTACTTTGCTTACTTGCGATAGCTGCCAATTGGCTCTCTTTTGGACGAGACGAGAAGTACTTCATGTTTTCCATCGCCGTCAGCTTTTCAGCCGTACCAGTAATATGAACTTGTCGCTCTAACGGATGCCAAGGGAAGTGCAAACTGATCTTGCTGTTGTGCTCAAGTTGCTGCGCTTTGCGGCTACCTAGGTTGGTGTAAAAAACGAAACCATCTTTATCAACATTCTTTAGCAAAACAATACGTTGGAATGGCTGTCCATTTTCATCAACCGTCGCCACTGTCATTGCCGTCGGATCCATCAACTTAGCTTCAATCGCTTGCTCTAACCAAAGGTTAAATTGGTCAATTGGATCTGCGGCTAAGTCTTTACGTCTCAATCCACCCTGAGCGTATTCGCGACGAATGTCTGTCAGTTCCATTTGGTTGCTCCTTTTAATTTTTTTGTGATTCTGCGCCGTAATCCTTTGAAACACAAGTCTAAGCCTTGGTTTTGTCTCATTGAAGGTGCTCTGTGTTAACGAGATCTCGGTACGCTAACCGTCATATTGATAGTCTATATGTAAACTGATTGTAACTTGAGTTTCTCGTGTCTAAAAAACTGTCTAACCTGATCACGCCTTTTGTATTTTTCTCATTGATACTGGGAACGGCAGGGCTAACTGCTACTCACTTTTTGGCAGGTCAATACCAAGAGCAAGTTGTCACACAACAACTCAATGAAGCGGCGAACAAAGCCAACCTCCAGATCGATTCTGAATTGGATAAGTTCAAACAAATACCTGACTTGCTCAGCCACGACCCACGCCTGCTGTCTTACTTTGATGAATCACCAAAGAGCGACAAAATCTCCACAGCTGAACTCAACACCTTGTTATTCGAGTGGTCGGGGCAAAGCCAAGCCGATACCATCTATATCCACGATCCGAGCGGCACAGTGGTTGCGTCAAGTAACTATCGAAAGCCTAGAACTTTCGTAGGCGAAAACTTCGCGTTTCGCCCCTACTTTGGCTCTGCAATAAAAGGCCATAAAACCCAATATGTCGCACTCGGCGCTCGCTCTGATGTGCGAGGCTATTTCTTATCTTCACCACTTTATATCGACGATGACATCGTAGGCGTCATCACGGTGAAAGTAAGCTTAGAAAACCTAGAAAACATTCTAACTAGCGACGACTTTGAGATTGTGGTACTTGATTCCAACCAAGTGGTGTTTCTCTCTAGTCAGGTACCTTGGCTTTATCACTCATTACTACCATTAACGGATCAACAGCAGCAAGATATCGCAGCGCAACGCCAATACGGTCAAAACAAAATTTCGATCATTGATGCGTTTAACTCTTCGAGCCAAACAACCGATGCAAGCAAAGCGCTCACTGCAAACCAGTTATTTAAACTTGGAAATTTTAACCTGTACCCTGCCGCTACCAGTGACAACCAGTACCAAGTTGTGGCTATCAAGGACACAAGATCCGAACTGCTCAAGGTGCTGCAGATCGACGTTATCTTCATTGTGATTTACAGCTTAGTCATGCTGATTGCTTGGTCGTGGCGCCAAACCTACCTCGCGAAAGTGGCACTGACTGAACTCAATCAGAACCTAGAGCAAACCGTAGATAAGCGAACTCAATATCTAAAGCAATCCAATCAACAACTTCAACAGACACTCTTTCAATATCAAGAGTCTCAATTGAAGTTAAAACAGACAGAGCAAGAGCTAACGCAAACCGCTAAGTTAGCCGTGCTGGGTGAGCTGTCAGCCAGTATTAATCATGAGATTAATCAACCACTTGCTGCGCTTAGAACCTACAGCGAAAACAGCGTCAAGCTGCTTGAGATGGGACGCTCAGACTTAGTAAAAAGTAATCTGGATAAAATGATCGCGCTAAACACCTCGATTACCGAGATCATTGCTCGCCTTAAAGTATTTACGCGCAAGGTAACTAAGCAAGAACATCACGTGGCGAATCTGCATCAAGCGATCAACAATGCCACCAGCATTCTCAGCGCGCTGATGATCAAACAAGGCATCACCCTAAGGTTAAGTACCGTGCCAGATGACATTAACATCGCTATTCACCCAACTGAGCTTGAGCAAGTACTGGTTAACCTGATGCACAATGCGACTCAGGCACTTTCGCAGCAGGCCGCGCAACAAGTAGGGCTTCAAAACGACTTGGAAACTCAAGAATGGAATCAACCAACCATTCCTCAAATTGGCGTAGAGTGGCAGCTTAATAATGATGCCTGCCAACTGATCATTTGGGATAACGGGATTGGTATCGCCAGCGACAAACTGGAACATTTGTTCGACCCGTTTTTTACCACTAAGCCTGAAGGATTAGGGCTCGGGCTTTCGATATCGAAGCGAATCATTGAAGCCTATCACGGCACGATCAGCGCAAGCCAGTTCAAGCCTTCAGGCATGGTATTCTCACTCAATATCCCACTGTACAGAAATTAAGGCTAACAGCCTGTTATTAATAGCTTTCCTCAACATTAAGGACTCAACACTTGCACTCTATGCCTAAACTCTACTTTGTCGATGATGAACCCGCGATTCGTGACTCGGTAGAACAAGCCATGCTCATTGAAGGTATCGATATTGTCTGCTTTCCGAATGCTATTGAGGCTCTCAAACAGATTAATATCACGCAAGCAGGCATTGTGATCACCGATATTCACATGCCAGTGATGGATGGCATTCAATTTACGCAAAAGCTGTTGAGTCAAAATCCGAATTTTCAAATCATCGTACTGACTGGACACGGCGATGTGCAAACCGCCGTTTCAGCGATGAAGTCCGGGGCTTATGATTTTCTAGAAAAACCATTTGTGGTTGATGCCCTGCTTACCGCAGTAAGAAAAGCAGCAGATAAGCTCGCCTTAGTTGAAGAAAACAACCTGCTTAGAAAAGAGCTCGCGATGCAGAATCAGGTTGGCCCAAAACTGATTGGTCAGTCTCAATCAATGCAGACATTACGCCGCGAATTAATCACCTTAGATTGCAAACAGAACCCGCTATTACTGTTTGTTGGCGACATAGGCACTGGCAAACGAATCACCGCGCAGTACACTCACGATTTACACAGTCAGCCCACCGCTGAACTTTGCCCGGTTGCAGCGTTTAATTTGCCACGCAATGACGAAGCGACATTTCACCAGTTTGTCCTACAGCTCTTTCACAAACATCAAGGCGGAACACTCTACATCCATGAAACAGAAGCATTAACTTCAGATCAATGGCAATGGTTGGCGACTTTAAAACCGACTCTACTTCGAGAAAACTCATGCAAGACCAATGCAACTTGTATCATTGTCGCAACTACAGTAGTTCCTACTACAATTACAAGTGAGTTGCGCCGATTTGACTTACTGCCTTTGGCGCAACGAACAGAGGATATTGGCTCTTTGTTCAAACACTTTGCTAGAGGTGCAGCAAGTCGTTACCAGTTACCACCACCAGTGTTCACAGAGAAAGAGATTCAACGCTTGATAGCCACTCACTGGGGCGAAAACATTCGCCAGCTTCGTCAACATGCCGAGCTACGAGTACTGACTCAGGTGAAGCAACCAGCACTCGACAATCAAGAGTCAGATCAAGCAGACAATCCAGAACAAGCGGATGACGGTTCGCTAGACGTCAATATTGAAGAACAACAACAGTCATTAAGCCAACGTACCGACAGCTTTGAACAAATCCTCTTGATAGAAGCACTGCATCGCCATCAAGGGCGCTTAAAAGACGTACAACAAGAGCTGCAAGTGTCGAGGAAAACCCTCTATGACAAGCTAAGAAAGCACCAACTCGACAAAACAGATTTCAAAAACAGATAAGAGTTAAAAAATATATAAATTCAAATATTTAAAGGAGCAATTTCTTAACATTTATCAAAAGTAAGAATACACTCAATAGGCTTGCACTTTTATTCAGCAAACAAGGACTGTTATGAGCCAGAAGAATTTCAGCAAATTGAACGAAACCGAACTTGAGTACGTCGACGATAAAACCGCGGCACTACTACTCAATACGCCGACCAGTGCGCGTATCATGTTGTGGATGATCGTTCTGTTCTTTATTGCTGCTATTGGGTGGTCCGCTTGGGCGGAGATCGACAAGGTTACTGTCGGGCAGGGCAAAGTGATCCCCTCTTCGCAGATCCAAGTTGTGCAAAACCTTGAAGGTGGTTTAGTTAAAGAGATCTTGGTGAAAGAAGGTCAGCAGGTTCAAAAAGGCCAACAGCTGCTATTGATCGATGACACTCGATTCCGCTCTGACTTCCGTGAGCGTGAACAGCAAGTTGCCAACTTAACCGCCAACGTATTGATGCTTTCCGCATCGTTAACCAGCGTAGTAATCAATGAAGACTTTAATGAGAAAGAGTGGAAGAAAAGTGTCACTCTTGATTATGGAAAACTCGCTTTCCCGCCTAAGTTCTACGAAGTTCAACCTGATCTGGTTAATCGTCAAAAAGCAGAGTACCGCCAAGATTTAAACAACCTTAAAAACCAACTTTCCGTTTTTGATCAACAAGTTGAACAGAAACAACAAGATCTTGTTGAAATCAAAGCACGTGTGCGAAACCTAAAACAGAGCTACCAGTTCGCTCGCCAGGAATTGGACATCACGAAACCGCTTGCCGACGAAGGTGTGGTACCAAGAATTGAATTACTTAAGCTGCAACGACAAGTCAACGATACTCGCCGAGAAATGACCTCAAGCGAGCTTAAAATCCCTCTGCTACGCTCAGCAATCAAAGAAGCTATGCTCAGCCGTATCGACGCGGCTCTTAACTTCCGCTCGGAACAACAAGAAAAACTCAATCAAGCACAAGATAAACTCTCTGCACTGACCGAATCTGCGGTTGGCCTAGAAGACAGAGTAAACCGTACTGTCGTCGTTTCTCCAGTAACCGGAACCGTTAAAACGTTGGGTATCAATACCGTGGGTGGCGTAATCCAGCCAGGTATGGACATCGTTGAGATTGTACCGACCGAAGACTCTTTGCTCGTTGAAGCAAAAATTGCCCCGCAAGACATCGCATTCCTACGCCCAGAACTGACTGCCATTGTTAAGTTTAGTGCTTATGATTTCACTAAATATGGTGGCTTAGAAGGCGTGTTAGAGCACATCAGCGCCGATACGACACAGGATGAAGAAGGCAACAGCTTTTACATCGTGCGTGTACGTACCGAGAAACATAATTTTGGACAAAACGAAGAGCTGCCAATCATTCCAGGTATGACAGCCTCGGTCGATATCATCACGGGTAAAAGAACCGTACTTGAGTACATGTTGAAACCTATCCTCAGTGCACAAAACAACGCACTGAAAGAGTAAGGACGTTTGATGGTTAACAATGCCTTTCAATACATAGTGAACCAACAAGAGCTGAGGCTATGAAGTCTCGAATATCGCTGTTATTGCTCGTCCTCACCTCTTTTACTTCTGTCGCTCTCAATAAGAACGACCAAAGATGGATCGATGCTGTCACGCAAACCTACGGTGAGAGAGCCGGAAAGCGCGTGGCAACTTGGCGTTCAAATATGACGTCATACGATGGTTTAAGCGAGAAAGAGAAGCTCACGTCAGTGAACCAGTTCTTCAATCAGATGTACTTTGTCGACGACAGCATCTTGTGGGGAAAGAAAGACTACTGGGCAACACCACTGGAGTTTTTAGGTAGTAATGCTGGTGACTGTGAAGACTTCACCATTGCGAAATACTTCTCTCTGCTTGAGCTAGGCGTTCCAGATAAGAAATTGCGATTAGTGTACGTAAAGGCACTGGAGCTAAACCAGTTCCACATGGTGTTGGCTTACTACTCCACACCAAGTGCAGAGCCACTAATTTTGGACAACTTAAACCCTGAAATAAAGCGCGGTTCTAAACGCCATGACCTACGACCAATTTACAGTTTCAACGGTAAAAACCTTTGGTTAATTAAGTCGGCAGCAGGCAGCGGCAAGCTAGCAGGGAAATCTTCAAGATTGAGCTTATGGAACGACTTACGTTCCCGTGAGCGCTCTCTAAAATTAAACAAACCCATTATCAATTACGATGAGTAGGTACAATGACTTTATATAAACAGCTTGTGGTCGGGATGGTTGCGGTGTTCATATTACTGATGACGTCAGTCTTTATGATCGAATTCAATACTACCCGTGGATACTTAGAGGAGCAGCAACGCTCTGAGGTAAGTAATACCATTAATACTGTTGGACTGGCTCTTGCCCCTTACCTTGAAGAAAAGGATAAGGTATCGGTAGAGTCTGTTATCAACGCCCTGTTTGATGGCAGTTCTTACTCGGTCGTACGATTGATTTTTCTAGACAGCGGTGAAGACATCATCCGTTCATACCCTGTAAAACCCTCGGGCGTGCCCCATTGGTTTACCAATCTCAACCTATTTGAACCCGTTCATGATCGCCGAGTGATCACCAGTGGTTGGATGCAGCTTGCGGAAGTCGAGATCGTCAGCCACCCAGGTCCTGCCTATGATCAATTATGGCAAGCCTTCACTCGCTTATTAAGCATCTTTGGTGTGATCTTTTTACTCGGCTTGATCTCGATTTCATGGATCCTTAAGCGAGCACTACGCCCACTATCAATGATCATTACTAAAATGGATCAGATCGCTAAGAACCAATTCGGTGAGCCATTAAAACGCCCTAAAACAAAAGATCTGATCTTGGTGGTTGATGGCATCAATCACATGTCGACTCAAGTTGAACAAGCCTTTAAAAACCAAGCAAAAGAAGCTCAGAAGCTACGTGAAAGAGCGTACATTGACCCGGTTTCTCAGCTGGGTAATCGCGCTTACTACATGTCGCAATTAAATCAGTGGCTAGAAGAATCGAGCTTAGGTGGTCTTGCAGTACTGAAAGCGGAATTTATCAGTGAAGAGTACGACGAGAAAGGTTACCAAGAAGGTGATGCGCTGGTTCATCAATTGGCAGAACAACTGCAAGCTTCTATCTCATCACCAGACATCACCATTGCGCGCATTTCGAGTGACGAGTTTGGTTTCATTATGCCGAACATTGATGAAAGCGAGCTTAAACTGGTCGCTGGCAGCATCGTCAACTGTATTCAAAGCCTAGGTTCAGATCCAACAGGCATGGCAAATCCACACATTGCATTGGGTGTAACGCACAGCAACAAACGTAAAACCAGCACCGAAATCATGTCATTGGTCGATAACGCGCTCTCTAGTGCTAAAGCGAATCGTGAACTCGCTTATGGCTACGTCACAGCTGACGACCATGGCGCAGTAATGGGTAAACAACAATGGCGCATGTTGGTTGAAGAGGCGATCATCAATGACCTAGTCACATTCCGCCTACAAGCTGCAAATAATGCGTTTGGCAAAACCTATCACCAAGAAGTGTTCTCTGCGATTGAGAAAGATGGCATTCGTTACGGTGCTAACCAGTACCTATACGCACTAGAACAGCTTGAAATGAGCCACATTCTCGACCAATACGTAATCGAGAAGATGATTGAGAAGCTAACAGCAAAAGAGGTGACAAGCCCAATCGCAATCAATATCTCACCAAGCAGTATCTCTCAGCCAAGCTTTATCCGTTGGATTGGTAAAACGCTTGAACAAAATGCTTCAGTCGCTCACCTGCTGCATTTTGAGATCCCAGAAAACTGTTTCATCAACGTTCCTCACTACACGGCACTATTGTGTAACACCATTCGCAATGCTGAAGCGATGTTTGGTGTCGATAACTACGGACGTAACTTCCAATCACTGGACTACATCAACGAGTACCGTCCTAGCTACGTGAAACTGGATTACCTGTTCACGCATAACTTGGACGATGAGAAGCAGAAATTCACGCTCACGTCGATTTCACGAACGGCTCATAACCTTGGTGTCACCACCATCGCATCTCGAATCGAAACTCAGACTCAGTTAGATATCTTGTCTGATAACTACGTAGAAGTGTTCCAAGGCTTCATTGTTGATAAATAGTTGTAAGGGTTATATCGCATGCAAGATCCACTATTGAACTCATTGATCTACGTTAGCCGATATTACGGGTTAGCGAACTCGCCTGAGGCGTTGGTCAATGGGTTGCCACTATCAGACGGAAAGCTAACCCCTTTCCTGTTCCCACGTTCGGCAGAACGTGCGGGGCTAGTGGCAAAAGAAAACCGTTCCGACTTAGATAACATCCCACACCTAATTTTGCCGGCGGTATTATTGCTAAAGCAGGGCGAAGCGTGTGTGCTCAACAGCATCGACCTTGAAAAACAAGAAGCTGAAATCATCACAGCTGAGAGTGGAATGGTGCCAATCATCATTCCTGTTGCCGAACTTAAAGAACAGTTCATTGGCCGCTACTTCTTAGTTAAAAAGCAGTTCCGCTATGACGAGCGTTCACCAGAAGTTCTGAAAACACGCAAAGGTCACTGGTTTTGGAGCACCATTTGGGAATCGAAAAACATCTATCGTGATGTATTAATAGCGTCGATTCTTATCAACATTTTTGCGATTGCTGCGCCGATGTTTACGCGTTTGGTATACGACAAAGTAGTACCTAACCTTGCATTTGAAACCTTGTGGGTATTAGCGAGCGGCATTTTCGTCGTCTTCCTGTTCGATCTACTGTTAAAGTTGATGCGTAGCTACTTCATCGACGTTGCGGGGAAAAAATCCGATATCCTGATTTCCTCCAAATTGTTCAGCAAGGTACTTGGCATTCGTATGGAAGCAAAACCAGCTTCAGTTGGTGCCTTCGCGAAAAACTTGCAAGAGTTTGAGTCAATTCGAGAATTCTTTACCTCTGCGACGATCGGCTCTCTGATCGACTTGCCCTTCGCCATCATGTTCCTCGCCTTAATTTGGTTAATGGCGGGTAACTTAGTGTTTGTTCCATTCGCAGGTGTCGTGATTCTGATCATCTACGCGTTGTTGATTCAAGGTCCATTGCGTCGCACCATTGAAGAAGGTTCACGCCTAGCCTCTCAGAAGTACGCGAACTTGATCGAGAGTTTGGCAGGCCTAGAAACCGTTAAACTATTCAGCGCACAGAGCCAGTTCCAATTCCGTTGGGAAGAAGCCGTTGCTCACATGGCGAACTGGAATATTAAAAGCCGCCGCATTACCGACAGCATCCAAAACACCGCAGGCTTTGTTCAGCAGAGTACCAATGTAGGGATGATCATTTTTGGTGTGTATCTAATTGCTGAAGGTGAACTAACGATGGGTGGTTTGATCGCTGCAACCATGTTGAGTGGTCGTGCGATTGGTCCTCTTGTTCAGTTGTCGCTGCTTTCTACACGTTACAACCAAGCCAAATCCTCAATGACGCTGATTGAACAAGTGATGTCGATGCCTGACGAGCAAGAAGAAGGTAAGCGCTACATTCACCGACCAATCATTCAAGGTCACATTGCACTAGATAAAGTGACGTTCCACTATCCTGATTCGCCCGTCGCTTCAGTGCGAGATCTCAGCCTGACCATCGCACCCGGCGAGAAGGTGGCGATCATCGGTCGTATTGGTTCAGGTAAAACAACCCTAGAACGCCTTATTATGGGCCTGTACAAGCCCACAGAAGGCCATGTGCGCATTGATGATACCGATATGGAGCAACTTCACCATGTCGACGTACGACGCAATATAGGCTGTGTACCGCAAGACAGTAACCTATTCTATGGTTCAGTCAGAGATAACATTACTCTAGGCCGCCCTTTGGTGGACGATCGTGATGTGATGGATGCAGCGAACCGTGCGGGTGTGACAGCCTTTACTCAGCAAGATCCTGCCGGCCTAGAGCGCCAAGTGGGTGAAGGGGGTGGTTTGCTTTCAGGTGGTCAACGTCAGTCAATTGCGATTGCCAGAGCTTTCTTAGGTCGTCCTCCGGTATTGCTAATGGATGAGCCAACCAGTGCAATGGATAACCGTTCAGAAATGCACATCAAGCATCAGCTTAGCCAACTGTTACCAAGCGAAACGCTGATCCTTATCACTCATAAAACCTCGATGTTAGATGTTGTAGACAGAGTCATCGTAATGGAGAAAGGCAGCATAATTGCTGATGGCCCGAAAGCGAAGGTTCTGTCCGACCTTAAACAAGGTCGTGTAAGAGCAGTTAGCTAAAGCCTGTCATCAACACAATTACCAAAGGGGGAGCGAATGCTTCCCCTTTTTTATTCCCTTAAACCGTGACAAAAGGGGAACAAAGTAACTGAACATTTTCTTATTTTCTCGAAGTTAAGTTGAGTAAAATACCAGGCTATCCATTAACAAAGGGCTCTTGGTGTCTAATCTCAACCTGCTTCGGTATTATCAGCGAATCGCACCCATTGGTGTCGGCAGCGAAATGAAAACCACAGTACAAGAAGTGGCTGATTTGCTGTGTACTTCTCCTCGACATGCCCGCAACCTGTTATCACAAATGCAAGAACTAGCGTGGTTAACCTGGCAACCGAAAGCCGGTCGAAACCAACGTTCGTCGCTTCTGTTAAACATTGAACTAGGCGTACTCAAGGAGAGCCTTGCTCTAGAGCGAATCCAACAAGGTAAGTATGAGAAAGCTTTGGCAATTCTTGATGAAGACGAAGCAACGTTTGGTCGCCTGCTGAAAACTACTTCAGGAGCTTCTGTTCAGGAAGGCCGTGTCAGTATTCAACTCACATACAAGCGCATGTTCGAGCGTATTGTGCCACACCAATTACACCGCTGTAGCGAGCGCTTCTTCTTGCGTCAGGTGTATTGCTGCTTGGTCTCCAGCCATGACAATGGTGTTATCAAACCAGAACTCGCTCACCATTGGCGCTATGACGAAGCGAGCTATCAATGGACATTCCATCTTCGCCCTGGACTTAAGTTCCACAACGACGAACCAATAGACGCTGATACCATTGTGAGCCTCTTTGCTAAACTCAGTGCCCTTCCCTATTATCAAAAAGAACTCGCGCACGTCAGCGACATCACCGCACCACATCCATTGAAAGTGGTATTTACATTAAGCAAACCAGATCAAGGGTTTGCAGGGCTTGTCTCTGGTGTCAAATACGGTATTCAGCCAGCAAACCAAGTTAATGTTGCAAACAACAATGCTGTGATTGGCAGTGGTCCATTTACAGTGGTAGAACACGACAAAAATAAGCTTAAACTGCAAGCGTTCGATGGCTACTATTCGTGTCGTGTGTTAGTCGACTTAGTTACGATTTGGAGCGTCAACGACGAGCAAATGGAGAACCCATCACTATCCAGTAATACACCAATCCAAGTATCTGAAACGACAAGCGGTATTGAAGTTTCAATACAAGCACCCAATGCTACTCAAGCGAGTCAACACAGTCGAACTGAAGACGGCTGCTTGTTCGCGTTATTCAACCACCATGCAAAGCATCCGTTAACACGTGCCCAACGTTGTTACATTACGGAATTGATTCAACCGCAGCGAATACTCGACGTATTCCAGAAAAAGAAGGTTCATTACGGCAGTGTCGTAGCCAACAACTTATTACCTGTTTGGAACCCCGTTTTACGCCCATTTGGTGAATTCAGCGCGCTACCA
Organism: Vibrionales bacterium SWAT-3; assembly: GCA_000169995.1. Classification (GTDB taxonomy): domain Bacteria; phylum Pseudomonadota; class Gammaproteobacteria; order Enterobacterales; family Vibrionaceae; genus Vibrio. The sequence continues at coordinate 9,565 of AAZW01000008.1, read as the reverse complement.
AAAACCATTACCATTGCTGGATACAACTACACAGCTCTGCGCCGATGCGCTCGGGCTATTTCTTCAGTACTTTCCGAACACAATTGTGTGGTTGAAATGGTGATGTATTCCTATCGAGAGTTGAGTGAGAAAGCGAACAACGGCACACTCGATGAAACACTGATCTTAACGAATATCAATTTAGACGATAACCGTCACGCCTCAGCGTTTTCTAATTTCTACTGTAACAACGTGCTGTACCACACTTTAGGGGAAACAAATGCAAGTTGGCTTGATCAACAATTGGAAAACCTTAGAGCGAGCACCCCGCTTGAAGATTACCTAACGGCGTTAGAGCCGATCGCTTCAACCTTGGTCAGTGAGTACTGGATTGCCCCAATGTTTCATCACACTCAAACATTACGATTTCAAGGTGTGTTAGAAGATGTCGCACTCACCAACTGGGGATGGCCAGACATTCGCTCGGTGTGGTCTTCTGATTAAAGGGAGGTGATGATGAGGATATTTTTGATAGAGGCGCCGCATACTGGCGCCTTTTATAGTGAAATGTCTTCTTGTTCCATCTTAAAGGAACATTGAATCTCGTATTGGTTGAAGGAAAACACGCTTCCCCCATGGGTGCGCTTGGTTGTCACAGTTTCATCACCAAACTGCACAGTGACTCGTGTATAAACCTTTTCGTGTGCTTCGACGGTACACTCCGCTAGGTTCGTTTCAAATTCCGCTTCTAGAGTATCCAGCTTTTGTTTAGTGCTTTCTATGGCGTGATTGTTCTTCTCGCGCTGCTGCTCTATTTGTAACGCTAGTTCTTCGCTTCGCTCTGCTTTAGGTAATTTCTTAAACTCAAGCTCTTGGCGAATCACATCCATAGTCTGTTCTTGCGCATGTCTATAGATTTCCTTGAGTTCAGCAATCTTCTGTCGGTAACCATCATAGCGAGCAAAACCATGGACCTTAGTTGCAGTATCCCCTTCAACGCCTAAGAAAACGCACTCCACCTTACCCCCCACTTTCGCTTCACCGCCACTGAGTGTGCCGTGCTTCTTGAGCGAGTCCATCACAATAAAGTTGTTACCACAGCGAATTTCGTTACTCATGCTGTGCACGCCAAGGCGAATATCGCCCGCCGTCTGTAATTCGGCGTTTTGAGCATAGCTTGCCGTGATGGAACCTTTGCTAAATACCTTACAGCTTTTCGGTTCTCCCTCTTTGGTCGTATGTCCGATGATTCCTTTCGCGACTTTAATATCGCCTTGCGCCTGAACTTCAGCAGATTCAATAAAGCCGCCGACTGTAATACTCCCAGTGGCTTTCACAACCATGCCTGGTTCAATGTTGCCAGAGACAAACACATTACCTTTAAACTTTACGTGTCCAGTAGAGACATCAACATTGCTAACACACAATGCGTCATCCACTTCGATGGTTCGATCTTTAATGATGGGTAAGCCAGGGTGGGAAGCGAGCAATAGATTGGGGTCATCAGGAGAAATATAAGTGCCTTTGCCAGGCTTGATTAAACTATCTTGTCCAGGGATTGGTGGGATGACTCGGCCTTGAACCGTAAACCCAGCAACACCTTTGGTCGCGGGAGTGCGCTTCATCAATTGGTCATTCAGTCCAACGGTAATGGTTTCTCCCAAATCCCGCATATCAATCTTGCCTTCGTCTTTACCTCGAGGCTTTAGAACTTGACGGGTAATGTCTTCCACAAGCGCTGCAAACTTAGCATCTTTCCCCCTGATCGGCTGAGTGCCTTTAGCGACAGGCTGAGTAAACTTTTCTCCCGGCCTAAGCTTACTACTCATCATTAATACTTTTCTTAGGGCTAACTTATTAATCCCTTTAGTGATGTGAGCTTGAGCTAGACAATGGATGATGTCACTACCGCGTAGAGGATTTCCGTTGTAAGGACCCGTGACAACAAGACTCGCTAACATCTCATCATCGGATAGTTGCACCTCTACACTGGCGTCACGAACCTCAGCAATCAAAATACCTTCGTAAGCTTCTCCTTTGCCTTCTTTAGCAAGAGAGACAAAACGCAGCACTTCTTCTTCAAAAAGAAAATAGTTTGATGCGTCAATTGCTTCCAAGGCTGGTGGCAGTGTCTTGTTATCAAAGCTTGCATCAACCACAAACCCTGACGGCAGACATGCCATTACTTGTTGCTTATCTTCCGACAGTGTAACGATGTTATCCCACATTCGAATTGAGTATCCCTAATGACTCAGTTGTTATTCAGTCTATATAAATCAATCTGAGCTTAGAATCGTCACATTATAATAATCAGCGTCACATCACTTACTTTCGTTATTGCAAAGATGACTCATAATTAAGACTTACCCATTTTATGATTTGCCTCACCTTTACCGATACAAAGCGTTATTCTCTGAAGGTTGTAATTTGGAGTTTTACACTTCGCTAACGTGGCGACTTACCTTAGCTCGACAAGAAACGGAGACAATGAAATCGGAAATGGGCTTTGTGGCTTTGTGGCTAGAAGGTAAGAAGGTAAGAAGGTAAGAAGGTAAGAAGCAGTTTACAGTGTAAATTCAACCTTCTAATTTACACTGTAAATCTCGCTTGAAATCTGCTGTCGCTATTTACACTGTAAATTAGCGAGTAAGGCTTCTACATCTTTTCGGAATTGAGACTCGGCTTGCTTACGCCCAACAAAGTTAAATTGTTCAACACAGCTCCCCCACCCTTTCTGTTGAACAACCTTGGCAAGCAACAAATCAGAAACGGAAGAGTGAACGACATTCGTAGAATCGAGAACTGTTTTCTGAGCTTGACGTGTATTACTAATAAGCACCAACTTCAACACACTGTAGCCAATGCTGTCGTAACTATTCCCTCCTTCAACATAGTTCTTGATAAGTTGGACTTCGAGTTCGCAGATTGATTCACAAGAAGTTGGCAATAATGCTCGCACCATATCGACTTCAAGAGATGCCAGAGAGCCCGAAACAACAAAACAAAAACTACGCTCAAAATGGTTCAGAAGCTGGCTGATCCAACTTTCTGAATTTGCTTTAAGAGGTTTAACCATTAGCACAGAGTGACAGCCACTTGCCTGATCACGCTGGTGGCCGATATGTACTGGTGCGAAATCGTTGTTACGCCAGAACGCAATCAAATCGCTTGTCGCGCCGAAACTCGTCGCTAAGTAGTCGGCTTGTTCGATGTGTTGCGATAACTTATCCAACATCCAACTGCCAATACCAAAACCTTGATGACGTGTTGATACAGCAATACGCATCACTCTGATACAGTGACTCGTTGCTGCTTGTGTGGCTCCAAGTTGATTAGCTAACAACACAGGAGCCAGATGACCTTGTGGTCTGCGTTTTCCAATTTGAATCTGGGAAATCAATTCACTGTCTAACCCACCCTCTTGCGTGACCAACATACAACCCAAACACTCTTCTTGCTGCCACACGGCGTACAATTGAATCGCAGGGTTGCTTAGGAACTGCATCAGGTCATTTGGAGATGTTTGATAATGAGCATCAACCAGCAGAGAGAAACATTGATGAAGCTTACTTGGGTTAGCTAAACAATCTTGCTTGGATAACTCGACCAAACTTAGTGAGTTGGGTCTCTCATTAGAAAGCACTTCAACCTTGCGCTCTGCCATATCATTTGATGAGGCTGCACCAAGTAAGAAACAATCAAACAACCAAGCTTCAAGCGGGTCGTTATTATTCCAACGGATAGGCTGTTCAAGTCTGTATCCTTTCCAGCCTGGGCGATGCTTGGAAAGCCATGCTTCGAATTTGATTCCGAAACCTCGACCGCTCCCTTCATAGCCATGAACCGTGGTTGAAAAAGCCATGCGATGATAACTATCAACCATAGACTTCAACATTGGAATGGGAATCGCCGCTGCTTCATCAACCAATAATAAATCACACTCGGGCTTGGATTTTAGTAGTTCGTCTGGCGCAACAAATCTAAGGCTTCCACCTTGATGACAAATATGAGTGGCGTTAACGACTTCACAGCTATCGAGCCGTTGCTTCGCATGCGAAAAAACAGGCTCAATGGCCTTAACAGATGGAGCTGTCACAACAATGTTGAATCCAGGACGTTCAGCCAAAAGCAGCGCTGCTGCAATACCTAACGTCGAGCTTTTACCACGGCCTCTGTCAGCCGTCAAAATCAAAGGACGCTTTCGATGACCAGAGACCACTTTCTTGACCAACTCAACAGCAATATTCTGCTGCTCAAATCGATTTAGACGGGTTGCTTCAATGCGTTTTTGCGGAAGCGAATCAAAACTGCACTTCAACCCCGACGCTTCATCGCTTTGGGAAACTGAGATGAGTTTATCAAAATGAGTCTTGAGCCAACATTCACCAAACGCCGAATCTTCGGTGTGTTCAGGATCTTTTATGTTTGGTGGCAGCACCAACAATAATCCACCTCCTACTAACGCACCAAGCGCAGCGCTAAAACCGTTTGCATCAAACTGCTCTCTAAAATCACAAACAAGCACTTGGCATTCACGACCAAGAAGTTGCTGACCTTTCTTTACTGGTGCATGCATTACCCCATCAAACGGAGTGCCACCGATTTGGAAAACGGTTTGTGTGTTGTTCTCTTTGAGGTAACTAGAGATAGCAGAGTTTTGCCATGTCGCATCGCCATTAAACACCACGCCGCAACGGTGATCATTATGTTGGGCGATATTGGAAAGTGTATGCAGAAACGTGTTGGTTGGGCTTGTCATAATTCGTGTCCAGATTCATCTACACACAGTTTATCACAGCCAAATAAAAAGCCGCATAATGAACTGACCCCCAATAGTTGGACACCAATTATTGGGGGTCTTTTTATGTCCAAATATAACCGAGAGCTAAAATGTATCATTGCCAAGCAATACTTAGATGGCACATCATCTCTCTACTTAGCAAAACAATATTCAATTTCTTCAAGACAGATACGGTATTGGGCTCAAGTCTTTGCCATCCATGGTGCTAACTCATTTTTACCAACTAAGCATGCTGCTACTGCTCAGGAAAAACGAAAAGCATTGAATTTAATGTGGACGAATGATTGGTCTCTCACGCACACTAGCGCAATATTAAACCTCTCATCCCCTGGGATACTCTCTGTCTGGCTCAAAAGATTTAATGAGCTCGGTATCAAAGGGCTCAAAATGCGCCAGAAAGGAAGACCTCCAATGAAACAGCACCCTCAACGTACCACTAAGCCTGATGATGAAATGACGCTTGAGGAGCTAAAAGAGGAGTTGCTCTACTTGCGAACCGAGAATGCCGTTCTAAAAAAGTTGGAAGAGTTGGAGCAGGAAAAAAACCGTCGAACAAAGAAAAAGCGGTCATAGCTCTAACTCTTAAAGGCAAGTACCCGTTAAAGCACTTACTGCACACTCTACAGCTGGCAAAAAGTGTCTTTTATTATCAAGTTCAAACGAGCAAGCGCCCAAATAGCTACGAACGTGAGCTGCGGTTGATAAAGTCAATTTATCATGAACATAAGGGACGATACGGCTACCGCCGTATTCACTTGGAACTAAAAAATCGGGGGTTCGTGCTTAATCACAAAACGGTTCAAAGGCTTATGGCTCAGCTCAACCTTAAATCGACGGTCAGGATTAAAAAGTATCGTTCATAACGAGGAGAGTCTGGAACAGCTGCTCCCAACGTGCTTGAAAGAGATTTTAGTGCGACTCAACCCGATGAAAAATGGGTAACTGATGTCACGGAGTTTAAAGTCAAAGAGCAGAAAGTATACTTATCTCCCGTTGTCGACTTGTTTACTCAGGAGGTGGTTGCTTATAGAGTGGCCAAGAATGCCTGCTTGCCGCTTGTCACGGATATGCTAACGGAGGCTATATCAACGCTTAAACCCAACTCAAAGCCAATTATACATAGCGACCAAGGTTGGCAATATCGTCATCGACAGTATCAGAAAAAGGTAGCGGAGAGTGGGTTAACGCAAAGCATGTCGAGAAAAGGTAACTGCTTGGATAATGCTGTTGCTGAAAATTTTTTTGCTTTACTCAAAACAGAGATGTATCACAACCAAAGCTTTGAAGATGCTCTGATAGCGCAAATCAAAGAGTATATCGAGTACTACAATACCAAACGTATAAAAGTGAAACTAAAAGGCCTGACTCCGATAGAATATCGAACTCAGGCCTTGAAAGCCGCTTAACAGAAATGTCCAACTTTACGGGGTCACTTCATAAAGCGGCTTTAGAGAAGTTTGGAAGGAAATTTACTTAGTCGAGTTTCGATTGCACGAACGCTAGGATTTCTTGCATCGTTGCGTCATCAACTTTCTTCAGGTTTAACGCTAGGTTTGAACCCTTACGGCTGTATGAAGCACGACCTTTGATAAGCTCAACTTTTGGTGACGCCTTTTTCGCTGGCGCAGGAGCCAGTTCAAGAATCCAACCTTCTAGCGTTTCCGTTACGTCTTTAGTTAGACGAGTTACGCCTTGTGCTTCACTGCGCTGCCACACAAAGCCTTCAGAAGCATCACACTTAGTGAGTAATGTTTGCTGCTGGTCTTCAGTCAGGCCACTGAATTGTTTATGCAGTTTAACAATCGTTGGACGACCAAGGTCGCTCACATTTGGGTAAGCTTGAAGTAGTTCAAGTGGTAAAGCAGCTGCTTTCAAAGCACCACTCACTAGCGCTTCGCTGCACTGGAACATTTTTGCTAACGCTTTTTGGTCTTCAGCTTCGCCCTTATCAAGCTTGGCTTGCATCTCTTTACCCTTCTCGTACAAAGAAAGCGGCTTATGAGCGTTGGCTACATCAGATAAAAACTTAGCGTGTTCTCCGTTAATGTTTTCAGCAACATAGATTAGGAACTCTTTGTCAGCCAAAATACATGACATACGACGACGGCTACCATCAAGAACTTCAATCTTACCGTCTTTGTTTTTACGACCAACTGCTGGGTATTGCTGGCCGCGTTCTTTCAATGTTGTCAGAACATCAGAAAGAGCATGTTCGTTTAGGAAAGATTGCTCACGAGCATTCTCTTCAAAAACAACGGTGCGAGTTGCTACTTCAGAAGCAGGAATTCGAACCAATTCAAATGAAACTAAATCTTCGCCAGCAACAGAGAGCTCGATCACTTGAGCCTGTTCTTTAGCAGCCGTTTGCGCTTCTTGAGGCGTAGCAACACGACGTTTGTTCGCCTTACCAAATAGCTTTGCATTTAAGTCAGATGTTTTAATTGCCATTCTTGTTATCCCTGATTAAGTGAAGGCCAGTTGCTATGTAATACTCGCTCTAATTCTAGAGCACTTTTTTGTACCGCGTCTTGAGCGACAGCCAGAGTCTTCTTACCACCTTCAAAATCACTCACAGTAAGGTCGAAAACCGTGCTGTAAGTATCTGCGCAAGTCTCGAATGCGCGGCTTCTTGGAATGGTTGCCATCATGACTTGGTCATTCAACAGGTAGTTCATTTCAGTCAGTACTGATACCTGTTTCTTGTTGTCGTCTTCAAACATGGTTGGCATCAGACGAACAAACTCAAGCCCTTTCCAATCGTCCGGGAACATTTCGTAGACGGTTGGTAAGTGTTGGAAGAAGTTAACCGTTGAAGCCCAGTCCAAACGCTTTGCCGCACATGGAATCAACAGTGCGTTAGACGCATACATTGCGTTCCATACAAGCGGATCTACGTGCGGGCCAGTATCAATCATAATCACATCAAAATCGTCCGCGATTTTATCGATAAGCTTCTCTTTTAAAAGACGAACAATGTCTAAAGACTGATCTTGAGAAAGGCTTTGCCACGCTTCAGCATTAAACATTGCATCTTCTGGGAACGCAGAAATCGTCTTTAGGTTTGGATATTGTGTTGGCAACAATACATTTTTTCGCAGAAATTCTTGGTCAACTTCTTGGCCTTCTGGCACGTTGTCCAGCATGATATCAACAGCAGAATAAATGCTATCGTGCTCAGCACCACTAATTTGTGGGTTTAGGAATAAGCGCAGAGAGCCTTGTGGATCTAAGTCAATCAGACAGATGCGGTAACGCTTATCAAGATTCAAAGATAAACATGCCGCTAAATGAACCGCTGTCATTGATTTACCCGTACCACCCTTTTGGTTCTGTACGTTGATAATCCATGGCTTATTGCCCGCATGCTGTTTACGTTGGTGGAACTTTGGCACTTCAGCCGCGTCCATTAGCATGTGAGCTTCGGTCAATGAAATCGAGTAATGGTTGGCATTATTCTTCGTAAACTGATGCCCTTCCGCCTCAAGCTTAGTGATAGCTTCATCCAATTTACGACGAGTTAAACCAGAACGAGTCTCCATCATAGCCTTAGACATAGGCGGAAAATGCTCATCACTTCGCTCTTCCAAAATAATCTCAATTCGGTCAGCCTGAACTTGTTGAGTTTGTTCGGCTAGCTGATAGAGCTTATCAATCGTTTGTTCTCTTTTCATTGCCAGTTTCCGTAATGATTAACTAAGTACAAATTGTACAGCGATCACCAATAAAAACAACAAAAACATGAACATACATTTATGAGTGAAATCACATAAAATAGACTGAATTTTTACAGTTTGATGAAATAGTATCTAAAACGAATACAAATTTGACCATTTTCTTAGTGTATAACGAGCCTAATTTCACCTTAGATTTAAAATGTTACAGTATCACTTATTTACAATGTAAATACGAATATGAAGAAAAACCTTCGGAACGATTGAAATACAACCATAGATTACGGTAGATGTGATTTGTATTCGAATATTGATTATGAAACAGGTGATGAACATACACGTTCAATAACAGAGTTGATTGATGCTAGATAATTAACTCGCAGACCTACAATTTAGTCGTCAGTTGACCAAACGAACAATCGTGTCGTCGACAACGACGGAAGAATGATCATGGGTTTCATCACATATGCTTGGATTGATAACTGCATATTATGAAGCATGATCAAGGCTTATGGTCCCCAATATTGATCCACTAAAATGCGCGCTCCAAATGATCAACCTCCGGAAAAATGATCAAGTAGATATCGTTCCGGAAGCATATATTTTCAGGGCTAACTTACGGACGAATGCTTTTGGAATGGGGATTCAAGGCTCATAAGGCTTAAACACTTGGAAATTCAATCGACACGAGCTGAGAATACGTAAACATGACAATTTCATGATCATGCTTCCTATATTTAGCGGGGTCTCTTTCCGAAGCTCCAAATCAGTAATGAGTAATCAATATTGAGTGAATTTTGTACGAAAGGGGGGTAGGAACGATAAAAATACCGACTTACTTGATCATCGTTCCGATACAATGATAATCAAAAATATCCACATTGCCAGCAAATAAGTACTTCGAAACAAAGTAGACAAAGATCGGCTGTGGATAAGCTGTATAACCATGTTGATCATGCTTTCGAATCAATAATGATCATGCTTACAATGACTTAATGATCATCGTTCTGACTCGCGGTGATCATGCTTTCTTCTGTTTTATGATCATTGTTTCGAGTAACTTATGATCATGCTTTCCAAGCGAATTTTATTTAACATTTTAAATTCAGCAACT